>NZ_JBEGDL010000001.1:0-846245 GCF_040813775.1 Ammoniphilus soli
CCGTATCGCCGTATGCCCAGCCGAACATGATGCCGGAAGCCGTATCGCCGTATGCCCAGCCGAACATGATGCCGGAAGCCGTATCGCCGTATGCTCACCCCAACATGATGCCGCAGGCGGTGTCGCCTTACGCATACCCCAATATGATGCCGCAAGCCGTATCGCCGTATATGGCGCCTCCGACTTACCCGCCACATATGCAAATGCCTAACATGTATATGCAAATGCCAGCAGCGCCAGATATGCGAGGGGGATGGCAAGAGGAAGAGCAAAACGACTTGCCTAAAGAAGATTAATATAAATGAGGGCTGCCCAATGTGGTAGCCCTTCTCTGTATTCCTCCGCGAAGGAACCAGGCAGCTGCCAAGGAGCTGGGATGATGGATTTTGAGTGGATTCAGTTAATCCAGAAAGAGTGGAAGTGCCAGGTAAGGTCTGTTAGGGGAAAGAGAAAGGCTTTCCTCTTGGATACGAATAGAGGTCCTCTCTTTGTAAAGAGCTACAGTTCTATTGAAAAGGTGAAGTGGGTCATATCTTTATCCGAGCAGCTGATAGAAAAAGGCTTTTCGCAAACACTACAATATATCTATACGACTCGCGGTCTTCCCTTTCTTCCTTACTTGGGCAGATACTATGTCGCCACGAAGGCGATCAAGGGAAGAGACGCGCGCTATAGCTGCCGAAGCGACATCATGGCTGCCATCCGGTGTCTTGGCCAATTTCATCAACATGCCAGACACATTTCCGGTGGACCGCTTCTGCGTACCGCTTCAGCGCCTCTGATTGCCAAGTGGGAGGACCGATACAATCGATTCTTTAGAATTATTGCTCACCTAAAAAAAGGCCACTACCTAGGTGGGTTGGAAAAAAAGATTGTTCGCTATGCTCCTGTAATCTTAAGTGAGGCAGAGACCGCATTAGATTTAGCGAGAAGGTCTCCTCTAAGCGCGGAATATCAGCAGGCGGTCCAGGCAAGATGTGTTTCGCATAGAGATTTGGCTAGCCATAACTTTATAATGGATCAACAGGCTGCTTATCTGATTGACTATGATACGGCGATGTATGATACTCAACTGGTAGATATAATTCAAATGCTTAACCGGACTCTTGATGAACAGGCATGGGATTTTGAAGTGTTTGCCGACATGATTGAAGAGTATCAGAAAATGGCGCCGATGACGGAAGCTCAAACGGCTTTGAGCTTTTTGCTGCTGCGTTATCCGGATAATTTCATGCGCGAGGTCGTTGGCCTTTACGAAGGGAGCCTTCATTTCATCCCCAAAAAAATTGAGAGTTATTTGACAATGATTATTCGGAACTGGCCAGAAAGATCTAAGTTTTTTCAGGGGGCTCGTCACTTTTTTTATGAAGAGGAGTTTCATAGCCCGTCACGATTTGTGGTATGATGAATATATAAATTAAGATTTGGCAGTGGAGGGAAGATATGAGAACGATCGCAGAAAAAGTCGAACTAACGGTCCAATGGTTGCGGGAACAAGTAGAGAAGGCCAATGTTTCAGGATTGATCGTTGGCGTGAGTGGAGGGATTGACAGTGCTGTGGTAGCCGGGCTTATCAAAAGGGCCTTTTCTGAGCAATCCCTAGGCGCCATCATGCCTTGCAGCTCCAATCCAAAAGACCGTGAAGATGCTCTACGGGTTGTGAAGGCCTTTGGATTGGATTTCATTGAGATTGATTTAACTGAGCCTCATGGAACCCTCCTCAGTTCCATCAATGAACAGTTGAGAGCAAAGGGAGCTTTTCGTGAAGAAGCAAGCAAGCTGAATGACGGAAACCTTCGTGCTAGGCTTAGAATGAGCACCTTGTACGCCATTGCAGGACATTACCGTTACTTAGTGGTCGGAACCGATAATGCGGCCGAAGTCTATACCGGATACTTCACTAAATACGGGGATGGCGGCGTGGATTTGCTTCCCATTACCCATTTGAAGAAATCTGAGGTATATGAATGGGCTTCTTACTTAGGTGTTCCTCAAGAAGTTCTTGATCGCCCGCCGAGTGCAGGCTTATGGGAAAATCAAACCGATGAGGCGGAAATGGGAACAACCTATAATATGATTGACGCTCATTTGGATGGAAAAGAGATCCCCGAAAAGGATAAGCAAATTATCGAAAGATTGCATCGGATTTCGGAGCATAAGAGAAATATGCCTCCAGCTCCTCCGAAATTTTAGTATAATTTGCATAAATTAGGTATAGACCTCTCTTTTGTTGGAAAGGAATGAATAATAAAACAAAAGAGGGGTCTTTATGTGGAATAGAAGGATAAATAGGTCCCAATGGTTCTTTTACGGATTTTTTTGTGCCGTTCTTCTAGCTTTAGTCAGTGGGGGAGCATGGTTATCCATAAACACAATAGAGCAGCAGAAACGGGTTTTGAATGCGGAATCCAGCAAAGATCCAGAGGCGGTGCAGGTCCTAGCGCGTGAAGAGGTTAAGCTGGTGCTGAAAAAGACCTATGTTTGCGGAACCGAAACAGAAGAAAAAATAACCCGAATGGTTCCGTCCATCGACCAATTATTTATCGACTTTGCGGATTGGGAGCTCGTTTCGAACGATGGCAATGAATTTGTGTTCAAAAAATTCGTACAGGATCTAGGTCCGCTTTGTCAGGAAAATGGATATTTCGGATTATCGGAGGATGGTACCCTAACGCTTTTCGAAGGTCCTCCAAAGGAACAAAAAGTAATTCAGACGTTTTTCCACATCGACACGGAAAAGTTGGAGTCCAGTCTTCAGAACGACCTCGCTCTGCTGAGGGAAGGGATTCGGATTCATGACTTGGCAGAATATAATAGTATTTTATCTACCTACGGGGAATACTCGGATAGTTCTCCCTTTCACCGTTTGACCGATACGGATATAGAATGATAGGATGAAAAACAGCTTGCTTCGCGGCAGGCTGTTTTTGTTTTTCTTAGGTGTTGCGTTGCCTTGGGTTATAGTACAATAGTGGGATGAACGAATTTGTACGGGGAGGGGCAAACATGAGAATTATCGGCATAGATCCCGGCATTGCCATAGTTGGCTTTGGAATCATAGAAAAACAGGGGAATAAGCTGATCCCTATTCAGTATGGCTGCATCAAGACGGAGGCCCATACGAGAGAAGCGCTGAGATTAAAGCAAATTTATAATGCGATGACCACGTTACTGGAGAAGTATAAGCCTGAAGCTTTAGCAGTAGAAAAGCTTTATTTTAATCGAAACGTAACTACGGCCTTTTCAGTGGGGCAAGCCCGGGGGGTCATCGTCTTGGCTGGGGAAGAAGCGGGGCTGCCCCTTTATGAATACACCCCGTTACAGGTAAAGCAATCCGTAGTAGGTTACGGGCAAGCGGAGAAAAAGCAGATGCAAGAAATGGTGAGGGTCCTGCTTTCCCTTCCTGCAGTGCCTAAGCCTGATGACGTAGCGGATGCCCTGGGTGTAGCCATTACGCATGCCCATTCGGCACATATTCATAATTTGATAAATGGTGGTAAATAATGATAGATTACATTGAAGGACGCGTAGAATATATTGAATCAGATTCCGTCATTATAGGTACGAATCAAGGAGTGGGGTATCGTCTTTTTTGCCCCAACCCGTATGAGCACAAGGTCAAGGAAGAAAAGCGCATTTTTACGCATTATTATGTTCGAGAAGATGCGACACATTTATATGGTTTTTCAACGAGGGAACAGCGAAATTTGTTCCGAAAGCTCCTCGATGTATCCGGAATTGGACCAAAGGGAGCACTTGCCATTATCGCTTCTGCTGCTCCGGCGAAAATCGCCGCTGCCATTCAACGGGAAGATGTGGCCTTCTTAACGAAATTTCCGGGGATTGGCAAAAAGACAGCCGGTCGCATGGTGCTGGACCTTAAGGATAAATTGAAGGATTTTGCCGCCCTTGCTACCATTGATGAGCTGCCTGGCAGCCTAATGGATGACGATTTGTTCTCTATAGGAACAGAACAAGGAATGGGTGCCCATGAAGAGGCAGCAGAAGCCCTCCGAGCCCTTGGATATAGCGATTCGGAAGTGCAGAAGGTCATGTCCAAGCTAAAAAATGAAATTCTTACGACAGAACAGTTGATCAAGAAAGCACTTCAGCTCTTTATTTCAAAATAGAAGGGGGAGAGGCGGAGATGGAAGACCGGATCATTTCTTCTCAGATGAGAGAAGAAGATATTGGGATGGAGTTTAGCCTTCGGCCGCGCTATCTTGACGAGTACATTGGGCAATCCCAGGTCAAAGAAAACTTGAAAATTTACATCGAAGCGGCAAAGCTGCGCAAAGAGCCGCTGGACCACGTGCTCCTTTATGGACCACCAGGACTAGGGAAAACGACGCTTTCTACCATCATTGCCAATGAGCTGGGGGTTAATTTGCGAACAACCTCCGGTCCGGCAATTGAGAGGCCAGGGGATTTAGCAGCCATCTTAACCAACTTGCAGCATGGAGATGTCTTGTTCATCGATGAGATTCATCGGTTGAATCGCAGTGTGGAAGAGGTGCTATATCCCGCAATGGAAGATTTTGCACTGGACATCATTATTGGCAAGGGACCGAGTGCCCGTTCTGTGCGCCTGGATCTTCCACCGTTTACTCTGATCGGTGCGACAACAAGGGCAGGCTTATTGTCTGCGCCCCTTCGAGATCGATTTGGTGTCGTGAGCCGTTTGGAATATTATAACGAGGGCGAGCTGACTTACATTGTAACGCGTGCCGCTGAAATTCTTGGTGTAGGAATCGAAAAGGAAGCAGCAAAGGAAATCGCCATGCGTTCAAGAGGAACCCCGCGCATTGCGAACCGCTTGCTGAAAAGACTGAGGGATTTTGCCCAAGTGAAGGGGAATGGCCTAATCACTCAAGAATTGGCTAGTGAGGCGCTCACAAGAATTCAAGTCGATAGATTGGGTCTGGATCATGTAGATCACAAGTTGATTTTAGGCATCATTGATAAGTTCCGAGGCGGTCCCGTCGGAGTGGATACGATAGCAGCTACGATCGGGGAGGAATCGCATACGATTGAAGATGTATATGAGCCTTACCTGCTGCAAATCGGATTTTTGCAGCGCACCCCGCGGGGACGGATCGTAACGCCCATGGCTTATCAGCATTTTAATCGGGAGGTGCCAACGTAAAAGATGAATCCGATCGCAAAAATGCTTGTAATAGCCGGCCTAGTTTTAATTATAGCCGGATTGATATGGCAAGTGGGGGGACGGTTTTTACAGTTGGGGCGTCTGCCTGGAGATATAGTGGTAGAGAAAGAAAATTTTCGATTTTACTTTCCTTTGATGACTAGCATTATCGTGAGTGTTGTTTTATCTCTCTTGTTTTATTTGTTCCGCTTTTTTAAATGATGAGGAAGCGTGGGGAAATGGGTATGCCAGAAAGCAGTTATTGTAACACTAGAAAAAACGATTATATTCGAGGATGATATAAAAGTGGACGTAAACCAATTTGATTTTGATTTGCCAGAAGAATTAATAGCCCAAAGTCCCTTGAAAGAGCGCAGTGCTTCAAGACTGTTGGTTTTAAACAAGGCAACGGGTGAGCTCGCCCATCGGGGCTTCAAGAATCTCATCGATTATTTGGAGCCTGGCGATGCGCTGGTTCTTAATGATACGAGGGTCATTCCAGCGAGGCTTTTTGGCGCTAAAGAAGATACGGGGGCGAAAGTAGAGGTCTTGCTGCTTAAGCCGCTAGAGGGAGATCGTTGGGAAACACTGGTCAAGCCTGGCAAGAAGGTCAAGCCAGGAGCGATCATTACTTTCGGGGACGGCAGGTTAAAGGGGATTTGTGAAGAAAGCACCGAGGTAGGAGGAAGAATCATACGCTTCCAATACAGCGGGATTTTTAATGAAATCCTTGACGAGCTTGGCCAGATGCCTCTTCCTCCCTACATCAAGGAACAATTGGAGGATGCCGAGCGATACCAAACGGTTTTTGCCAAGAATCCTGGCTCAGCGGCAGCCCCCACGGCCGGTCTTCATTTTACGGAGGACTATCTCCATCAAGTTCGACAAAAGGGAGTACATATTGCTTATATCACCTTGCACGTAGGCTTGGGCACCTTCCGGCCGGTACAAGTGGAGAATGTATTGGAACATAAAATGCATGCTGAATATTATCAGATTTCGCAGGAGAACGCTGATATTATTAATGCAGCGAAAGAGCGCGGGAACCGAGTTGTCGCGGTAGGCACAACGGTGACCCGAACCCTGGAAACAGTGGGAGGAAAGTACGGCGGCCAGCTGGAAGCTGAATCCGGATGGACAGATATCTTTATTTTCCCCGGATACAACTTCTCCGTAGTGGATGGCATGCTGACGAATTTCCATCTCCCTAAATCCACTCTAGTTATGCTTGTTAGCTCTTTAGCAGGCAGAGAATCCATACTTAACGCTTACCGTGAAGCAGTGGAGCAGAGATACCGGTTTTTTAGCTTCGGAGATGCTATGTTGATTATATGAAATTTGACTAAACATCTTGTTTTCCTATGAAAAGGATTAGTGTATAATGTTTTAGAGTGGAGGAAATTTACTTTGGCGGTAAAATATGAATTGCTGAAAGTCTGCAAGCAAACGGGTGCCCGCAGAGGTCGTTTACATACTCCTCATGGTACGATTGAAACCCCGATCTTTATGCCAGTTGGAACGCTGGCTACGGTGAAGGCCATGAGTCCCGAAGAACTTAAGGAAATGGATGCTCAAATCATCTTAAGCAATACATATCATTTGTTCCTGCGCCCCGGTCATGAAATCGTGAAGAAAGCCGGAGGGTTGCATTCATTCATGAATTGGGACAGGCCTATCTTAACGGATAGTGGAGGATTTCAAGTATTCAGCCTGAGCAACTTGCGCAAGATCGAAGAAGAAGGCGTTCATTTCCGTTCCCATCTAAGCGGGGCAAAGCTATTTATTGGACCTGAAGTTGCGATGGAGATTCAGAATGCCCTAGGAGCCGATATTATAATGGCCTTCGACGAATGCGCGCCGTATCCTGCAGAGCATGAATATGTAAAGCGTTCCTTGGAGCGCACAACTCGTTGGCTGGAGCGCTGTATGAACGCTCATAAGCGTCCCCATGACCAAGCCTTGTTTGGTATAGTCCAAGGCGGCATGTATCAGGATTTGCGCGAACAGAGCGCCAAGGAGATTGTGGCCTTTGATTTGCCTGGCTACGCGATTGGCGGGCTTAGCGTAGGTGAGCCAAAAGCGATCATGGATGAAGTGCTGGAATATACCGTTCCCCTTCTTCCTGAGAATAAGCCGCGTTATCTGATGGGGGTTGGATCACCTGACGCTCTCATTGATGGAGCAATCAGAGGAATTGATATGTTTGATTGCGTCTTGCCGACCAGAATTGCCCGGAATGGTACTTGCATGACAAGCCAAGGTCGTTTAGTGATCCGGAATGCCAAGTTTAAGGAAGACTTTACACCGCTGGATCCGGAATGTGATTGTTATACTTGCCGCAATTATACAAGGGCTTACATTCGCCACTTGTTCAATGCGGATGAAATATTCGGTCTTCGCCTTACTTCCTATCATAATCTCCATTTTCTCTTGCATCTCATGGAAAAGGTTAGGGAAGCGATTATGGAGGACCGTCTTATGGATTTTCGTAATGAATTCTTTACTCAATATGGGCTTAATGAAGAAAGATCATTTTAAATAGGAGGGGTCATATGCAATGGGTTGAACTAGCAGATGCAGGTGCTGCGGGAGGAGGAATCTTGGGTTCCGTCTTACCTTTGGTGCTCATGTTTGCCATCTTTTACTTCTTATTAATTCGTCCTCAGCAGAAAAAGCAAAAGCAGCGCAATGCGATGCTGGAGGCGTTGAAAAAGGGAGATAGGGTGGTAACCATTGGCGGCTTGCATGGGACAATCGTGGAGATGAAGGAAGACACCATCATTGTTAAGGTATCTGAAGCTACAAAGCTAACCTTTGAAAAGGGTGCCATCAATCAAGTCATTTCAAGCGGTACTGCTGAATAAAAGAGAAGCCGTAACAAGAAAACTTGGCAAGCGCCAAGCTGCAAGTTTTCCTCGTGCTGTCCAAATAATGTAACGAAGTAATAATTCTGACAGTATAACAAAGAATAGTCTTGCTACCTGGCCTTATGAAAAAAGCCTGTGTAGCAAGGCTATTTTTTTAGGCTTTATTTCCTAAATTCACTCCAAATATGCCACCGACAGCGCCAACTAAAAACGCAAAGGCCAAATAAAATAAGGCACTCAGCTGAGGCGTTACATCCAGGGCTAAAAATCCAACCAATACAATGAAAACAAAGTAAGCCAGCCCGGTTAGCCCCCCGAAATACCACCCCTTATGACCGCCTTTCTTTCCAGCGATCAAGCCTCCGATCAGTAAGCTTAGGCCATTGACGGTATAGGTGAAATAAGAAAGGCTAAATTCGCTTAGATTGCTGAATTGAAGCATCAGAGAAGTAATCAGGGAACCCACCAACACCAATCCAACTGTAGTTAACATACCGATAATAATAGGGGATGAAGACGTTGCGATTGTTTTCATTCCTTGACCTCCCGCTGTTATCCTTAGTCTTGTACAATGTATGAGGACGGGCGGCAGAATATGACAGATCAGCTGGAATAAGGTGCCTTACATAGGGAGGCTTCTGTCAGTCCAGACTAGGAAGTAACTTCAAAGGCAATCTAAAAGGAGGATTCCAATGGACCTGGCAATCCTGCTGATCCGAACCTTAGTGCTGTATTTTTTTCTCATGCTAGCTGCACAGCTATTGTTTCGGCGAAAAAAAACATCGCTTGCCGATTTACTGGTAGCTTTCATGATGACTCAATTTGTCGTACTGGCTATAGATAAACCTGGGAAGCCCTTGCTGGCTCTCCTGCTTCCAACCTTATTCCTCCTTGTGCTCCATTTATTGTTCAAGCCGATGTTTTCTCGTTCACCTCGTGAAGACGACGTTAAGAAAATTCAACGCGTACCCTTGAAACCGCAAACCGCAGATGTGGAAATGGGTTTACTGAACGATGGGTTGCCTCTATCAGGGCCATCAGGACCGCTTCCTTTACCGCTTATTTTAGATGGAAAGGTACTTGACCCTAATCTGGAGAAGTTAGGGAAGACCCGTTTCTGGCTTAAAAACGAAGTGCAAAGATATGGGGTCCGGCGCTTTAAGGAAGTGGCTTATTGCAGCATGGACCGCTACGGTCATATGTTCCTTGACAAAAAGAAGTCCTAGCGTAAGGGAAATAAAGGGGAGATGAACTTCCCGATGAAAGGGATTCTCTGTATATCCTGTTTACCTAGAACTTTGAACAAAAGAAGAAAAATAATATAGACCCCAAGAGCTCCCAATGAGGCGAAAAGCAGGGAAGCGGAAAGCGGAGCGAAGCCAAGCATCAACTGAAACAATAATAATCCTGTCCACCCCATACCCAGCATGGATAAACCTACCTTTAGGTAATCCCCGATTTGGATGGTCAGTCCTGTGAGTTTAACCACACTAAAATAATGAAGTAGGGTGACGATCACGATCCCGATGCTGATGGCTATGGTAATCCCGTTTGTACCGATGCTTGGATTCGTTGCAAGGATATAGATTGCAAATGTTTTAAGAATAGCCCCGTAAATGGAATTTTTCATAGCCACTTGGGCGTAATCCAATCCTTGCAGGGTTGCGGCCAATGGCCCTTGGAAATACAGGAAGAGGCCAAATGGCACCATTAATTTCATAATCCGCCCAACTTCTGCAGAACCGTAGATGGCTTCTCCCAATGGTTCCGAAAAAATGTAGAGAAGAACTGTAAACGGAGCGCCGAT
This sequence comes from Ammoniphilus soli, assembly GCF_040813775.1. NCBI lineage: Bacteria > Bacillati > Bacillota > Bacilli > Caryophanales > Paenibacillaceae > Ammoniphilus > Ammoniphilus soli. Next base: position 9,821 of record NZ_JBEGDL010000001.1, read on the forward strand.
AACAAGAGCGAGCCTTAAGGATTGATGGATTCGTCGATGGACAAGACCCCAATTTTTTTGGGCATGCGCTTCGGCGACAGCAGGAACAAGGGATACTGCAAGAGAATAAGTAAAGAAAGTTGGAAAGGTAAGCAGGGGAATAGCCATCCCTTGCAGCTGCCCGTAATAAGCCGTTGCTGCCGTTGTAGCTAAGCCTGCAATAGCCAAGCTTTGGGCTACAATAATGGGTTCGATCCAAAAGGTAAGAGAACCGATTAACCGGCCAGAAGTAACAGGGAGAGCAATGCGAAGCAACCCTTTCCATGTGTGAGCATGGCGTTTGATCGCTTGATGCAATCTTGAACCTGCCCAAATATGTCTCATCCTTGCACCTCGAAAATGCATAACTAATGCCATCATTCCTGCCAATTCTCCAATGACGACCCCAACCATGGCTGCAGAAGCAGCATATTCCACGCCCATCGGAAGGAAGTAGGAAGCCAAGAGGAGAACCGTGAAAATTCTCACCACTTGTTCGATGATTTGAGAGCTAGCCGTTGGGGTCATGTTTTGCTTACCTTGGAAGTACCCCCTGATAATTGAAGAAATGGCCACAATAGGAACAATAGGAGCAATTCCAACAAGAGAATAGTAGGCTCTGCTGTCGGTTAACAGATGCCTGGAAATCATAGGTGCTCCTACTATCATCGCTGTAGTAAAAATAACGCTAAGAATGGAGACGAGCAGCAAGGATATTTTGAGGATAGCTTTGACCTTTTTGTCGTCGTTCTGGGCAGTGGCTTCTGCGACCAGCTTGGAGATGGCAATAGGCAAGCCGAACTGCGTCAAGGTGATCACCAGATAAAGAGTCGGAACGGCCATTTGATATAGGCCCATTCCCTCAGCTCCAATGATTCGAGATAAAAAAATACGGTTAACGAATCCCAGTAATTTAGTTAATAGCCCGGCCGCAACAAGTATGAGGGTACCTTGCAAAAAGGTTTGCTTTTTCATGGCAATGCCCCTAGTTCCTTTCTTCAGCTAAAATGCACTCATTTTCTTCTTACATAAAATAGATATGCATGTACTTATGGGACATGACCTAATGTTTCAAAAATAGAACGAACATAGGGAGAGGTATGTTATGGAGGACTTATTATCATTAGAAGATCTAAAAAACCAAATGAAGCAAGTCTGCAAGAGCAAGGCGGAAGAATTCCACCTGCTTGGCTATGAGAACGTAACATCAGAGGAAATTTGGGAATGCGTGGCGAGTGCCTATAAAAAAGAGATTCCTCCTGTTCATCGGGCTGTAAACGATATTTTGTCATTAAAGGTGACCAAGTTTATGAACTGGATGACGATGAAGGTATATCGGGGAGAATTTGAGTAAACCTACTTATTTCTCCCTGTTTTGAGAGATAATGACCTGAATTGACATGCATTTGAACGGATGCGTATAATAGCACTATTGGAGAGAAATAGCTCCTTCAGGGAGCAGCCTGCATTTTTGACTGTAGAACGTAGCACCATGCGAGTGCGGGCAATAGTTAAAGGAGGAACACAACGCCCATGATAAAATGGAGCCGGATTATAGCCTTTCTTTTAGTAGTAGGGTTGACCTTCGGCATTATCGGGGCAACCGCGACCGGAGTCGTCAAAGGAATTACTTTGGGACTGGACTTGCGCGGGGGCTTCGAGATTCTCTATGAAGTAGAGCCGATCCAGGAAGGACAGGAGTTAAACAAAGAAACATTAACAGACACAGTTTCTGCCATTATGAAACGGATTAATATCATTGGAGTGTCTGAACCGGAAGTGTCGATTGAAGGAAATAATCGAATTCGCGTCAAACTTGCTGGCGTAACGAATCAAGAAGAAGCCAGGAGATTATTGGGTACCCCCGCAAAATTAGCCTTTTTGAGTGCAACGGGCGAAGAGCTCATGACTGGGAATGATCTTGCCGAAGGCGGTGCCTCAGTAGAGTATGATGAAGTAAAGCGTCCTTATATTGCGTTAAAGCTGAAGGATGCAGAAAAATTTCGGAAAATTACGGAAGAGCATCTAGGACAGCCAATCAGTATTGCATTAGACGAGGATATCTTAACGAGCCCAGTCGTACAAAGCGTGATCTCTGGCGGACAAGCTTCCATTACTGGAGACTATACGGTACAAGAAGCCACTGAATTGGCAGCCATCTTGAATGCTGGCGCTTTACCGGTAAAAATGAAGGAATTGTATTCTAACAGCGTAGGAGCGAAGTTAGGCCAGGAATCCTTGGAAAAGGGTATCTATGCGAGTGCCATCGGTGTTGCCTTAATCTTTGCTTTTATGTTTTTCTATTATCGCTGGCCGGGTGTCATCGCTATTATTACCTTAGTTGCTTATATGTACCTATTATTGCTTGTTCAGAATCTCATGCATGCGACCTTAACCCTGCCGGGTATTGCGGCGTTTATTTTAACCGTTGGTATGGCCGTGGATGCCAACATCATTACCTATGAGCGGATAAAGGAGGAATTGCGTTCAGGTAAAACGCTTCTTTCTGCCGTTCGCGCAGGACAAAGACGTTCTCTGGCTACTATTTTAGATGCCAATATTACAACGATGATTGCTGGCGCAGTGATGTTCTATTTTGGAACAAGTGCTGTTCAGGGCTTTGCTGTAACCTTAATGATCGGTATCGTTATAACCATCCTCACTGCCGTGTTCGGAACCCGTTTGTTGTTGGCCATCTGGGTTCGCTCCAATGCCTTACGCAAGCCTTGGTATTATGGGGTAAAGGAGAGTGACATCCGTGAACTTTAATCCAACGACTTACGATTATGTAAAGAAAAGAAAATTATTTTTTGGTTTGTCAATAGCTATTCAAGTCCTGGGACTTATTGCATTATTAGTGCTCGGTTTAAACCTGGGGGTAGACTTTAAAAGCGGAACCCGGATGGATATTATGATTGCCAAGCCTTTTACAGAGGATGAAGTGCGAGCCGAGCTAAAAGCTTTGGAGCTTGAGCCAGGCACCGTGGAAACGGCAGGGGATAATCGGGAAAGAGCTGTGGTTCAGTTTGGTGAGCCATTAAGCAAAGAGCAAATTGCAAGTGTTAAGGCTACATTCGTGAAAAAGTATGGAGAGCAAGTAGACATTCAGGAAAGCACCGTAGATCCTATCGTTAGCCGCGAGCTGGCGAAAAATGCGATGTACGCTGTGGCTATTTCTTCCATAGGGATTATCATTTATGTGACGATCCGATTCGAGTATCGTTTTGCCATTGCTGGAATTGTGGCCCTGCTACATGATGCGTTTGCAGTTATTGCTTTCTTCTCGATTTTCCGAATTGAAGTGGATTTGCCGTTTATAGCCGCGATTTTAACTATCGTTGGATACTCCATCAACGATACAATTGTGACATTTGATCGCATTAGGGAAAATCTTCGCCTATACAAGGTCAAAAAGATGGAAGACCTAGAAAAAGTCGTCAATGTGAGTATCCAGGAGACGATTGTCCGTTCCATTAATACGGTCATTACCGTCGTCTTTGCAGCAGCAGCTCTCTATATTTTTGGAGGTCCTGCTATCCAGAATTTCTCACTCGCCTTATTGGTTGGTTTGATCTTTGGTATGTATTCCTCGATCTTTATTGCCAGCCAGATTTGGCTAGAGTGGAAGGGTAGAGACTTGGCAAAAAATCGCTTCTCCTCAGCAAATAATGAAGCCTCCTAAAGAGTAAAATAAACAAAAAGCTGACCGCGGGCATCCCCCGCGGTTTTCATATGAGGATGTTGAGGTGAAGGTATGAAGACAAAGGACGAAAGATTTAAAAAAGCAGAGTTTGCCGCTTGGATCGGGATCGTCGGTAATATTGTCTTAGCGATCGTAAAAGGTTTTATCGGTTATATAGCGAATAGTAAAGCATTGATAGCAGATGCTGTGCACTCGGCTTCCGACGTCGTAGGTTCCTTGGCAGTGCTTATTGGCTTAAGGGCAGCAAGAAAGCCTCCTGATGAGGATCACCCGTATGGCCACGGTAAGGCAGAGTCCATCGCCGCGATCGTTGTCAGCATTATTATGTTTGTTGTTGGGTTGGAAGTGGCATCAGCCTCCTTTGAGACGATGAGGGAGCCCCTTGTCGCACCGGGTGTAATAGCGGTGTATGCAGCAGTGATCTCTATGGTAGTGAAGGAAGGCATGTTCCAATACAAGTTCAGACTAGGGAAAAAATTGAACAGCCAAGCGCTTATTGCGAATGCTTGGGATCATCGTTCCGATGTTTACTCTTCCCTGGCTGCTTTAGTTGGGATCGGAGGAGCTGTACTAGGAGGGAAGCTAGGCATACCATCCCTGCTTTATCTGGATCCGGTCGCAGGAATTGTGGTATCTATCCTTGTCCTGAAAATGGCTTACAATATCCTTAAAGAATCGATACACAACACTTTAGACCATGTTATACATAAGGAAGAGGCAAAAGAATTAGTCGACGCGGTGGAAAAGGTTGAAGGGGTCATTAGCGTGGATCAATTATTTGCGAGAGAGCATGGGCACTATGTGATCGTGGATGTAAAGATCGGCGTTAACCCGGATATATCGGTGGAAAAAGGGCATGCCATTGGGAAACAGGTGAAGCATACTCTAATGAACGATTTCGATCATGTTCAGGATGTAATGGTTCATATCAATCCTTACAACGGTGAATTTCGCAACGATCAATCTGACGTCATTCATTAAAAAATATGCTTTGGGAAATTGGTTTGCAGGATTGTCCACATCTTTCGGGTTCAGTATAATGTAGACTTGGAAAGGGTGGGGTCATTATGCTGCCATCGCGAACGAATTGGATTATACCAGAGATTGACGAACAACAGGCTGAGTCCTTACAAAAAGAGTTAGGTATCTCCTCCGTTTTAGCTAAGCTTCTTGTCAGCAGGCAGCTGGGGGAACCGGCCCAAGCAAAAGATTTTCTTCATCCATCTGTAGCCCACCTGCATAATCCCTTGTCAATTAGAGGTATGGAAGGGGTTGTGAGTAAAATCCTAAGGGCGATTCAGGAGCAATGGCGGATATCTGTACGATGTTCCCGTAGCCTGGATGCCTATATCTCTGCTAGCTTGCTGATGAAGATGATAGAGGCTGGAGGGGGGCTGCGGGAATGGATCCAATTTACTGATACAGAAATGGAAGATCAGCTGCTCGGGAGCATTCGACTGGTAGTGGATAGCCCGAGTGATAGTCATGTCATCTCCCTTCATCCGGAATCCTTAAAGGATGGCTATCCATTCCCCCAGCTTTCATGTTCAGGCTTGGCCTTTAAGGTTGCCCAGGCGTTGCTGGGTGAATCCGCTTACGCGTTGTTAGATCTTGCAGCCCTAGGAACCATTGCTTCGGGCCTGCCCTTAGTAGGGGAGAATCGAGTTATTGTCAAGACAGGCTTAGATATGCTGCCACGGAGTAAAAACCTAGGCATCAAGCTATTAATCCAAACAGCTCGGCTGTCTGCGCGGGTATCCTCCCAAGCCCTTGCAGCCACTATTCTGAGGAGGATACCCAAGGATAAGGAGGCTGTCTTTCTGTTAACCTCAGATCAGCGGGAAGAACTGCTCAAGGCTTGTGAAGCATTATCATCCGAATGGACAGAAGATGACCTTTTGCCAAGGGAAATATCCCCCTTGTCATCCGGAGTTGCCCATATTGATGCAACAAGTCACATCGGCGATTGGACTGTGGCCAATATTGAGGAGCTGCAGTTGCTGGCTCCTTTTGGCTGCGGTAATGAGCCTCCAATTTTTCTTCTCAATCAAGTGGAATTGGACAATGTGCGTTCCATTGGATTAAGCCAGCAGGATCTGAAGTGTACGATCATAAAAGAGGACCAAGCAATTGAGGCTGTAGGGAGCGATGGGCTTGGAAGCAGTGCATCCTTCATCTCCAAAAATGCGGTAGCTGATGCTGTTGGGGAGCCAGTCATTCATGAATGGAATGGAGTCCGAAAACCGCAGTTCTTGATTTTGGATTTAAGGATTTCTCATTGTCAGGTTTTCGATTATAGGGGAACGAAGGATAAATTGCAAAAGATTCGTTTCTTCTCTGAGCCAGACTCTATCGTGTTATGTTTTCGCAATGAAAGTCTTGCTGAACTGGCTGGATTGGTCGGTGCAGAACATCCGAAGGTCATCCAGGTGGAAAAAGAAGAACAACTTCAGTTCAAGGGCTTCATTCCATCCGTTTTTTGGTATGATATGCCTAACTCGTTGGAGGAATTGAAAAGGGTTTTTCGTCTTTTGCCCGAATATGGTCGTTTGTATTGCCTATTTGGTTCAGAGCATCGCAATCGGCTGGCGAGCATTCCTTCAAGAGACCAATTCAAATGGTTATATGGGTGGATGAAGAATAGACAGTCCCTGCGGGCGGAAGCCATTCCTGCTCTTGCGAAGTCTAGGGGGATAAGTGAGAATGCCCTGCAGTTTATGTTTCAAGTGTTTTTGGAGCTCGGTTTCCTTAAGTACGAACGCGCGCTTTTTGAGTTGGTGCCTACACCAGAAAAAAAAGAGCTGACGATGTCTAAAGCCTATCGATCCAAACAAAACGAGTTGGAGTTGGAGACGGAGATTCTTTATTCAAGCTTTGAGGTCTTATGCGAGGTTATAAATCAGGGTAAAATAATACATAGTTGAATATAGGAGGACGTTTTCATGGACTTTAAACAATATATTCGGGTTATTCCAGATTTTCCTAAGGAAGGGATTCGCTTTAAAGATATCACCACGTTACTAAAAGATGGAGTGGCTTATAAGAAAGCCATTGATGAAATTGCTCAATACGCGAAAGATCTGAAAGTGGATGTGATTGCCGGACCGGAAGCTCGAGGGTTCGTCGTGGGGGCTCCTTTGGCCTACGTTTTAGATGCGGGTTTTGCCCCTGTACGGAAATCAGGAAAGCTTCCGGGAGAAGTGATTTCGGCTGAGTATGATCTGGAATACGGAAAAGATCAGCTGGCTATGCATAAGGATGCCATTCAGCCTGGGCAACGGGTCTTGATTGCGGATGATTTGTTGGCTACGGGGGGAACGATTTCCACAACGGTTAATCTGGTTAGGCAATTAGGCGGAGAAATTGTCGGCGCGGCCTTTTTAATTGAGTTAACCTACTTGAATGGAAGAGACAAGATCAAGGACATTGACGTTTTCTCACTCGTAAAGTATTAATAGCACCTAAAAAGCAATAGTCTCCTTAATTGCAGTTTTCTTTCAAATAACGGCAAAACAGGTGAGAATATTGCTTTTTTGCGTCTATGAGCTTTACAATCGTATCAATATAAAAGATAATGGAGAGAAAATATTTGAACGAAGGGATGTATCTTTATGACTAGAAGGTACATCAATAAATGAAGGGTGAAATGAATGAGCGTCGATACTGCCATTGAACATGCCGCTGATAATGCCATTGCCAAGGCTCGGATGTATCTGCCTGATCAAGATGTGAATATGCTGATCCGCGCATGCGAATTTGCCCGGAGTGCTCATGATGGGCAAATTCGAAAATCGGGAGCGCCTTATATCATCCACCCTATTGCGGTGGCTGAAATTCTACTGACGATGCAGATGGACGCTGTGACCGTGGCTGCAGGATTTTTGCATGATGTAGTGGAAGATACTCCGGTCAGCTTGGATGAGATTAAGAAAGAATTTGGTGAAGATACTGCGAACCTGGTGGACGGGGTAACCAAATTAGGACGAATCAAGTATAAATCCAAGGAAGAACAGCAAGCCGAAAACCATCGGAAGATGTTTCTAGCTATGGCGCAAGATGTTCGAGTAATTTTAATCAAATTAGCCGATAGGCTTCATAATATGCGGACATTAAAGCACTTGCCAGAGGAGAAGCAACGAAGAATCGCCAACGAAACTTTAGAAATCTTTGCTCCTTTAGCTCATCGTTTGGGGATTGCCTCAATCAAGTGGGAGCTGGAGGATGTCGCGCTTCGCTACATTAATCCGCAACAGTATTACCGGATTGTCAATTTAATGCAGAAGAAGCGTACGGAGCGGGAGAAGTATATCGAGCAAGTGATCGAGGAAATCCGCGACAAGCTCCAGGAGCTTCAAATCTCAGCAGATATATCCGGAAGGCCGAAGCATTTGTACAGCATTTACAACAAAATGATGAGGCAAAACAAGGAATTCAATGAGATTTATGATCTCTTGGCTGTTCGTGTAATCGTAGAGGATATTCGTGACTGCTATGCTTCTTTGGGGATCATTCATACCTTATGGAAACCCATGCCGGGAAGATTCAAGGATTATATCGCCATGCCTAAGGCCAACATGTACCAATCCCTGCATACCACGGTCATTGGACCGAATGGGGAGCCGCTTGAGGTTCAGATCCGTACAGGCGAAATGCATCGGACGGCGGAGTACGGGATCGCTGCACACTGGGCATACAAGGAAGGAAAAACTCCTACAGATGAAGAGACTCTAGAACATAAGCTTACTTGGTTCCGCGAGATTCTGGAATGGCAGGATAACGCCAAGGATGCACAGGAGTTCATGGAATCTCTCAAGATGGACCTTTTTTCGGATGTGGTCTTCGTATTTACGCCCAAAGGAGATGTCATCGAACTGCCTAATGGATCCGTTCCTTTGGATTTCGCCTATCGGATCCATAGTGAAGTGGGAAATCGCTGCATTGGGGCAAAGGTGAACAACAAAATCGTTCCTTTGGACCATCCGCTAAAAACCGGGGATATTGTCGAGGTTCTAACGTCGAAGCATAGCTACGGTCCAAGTTGGGATTGGCTCAAGGTCGCCAAATCCTCCCAGGCAAGAAGCAAGATTAAAGCTTGGTTTAAGAAAGAGAAGCGCGAGGAAAATGTATTAAAGGGCAGGGAAATGGTGGAGAGCGAGCTAAAAAAGCAAGGATTCGAGCTCAAAGAAGCCCTGACTGCCGAAAATATAGCGGAAGCTTTTCATAAGTTCAACTTCAATAATGAAGAGGATATGTATGCAGCCATTGGATACGGAGGACTTACGCCTGCGCAGCTGGTGACAAGACTCACTGAGAAAATCAGAAAAGTGCGAGAAGAAAAGTCGATACCAGAATTCAAGCAAGACTTCGCTAAGCGCAAAACCCCGGATCAGGGCATTTCCGTCAAGGGCATAGATAATCTTCTTGTGCGTTTTTCCCGATGCTGCACCCCTATTCCAGGGGACGAAATTGTAGGGTTCATTACCCGCGGGAGAGGCATCTCCGTTCATCGAACCAGCTGCCCGAACATTAAGAATGAAGAGGAGAAGGATCGAGTCATTCATATTGATTGGGAAGGCGACCGTGTCCAGGAATATAACGTCGATATCGAAATCACGGGACATGACCGCAGCGGTTTATTAAACGAGGTGCTGAACTCTGTCGCGGATAGCAAAACAAACATCATTGCCGTTACAGGGAAAGCCGATAAAAACAAGGTGGCAAAAATCAATATGACCATAGCCATCCACAATGTCAGCCATCTTCAGCGTGTGGTGGAGCGTCTGAAAAGGATTAAGGACGTTTATACCGTAAGAAGAGTGTTGAACACATAGAAAGGGTTCCTTCAGATGAGAGTAGTCGTACAGCGATCCAAAGAAGCTCAAGTGACCGTTGAGGGGCGTCTGGCAGGAAGCATTGAATGCGGTCTGGTTGTCCTGGTCGGAATTACACATGAAGATACGGAAGAGGATGTTCGTTTCCTGGCGGAAAAAGTGGCAAACCTGCGGATTTTCGAAGATGACTCCGGGAAGATGAATCATTCTTTGCTGGATATTCGCGGAAGCATCTTATCCGTTTCCCAATTTACGCTTTATGGAGACTGCAGGAAGGGCAGACGTCCCAACTTCATGGCAGCTGCCCGACCTGATCATGCGGAAAGGCTTTACGAGCTGTTCAATGAACAGTTGAGGCAAATGGACGTCCCGGTGGAAACCGGCGTTTTCGGGGCCATGATGCAGGTGAGCCTCGTCAATGATGGACCAGTCACATTGATTATAGATAGTAAGTCGTGATTGTAGGGATAAAGGGAGATATAAGACTGTCGATTAACCTGTAGGTTGAATTTAAAGGGTCTGGATGATAACGGGAGTTTTTCCGACTATTCGTCCGTTTAGACTGAAAAAGTGAAAAATAAGCGGAGTTTTTCCGGCTAAACCTCAAAAATCATGATTTTCTTCCGTGTTCTAGAGAAATAACCGAAATTTCTCCGCTTATTTTAGTAAAAAAGTCCCTATCTTTAAAAATAGTCGGACTTTCTCCTGTTATCTGAAACCTGCCTTCTACAATATTCATCTCAAAAGAACTAGGTTCTCCCACTATCGCTTAAACGGACCTGATAATGATGCGCAAAAGAAGACCAGCCCTGTTTACAGAAGGGCTGGTTTTTTTACGGAATAAGAGGCTTTTTTCTATTTCTTCTCAAAGTATTTCAATATCCCTTGAAAGATTCCCTCAGCGGCTTGATCCTGGAAATTGTTTGTATTTAGGATGACTTCCTCCTGGTAATTGGTCAGGAAGCCAAGCTCGCATAATACGGCAAGTTGGGGATTTTCCCTTAAGACAAAATAGTCTCCATATCGCGCCTTCAAATCAGTTAACCCTGTTCGCTTTACTACTTCTTTCTGGATGGCGTTAGCCAGCGAACGATCTTCCCCATTACTGTAAAAATAAGTAATGACTCCGTTGATGCGGTAGTTTTCACTGGTGTTATGATGGACGCTAATGAACGCATCCACCTGCTTATTGATCGACACGTTCACTCTTTCTTGAAGAGAAATTTTTCGATCATTTTCCCTCGAAAAGACAACCTTAGCTCCGGCAGCCCGAAGCTTACTCCCCAAAAGCTCGCTTACCTTCAGATTGATCTGTTTCTCCAAGGTCCCAAGGTGGGGGCCTATGGCACCACTATCGTTTCCTCCATGGCCGGGATCAACTAGTATGGTTTTCCCTTTGAGTACGGATTCGATGCCTTTGCGCTCGACATTGGCAATACCTTGAGCGGAAACAATCCATCCGGCAACATAGCCGACCTGATCAGAGGAGATTCGGATCCGGAACCAATCCCCCTCTACTCCGAGGACTTGATAACTTTCCCCTTCGTTGGCGATTTTCACGACGCCATTGGAGGTAGCAGGACCTGAACGCAAATTAGTGCCTGGATTCAGGATTTTTACAGTAGGCTTGTTTGAAGCCGCAGATGGAGGTGGGTCACTTGAACCGGGAGTTTCTCGATTAACTAGCCAATTGGCCACCCAGCCTTCCAGTCCCTCTTTTTTGATCCGAAGCCAATCTCCCTTTTCCTCCAGGACGATAAGGGTATCTCCTGATTGTACTTGTCCGGCGACGGGATTCGCTGTATCCGGTCCGGTACGGACATTCACGTTGGAGCCATTGACCGTTGCCTTTGGCAGAGACGGGGCAGGCGAAGATTTAGCTGGACTGCCAGAACCGTTACCGGACACTTCCTTGGTAAGCCAGCCAGCGGTCCACCCCTCGGCCCCGTTTTTCAGCTTAATCTTTACCCAGTCGCCTTGGACATCCAGCCTCACAAAGCTTTGAGTGTTCGCAATCTGCTCGATGACTTGAAAAGATGTGCTGGGACCCGAACGAACGTTAAGAACTTCGATGGTAGGAGTAACTAAAGTGGAGGAAGAGGTCTCCGCTTGAGTCATCTCCACGTGCCAGGAAGCAACCCACCCTTTCTGGTTATCGTTTAGGAGAATCTGAACCCAGTTGTCCTTAACCTGCAGGAGGGGGAAGGTTTGATTTTGCTTTGCTTGAGCAATAATGCTATGGCCCAAACCAGCCCCATCCCTCACATTAAGCGTGCTGACGGTTATTGTGACTGAGCCGGAACCCTGGGTGTTGGATTGAACGTGCATAGGCGGCAAGACTAAACAGGAAAGAACAATGAATAGGATAAGGAAATTCCTTATTCGTACCATGTGCGACAATGTGATAATCCTTTCTGAGAGGTTTTTCGCATGACTTTTATTTTCGCTATGAAAAGGGGATATCCTCTTTGTAAACGAGAAAAATTCGCATAGATGGGAACAATAGAAAGAAAAGCATTCAGAAAGGAGGAGTATGCCATGAGACAAGGGATCAAGGAAATGCAAATAGCCCAAACGATGGCGACAGGAGGAAGTGCTGATTTGAAAGACAGTACAGAGCCTCTAGAGATATGGGAAAAGGCACCGGGCGGCCTAATGGGTTTTGGTGAAGGCAGAGAGCTTGCCAGGAGGATAGGCAGATGATACAGTAAACGGGAAGTTATTGGGGTTCAAAAGGAGAAAGACTAATGAAGATTCGTGTTTCGGGTATTGAAGAATCATGGGAGCTTTCCGTTACACATCTAATAGAGCTGTTTTATGAGGATGTTACTGTTTCTTACAAGGAAATGGACGGAAAACCGGACTTGAACATAGAAGTGGCGGTAAAATCAGGGGAAGCTATGCTAACCAAGGTGAAGCTGCATGATAACCATAGCGGTCAAACGATTGAGAAATCACACAGCTTGGAGGCTATGGGCGATCGCACCGCGGATCCGGATACGCGAAAAAAGGTTAAGCGTGGAATCAGCCACACGCTTCTTTCCGTTTTGCAGGAGTATACGGGCATGGAACAGCCGTGGGGTATCTTGACTGGCGTTCGCCCAACCAAACTGATGCACCGAAAGCTTCAGCAAGGCGAACCGATTGAACGGATTGATCGGGAGCTGCGGGAGGACTATCAGGTTCATGCAGAAAAGATAGAACTCATGGAACAGATCGTGCAGCGGCAGTTGGTGGCTGTGCCTGATCTTTATCAATTGAAGGATGAAGTAAGCATATATATTGGCATTCCCTTCTGTCCTACGAAATGTGCCTATTGCACCTTTCCGGCTTATGCGATAAACGGAAGGCAAGGTTCAGTGGACTCTTTTTTAGGCGGGCTGCATTATGAAATGAAACAAATAGGTGCTTGGCTTAAAAAGCATCAGATTGCCATTACAACCGTTTATTTTGGAGGAGGAACCCCTACAAGCATTACGGCTGAAGAAATGGATATGCTTTATGAGGAGATGTATGAATCCTTTCCGTCGATGGAAAAAGTCCGGGAAGTCACGGTTGAAGCAGGACGCCCGGATACGATCACTCCTGAGAAGCTCGAGGTTTTAAATAAATGGGGGATCGATCGAATCAGCATCAATCCGCAATCTTATATCCAGGAAACCCTAAAGGCCATCGGCCGGCACCATACGGTGGAAGAAACGATTGATAAATTCAAACTTGCCCGAGAGATGGGAATGAATAATATTAATATGGATCTGATCATTGGTTTGCCAGGCGAGGGACTAAGCGAGTTCATGCATACCTTGAGAGAAACAGGAAAACTCAAACCGGAGTCCTTGACTGTCCATACTTTATCTTTTAAGCGGGCTTCGGAAATGACCCAAAATAAAGAGAAGTATAAAGTAGCCGATCGCCATGAAATTACCGAAATGATGAAAAAGGCGACGGAGTGGACAGGACAGAATGGGTATGTTCCCTACTATCTCTATCGGCAGAAGAACATTCTGGGGAACCTGGAAAATATTGGATACACCCTCCCCGGGAAGGAGAGCATTTACAATATCATGATTATGGAAGAAGCCCAATCCATTATTGGGTTGGGATGCGGGGCCTCAAGCAAATGGGTGCATCCGGCAACTGGAAAGATCTCTCGTTTTGCAAATCCCAAAGAACCTAAAGCATACAATGAAGGCTACCAAAAATACACCCAAGCGAAAATTGATGCCTTAAATCAACTATTTGGTCTTGGGCAATTACTTGACATGGCTAATTCTTCTCAGTAATATATAAAACAGTTGAATATTTGATCCATCGAAGGGAAGAGTAACCAAACTAATGGATAGTTCAGAGAGGAAGTGCCTCGGCTGCAAGCACTTCACAATGCCAAGTTGGTGAAGGACATCCCAGAGGACCACAGGTGAACGGTCTAGCTAGTAGCCTGTTGGCGTGCGCAACGTTATGCATTGAGTGAGAACCTATGAGGGTTCTTGAATAGGGTGGTACCACGGGTGATTTATTAACTCTCGTCCCTGACATAAGTCGGGGGCGGGAGTTTTTTATTTGAAATGGTAACAAGGAGGAAAAAACAATGGCGATTCACATTCCGCGGGGTACCGCTGATGTACTTCCCGGTGAAGTGGAGTTATGGCAATACATTGAACAAAAAGCAAGGGAAATTTGCAAACGATATAACTACCGGGAAGTGAGAACCCCCATTTTTGAACATACCGAGCTGTTTCATCGAGGAGTCGGGGAAACGACCGATATCGTAGAAAAGGAAATGTACACCTTTAACGATAAAGGGGGACGCAGCATTACCCTGCGGCCGGAAGGGACGGCTGCTGTTGTTCGGTCATATGTAGAGAACAAGCTCTATGGAGACCCTAATCAGCCAACCAAGCTGTACTATATTGGCCAGATGTTCCGTTATGAGCGTCCTCAAGCGGGAAGAATGAGGCAATTTACGCAGTTTGGCGTAGAAGCGATAGGAGCTCACGATCCATCTATTGATGCAGAAACAATTGCTCTTGCCATGCGGTTGTATGAAGAGCTTGGAATTAAAGGCCTGAAACTGGAATTGAATAGTGTGGGATGTACCACTTGCAGACCTGTTCATCGTGAACATCTCATAGCCCATTTAGCTGAACGCCGGGACGAATTGTGCGGGGATTGCCAATCTCGGCTAGAACGAAATCCCTTGCGAATTTTGGACTGCAAAAATGAAAAGTGCAAAGAGCTCACGAAGGAAGCTCCAAACATAACTGAGCACCTCTGTGAAGAATGTTCTCCGCATTTTGAAGCGGTCAAGCAGCATTTGGATCGGTTAGGCATTGCTTATGAGGTAAATCCGCGAATGGTTCGCGGTTTGGATTACTATACCCAGACGGCCTTTGAAATCATGGCTGAGGGATTTGGCGCTATCACCACGATTTGCGGCGGGGGGCGCTATAACGGATTAGTGGAACAAATCGGCGGGAATGATATGCCGGGGATTGGGTTTGCTATGAGCATCGAGCGAGTGCTTTTGACCCTTAAGTCTCAGAATATTGAACTTCCTGTCCGTACGGACTTGGATTGCTTTCTGATCGCATTAGGCGATGCTGCGGAAAAAGAAGCAGTAAGGCTGCTGGACCAGTTGCGAAGCCATGGCTTTGCGGCAGATAAAGACTATCAAGGCCGTAAAATGAAAGCTCAGCTAAAGGCGGCCGACCGCTATGCAGCCCGTTTTGTTCTGATCCTTGGCGAGGATGAACTGGCGAAACAGGCCATTATCATAAAGAATATGCAGACCGGTGATCAGCAAGAAGTCGCTTGGCAGGATATGGTGGCCTTTCTGCAATCTTAAATTTTCAGGATATCTATTAAGGAGGAATAAAAGTGGAGACATACCGTACTCATCATTGTGGACAAATTGGGAAAGATCAGGTAGGACAAGAAGTTACGCTTAGCGGGTGGGTTCAGAAAAGAAGAGACTTGGGCGGAGTTATTTTCATCGATTTGCGCGATCGCAGCGGCTTGGTGCAGATTGTTCTCAATCCGGAATACAACGCTGTTGCGCATGAAAGAGGAGATCGCATTCGCAGTGAGTACGTGTTGACTGTGAAGGGGACGGTAGTGGAAAGAAGCCCTGAGACGGTTAACCCGAAGATGAAAACCGGAGAAATCGAAATCCATGTGTCAGAGGTTGACATCTTAAATGAAGCGAAGACCCCGCCGTTCCTTATCGAGGATCAGGTCGACGTGGATGAGAATCTTCGATTAAAGTATCGCTATCTAGATCTTCGCCGTTCAGTTATGCAACAATCGCTCATCCTTCGCCACCGTGTGGCTAAGACCTTCCGCGACTTCTTGGACAATGAAGGATTCTTGGAAATTGAAACACCGATGTTAACTAAGAGTACACCGGAAGGGGCTAGGGATTATTTGGTGCCCAGCCGTGTTCATCCAGGAGAATTTTTTGCCTTGCCTCAGTCGCCGCAGCTGTTCAAGCAGTTGTTGATGGTGTCAGGGTATGAAAAGTATTTCCAAATTGTACGCTGCTTCCGCGATGAGGATTTGAGAGCCGACCGCCAGCCTGAGTTTACCCAAGTGGATATTGAGACTTCGTTCCTATCTATGGAGCAGCTATTGTCTACGATGGAAAAATTGATGGCTGAAGTTTGCGAAAAGGCGATTGGACTAAAGGTAGAAACTCCGTTCCAGCGATTAACCTACCAGGAAGCTATGGGACGCTACGGCTCAGACAAGCCGGACTTGCGCTTCGGTATGGAACTGACCGATATCTCGGATTTGGTTGCTGATTGCGGATTTAAAGTATTCAGCAGTGCAATCGAGAATGGAGGACAAGTCAAGGGAATTAACGTCAAGGGCTGCGGACACTTCTCCCGAAAAGATATTGACGATCTAGCTAAGTTCGCAGGACAATTCAAGGCTAAAGGCTTGGCTTGGATGGCGTTTAAGGATGGAGAGGTAAAAGGTCCGATTGCGAAGTTCTTCAAGGATGAAGAAGTGGCACAATTTAAAGCGCGCTTTGGAGTGGAAGAAGGCGACTTGCTATTATTTGTAGCGGACTCAGCCAAGGTGGTTGCTGATGCTTTAGGTGCTCTGCGCTCGAAATTCGGAAAGGATCTCGGATTGATTGATAATGGGGTATTCAAATTTGCTTGGGTAGTAGACTTCCCATTAGTGGAATATGATGGGGAAGCGAAGCGTTATGTGGCCTTGCACCATCCGTTTACCATGCCGCGTGTGGAGGATCTCCACTTGTTTGATACCGATCCAAGTCAAATCCGTGCCCAAGCTTATGATTTGGTACTCAACGGGTTCGAAATCGGCGGAGGCAGCATGAGAATCTACAAGCGAGACATCCAAGAAAAGATGTTTCAAGCGCTTGGGTTCAGCAAGGAAGAAGCCTATGAACAGTTTGGCTTCCTATTGGATGCCTTTGAATACGGCACACCTCCGCATGGTGGAGTGGCTTTCGGTCTAGATCGCCTGGTTATGCTTCTTGCAGGCCGAAACAACCTCAGAGAAGTCATTGCCTTCCCTAAGACAGCCAGTGCAAGCGATCCGATGACAGATGCTCCAGCCGCTGTAGAACAAAAACAGCTGAACGAACTGCACATCCAGCTCAGATTGCCTGAAGAAGTGAAAATATAGGCTTGTACGGGTATTGCAATCGTTTTCAACATAGGTTAAAATAAACCTAACAGAGTCCTACGATGTACGTAAAACCCACATGTTTTGAGCCCAACAGATTTTGAAACGGGATTCCGGAGTTTTCTTGGGGAATGGAGCCAAGCGCATGTCTTGGATGTGAGCCAGGAAATAGGATGCACCCTAATGATTGGGATTAGTTTTGAGCAGGTTCAAAACTAAGGTTGCTTACGGCATGTATGGGACTCTTCCCATTGGAATGCAGAGAGGTTCTCAGCTAACGAGAACCTCTTTTTAGTATAGAAGTACAGGGTAAGTAATAGGGAAGGTCGGCTCCATTCAAGGGGGAGCGGCCTTCCCTTTCTATTTGGCCTGAACTATGCTATATTTACTTTTTAGTTAATATGGAAAACATATAGAATAACTATGCTTTATTTTCGAAAGGGGTATTTTACATATGCTTCATCAGTTCTCGCGGACAGAGTTGGCAATCGGAAAGGAAGGTTTAGAAGCCCTAAAAGGAAGTGCAGTGGCTGTACTCGGGGTTGGGGGAGTCGGTTCCTTCACCGTGGAGGCATTGGCACGGACGGGGGTCGGACGATTGATCCTATTGGATAAGGATGTCGTGGACATCACAAATGTAAATCGCCAGATCCATGCTTTATTGGACACCATCGGTCAGGAAAAAACCGAGCTGATGAAAGAGAGAGTCGCGAGAATTAACCCGCAATGTGACGTGCGCGTATTAAATATGTTCTATAATGAAGAAACCTATGAGCAGTTTTTTTCTGAAGTGGAAAAGATAGATTACGTGGTTGATGCAATGGATACGGTCTCAAGCAAAATACACCTGGTAAAAGAATGCCGAAAGAGAAATATCCCTATTATCTGCAGCATGGGAGCGGCCAACAAAACGGATCCTACCCGATTCAAGGTAGCCGACCTTTTCCAGACTTCCTATGATCCCATCGCTAAGGTCATGAGGCGAGAGCTTCGCAAGGATGGGATAAAGAAGGGCGTAAAAGTGGTTTATTCCACAGAAATACCGGTAAAGCAAAGAGAAGAGGTGCTGGAGCAGGTGGTGCAGAATCCGAATTCTCCCATCCGCAAGGCAAAGCAGCCACCGTCCAGCAATGCCTTTGTCCCGTCTGTAGCAGGGCTCATAATGGCCAGTGTTGTCATCAATGATTTGTTAGCCCAAGCGAATGTCGAGATTCTTCGCGTCAGTCAATAACAGGGAAAAGCCCGATTCCCTTTACACTAAAGGGAATGATTCAGTATAATGACTTAAAAATTGCTTTCATTAGTGAAGAGGGGAAATATGGATCTTTTTTCATTTGGGTTTGAAGAATCGAAGACCTCTACTACCTCAAATACCCAGCAGGAACGTCAACCGCTGGCAGCCAGAATGAGACCTCGCAACATAGACGAGTTTATCGGGCAGGAGCATATTGTCGGCAAAGGCAAGCTATTGCGCCGCGCCATTGAAGCGGATCAGATATCTTCGCTTATCTTTTATGGTCCGCCGGGCACGGGGAAAACGACGCTAGCAAAAGTGATTGCAGGAGTAACCAAAGCTGCATTTACGGAATTAAATGCCGTAACCGCAGGGGTTGCAGATATTCGGAAAGTAGTAGAAGAGGCTAAGGAACGTGCTCTTGTCTATCGAAGAAGAACGACTCTATTTGTAGATGAGATTCATCGTTTCAATAAGGCGCAGCAAGATGCCCTGCTTCCTTACGTGGAAGAAGGAACGATAATTCTTATAGGGGCTACGACAGAAAATCCGTTTTTCGAAGTGAATTCTGCCTTGCTTTCCCGTTCTCAGATTTTTCAGCTGTATCCACTGACAGCGGAGCATATGGAGCAGATCCTCCAAAGAGCCCTGGGAGATGAGCAGATCGGTTATGGGGAACTGAACGTCAAGTTAACGCCGGAAGCTCAGGAACACTTGATTCAGTATGCCGAGGGAGATGCGCGGAGGCTGTTAAATGCATTGGAGCTGGCGGTTTCCACTACGATACCCAATGAGCGGAACATTTTGCACATAGACTTAGGAGCGGCAGTTGAGTCAATACAGCGCCGTGCTGTTCGCTACGATAAAACAGGAGATCGCCACTATGATACGATTTCCGCTTTTATTAAATCGATTCGGGGATCTGACCCGGATGCTGCGCTTTATTGGCTGGCGCAAATGCTGGATGCAGGGGAAGAGCCTTTGTTTATTGCCCGAAGGATCGTGATCGCAGCTTCAGAAGATGTTGGCAATGCAGACCCGCAGGCGTTGCAGCTGGCGGTCTCGGCCTTCCAGGCGGTTCAATTTTTGGGAATGCCCGAAGCCAGAATTCCACTGGCACAAGCCGTAACTTATTGCGCTTCCGCCCCAAAAAGCAATGCATCGTACAATGGAATTAATAAAGCGTTAGACTGGGTGAGACAAAAAGGACATGGCCAAGTCCCTGCCCATTTGCGGGATGCCTCATATAAGGGAGCTTCAAAGCTCGGTCATGGCAGCGGCTACTTATATCCTCATAATTATCCTGGAGGTTATGTGGCACAACGTTATCTTCCGGACGAAGTCCAGGAGAGATTCTATTTTCCCACGAAAAATGGAGAGGAAAAGCGCTTAAAGGATTACTTGGAATCGAAGCGCGGAGAAAATAGGGAGAAGGTATAATTGTGCGATATAAATGGAGGCATGTTACTTCGGGTGTAGTGTTCATGGGTGGCTTGTACATCATGTCTCTAGGTATTGTGTGAATGATTCAGGCCCACATTGGAGTGGCGCCTTGGGATGTGTTAAGCCTTGGCCTAGTTCAAACTGTGGGGGGGACTGTAGGTTTATGGTCCCAGCTGGTAGGCATTTTGCTTTTACTGTTAACCATTCTATTTACGAAGAAGATACCTGGATTCGGTGCATTTCTAAATATGTTTTTCATCGGTTATTTTGTTGATTTGATTATGGCAGGGGGCTGGATTGACCCTACATCTTCCCTCTGGGAGTCTATACTCCTATTTGGGATAGGTCTGGTCATAAGCGGACTTGGAACGGGAATGTACATCGCGGTAGGATGGGGAGCCGGTCCGCGAGATGGCTTTATGCTTGCTTTGGTTACCCGCTTGAAGTGGCCATTCGGAAGGATTCGAACAATCACGGAAGCAGCAGTTTTGGCAATTGGATGGGTTCTTGGAGGTCCCGTATTCATTGGTACCCTCATCTTTTGTCTTACCATTGGCCCCATCTGTCAATATTTTATCGGATTATGGAAGAGAATATTAGACAAGGCGACAGGGAGAGATGCAGAATATGAAGATTTCAACCAAAGGACGTTACGGATTAACAATCATGATGGAATTGGCCCAACACTTCGGTGAAGGACCGATCTCGCTCAAGAGCATTGCCCAAAGGCATGATTTATCGGAGCATTATCTCGAGCAACTGGTGGCTCCGCTGCGCAATGCGGAACTCGTAAAAAGTGTACGGGGGGCTTACGGCGGCTACATCATTACAAAGAAGCCGGAAGAGATTACGGCAGGTGATGTTATCCGCGTACTGGAAGGGCCGATCAGCCCGGTTGAGTTTGAAGAGGAGGAGGATCCGGCCAAGAGAAACCTTTGGTTGAAAATCCGCGATGCCATATCGGAAGTACTTGATTCTACTACGTTGCAGGATCTGATTTCGTACCAGGATGATGGGCAGAGAAACTCATATATGTTTTATATTTAGGGGTTGTTTAAATGGAATCGATTTATTTGGATCATGCAGCAGCTACCCCGGTCCACCCCGAAGTGGTAGAAGCTATGTTGCCTTATTTCCAGCAGGCCTACGGGAATCCATCAAGTACGCATCAGTTCGGGAGAAAGGTAAAAGCGGCTTTGGATCGCGCAAGGTCCAGTTTGGCCTCCTGCCTTAATGCTGAACCGGGGCAATTGGTTTTTACCAGCGGCGGAACGGAAGCGGACAACATGGCTTTACTTGGCGTAGCTATGGCCAATCGGGAGAAAGGGAATCATATCATCACTTCGAGTGTAGAACATCATGCGGTTCTCCATACATGCGAGCAATTGGAAAAACTCGGCTTTGAGATTACATATTTGCCTGTGGATGATAAAGGCCAGGTACGTACAGAAGATGTGCGTTCGGCAATAAAAGAGACAACGGTTCTAATCAGCATTATGTATGGCAATAATGAAGTCGGATCAATCCAGCCTATTGAAGAAATTGGCCGGATGGCACAGGAAGCTAAAGTGTATTTCCATACCGATGCCGTCCAGGCCTTCGGTATCGTTCCATTGGATGTCAAAACAGCTGGAGTGGATCTGTTATCCATATCTGCCCATAAGATTAACGGTCCAAAGGGAGTGGGGGCGCTTTATGTGGCCCCGCAGGTTAAATTAGCCCCTCTGCTATTTGGAGGAGCCCAAGAGAAAAAGCGCCGGGCAGGGACAGAGAATGTACCGGCTATTGTTGGATTCTCCAAGGCAGCCGAAATTGCTCTTCGCACCCTGCCAGACCGGCGCGATCAATACCTTAGAATCCGGGAGGCTATGATTTCGGTTTGGGAACGAGAAGGAATCCGTTATGAAGTGAATGGTCACCCTACGGCTTTCCTTCCCCACATCCTGAATGTGAGTATTCCCGGAGTCGATACCGAAGTGATGCTTATGAATTTGGATATGGCCGGCATATCCTGTTCCAGCGGTTCAGCCTGCGCCTCCGGCTCTCTTGAGGTTTCCCACGTATTAAAGGCGATGGCCCTTTCCGAGCCCTGCTTGCGTTCTGCGATCCGTTTCAGCTTTGGATGGGAGAATACGGAGCAGCAAGGCCGATACGCTGCGGAAAAAGTCTGTGAAATTGTAAAGAGATTAACGTAGATAAGGGTAGTGGTGGATATCATGACGAAAGCTAACCAGGATACGCGCGTGGTCATTGGGATGTCCGGCGGAGTGGATTCTTCCGTCGCCGCATGGGAATTAAAGCGGCAAGGATACGATGTGATCGGCATCTTTATGAAGAATTGGGATGATACCGATGAATTCGGCCACTGCACGGCAGAAGAAGACTATGAGGACGTCCGGCGTGTATGTGACCAAATTGGCATCCCGTACTACACGGTTAACTTTGAAAAAGAATATTGGGATAAGGTGTTTACTTACTTCTTGGATGAATATAAAAAAGGGAGGACGCCGAACCCCGATGTCATGTGCAACAAAGAAATTAAATTCAAGGCCTTCCTGGAACGTGCCCTCCAGCTCGGTGCAGACTATCTGGCAACAGGCCACTATGCTCAGGTCAAATTCCATGAGGGTGAATACCAATTGCTTCGCGGGGCGGATCCGGGCAAGGATCAAACGTACTTCCTGAATACATTAGGGCAGGAGCAGCTCTCCAAAGCCATGTTCCCAATCGGCCATATGCCGAAGTCACGCGTGAGGGAACTGGCCAAGGAAGCGGGACTCGCGACAGCCAATAAAAAGGACAGTACGGGGATTTGCTTTATAGGTGAAAGAAACTTCAAAGAGTTCCTTAGTTCTTATCTTCCTGCCAGACCAGGCGACATCCGTACAATGGAAGGTGAAGTTAAGGGCCGGCATGATGGGTTGATGTACTACACGCTAGGTCAAAGGCAAGGGTTGGGGATTGGCGGCGCTGGAACGGGTGAGCCCTGGTTTGTGGTTTCCAAGGATCTGGAAAACAACATATTATACGTAGGGCAAGGCTCAAACCATCCGGCCCTATACTCCGACAGTTTGCTTGCTACGGATTTGCATTGGGTAAGTGACACGGCTCCTGAGGGCTCCTTCACCTGTACTGCAAAATTTCGCTATCGCCAGCCAGACCAAGGCGTAACGGTGCATATGATGTCTGATCAGCGATGTCATGTCGTATTTGATCAACCGCAAAAAGCCATTACTCCTGGACAGGCTGTGGTCTTTTACCGTGGAGAACAGTGTCTGGGCGGAGGAATCATTGATCAAGCGATTAAGGGAACGGAGAGACCATGAATATTCAGACAGCGGAAGAGCTGAACCAATTGGGATTACAGGAATTAACCAAAGGGGAACTCGATAAGGCAGTTGCATTTTTTCAGCAGGCGATTGACCAGCAGCCTACTCTTCCTGATCCATATGCCAATATCGGGAATATCCTTGCAAGCACTGGCAGAAATGAAGAAGCAAGGCCTTGGTTTGAAAAGGCGATTGAACTCGAACCCCTAGGCGAGCTGTTTCATTACGGATTAGGAAATGTCTTTTTTAACTTGGAAAATTTCGAAAAAGCAATCGGGTCCTATAAAAAAGCACAAAGCTTAGGCATGGATCATCATGATTTGTACTTTATGCTTGCTATGTCCTGTTTTCATACGGAACAATTGCAAGCATCCATAGACTATTTTAATCGCTGCCTGTCCATCGAACCGAAGGATATCGAAGCGTTATTTACCAAAGGACTGGCCTTTGCGCGCTTAGGTCAGATTGCTCAAGCCAAAGAAGCCTTTGAGCAGACCATTCAGCTGCAGCCTGACCATGCAGACGCGCATTTCAATCTTGGCATTGCCTTGGTCTACTTAGGCGATCCTTCAGCATCCAAGGAACAGCTTCAGCGTGCATTGGAAATTAATCCTAACCACACATTGGCCCAAAATGCTTTACAGCAGTTGAAGAATTTGTAGAACATAGACCCTCCTTCCCTTTCACACACTAAGAAAGCGGAAGGAGGGTCTTCCCGTGTACAAAGCGAATGATGTGATTGGCTTGCCTGTTCTTGACCTGCAAGCCGGGCAGGAGCGGGGGGTTGTTCGCGACGTTTTGTTCGACGAGGATTTGGCATTCCAAGGCTTATTAGTTGAAGTTAAAGCAATGTTTCGAAGAGGCCGCTTTATTCGCGCTGATTCCATCCACTCCATTGGGGATGATTATGTAACCATCTCTGATATAGAGGCACTTCTTCCTATACATGGAGCAGATCATCTGAACGGCGTTAGGGCAGGTCCTATTCGAATGATTGGGAAACCCATTATTACCGCAAATGGTCACAGGCTGGGCCAAGTTGAGGATATTTACTTTCAGACGGAGTTCGGCACGATTATTGGCTATGAGGTTTCAGATGGCTTGTTATCCGATTTGATGGAAGGACGCAAGGCAATCAAGCACATGGATCGGACGACAGTCGGAGAAGATGCGGTAATTCTCCCAGTAACAGCGTTAACGGAAGAAGAAATCCATTTAAATAACGGGGAGGCATAATACATGAGAAATAACCAAATGATGACTTGGCTTTTAGGTGCTGGCGCCGTGGCAATAGCTGTAGCAGGCTGGGTGATCCCAAGGCGAAATACACCAACTAGAAGAATGATGAGATGGACCCGCAATTCCACGGAAATGATCGGGGGGATGATCGCTCCGGCTACGCGAATCGTGATGAGGGTAATGAAAGGCATGGCTAGATGATAGGTACTTGGGGAGGTTCCGATACAGGGGCCTCCTTTTTTTCAATTCTAATTTTCTAGCTTGCCATCGCATAGGAAGGCCCGCCAAACGCAACAATATGAAAAAGGAGGCAATGTGGATGGAACAGAGATTAAGACTCCTCATGTTTGCAGCTATCTTTGCCTTGATAAGCGGTTCTGCCGTGCTGCTTGTACATCTTTGGCCACATATCGCTTGGATATGGATCATAATGAAGGCTGTCATCACTCCCTTCGTCATATCCTTGATTTTTGCCTATCTGCTGAATCCTATTGTAAACATGCTGCACAACCGCAATGTTCCCCGAGGGATTGCCGTCATTATCATTTATTTCGTCTCTTTGCTTCTCCTGACTGTGTTTCTGATGAATGTAATTCCTGCCTTTATTAAGCAATCTGGAGACCTGGCAGCGCAAATCCCCGAGTTAGTTACAACCTATGAAACCTGGCTCTCGGAATACCACACTCATAAATACCAGCTTCCTGAGAGTGTTCGCATAGGCATTGAGCAAGCATTGATGAATTCGGAAAAGAAGGCTTCAGCTTTCTTCGCGAAACTCCTGGACGGTGCAGGCGGATGGATTCAGAAGATGATCCATTTTTTTGTCATCCCTTTCCTTGTTTTTTATTTGTTAAAAGATATGATGATGCTTCAGAGAGGAATTCTCCTGCTAGTCCCCAGGGCTCGAAGGAAAGAGTTTTCGAAGCTATTCCATGACATTGACGTGGCCTTAGGGAATTATATTGCGGGACAGCTTATCATCTGTCTGGTTGTAGGGGTGCTGGCCTACCTTGGCTATTGGCTGATTGACATGCCGTATGCCTTGATTCTGGCATTAATCATTATGGTGACCAACATTATTCCTTACATAGGGCCCATTATTGGAGCGGCTCCGTCGATACTTGTGGCTGTAACCATCTCATGGAAAATGACGCTGTTGGTAGCGCTGGTCAATCTCGCCGTACAAATACTGGAAGGAAACCTGATCTCCCCTTTCGTCATGGGGAAACGGCTTCACTTGCATCCCCTGCTCATTATTTTTGCCCTGCTGCTCGGAGGCGAGGTAGGGGGACTCATTGGACTGATTTTTGCCGTACCCATTGTAGCTATTCTCCGCGTGATTATTCATCATGTCATTATTCACTTGGTGAAACATTGACATGGACAAATGCAAAAATTATAATGTCAAAAGAATATGATATTGATTGATGATGGATCAAGTAAACCATGATATCTCTTCTTTCAGAGAGGATGCTCCTAGGGTGTGAGGGCGTCTAGAAGAACCTGGTTGAAAGCTAATCCGGAGAGCAGGGTCAAAGTCCTGCCGATGGCCCCGTTAAGGCCTTGAAGGAGGCTTTCCGTCCGCGAGGAAGAAAGCAACCAGGGTGGTACCGCGTGAGAACAGCTCTCGTCCCTGATTGGGATGGGGGTTTTTTTGTATTTTTCAAAATGATTAGTTATTGGAGGTATCTATTGATGAAAAAGCTTAGCTCAAGTGAAATCAGGCAAAAGTACTTAGATTTTTTTGCATCAAAAGGTCATCGAATTGAACCGAGTTCTCCGCTCGTTCCCCATGATGATCCTTCTTTGCTGTGGATCAACTGCGGGATGGCTCCCCTTAAGAAGTATTTTGACGGAACGGTTATCCCTGACAATCCGAAGATTGCAAACTCCCAAAAGTCCCTTAGAACAAATGATATTGAAAATGTAGGGAAAACAGCCAGACACCATACCTTCTTTGAAATGTTAGGGAATTTCTCGATTGGCGACTACTTTAAGGAAGAATCCATTTTGTGGGCTTGGGAATTCCTGACTGGTCCGGAGTGGATCGCCTTTGATCCTGAAAAGCTGTCTGTAACGATCCATCCTGAAGACGATGAAGCGTTTGAGATTTGGAACAAGAAAGTGGGCATACCAGAGGAACGGATCATTCGTTTGGAAGGGAACTTCTGGGATATTGGAGAAGGCCCTTGCGGACCTAACAGCGAGATTTTCTATGACCGCGGAGAGAGCTTCGGAAATGATCCGAATGATCCGGAGCTGTATCCTGGCGGTGAAAACGAGCGTTACCTAGAGATCTGGAACTTAGTATTCTCACAGTACAATCATAACTCAGACGGTTCATATACCCCGCTGCCTAAGAAGAATATTGATACGGGTATGGGGCTGGAACGCATGGCTTCCGTCATTCAAGATGTAGACAACAATTATGAGACCGATTTGCTTTTCCCGATTATCGAGGCGACGAGTGAGATTGCTGGGGTCAAGTATAAAAGTTCTTTGGAAACAGATATCGCCTTGAAGGTCATCGCAGACCATGCCCGAACGATGTCCTTTGCGATTGGAGATGGAGCTTTGCCTTCGAATGAAGGGCGGGGATATGTCATCCGTCGACTGCTTCGCCGAGCGGTACGATACGGAAAGGTTTTGGGCATTGAAAAGCCATTCCTCTATCAGCTAGTTGCAGTTGTCGGAAACGTAATGGGCGATTACTATCCTGAAGTTGTGGAGAAGCGCGAATTTATTGAAAAGGTCGTTCGTGGAGAAGAGGAAAGATTCCATGAAACACTCAACGACGGGCTAGCTATTCTTTCCCAGATGATCGAGCAAGCGAAGGCATCAGGCCGCCAAGCCCTCACGGGAGAAGAAGCGTTCAGGTTATATGACACCTATGGCTTCCCGATTGATTTAACCGAGGACTTTGCCTTAGAAAACGGTTTTTCCATCGATCGCGTCGGCTTCGAGCAGGCGATGGACGAGCAGCGCGCACGCGCACGGGCAGCCCGCCAGGATGTGGACAGCATGAAAGTCCAAGGGGGGATCTTGGGCGATGTTACGGTTAAGAGTGAATTTGTTGGGTATAATGAATTGGTAACAAGTGCCCAAGTCGTGGCGCTGGTCGTTGAAAACCAATCAGTGGACTTTGTGACGGAAGGCTCTTCCTGTCAGGTCATTCTAGATCGAACTCCTTTCTACGCAGAAAGCGGGGGGCAAATCGCAGACGTGGGATTAATCATTTGCGGTCCTGCGCAGTTGTCCGTCGAGTATGTTGTCAAGGGTCCAAATGGACAGAATGTTCACCAAGCTACTGTACACCAAGGAACGCTCAAAGTTGGCGATACCGTAGAAGCGGTTGTTGATCGCTCCTCCAGGGTAAATATTATCAAGAACCATACAGCAACCCATTTGCTGCACCGGGCACTGAAAGATGTCCTCGGGGAGCATGTAAATCAAGCGGGCTCGCTTGTGGCGGTTGATCGCTTAAGATTTGACTTTACTCATATCAGCTCCTTAAGCGATTCTGAATTGGAAACCATTGAAGGACTCGTGAACCAGAAAATCTGGGAGCAGATTGAAGTAAGCATCATGAACAAGGGAATCCAAGAAGCGAAGGCTATGGGAGCCATGGCTTTATTCGGAGAGAAATATGGCGACATCGTGCGCGTGGTTCAAGTAGGCGATTATAGCTTAGAGCTGTGTGGAGGATGTCACGTGGGAAATACCGCTGAAATCGGCTTGTTTAAGATTATCAGCGAAGGCGGAATTGGAGCGGGAACTCGTCGAATTGAAGCGGTAACCGGGCGGGCTGCCTATGAGTATCTCAATGAGCAGTACCATACACTGCGCAGGATGGCTGGTGACTTAAAGTCAACGTTGGCTGATGTGCCGAAGAGGGTAGATGGGTTAAAGTCAACGATTCGTGAACTGGAAAGAGAAAACGAGTCCTTGAAAGCCAAGCTGAGTCATGTTGAGGCCTCCTCCTTGACGGATCGGGCAAAGCAAGTAAATGGAATCCAGGTTCTGTCCGCACAAGTGGATGGCATGGATATGGAGAACCTTCGGAACATGGTGGATGATCTCAAAAATAAGCTGGGTTCTGCTATCGTGGTAGTCGGTTCCATACAGGGGGACAAGGTAAACTTAACCGCAGGGGTAACCAAGGACCTGGTGGAAAAAGGATACCATGCCGGCAAGCTTATTAAGGAAGTGGCTGCCCGCTGCGGCGGCGGCGGCGGCGGACGTCCGGACATGGCCCAAGCGGGAGGAAAGAATCCTGCTGAGTTAGGTGAGGCCTTGAACTTTGTCTATTCTTGGGTAGAACAGCAATAAATTCATAAATTTCAGGAAATAAAGAGGAAAATGCTACCCTCTTAGCGAAACATGTAGAAAGAACTTCTTAAAAGGTAAAGAGGTGTTGAAGATGAGTTCATTGGACAGAACCATGAAGTTCAATCTAAAGCTGGATGACACAGATGTTCAGGTGAAAGATGCTTTTCTCACTGTTTACAGTGCGTTGGAGGAAAAGGGCTACAATCCCATCAATCAGATTGTAGGATATCTCCTTTCTGGTGACCCGGCCTATATTCCAAGGCATAACAATGCCCGAAGCATCATTCGCAAATTGGAAAGAGATGAATTGATTGAAGAATTGGTACGGTCGTATTTGTCTCAACACCGCACATAAGATAAAGCCGGGTGAAACGAATGAGAATCATGGGATTAGACCTCGGGGATAAAACCATAGGGGTTGCGGTCAGCGATGAGTTGGGCTGGACAGCCCAGGGAATTGAGACCATCAAGCGCTCGAGCCTCGAGTCAGACATGAAGCGGTTATCGGAATTAGCTTCCCAGTATTCTGTGGAAGAAGTGGTTGTCGGGCTTCCCAAGAACATGAATGGGACGATCGGACCGCGAGGTGAGCTGTGCCAGGCATTTGCCAAGGATGTGGAAAACCGTCTAAAGCTGCCTGTACGGATGTGGGATGAGCGCCTGACGACCATGGCTGCCGAAAAGATGCTCGTGGCAGCGGATGTCAGCCGCAAAAAGCGCAAACAGGTTATTGATAAGATGGCCGCAGTGATGATCCTGCAAGGGTACCTTGATTTTAAAAAATAGTTCCCAAAAGGAGGCGAGTGCATTGGAAGAATTAGAAGTAGGCGAAATCGTTACCTTGTCAGATGACGAAACAGGTGAGGAACAGGATTTTCAAATCATGTACATCTTCGATATCGAGGAGCGTACCTACCTTTGCCTTGTACCTGAGGACCAGGAGAATGAGACAGAGGTGGAGGTTCATTTCCTTCGCTATGATGAGTCGGATGGCATGCTATATCCAATCGAATCGCAGGAAGAGCAAGAGAATGTAATTGCGACCTTCGAAACGCTGGAAGCCGAGTTTAATGAATAGGATGGACTAAGAAAAAGCTATGCCGTTGCCGCGGCGTAGCTTTTTTCTTTCCTCTTCCAGTCCCCCAAAAAGAATGGAAATCGAGTATAATGAAGGATGTTGTCAAATTATTGGTGTCGATTCTTGCTGGGTAGACTAAGAGGGGAGGAAGAAAAAATGAGTAAAATAATAAAGCTTTTTATGCTTTTTCTCATATTGGCAGTAGGCGGATCTGCTGCAGGCTATTTCTATTATCAGGATACGCTTAAGCCCCCGGAAGCTGGGGCGCCCGTGGTTGTAGAAATTCCTCCGGGCAGTTCAACGCAGAAAATAGCAAATATCCTGGAGGAAAATCAAATCATCCGCAATAGCAAATCCTTCGCGTTTTATGTTAAGCAAAGCGGGAAAAGCAATCAGCTGAAAGCGGGTCAGTATGAGTTTACCCCCGGTGAGACGGTAGAAGACATCTTGAACCGGATGGTTGAAGGCGATGTATATGCCAATACTTTTCAATTCACCATTCCGGAAGGCTGGACCATTGCACAGATTGCTTCTTACTTGGCAGAGAAGGGATGGGTCAATAAGGATAAATTCCTCGCTGAGGCAAATGAAGCCGAATTTCCATATGAATTCATAGGGGATATCCCGCAAGATAAAAGCATGACCTACCGGTTGGAAGGGTATCTGTTCCCCAAAACGTATGAAATGAAGGAAGGGGCGACAGAGTATGAAATCCTTGATCGCATGTTGGCCCAATTTCAAAAAGAGTGGGATCCGTCTTGGAATGAAGCTTTAAAGAAACGAGGGATGACCATACACGAAGCGGTGACACTGGCCTCCATCGTCGAGCGGGAGGTCGTAGTGGAGGCTGAACGCCCGAGAGTGGCTGGCGTCTATTATAATCGATTGGGCCAGGATATATTGCTTCAAGCGGATGCAACAGTGCAGTATGCGATGGGAAAACAAAAGGACATCGTGACCTACAAAGACTTGGAGCTGGACCATCCCTACAATACGTATAAAGTAAAAGGCTTGCCGCCGGGTCCCATCGCTGCGCCCGGAAAGCAGTCGCTTCAGTCTGTAGTTGAGCCTGAAAGTCACAAGTATCTTTTCTATGTAACCAAAAAGGATGGATCAGGCGAACATTTTTTCTCTGAGACCTATAATCAGCATCTCAAAAACATCGCTCTAAGCAAAAGATCGCAAAAATAGCAACGAGGAGCGACTTATGGTAATATAATCAAGTTAAAGTGAGAAGCAGGCATAGGAGTTGTAGTGATGATTACGAATGATCGTGTCAACGAGTATATAGAGGAACTGATACCTTCAAGGGACGAGCTGCTCTCTCGCCTGGAACAGGAAGCGAAGGAAGAGCGAATCCCTATCATTCAGCTGCCAAGCATTCAATTTATCCGGACAGCGCTGTTGGCTTATCAGCCGAAAAGAATACTTGAAGTGGGAACCGCCATAGGCTACTCTACCATTTGGCTGGCCAGAGCTGCCCCATTGGCTCGCATCACGACGCTAGAGATTGATCGGGATAGGATTTCCCGTGCGGTTGTTAATTTCGAACAAGCCGAAATACGGGAACGGGTGGAGATTATTGAAGGGGATGCGGGGGATGGGCTGCCGGAGCATTACCGGTTCGACTGCCTTTTTCTTGATGCGGCGAAGGGACAATACAAGCATTATTTGGATTTATATTTGCCTACGCTTGAGCCCGGAGGCATCGTTATTTGCGATAATGTGCTGTTTAAGGCCCTAGTGGTTGAAGAAACGGTGGAGAATAAGCGCTTGGCGCCTATGGTAAAGAAGCTCCGAGATTTCAATGCATACATTATGTCACATCCTGAATTGGATACTTCTCTGATTCCGATTGGAGACGGATTAACGTTTTCGGTAAAGAAAGGTGAATGAAGAATGAAAAAACCTGAGCTGCTCATACCAGCAGGGAGCGTAAGTGAGGTTCAGCAATATCTTGAGGCGGGAGCAGATGCAGTCAGTGTCGGGAATAGCGATTATGGCTTGCGTCTTCCCGGATCGCTAAAGGCAGAGGGAATGAAAGAAGCTGTGAGCATAGCTCACGCGAAGAATCGGAAGATCTATGCTGCGGTGAACGCACTGCTGCACAATGATAAACTCAAAGGCCTGGAGGATTATTTGCGCCAATTGCAGGAGATCGGGGTCGATGCCGTGGAGTATGCCGATCCGGCCGTTTTGATGACTGCAAAAAAGGCCATTCCGGACATGCCCTTGCATTGGAACGCCGAGATTATAGCAACGAGTATAAATACGCTGCGCTATTGGGCCTCAAAGGGGATCAAGAGAGCTGTTTTGTCGCGTGAGCTGAACATGGAAGAAGTCCTGGAGATGAAAGAGGAGCTGGACCTGAACCTGGAAATTGAAGCTCAGGTTCATGGCATGTCGTGCATCTTTCATTCCAAGAGGCCTTTGGTGTCGAGCTATTTTCATCATTTGGGAAAAGATGCGGTCATCGAAGGCAAGGGGAAGGAAAGAGGGCTGTATCTTCGGGAAGAAAAGCGCGATGATATCTTTTACCCCATCTATGAGGATGAGAACGGCACCCATATCATGAGCGCCGAGGATATCTGCATTCTTGAGAATTTGGATGAGATGATCGACCAAGGAATTGACAGCTTCCGGATAGAGACTTTACTGAAGCCTGTTGATTATAATGTCACAGTGGTTAAAGCGTACCGAAAGGCCATTGACCTATATCTGGAAGATCCGGATGCGTTCTTTGGCCAGCTGGATGCGTGGAAGGCGGAAATCGAAGCGGTCCAAGACCCTAAGCGGCCCCTTTCCACAGGGTTTTACTTTAAAGAATTGGTATTTTAGCGAGGTGAAAGAACTATGCCGGGTACACTAGAAAAATCCCCAACCAAGCGCGGCCCTATCCTGAAGAAGCCGGAAGTGCTTGCCCCAGCGGGTAATTTGGAAAAGCTTAAGATCGCGATCCATTATGGCGCAGATGCCATCTACATCGGCGGGCAGCAATTCAGCTTAAGGGCGAATGCGGATAATTTCACATTTGAGGAGATGAAAGAAGGAGCCGACTTTGCACATGCCCACGGGGCCAAGATTTATGTCGCCGCAAACATCATCGCCCACAATGAGGACATGCAGGGGGTCGAGGAATATTTCGCGAAGCTGTACGAGGTGGGCATTGATGCGGTGATTGTAGCGGACCCTGCGCTCATCGAAGCCTGCAAGAAAGGGGCGCCGGGTCTGGAAATCCACTTGAGCACGCAGGCGTCCACAACGAACTGGCAGTCCGTGCAATACTGGAAGGACGAGGGAATAGCCCGGGTTGTCCTGGCCCGGGAGGTCTCCTTTGAGGAAATCAGGGAGATCAAGGAGCATGTGGATGTGGAAATCGAACAGTTCATCCATGGAGCGATGTGTCCCGCCTATTCGGGAAGGTGTGTCCTTTCCAATCACATGACAGCGAGGGATTCCAACCGCGGGGGCTGCTGCCACTCCTGCCGCTGGAGCTACGATATGTTTGAGCACCCGGATGAAGCAAATCAGGAAATGCAGATTTCGAATGAAGACGATAGTGCTTTTAGCTTCAGTGCGAAAGATTTAAGTATGATTGAACACATCCCGGAGATCGTTGAATCGGGAATTGATTCCTTGAAGATTGAGGGCAGAATGAAGAGTGTCCATTATGTGGCTACGGTAGTAAACGCCTACCGACAGGCCATCGATGCTTATTGCGCGGACCCAGATAACTATAAACTGGATCCGCAGTGGGTAGAAGAAATTCATAAGGCTGCCCACCGATCCACAACCACAGGATTTTTCTACGAAACCCCTGGTGTGGAAGATCATTTGTACGGGGAAGCCGAGTCATTAGCGGAATATGATTTTGCCGGATTGGCCCTCGACTACGATGCCGATAACCGGATTGCTACGATCCAGCAGCGGACCCACTTCAGGCTAGGTCAGGAGGTTGAGTTCTTCGGACCGGGAGGGCGTTTTTTCCGCCAGACCGTAAAAGAGATGTGGGATGAGGAAGGAAAGGAAATCGAAAAGGCCCCTCACCCGCTCATGACTGTCCGGTTAAGGGTGGACCAGCCTGTGAGCGCTTGGGATATTATGCGAAAACATAAATAAGAGCAGAATGAAACACCCCCTGATCAGGCAACAATGGTGATGACTGGGGGTGTTTTCTTATGTCGCAGGACATGAACCGAAACAAAAGAAGAATATTTTTCATTTCTTCCGTTCTGGTTATTTGCTGGTTTACTTTAATAGGCAGGCTGCTGTGGATACAGGCCATTGATGTCCACCAGTTTTCCAAGCACAATGTGAACCTTGTCGCGGAGGCCGTTTCTCAGCGCAAGCAGGGAGTTACTCTCCATACGGGAAGGGGAGATATTCAGGATCGGGAAGGCCGTCCCCTAACCGGAAGCGAGATATCGGGAGTTGCCGTATTTCCCCTGGCCAGAGGCCGCCTGGACGAGGGGAAGGTGTCGGAGCTGGCTCAGCTGCTCCATATGAGGAAGGACGAGCTTCAGGATCTCATTGAAAATGTGAAGGCCCCTGCCTTCATTCGGGACAGCAAGGGAAAAATCATTTCTTTAAGTGAAGAGGAAGAAGCAAAGGTGGGCCAGCTCGACCTGCCGGGGATCCTTGCCTTGCCGGTAACCGAGCGTTATCAGCCGGATGCGGTCGCAACCCAGCTGATCGGCTATATCAGCCAAAATCCGGAACTGATCCAAAAGGAATATGCCGAAGAGCTGCGCAAGGGCGAAATTACAAGGAAAACACTGATTGGCGCCTCTGGACTTGAGCGAAGCTTTGAGCGATTTCTGCAAGGGGTCGGTCCGACCTCTGTCTCTTATTTCGTGGATGGGCATGGAAATCCTTTAAACGGCTTGCAAGCCAGGCTCATAGAGCAGGAAAACCATTTTTATCCGCTCTCCTTAAGAACTACCTTGGATAGAGCCTTGCAAGAAAAAATAGAAGCATGGATGAACGAAGAAGGAATAGAAAGGGGATCGATCGTTGTTTTGGATGCCGATTCCAGAGAAGTACTGGCCATGGCCAGCCGACCCGAATTTCGCCCTAATCAGATCCAGATGGATAGCGGGAATTGGGTGAACCGGGCCATTAAGCAGACGTTTCCGGGTTCCGTGTTTAAAACCGTTGTTGCATCGGCGGTTTTGGAGGAGGAACTTGTAAAACCCGATGAGAAGTTTGTTTGCGATGGCCACTATGGGAAATACGGATTTTCCTGCTGGCTGGAAGGAGGGCATGGGGAAATCACTTTTGCTGAGGCTTATGCGCAATCCTGCAATATTGCCTTTGCGCAGGCAGCACTCCGCTTAAGTCCCGGGGATTTGGAAAAATATGCTGCAAAATTGGGGTTGACCGAGCAAGTAGGCTGGAAGCAGTCTCCTTTCTTCAAGATGAACTCTTTCCGGCAGTTCAATGGGGAGGAGCGTGGACAGGTTTTTGCAGCCAACACCCCAAAACAAGATGAAGGTGTAATTATTCAAACGGCGATTGGGCAGCGGGATGTCCAAATCACCCCTCTGCAGGCAGCCAATATGGTGGCAAGCATTCTTGATGGAGGAAAAAAAGAAGAGGTGCGTGTGGTAAAGGAAATTCGCTATAAGACCGGCTCCCTGTTTCACAGCTTTGATTCCCACAGTATCCCGGGAGAACAAATTGATCCATATACGGCTTATCAGCTTCGCCAGATGATGGAATCCGTTGTCAATGATGGGACTGGGAAATATCTCCAGGATGCAACTTGGAAACTAGCAGGAAAGACAGGAACAGCCCAAACCAGCAACGAAAATAACAACCAATGGTTTATAGGCTATGGGCCGGTGGAGCAGCCGAAATATGTTGTGGCTGTGGTTGCCGAACAAGAGCCAAAGTCAGGAAGAAACAAAGTAATGCCTGTGTTTAAGAAAATTATGAATGAGCTGGCGAAGGATGAAGAGCCGGGCCGGCAATAGAGGGAGTTTTTCCGGTTATTCCGGAATTTTCGGCAAAAAAGAGTGAAAAAAGCGGAGTTTCTCCGGCTATTTCACTTGAAGTGGCTGGAAAAAATGAAATGGGCGGATTTTCTCCTGTTATTCGCTCAACAATATCTAGGACTTTCGCCCAATTCTTTCGCAATTCGCGATTTTCATAGGCAAGCAGGCTGAGTGTTGAATAGGATATCGTGTACTTAACCGAAAGGAGACTTATAAGGGTTATGGATATCCAGCAAGCTCAGTCTATTTGTAAGAAACACATAAACCGTTATGTTGAGATACAAATGAAGGATGGAAAGACCTACGACGGAATCGTAGAAAGTGTAGATGACCAGAACGTCTACCTCGCCGTACCTCGAGGAGGATCCCAACGAATTTCCAATGAAGGACGCCAATTTGGGTTTGGTTTTCCTTGGTATGGTTATGGCGGTTTCGGGTATCCCTGGTATGGCTATGGGTATCCGGGTTACGGCTTTGGATATGGCCGCTTCCGAAGGCTGGCGTTGCCGCTGGCTCT
The DNA here is from genome assembly GCF_040813775.1 of Ammoniphilus soli. NCBI lineage: Bacteria > Bacillati > Bacillota > Bacilli > Caryophanales > Paenibacillaceae > Ammoniphilus > Ammoniphilus soli. The sequence goes on from NZ_JBEGDL010000001.1 coordinate 46,197, forward strand.
ATTGGCTGGATTAACGCTTCTGCCTTATTATTAATTAGCTGTACATTTTTCATTATTCAAGCACAAGGAGTGGAGCCAGTTCTTCACTCCGCTTTGTCATGCGGTTCAAAAAGAAAAATATTTGGTACAGGCACGGACGACTCCGCTTTTACATAAGCTTATAACAGTCTCAAATTACATCTGGAGGTGACAGCCTGTGCCAGGTTTGTTTACTGCCATCTCTTTGCTCATTAAAGAGATGGTCCTTTTTATCTCATACATTAAAAATAACGCTTTCCCTCAGCCCCTTTCAGAAGAGGAAGAATTGAAATATCTGAAGATGATGGAGAAGGGCAGCGAGCATGCTCGCAATATGCTGATTGAACACAATTTGCGATTGGTTGCCCATATCGTGAAGAAATTCGAAAACACCGGTGAGGATAGCGAGGACTTGATTTCGATCGGAACGATCGGGTTAATCAAGGCAATTGAAAGCTACCAGACGAATAAAGGAACGAAGCTCGCAACCTATGCGGCCCGTTGCATTGAAAATGAAATTTTGATGCATTTGCGCTCGCTGAAGAAAACCAGGAAGGATGTTTCGCTGCACGATCCGATCGGGACCGATAAAGAGGGGAACGAAATATCGCTGATTGATGTATTGGGAACGGATATGAATGAAGTGGTGGATAAGGTCCAGCTGCAGATCGAGAAGAGCAAGATCTACAAGCACATCCATGTTCTGGATGACCGGGAGAAGGAAGTCATCATCGGACGGTTCGGACTCGAAACCCAAGAAGAGAAGACCCAACGGGAAATTGCCAAAGAGCTGGGCATTTCAAGATCTTATGTGTCGCGTATTGAGAAACGGGCGTTGATGAAGCTGTTCAATGAGTTCTATCGAAAGTCGACAACAAAAGCAAGATAAGAGCTGTCCGCATGTCATGCGGACTTTTTTTGAAATTTTATTTTGTCCTTCATCGGAAATATTATTCACATTGGGGCTGTTAATAAATAAAGCTAAGCTAAAGGCTCTTCTCACAGTGAAAAGAGCCTTTAGCTTAAATTATGTTATTTTTTCAATTTAGCCCATGTTGCATCAAGAGCTTTCATCGCTTCTTCTTTCGATTTTTGGCCGCCAACGTAAGCTTGGAGGGTTGCGCCAAATTCTTGCACAACGCCATCCGGGAATTTTGTCCATTCCCAGGTAAGGGTTTTTCCTTCTTTGGAATAGTTAACAAGTTCCTCGCCTAATGGTCCAATGCCTTTTGCTTCTATGGATTTAAAGGCCGGGATATATTTGAACTCTTCAACCAAGGCCTTTTTGCCTTCTTGGGATGTAACCATCCAGTTAAGGAAATCCTTTGCCGCTTTTTTGTCTGCTTCAGGTGCTTTGTTATGAATGACCCAGTTAGTAGGAACGCCAATTGCTAACTTATCCGCTTCAACTGCATCGTCACTAAGAGGCATGGGAAGAATCCCCACATTCATGTTTGGAGTGATTTTATCCAGCATCGGCTGTATCCAGTTTCCTTGCTGTATCATGGCCGTTTGACCGCTGGCAAATTGTGTAACTTGAGTATTGTAGTCTGTTGTTAATGGATTTTTGTTGCCATATTTAACGGTCAAGTCCAATAGCTTGATAAATTGGTTAAATTTCTCATTTCCTTCTATTTTAGCAGTACCTGAATTTAACGCCTTGATAAATTCATCCGGATCATTCTGATGGGCAAATGGAATATTGAGAGCATGGATTCCTAATATCCACCATTCGGAATATCCTATGGAGAATGGCGTAATACCTGCGGCTTGAAGCTTTTGGCACGCTTCCTCTAACTGAGATAATGTTTTTGGCAGCTCGGTAATGCCGGCTTTCTTAAATAAATCCTTATTGTAGGTAAAACCATAACCTTCAAGATTAACAGGCTGTCCGTAAATTTTCCCCTCCATTGTCATGGGCTCCAATGCATAATCATAGGCATCTTTTACCCATGGCTGATCTGACAGATCTTCTAATTTGTCTTTCCATGTTTGAGCCTCTTGATAACCGCCGTTCATAAAGATATCCGGGGCATTGTTAGAAGCGAACTTCGCTTTTAGGGCTGCAGCCCCATCTGCGCCGCCGCCTACGGTTTCAATATTGAATTTAACATTGGGATGTTGTTTCGTATATTGATCTGTCAAAGCTTTTAGCTGATCCGCAATTTCTACTTTCCCCTGAAACAAGTCAATGACTACCGTATCGCCTTTGTCGCTGCCGCCATTTTTGCCAACCGATGCATCTTCATTGGAACAAGCAGTCGCAAAAATTAAGGAAGCGGTTAATGCACTAGCCGTGAATAGAGCTTTTTTGATTTTTAAAGACATTCTTTTTCCCCCTTATGGTTATATGTTGCTTATAAATATCTCTACCGTCCAGATCCATTTTTTAGATTGTTGGTGTAGAGACGATTCCTTGATGCAATTATTTAATGGATCCTCCTGTAATCCCTTTAATAATGTGTTTTTGCATGGCAAAGAAGAAGATTAATAATGGGATAATACTAAGGACTAATGCTGCCAGTGCTAAATCCCACTGCTTGGTGTACTGTCCAAAGAAGAAGAACGTTGCCAACGGAATCGTTCTCAAATCCGGATTTTGAAGCACAAGGGATGGCAATAAGAAGTCATTCCAAATCCATAAGCTGTTTAAGATGACGATGGTCACGGTAATCGGTTTTAACAGCGGGAATACAATTCTCCAGAATACGCCGAACCGTGAGCATCCGTCGAGAATCGCAGCCTCTTCCAGCTCAAGCGGAATCCCCTTGATAAACCCGTGATACAAGAAGATCGTCATTCCTGACCCAAATCCGAGATACATGATGACAAGACCCCAGATGCTGTTTAAAAGTCCGAGGTTTCCCGCCACTTTGATGAGGGGAATCATGAGCGATTGAAACGGAATCACCATGGCAGCTACAAAAATCATGAAAATGATATTACTGATTTTCTTTTTTGTTCTGACCAGCATGTAGGCGGCCATGGAACAGAACACGACCAACACCAGGTTACTGGCTGCCGTAATGATCAGTGAGTTGGCAAATCCCTTTAAGTAATTCATTTTCTCGAATGCATGTATATAGTTTTGAATTTGCAGCGTCGACGGCAAAGCCGAGGTATTGGTCAAGATCTCGGCAAATGACTTGAGAGAATTGGATATGACATAATAGAATGGCACTAAAAATACAAGACCAAGCAGGATCGCCAAGATTTCAAGAATAAAGGTTTTCCCCGCATACCTGTTTTCCATTATGACTCAACCTCCTTCTTCTTCGTGTACATCACTTGAATGGTCGTGATGGCTGCTACTACCAGGAAGAAGATTAAGGCTTTTGCTTCACCGAGACCGTAGCGATTGTTAACAAATGCTTCTGTATAAATGTTAAAGGCTAACATTTCTGTCGATTTAAACGGACCTCCGTTGGTTAGAGACAAGTTTACATCAAAGATTTTGAATGAAGATGAGATCGTCAGGAATAAGCAGATGGTGACCGCTGGAGCTACCATCGGCAACGTAATGTGGCGGAGAATCTGCCATTTGTTCGCTCCGTCAATCTTGGCCGCTTCCAGTACTTCTTGCGGTACGTTCTGTAAGGCGGCAGTATAGATGACCATAATGTAGCCTGCCCCTTGCCATACACTGACGATCACGATCCCCCAGAAACCCGTTTGAGCATCCCCTAGCCAAGGTAATTGAAAGAAAGAAAGACCGGTTAATTGCCCAATGGATGCAAAGCCTTTAATGAAAATGAATTGCCAAACAAATCCCAGCAATAGACCTCCGATTAAGTTTGGCATGAAGAATACAGTACGCAAAATATTTCTTGTTTTTAGCATCTGTGTGACGAGCAGCGCCAGTCCAAACCCGACTAAATTCGTTAGAATGATGGCGACAGCTGTATATTTGACGGTAAGCCAGAAAGACTGGTGAAACTGCGTGTCTTCCGTAAATAAGTATTTAAAGTTGTCCAATCCAACCCAATGGATATCTCCCGTAACCCCGTTCCAGTCTGTAAACGCATAATAAATACCAATAACGAAGGGGATCAGGACAATAACCGAAAACGCTAACAAGGCTGGCCCGACAAAAAGGGCGAATAGCCCTGCACTCTTCAGCTTCTTCTGATTAATAGAAACTGACTTGGAAACTTTCGTGTTTTTCCGCTGATTTAATGCTTCACCTTTTAAAATCTCACTATTCATTCTTGCACCTCCCATATCTTCATTTTAGTGAATAATGAAAATTATGAAATGGCTTACATTGACCGGTAGGGTGGAAAAAATTGAACAGTCGCTAATGGAGTGTAATCGGTTTATCAAAAATCTGCTATATAATGTCCGATCAAAATTATGTTAATATGGAGAGAAAAAATGATAAGAAAGGGGGGCGGGTTCGTTTAGTGGCCGGATAAGCATTATCCATATTCACTAAACAAAAGGTTATGGGATGGGGCATTCGCAAAAAGCTTATCATCTTCCTAATGGCAGCAACGGTTCTTCCTTTTGGAACCGCCATCACCATTACTTACTTACAAACGACGAAGTCTCTTAACAATCGCTTTGTTTCAACAAATCATGACCTGATTGTGAAAGGGAAAGAAGAGCTTTCCACTTATTTGCAGGATGTTGCCCAAATGTCAACGGTTCTTTACCGGTATACTCCCTTTATGAAGGTAATGGAAGGCGGGATATCCCCAGATATAAATAATAATCAGGAACAGGTGCGCATGGCACTGGCTTATTTATTCAATTCACGGCCGGAAATAGAACAAATGCATCTTTACATTGATAAAAGGAAAGATTCTTATACCAACTATCACTCAGCCATAAGCGGCAGGGCGAGGTATGAGAATGTCCTTTCCCATCCCTATTATGCTCAATTAATGACACATGCCGGTTATTCCATCGTTGAACCGCCCCACAAAATCTATAGTTACAACAATCAATCGCTCATTCCGGAGTCCCAGAAGAAAGCGGTATTAAGCTTTCATAACATTATTAGAGATGTTCCATCCGATCGGTTTTTAGGCTTTTTATCTATCGATATTAATCTTTCCAAAATCAGTGCGATTTCCGGCAGATTATTTATGAAAGATGTAGAAGACTTTTACATTATAAACGAACATGGCATCATTATTTACGCTTCCAATGAAAAAGAAATAGGAACAGAAAATAAAGAAAAGTGGTTTCAACAAGTCAAGAAAAAGTCTTCAGAGAATAAAAGCCTGGAATGGAGGGATAAGCACTTCTCGGGTGTGATCGTTTATGAAGCGTTTTCCGAGCCGTTTAAGGACTGGTATATGGTAAAAAAAATCCCTTATGATGTGCTCTATGAAAGTGCAAGAGAAACGGCCCTCATGAATATTTTGATTGGCATGATCTCGCTTGTCATTGTTTTGTTTGCCACGATGGCTGTTTCCTTTAAATTAACCGCTCCGATTCATGTATTGATTGCCAATATGAAGAGAGTAGAAAAAGGAGAATTAAAGGTTGAGTTTGATTCCTTGGGGAACGATGAAATCGGCATGCTGGGCAGACACTTCAAATCGATGATTGCCAAAATCAATGAATTGATCGAGCGGCAATATAAATTGGACATCGAAAATAAGGCATCCCAGCTTCGCGTATTGCAGTCTCAAATCAATCCTCATTTTTTATATAATGCCCTTCAGTCCATTGGCACGCTGGCGCTAAAATCCAACGCGGTTCCTGTATATTCCTTGCTGACCTCTTTATCTACGATCATGAGATACAGTTTGAATATGAAGGATGATATTGTGCCGTTTACCTACGAGCTGAAGCATGTCCGATCCTACTTATTATTGCAAAAGCAGCGATTTGATGAGCGATTTGAATTTCGGCTGAATATCCAAAAAGATGCGGAAGAGATTCTCGTGCCGAAAATGATTTTGCAGCCCATCGTGGAAAATTGTTTCAAGCATGGTTTTGATCAGCAGGCAGATAAAGCATTGATTTGCATAGAGGCGTATCTGCCAAAGGAGGAAATCGTTTGCATTCGTGTGACAGATAATGGAGCGGGAGTAACGGAAGAGAAGCTTCAGAATATCCGGCTGGAATTGTTCCAAGGGATAGCTCAAGAGGAGAGACAAAGAGAAGCGATTGGCTTAAAAAATATTTATGACCGCTTGCAGATTTATTACAGCAATCAGGCCCAAATGTCTGTGGCCGGCAGGGAAGGAAGCGGATTTGCAGTGACCATCGAGATTCCGAAGGTGATGCCGAAAGGGGAGGGCATGCATGAGAGTATTAATCGTCGATGATGAAAAACACGTTCGGGAAGGAATTAAGCTGCTTGGGACATGGGAACAGCATGGAATTGGGGAAATTTATGAGGCGGAAAACGGGGAAGAAGCCATTCAGCTTATCCAAACACATAGGCCTGAAATTATTTTCACCGATATGAAAATGCCGAAAATGGATGGCACACAGCTCCTGGAGTGGTTGAAAGAAAATCAGCCCAGCGCAAAGACCGTGGTTTTGACCGGATACGATGATTATCACTATATGCGAAAAGCGATTCATTTCGGCAGCATAGATTATCTGTTAAAGCCTATTGATCCGGAAATCTTGAATCATACGCTGGTACATGCCGTAAAGGAATGGAAGAAAGAAGAAGCGGAGAGGAAGAAAGAAGGAAGCATCTATCAATTAATCAATGAGATGAAGCCTGTTTATCGCGACCGAAAGCTTACCCAGCTGATGAACGGCGGTGACATGAAGGAGCATGTTTATGAAGAATTCGGATTTCCTTTGTCCCAGAATTATGCGGCAGCCCTTGTCCGGATGAACGGAAAGACGATCGATGCCTTTCAGGGTAACCGGGATTTAGCGTACTTTACGGTCCTGAACGTCATGAATGAAATATTGGCGGAAAATCAATGTGGAATTGCTTTTCGCTATGTATCCAAAAAGGGCGAAATAGTGATCATCTTCTGGAACCAGTTAGAGCAAATCGAACAGCTTTTGGTCCGAATCTATCAGACGCTAAAGACGGCGATGGATATCTCTTGTCCGATGGCGATAGGAACCCTTGTTCATCAAAGCTGCAAATTGATGGATTCTTATCATCATGCCAAACAGATTCTATTAAACAGCAATATATTGGATAAACGGGAAAGCAGGGTATATGTGCAGGAATTTCCACCTGATCCTGCTTTAAGGAGCCTGATGGCGTACTCTTCCGCTATCGAGCTGGCTATGCAGGCCGGTGAAAGGGGCGCATTTGAAGAATTGATTCAACAAATCGCAAAGGACTTCACGGAAAACCATTATTTTTCATTGAAACAGCTGCTCCATCTTGAAAATGAATATCAGGTCATCAGCCATCGGTGGTTCAAGCATTATGACCTTCCTTTTGAAGGACAGGAAGACAGCGAGAACCGGGTCGATTGCTTTTTCGATGAATACGGCACCTTCAAGCTGGACGAATACAAAGAGAGAAAAAGGCGCGAGATTGCTCTTTTTCTCAAAAAAGTAAAAAGAAAAGCGCTTCGGAAAAACAGCAGCATCATTTATGACATCGAAAAGTATCTGCAGGCCAACATTGACCGGGATGTCAAGCTGCAAGAGCTATCCGATCATTTCTATATAAGCAGGGAATATATCTCCCGGAAATTCAAACAGGAATTTAATGTGAGCATATCCGATTATGTCCTGAAGATCCGAATGGATAAAGCCAAATTCTTATTGAAAAACAGCCAGTTAAAGATCTACGATATTGCCGGCATGATTGGCTATCAGGATGACAAATATTTTCGCAAGGTATTCAAAAAAGTAGTGGGGATTACCCCGAATGAATATCGGACTCAAACTCATGGTCAGTGATGGGACTCGCCCGTTGCTGCCATTTTTTTGTGTTCAATATTTTACACCCTATGTGTCAATGTAAGCCATTTCAATCCTTTTTTCATCCCCTAAAATAAATAGTAAAGAAACATATTTTGAAGTAAGGGGCCGATCGATTTGAATAAGACATGGTGGAAAGAAGCAGTGGTTTATCAGATTTATCCCCGTTCTTTTATGGACAGCAACGGGGATGGAATTGGCGATATCAGAGGGATTACCTCAAAACTGGATTATCTGAAAGAGCTCGGGATCGATGTCATCTGGCTATCACCCGTATACAAGTCGCCAAACGATGATAACGGTTACGATATTTCCGATTATAGGGGCATAATGGATGAGTTTGGCACGATGCAGGATTTTGATGAGATGCTTGCAGAAGCGCACAATCGCGGAATCAAAATCATGATGGATTTAGTCGTGAACCATTCTTCCGATGAGCACCCCTGGTTTATGGAAGCCAGAAAGTCCAAAGACAATCCCTGCCGCGACTACTACATTTGGCGTCCGGCTAAGGAGGATGGAAGTCTCCCCAATAATTGGGGCGCATGCTTTGGAGGCTCCGTTTGGGAATATGACGAAACGACCGACGAATATTACCTTCACCTGTTTTCCGGGAAGCAGCCGGATTTAAACTGGGAAAACCCAAGGCTTCGCCGGGAGGTATACGATCTGATGACCTTCTGGCTGGAAAAAGGGGTGGACGGATTCCGGATGGATGTCATCAACTTCATTTCCAAAGTGGACGGACTTCCGGATGGAGAGAATAAGGGTGGGCATACGTTCGGGGATGGCAGTCCTTATTACCTCAATGGCCCCAAAATCCACGATTACTTGCAGGAGATGAATCGGGAGGTACTGTCCAAGTTTGATATCATAACAGTCGGCGAAATGCCGGGTGTCAACGCGGAGCAAGCCAAGTCATATACCGGCATGAATCGGAATGAATTAAACATGGTATTCCATTTTGAACATGTTTCCTTAGGGGACGGAAAGTTTGGAAAGTGGAGCCCCGGGGAATGGAAGCTGACAGAGCTTAAAAAAATCTTCAGCCGCTGGCAGTACGGATTAAAGGAAGATGGGTGGAACAGCCTGTACTGGAGCAACCATGACCAGCCCCGTGCCGTATCCCGCTTTGGAAATGATCAGCGGGATTATCGCGAGGTATCGGCAAAAATGCTGGCGACTTGCCTTCATATGCACCAGGGAACCCCTTACATCTATCAAGGAGAAGAAATCGGGATGACCAATGTCCGGTTCGACAGCATTTCCGATTATTGCGATATTGAAACGCTTAATGCCTATCGCGACCTGGCAGAAGAGGGGAAACTCAGCAAGGAAGAAATGATGGAAGCCATCCACCAGCGCAGCCGGGATAATGCCAGAACCCCTGTTCAGTGGTCCGCCGATCCAAATGGAGGTTTCAGCAGTGGTACCCCCTGGATCTCTGTCAATCCGAATTATCCCGAAATTAATGCGGAACGAGTGGTGAGTGAGCCGAATTCGATCTTCCATTACTACAAGAAATTGATTCAGCTGCGCAAAGAGCATGAAATCATCGTCTACGGAAGCTATGACATTCTGATGGAAGAGGATGAGCAAATCTATGCCTTTACACGAACTATGGGCAGTCAGAAATTGCTGGTCGTCTGCAACTTCTCCGGGCACAAACCCGTTTTTGAGCTTTCGGAAGCGATAAGCTATTCAAGTAAAGACCTGCTGATCAGCAACTACGATGTGAATGGGGAGGAGGATATTCAAAACATAACCCTCCGTCCCTATGAGGCCCGCGTGTATAATTTAAAGTAAGCGTAAGGAAAATGAATGCAATAGCAAGGGTTATCACTGAGTAATATCAGAGATGTACTTTGAGTACAAAATATTAAGCTTCTTCGTTGTGTATATGTTTACAATGAAGAAGCTTTTTTGCAGAAAAAAATCTTATTGACGGGGATCGAGAGCGAATTTGAAGGGGGGCTTTGACGGTCTCTTTTTTAACCAACAAACGGGCATTGCGGAATAATATGGTACACTATGATGTGTGATATGAACTGGATTACAAGGAGATTAACCATGAGTGATGCCAATAAAGAAAAGATTTTTTATAAAAGAGGAACAGAAGAATTAAAACAGAAAAGCATTCGTGCTCATAAACTCGTCCAAAAGTTTAACAGATGCGACGTTGAGGAATTTGAAAAGAAAGAAGCAATTATTAAAGAGTTGTTTGGAAGTGTTGGCGAAAATGTTAGCATTGAACATAATTTTCATTGTGATTTAGGCTATAACATCCATGTAGGGAAGAATTTCTATGCAGGGTATAACTGCACTATTTTAGATATGGCAGAAGTAAATATAGCGAGATGGTGTTGCGAATGGGACTAATGCGTTATACCTGGAAAAATAACAATAGAGATATCGATGTAAAACAGTATGTATATTATATAAGTTCTTATCATTACAACTGGCATGATGACCTGGAGCTTATCATGGTTCTAAAGGGAGAAATCGAAGTCAGCATGAATGGCAGGAATTATATTCTAGAAGAGGATGACATGATGCTCATCAATTCTAATGTAGGACATGCTACCCTTGCCAGAAAGTCAAATTCCATAGCCATGGTTATTCATCTCAATCCTATATACTTTAGCAGCTATTACAGCGATTACCATTTACTTGAGTTCAATTGTATATCGAATATGAAGACAAGAAATGATCAACCCTTTAAAGAAATAAGGAAACTTTCAATAGAAATGATTCAAAATATAGAAGGGAACACAACAGCAGAAAGGATCTACTTTGAGAGCCTTCTCCATCAGCTTATGGCAACTTTGGTAAAGCATTTCCCTCCAAAAGAGATTTCATCTATGGAAATGGCAAGCAATAAGAAGAAATCGGATGCTGTGAATAAAATTATTCACTATATTGACCATCACTACAAAAATAAAATTAGTCTTGAAGAGCTCTCAAAGGTATCTGGGTATCATAAAAGCTATATTTCACAGATTGTGAAGCAGCAGCTCGGTATCAACTACTATGAATACCTTACAAGAGTCAGACTGAGAGAAGCAACATATGCCCTTGCGGACCTAGAAGAGAAAATCTCCGATATTGCATTGTCCTCCCCTTCTCGTAGGTGTTGGCATCGGTACTTCGGTAGAAACAGCAGCGTTAAACTCAAAACTAGCTCTTATGAGACCTGTTGGAAGTCATAATGAAAATGAAAATGCGGCGAAGATGGAAAGGCTTCTTGAGGATGGGATCAATGCGATTGGCCTTGGACCTCAGGGGCTTAAGGGATCGAAATCCGTTATGGGTGTAAATGTTGTCAATACAGCAAGACATCCTTCTACCATCGGAGTGGCCGTGAATACAGGGTGCTGGTCCCATAGAAGAGGAAAGATCACGTTTGATAGAAATCTAAACTACGAAATTAACACTCACGAGGGGGTAACACTATGAGTAAAAAGGTATTAACAACACCTATAAAAGATGAAGATCTTAAGGATATACGAGTGGGAGACATCATTTACCTAACCGGAACATTGGTTACTTGCAGGGATGTTGCCCACCGAAGACTCATTGAAGAAAAGATTCCTCTACCTGTAGATCTTAAGGGTAAAGCTATTTTCCACGCGGGTCCCATTGTGAGAGACCTAGGAAATGAACAGTACGAGATTGTTTCTGTTGGACCGACAACCAGTATGAGAATGGAAAAGTTCGAAAAGGAATTCATTGAAGAAACAGGTGTTAAAGTGATTGTTGGAAAAGGCGGAATGGGAAAAAACACCGAAGAAGGATGCAAGACTCACAAAGCGCTGCATGTCGTCTTTCCAGCCGGAAATGCTGTTTATGCGGCAGTGAAGGTTGAGCGAATCAAAGAAGTACACTGGAAAGACCTTGGAATGCCTGAATCTCTTTGGGTATGTGAAGTGAATGAATTCGGCCCTCTTATTGTTTCTATTGATGCCGAAGGAAATAACATCTTTGAAGAAAATAAGGTGGAGTTCAATAAAAAGAAGGAAGAACAGTATGAGTTAATTAGCAAGCAGGTAAGATTCATTAAGTAAGTTTTTCATAACATGGTAATAAAAACAAGAAAGGTTCGGGTTACTCAGAGTTGGGGTACTGAACCTTTCTTGTTATAATATATAGGATTTAATTTAATTGGTTGAAAGAGGAGTGGATAGAATGCAGGTTCTACAAAAAACAAAGACTCAAAAAATAGTTCGCTATCAGAACCAAAATGGCAAAATATATTACGGTATTGTTGAGGACGATGTCATTTTACAACTGTCTAGCAATTTTTCCGAACTTGTCAACGAAGAGGTAAAATATGACGGTGTAAAGGTTAGCTATAGTGAAGTGAAAATTCTAGAGCCTGTGAAACCCTCTAAGGTGGTCAATTTCGGATGGACGTATGCAGAGCATGCAAAAGAAACGGGAGGTCAGGCTAATCTTAAAGAACCTTTTTTGTTTTTGAAGCCTACATCTTCTCTTATTCCAGATCAAGGGAAAATTTTGCTTCCGCCTAGCGAATTAACCAACCAGGTGGAATTGGAGGGGGAAGTGGCTCTAGTTATTGGGAAACGCGGAAAAAATATTAAAGAAGAGGAAGCCTTGGATTACGTTTTTGGCTGCACGATCTTTAATGATGTGACGGCAAGAGACCTTACAAAAGCGGATCCCCAGTTTACGCGCGGTAAAGGCTTTGATACGTTTGGTCCATTGGGGCCGTATATTGTAACAGGTATAGATCCAACTAATTTACGAATCATTACAACTTTAAACGGCAAAGTCGTACAAGAAGGTAATACGAATCAGATGTCACTTTCCATTCCTTACCTTATCAGTTGGATTTCAAAGGTAATGACACTGGAGCCGGGTGATGTTTTGGCTACTGGTTCACCTTCTGGAAGTTGTCCTATGAAGTCGGGAGATATTGTAGTTGTTGAAGTCGAGCAGATCGGTAAGCTTTGTAACTATGTTCAATAGAAAATACTACATCGAAGACTTTGGATTACTAATTCAGCAATGGGTTAGTTTTTAAAATAAATACCATATAAAATAGCGAAAGTAGCAAGATAAGACGTGTCCTTTTTAACAAACAAAAGCACCTTGGATTCAACAATATTCCAAGGTGCTTTTCTATATCTTTTTAACTCTACTTTATTGCAAACCAAATAAAAGTTTGAGCTACTTGATTTTTGTTCGGGCCGACTGTTGTTTGAGTTTCCGCTGAAGTTCATAAATGTAGCTGTGGAGACGAAATTGCTGAAAAACTTCATATCTCCGAACGCACCGTGGAGAATCATCGACGCAATATCAGCAAAAAACTAGGGATAAGTAAGCGAAGTGAATGGTTAGATCTTGCCAAGAGATATCAGATGATTGACTTAAATGGATAAAGGACGGCGTCAAGTCAACATTCCAGAGGAAAGGGGTGTTGGCTTTTTTGACGTTTCATGAACAAATCCAATCAAATTAAACAACAATGTACAAAAATAACAAAGAACCAAGATGAGTTTTTCACTAATGATAAATATTTTAAAAAACTATGTACAAATATGTATAAAAAATATATAATTTAAACATGAAATGATAACAAATGGTTAATTAATTGTTAATTGTACAATTTTGAACATAAGGAGGATGGCTCCCGGTGGAAGTGTTAATGAGAAATATGTTTCAAGCATTGGGGAAGAACCGTTCAGCTAACCAGTGGGCGAAAAAATACGGACTTAAATTTGGTGCAAGTCGGTTCGTGGCTGGAGAGTCGATTGAAAAAGCAATTAATGCGGTGCGTGAGTTGAATAAACAGGGAAGAGTGGCAACACTCGACCACCTAGGTGAGTTTGTATTCACTCAAGAGGAAGCCAATGAATCGGCCTCCATGTGTATCCGAACGCTTGATGCGATCGCAAAGGCGGGAGTGAAGTCGAATCTTTCACTGAAAATGACTTCACTCGGGTTGGATATCAGTAAAGATTTGTGTATGGCTAATATGCGCCGCATTCTGGATCGGGCAAAAATTCACGGAAATTTCGTCCGCATCGACATGGAAGATTACGCACATTGCCAAATTTCCCTTGACATCTACCGAGAGCTGCGCAAGGAGTACAACAATGTCGGGTTGGTGATCCAAGCCTATCTGTATCGCACTGTACAAGACATCACGGATCTGAATGAGGATCATGCCAATCTTCGCTTGGTGAAGGGAGCCTACAAGGAGTCCCCAGAGGTCGCCTTTCCGGAGAAGCACGACGTGGATGAAAACTATAAAAAGATCATTAAGATGCATTTGCTGAATGGTAATTACACAGCCGTTGCCAGCCATGATGAGAGTATGATTGAGTACACCAAGAGTGTTGTTCGCGAACATCAGATTCCCAATGAACAATTTGAATTCCAAATGCTTTACGGCATTTGTGTAGACCTTCAGAAGCGTTTGGTGGAAGAGGGATATAAAGTAAGAGTCTACGTTCCCTATGGTGTGGACTGGTTTGGATACTTCATGAGGCGCCTGGCAGAGCGTCCTGCAAATGTTTGGTTTGTACTTAAAAATCTATTGAAATAAAACCATTTAAAAGGAGAGTACCAAAATGACCACTTTAACTAAAATCACTCCATTTGCAAACGAAGCGTTTACGGACTTTACAAAGGAAGAAAACAAGCAAGTAATGTTAGTCGCTTTAGCTAAAGTGCAAAAGGAACTAGGCCAAGATATCCCGTTACATATCGGTTCTGACAAAGTGATGACCGATGAAAAAATTATTTCCATTAATCCTGGTGATGTGGATCAAGTCATTGGACGCGTGAGCAAAGTTTCTCAAGAGTTAGCGGAGCGTGCGATGCAGGTGGCTTTGCAAACCTTTGAAACATGGAAAAAGGTTTCTGCTCAAGAGCGTGCGGAATATTTATTTAAAGCAGCTGCATTGATGCGTGAACGCAAACATGAATTCTCCGCCTTAATGGTTTATGAAGCCGGCAAAAACTGGGCTGAAGCGGATGCGGATACAGCGGAAGCCATCGATTTCATGGAATTCTATGCTCGTGAAATGATCCGGTTAAGCAACGTGAACGAACATCAGCCGCTTGTAAAATTGGCTGGTGAAGACAATAAATTGACCTATATCCCACTGGGTGTCGGAGTGGTAATTCCGCCTTGGAACTTCCCGTTAGCGATTTGTGTAGGAATGGTAACGGCTAGTGTGGTTTCCGGCAACACCGTTTTATTGAAGCCCTCGTCCATTACTCCGGTTATTGCTTATCGTTTTGTTGAGCTCATGGAAGAAGTGGGTCTGCCAGCTGGAGTGATCAACTTCATCCCAGGAAGCGGCGCGGAAGTTGGAGATTACTTGACCACTCATCCGAAAACTCGTTTTATCAGCTTTACGGGATCTAAAGAAGTCGGATTGCGCATTAATCGCTTGGCTGCGGAAACGGCGCAGGGCCAAATCTGGATTAAGCGTGTGGTAGCGGAAATGGGTGGAAAAGACGGAATTGTCGTGGATGAAACTGCGGATTTGGATGCGGCAGCATCTTCTATCGTTGCCTCTGCCTTCGGTTTCCAGGGACAAAAATGTTCGGCCGGCTCTCGTGCGATTATCGTTGAATCGGTTTATGATGAAATTGTAGGTAAAGTAGGGGAACTAACTCGAAAGCTCCAAATCGGTTTACCGGAAGAAAACTTTGCGATAGGTCCAGTTTCAGACAAGAATGCATATGAGAAAATCCTGGAATACATTGAGATCGGAAAAGGCGAAGGGCGCTTGATTGCTGGAGGAGAAAAAGCTGAAGGAAACGGATATTACATTCAACCGACTGTTTTTGCGGATGTAGATGGCAAAGCGCGCATTATGCAGGAAGAAATTTTTGGGCCTGTCCTTGCTTTAGCGAAAGCAAAGGATTGGAAAGAAGCCATCGACATGTACAATGATACGGAGTTTGGGTTGACCGGTGCCTTCTTTTCCAAGAATGAAGAGCGAATTGAATATGCTTTGGAAACTATGCATTGCGGAAACCTCTATATTAACCGCAAGTGTACAGGAGCCCTTGTAGGGGTACATCCATTCGGAGGATTTAATATGTCGGGTACCGATTCTAAAGCAGGCGGGTTTGATTATCTTTTGTTGTTTACCCAAGCAAAGATGACTTCTCGGAAAGTGTAATAAGATCTAGATGGATAAATGACCCTCCTAAGGGAGGGTCATTTATATAATGGAAAATATATTTATAACTATTTTTATTCCCAAGGATACCAAGATAGTGTACAATAATCAAAGATATTGCCATGATATACAATCATAATTTAATTCGGTATTATTTTACTATTCAATTAAGTAAGCGCTTGTATTAGGAGAGGTGGAGTTAGCAAATGAATCTACAGTTAATTTTTTCAATTACTGTCTACATGGTAGGCATGCTCATTATAGGATATTTTGCCTACAAGCGGACTTCCAATTTATCCGACTATATGCTAGGAGGGAGAGGGTTAGGTCCTGCGGTCACAGCGTTAAGCGCCGGTGCGGCCGATATGAGTGGTTGGTTGCTGATGGGTCTTCCTGGTGCGATGTATGCTCAAGGGTTAAGCGCATCCTGGATTGCCATTGGGTTAGTTCTCGGTGCTTGGGCAAACTGGCTTTATGTGGCACCCCGATTAAGAGCCTATTCGGAAGTGACCAATTCGATCACGATACCTGCATTCTTGGAAAACCGCTTTGGTGACGGATCTAATGTATTGCGTTTAACTTCAGGAATCGTTATCCTCGTTTTCTTCACCTTCTATGTATCGGCCGGGATTGTATCCGGTGGGGTTATGTTTGAGAATACCTTCAAAATGGACTATCATACAGGAATTTGGATTGTTGCTGGCGTTACCGTCGCTTACACCCTGTTTGGAGGATTCCTGGCTGTAAGCTGGACCGATTTTGTTCAAGGACTTATCATGTTTATTGCGTTAATCTTAGTACCAGCTGTAACCCTTATGCATACAGGAGGAATGGGAGAGTCTTTTGAAACCATCAAAACGGTCGATCCGGCCCTTTTTGACATGTTAAAAGGAACGAGTTTTATTGGGATCGTTTCCTTGTTTGCTTGGGGACTTGGCTACTTTGGCCAACCACATATCATTGTTCGCTTTATGGCCATATCATCGGTTAAGGAAATTAAGAACGCTCGCCGGATCGGAATGGGCTGGATGATTTTCTCGATTGTGGGAGCCATGTTCACAGGCTTGATTGGTATTTCTTATTACTCCCAGAATGGCTTGAACCTAGCTGATCCTGAAACAGTCTTTATTCAATTAAGTGAGATTATATTCCATCCTATCATTACCGGATTCTTATTAGCAGCTATTCTTGCCGCTATCATGAGTACGATCGCTTCCCAGCTGCTGGTAACGGCTTCTTCCTTGACGGAAGACATGTATAAAACATTTTTCCGCCGTTCTGCGTCGGACAAAGAGCTGGTGTTGATTGGGCGCTTGTCTGTTTTAATCGTTTCGATCATTTCTATAGTATTGGCTTGGAGTAAAAATGGTACGATTCTTTCGCTGGTCGGATATGCATGGGCCGGTTTCGGTGCTTCTTTCGGCCCTGCCATTTTAGTAAGTCTGTATTGGAAGCGAATGACGAAGTGGGGGGCCTTAGCGGGAATGATTGCAGGTGCCGCTACTGTGATCATCTGGACGCAGTTTCCATCACTTAAAGACGTGTATGAGATGATTCCGGGCTTTGCCGCAAGCTTGATCGCCATTGTGGTTGTCAGCTTGCTGACACCTCAGCCGGAAGCTAGCGTTCAAAGCCAATTTGAAAAGTACAAAAAAGCTGCCTAATAGAAATGAGGGTGACCCCAATGGTCGGAGTTAACGATCGCTGGTGTCCCCTTTTTTTTTGTAATAAGAATTTATAAGTCTCCGGCTACAGTGGTGTCCCCTCTCTTGGTTCCGCTGTACGCAAAAGCTGCAAAAAGAAAGAGAAATAGAAGCGATGAAGAAGCTGCTCATCCGAGCTTTTTCTATTCCTGTTCGCACACGTACGAGACTGTTCGAAAATGTGCCTAATGGGTTACGATGCGGCCTACATCCACAAATTTCATAAACTGAGAGAGTAAAAAGGACATACATCCCCCCACAGACTATCCTCTCATGCCAAAAGAAGTTACGATAACCCTCGCATGAAGGTCCCAGTACCCATTTATTAGCCAATTTTCGTAATATCCAGCAGGTTAATTACAGGACGAATAATTCCTGCCTATTTTGGCATGGGGATCACTGAATGGTTTCTGTGTGAGAAAATATAACATACTTGTTTCGTAATAATACAGTAGGGAATATAATTTAAACAAAAGTGTATAAATATGTTGTTATGAAATAAAATTATATACAAAATTTGAATTTTTTGTACAAAATGACGCCCTTGTGTGTAATTATTTTACATACAAATACACTTTGAAAAATTTAATAAAGGAGCAATTTGCAATGAATGTACTGTTACTTAGTTCGATTGTGGTTTACGTGGTAGGAATGTTATGGATTGGTTACTACGCCTACAAGCGGACATCTAATTTATCCGACTATATGTTGGGGGGAAGAACGCTTGGGCCTGCTGTCACAGCACTCAGTGCAGGCGCTTCCGATATGAGCGGTTGGTTGATGATGGGCCTTCCTGGTGCTATGTTTGCCCAAGGCTTAAGCGCATCTTGGATCGCCATTGGCTTAACCCTTGGCGCTTGGGCAAACTGGCTATACGTGGCACCGAGGCTAAGGACTTATACGGAAGTAGCGAATAATTCCATTACGATCCCTTCCTATTTGGAAAACCGATTCGGCGACGGATCCAATCTTTTGCGTTTGGTTTCCGGACTCGTCATCCTGATTTTTTTCACGTTCTATGTATCGGCGGGAATCGTATCGGGCGGATTGATGTTTGAGAATACCTTTAGGATGGATTACCATACAGGCGTTTGGATCATCACGGGCGTGGTTGTGGCTTACACCCTTTTTGGCGGCTTTCTTGCCGTGAGTTGGACGGATTTTGTACAAGGGATTATTATGGTGATCGCCTTGATTCTAGTACCAGCTATGGCCATTACTCATTCTGGAGGAATGGGGCAATCTTTTGAGACGATAAAAGCAGTGGATCCAGCCTTGTTTGATATGTTGAAAGGGACTAGTTTTATCGGCATTATTTCTTTATTTGCCTGGGGGCTTGGCTATTTTGGTCAGCCGCATATCATTGTCCGTTTTATGGCGATTTCATCTGTAAAAGAAATTAAGAAAGCTCGACGAATCGGAATGAATTGGATGATCTTTTCCATTGTTGGAGCGATGTTCACGGGATTTGGCGGAATCTCTTTCTACAATAAGCAAGGTCTAAAGTTAGAGAATCCAGAGACCATCTTTATTCAATTGAGTGAAATTCTGTTTCACCCGATTATCACTGGTTTCCTGTTGGCAGCCATTCTAGCCGCTATCATGAGTACCATTTCCTCTCAGTTGCTGGTGACCTCCAGTTCCCTGACGGAAGATGTGTATAAAACGTTCTTCCGCCGTTCAGCTACGGATAAAGAGCTTGTGTTTATTGGCCGTCTTTCCGTTTTATTAGTCTCCGTCATCGCGCTATCATTGGCTTGGAGCAAAAATGGAACCATTTTATCTTTAGTTGGATATGCGTGGGCGGGTTTTGGCGCTTCCTTCGGCCCTGCTATTTTAGTAAGCTTGTATTGGAATCGAATGACCAAGTGGGGAGCATTAGCGGGAATGATTGCAGGAGCTGCGACCGTTATTATATGGACACAGTTTCCTTCGCTAAAAGAAGTGTACGAGATGATTCCTGGCTTTGCCGCAAGCTTGATAGCTATTGTTGTCGTCAGCTTATTGACCCCACAGCCGGAAGCCGGCGTTCAAAGCCAATATGAAAAGTATAAAAATGCTGCCTAAAATTAGTCGAATATGCAAAAGAGCGGTTTACTCCATGGAGGAAAACCGCTCTTTTTTGTCTTGATGTGCCACTCTATTACGTTGCTTTCGCACTATCCGTTTAAGTTATATTCCTTCATCTTATTGTACAGAGTCCCTCTAGAGATACCGAGCAATTTGGCCGCTGCGCTTTTATTTCCGTAAGTTTTGCGCAGGGCTTCTTCGATGGCGGCAGATTCCTTCTCCGTCGTCATTTTCGCTTTCAGTACAACCTCTTGAGTGTTCGAACGGACAGGCTCCGCTTTGTCGGGAGCTTTCGCATTCACAGGCATATTAGCCGTCAGCGCTTTCGGCAGTTGATGGTGCGTAACGGTTTCACTGTCGTTTAAAAGGATGAAACGTTCCACCACATTGCGGAGCTGTCGGATATTACCCGGCCAATCGAAGTTCATTAACGCTGTCATGGCGGCAGAGTCGATTGAGGGCATCGGCTTTTTGTACTTGACTGTAAATTCCTTCATGAATTGATACACCAATTCAGGGATGTCCTCTGTACGTTCGCGCAGTGGGGGAATCTCGATGCTCACCACGTTAAGATGATAATAAAGATCTTCGTGGAAATGCCCTTTAGTAACCATTGTTTCTAACGCTGGTGAAGCCGCTGCAATGATTCGGGCTCGGATAGGGATGGGATCGGTTCCGCCAATGTGATAAAACGTATGGTGCTCCATGCACTGCAGAAACTTAACTTGAACATCGAAAGGCATCTGGTCTATTTCTTCAATGAAAAGAGTGCCTCCTGCAGCCTGCTCCAGCTTGCCGTTTTTACCCGAATGTTCCTCTCCTGAGAAGGCTCCTCCCTGATACCCGAAGAGCTCCGCCTCCAATAAGCCGGCAGGAAGCGCTGCACAATTCATCGATATAAAAGGTTTGCCGCTTCTCGGGCTGTTGAAATGGATGGCTTGGGCAAGCATCTCTTTTCCGGTTCCGGATTCTCCAACCAGTAGAACAGGAATATCGGCGTTGGCTGTCTTTTCGGCTATTTTGATCGCTTGCTGGATCTCCAATCCTATCCCAATTAAGGATGTAAAGGGGTGTGCCTGTTGTACATGATTCGGAAGGGAGGAATACAATTCCTCATTAAGTCGAACGATGCGCGTAATGTCATGTTCCGTAGCGATCCCTCCAATGACCGAGTGGCCTTCCAAAATGGGGGATGCATTGATCAGCACGTGGGTGTCGGGTGTGGGCTGATGATAAGCCCCCCTTACCGGTCGTCCCTCGTCGAGAATTTGATGAAGCATAATCGATTCCATTTGGAAATGTTCCCCGATTTTTCGGCCCAGGATATTTTCCTGCTTAATTCCGTAAGTTTGTTCCGCTACATGATTCCAGCAGATCACTTTTCCTTCGTGGTCGACTGCGGTAACAGCATCGTTAACTGTTTCTGCCAAGGTGTGAAAGTAAGAGGCTAGGCGTTCGTTTTCCTTTGTTAAATATTTAATCCATTCATCGGATGTTACGACTCCCGCAATCTTTCCGTCATTCAAAACCACTACAGGCCGTCTCCAATCTAATCGAGAAGTGAGCAATTTGGACAAGGGACACACGGTAGAAGGAAGCCACTTTTTTTCCTTCAGCCATTTTTTTGCTGTTAGCGTATCGTTTTTGGAATCCATTTGTTCACGTTCATAAGGAGTTAACACGTAATGAGATTCATCTACAATAATCGCCGAGTGGGAGGGATTTGTTTTTCTAACCACTTCTGAGAGTAGAAGATGGGAAGGAAAGATGCTATAGGAATGGTCAATCTGTAATTGTCCAAAATTGAACATAAATAAAATCCCCTTCGGTCATGTGATTTCATCCATTAATGTACCATGGTTAGTTCTAATTATACAATGATAAAAGGATTTTGAACAAAAATGTTTATACGTTCAATTACAAAAATAATATAAACAAAAATATAAAGATATGAAATTGTCGGCAAACTAAAGAAAGTATAAACTGAAGATGATAGCTTATTGTGCGGCCATGCAGACTTTTTGCAAGGTCGTTACTTATATTTCCTATTACCAATAAAACGCTTTTCGTATAAAATAAGACTATTCAGAGGAGCGAGTCTTTTATATAATCAAATGACTCTAGAGGTGAAATTTGAAAAGAATACTTGCAAAATATCTTTTTTCTTCCTTTAAGACGACCATTCTTAGTCTATTCCTGCCCATCATTATCATTTTCATTATGATCATGGGTTTTGTTTCCTACACTCTCGCTTCTGGCCAACTGCAGGAAAACGCCTACAAAAATATTAGCGATACGGTTTTTCAAACCAAAGGATACCTGGATAATCAACTATCCGATATATTTGAGCAATTGGTAGCGCTAACTAATCATCCGGATACACTGTCCATTATCGCTAAGGATTCAAAGGATATAAACCCTACGGACTATATTCGGATGGATAGCCATTTAAACCGGATTTTTTCTTATAATCCCATTATCGAATCGATGCTGGTCCATTTTCATAATGGGGACTTTGTCCTTTCTAAAGGACATGACATATGGGTAAAAGAGAACTTTTCTTATGATGAATACCGAACGCAATACCAAGGAAACCATGAAGAGTTTTATTGGAGGAACCTTCACCCGGATGATATTTTCAGTCGACCCAATCAAGGGAATGGCGTCGTCAGTGTTTTTAAGATGATTGGAAATGAGGAATCCCAGGCCAAGGGCATTCTTTTATTTAATATCCGTGAGGATTTCTTCAAGAAGGTTATGAACGATTCGCTTATCGGCGAAAACGGGTACCTCGTGCTGGCCAGTCAAGACGGCTATATGACATTTAAGCAGGTGGATCAAAAATATCAACTGAACGAAGAGGTCTTAAATCATTTGCAGAAAATGAATAAAGAAAATGGCCGCTTTGAATTCCAAAAGCCGAACGGAAACAAGATGATTGTCGTTTACGATACGATTGGCGTGAATAGGTGGAAGGTTGCCGCTGTCTTTCCTGAGGAAGACATTCTAAAAAGGGTGAATTATATCAAGCTAGTTACCCTGTCTGTCATTATCTTACTTATTGCGGTTGCTGTCCCATTAGCAAGCCTCTTAGCCAGATATATTACCAGGCCCATTTCCTATTTGGCCAATCACATGAAGATTATTCAAAAAGGAAACTTGGACGTAAAACTGGATGTAACTGGCGCAAGCGAAATTGGCATTTTATATAAGGGGATTAGGGATTTGGTCGTAAGAGTGAACATTTTGCTGGATCAGATCCGAAAAGAACAGGAAACGAAGAGACAGCTTGAATTAGCCGTAATGCAAGCGCAGATTAATCCTCATTTTTTGTATAATACGCTATATTCTATAAAAGGACTTTGTGACATGAACCTTAATCAGGATGCCAGTTCGATGGTTACTGCTCTTTCTAATTATTTTCGAATCAGTATCAGCAGAGGACAGGAGATTATTAGTGTACAAGATGAAACGGAGCATATACGAAATTATTTATTTATACAAGAAATGAGATACGGTGATGATTTCACCTATGACTTGGATATTGATCCTCAAATATCAGGTTATAGCATTATTAAATTAACCCTTCAGCCTCTCGTAGAGAATGCGATTTATCACGGAGTCAAGCAAACACGCGGAATTGGGCATATTCAAGTTAAAGGGTATGCGATCGAAAATAACCTATGCTTTGAAGTGAGAGACAATGGAGCTGGAATGAGTCACGAAAGATTGGATGAAATCAGACTGGCCCTAAAGAATAAAGACTCTCAAAAAATTGGATTTGGGATGCGGAGCGTCCATGAACGAATCCAAATTCATTATGGCAAGGATTATGG
This sequence comes from Ammoniphilus soli, assembly GCF_040813775.1. Classification (NCBI taxonomy): domain Bacteria; kingdom Bacillati; phylum Bacillota; class Bacilli; order Caryophanales; family Paenibacillaceae; genus Ammoniphilus; species Ammoniphilus soli. Next base: position 69,858 of record NZ_JBEGDL010000001.1, read on the forward strand.
TCTGACGATTGATAGTGAACCCGGACAAGGGACCGTAGTAAAAGTGTTGATTCCCATTGCAGAAGGTTAGGCGGTGAAACAGGTGTATAAAGTTGTAATTGTTGACGATGATCGAATTATCAGGCGAGGTCTATCCAGTATCCCTTGGGAAGACATTGGCTTTCAGCTTGTAGGCGAAGCGAGTGACGGGGAAATGGGATTGCAGGTCATTGCCGAGACTTGTCCGCATATTGTCATTTCTGACATCAAAATGCCTTTTATGGACGGGCTGGAAATGGCTGGTTCCATCAAGAAGAACTATCCAGCAATTAAAGTGATTTTACTGACGGGTTATGATGATTTTAAATACGCCCAGGAAGCTATTAAGATTCGGGCCTTTGATTATCTGCTTAAGCCGGTTGACCGGGAAGTCCTGATAGAAAAGGTGAAAATGGCTGCGAGTGAGTTGGAGAATGAGCAAAAAGCGCAAAAGCAGATGAACGAAGGAATGCCATTTCTGCGGCAGCGTTTTTTAAAGAAGCTGATCCATAACCAATGCAGACCGGATGAAATCGATAAAGAATTGGAATTCCTCGGTGTTGAACTGAAGGGTCCCCTTTTCTCAGCTTTCCTGATCAAGCTGGATGATGGCCTTCCCCATACAGGTGAGAAGAAGGATGACATTTTCGGAAGCGAAATCCTGAAATTTTGCGTATACAATATTTGCGAGGAGATTTTGGATGAGGAAAAATGCGGCATCGTCTTTGATTCGGATCGGGATGAGCTTGTTCTTATCTATTCCAGCAATGAGGTGCCGGAAACCGCTAGCCAACACATGTACGCTTTAGCTGAACGAATTAGGGAAAGCGTCAAAATGTACCTTAAGAAAACGGTCACGATTGCGATGGGGAGGGTCCATAGCAATATACCCGGCATCTCTCAAGCCTATGAGGAGGCCCGCTCTGCTATAGAGTTCCGCCACTTGATAGGAAAGGACAAAGTATTTTCGATTGCGGATACGGGTCTTCCCCCAAACAGTAACCCTGATCCCATAAAGGGCATAGAAAATGAGCTGCTGCTGAAAGTGAAGCTAGGGCTATCATTGGAAGCGTTTGCTGTTATTGAAGAGCTCAAAAATCAACTTTTAAGCCAGAAGTATATTTCTCTTCATCATGTTCGGCTCATGGCCACGCAAATCATTGTCCTTCTCTTCAAGGAAGCGGAAGAATGGGCAGAGGGTTGGGTAGATCGCCATCGTGAAGACTTGACGAATCACTATCATGAAATCAACCAATTGCAAACCGTTGCAGAAATAGTAAAGAAACTAGAGTCGGTCGTAACGAGCCTCGTTTCGTACGTTAATATGAAGAGAGAAGGACAGAAGAATGCCACGGTAGACTTGGCTATGAGATTTATTGAAGAAAATTATTTTAAAGAGGGCTTGTCCTTGCAAGATGTCGCAAAGGAAGTCCACATTAGTCCCACCTATTTGAGCATTCTTTTTAAACAGGAAAAAAATATTAATTTCTCTGACTTTCTCTTCGAAACCAGGATGAAAAAAGCCATGGAGCTGTTGCGGCACCAAAATCTAAAAACATATGAGGTTGCAGAAAAGGTAGGATACGGCAATCCTCAATATTTTAGCGTCAGTTTCAAAAAGTATACAGGCTACTCTCCTCTTGAGTTTAAGAAGCAGGAATAGGGGGCCCGCTTATGGTAATGGTTCATCTTTTTCGTATTTTTATGATCTTTAGTGTCGCTGCTTTTGCGGGGATAGGTTGCAGCCATAGTCCTGAAAATACGGTTATTCAAGATAAAGAAGAACCGGCCCAGGAAAAGGTGGTTCTTATATTCTGGGATTCTAATGCAGGACCGCGCCGCACACCTTACTATGAGGAGCTGATTAAGCGATTTGAAGAGAAACATCCGGAAATCGATGTAAAGTATGTCGGGATTCCCAATCAGTCTAACCTCCAAAAGTATGAAGCAGCCATCGCTTCGAATGATACCCCGGATGTGGCTGAGGTTTACCCTAGCTGGCTGTCTGGTTTTACGGCTCGAGGGGCGCTGCTGCCATTGGATGAGCATTTTGAACAGTGGAGCGAAAAGGACAAAATAAATAAGGATGCCATTCAATTTAACAGAGAAGTTGTAGGGGATGGCAAGCTATATGGTATCCCTAATACTCAAAACCTGGATGTTTTTTGGTATCGCCAGGATTGGTATAGGCAGAAAAAAGTTCAGCCTCCTGTAACATGGGATGAGTTTTTTTACGCTGTGAAAAGCATGACGGATAAAGCGAATCGCCGCTATGGTTACTCGATTAGAGGCGGGAAAGGAGGATCCTTTCAGCTCCAGCGCCTGATGTACAGCTATTCAGGAATTAGCAATTATTTTGATGAGCACGGAAAAAGTACCATAAATGATCCCAGACATGTCCAATTTGTAAAACAGTATTTTGATATTTATAAATCCTATACGCCTGAAAGTGATATCCGAAATTCCTACAAGGAAATGATCACGGCATTTGATACCGGGGCTGTCGCTTTGATCCACCATAATATTGGATCTTACGGGGAGCATAGCCAAATTTTGAACCCAGGACAATTCGCGGCTCAACCTCTTCCTAAAGCTCCGGATGGAAAGTATGTGGTAGAAGCAGGGAATACGAATGGCTACAGCATTTTTAAGAATACCAAGCATCCGAACGAAGCTTGGAAGCTCTTGAGCTTTCTGTGTTCGGCTGAGGCCCAGAGCTATTGGAATGAAAAAATCGGGCAAATTCCAACCCACATGGATGCAGTGAAAGACCCTTGGGTAAAACGGACTCAGCACATTCAAACGGCATTGCAGGTTCTGGAAAATCCACAAACGGTGTATTATTATCCGCCTTTTTATCTGCCGGATTACCGCTCCATTTTAGATAATCAGGTGGACCCTGGCATACAGGACGTTATGAGCGGAAAGAAAACGGTCGAGGATTTCTTGAATGAATGGGCCAGAGCGATGGAAAAATCCAAACAAAAGTATGAGAAATAGGCTGTTCTGTATTTCCACTTATTTAACATAGGAGAAAGGGTTCCTATCGCCTTTTTCAGGATGTGAAGAGTTCACCTCCAAAAAATTAAACAAAAGGCTGGTCCTAGAAGGTGACTAAAAACCACCTTTTGGGACCAGCCTCTTCGCATTATAGGTCAATCCATTCTTTATGGGTTGGCCTTATTTGTTTTTTTATTTTTCGACCGTTTCAAATTATAAAAATATAAAACGTTTCCATAAAGATATTTAATTCTTGAAAAAGGGAGAAAACCTTACAATAAGTCTATAACAAAAGAGAAAGGAGAAAGACAATGCAGAATGAATTGCGCTTGCAGAAAAAAGTAGGGCTTTCACAACCGGCTCAGTCTAATAAGAAGCGAAAATTCCAGCATGAAAAATGGATACCCTATTTGTTCTTAACGCCAACCGTATTTCTTATTATGGCTTTTATGTTTTATCCTTTAGCGAACGTGTTTTACTACAGTCTACAAAATTATAATTTGAACACTCCTTTTTATAATGGGTTTGTCGGTTTAGAAAACTTTGTCACCGTTTTCAGCGACCCTCAATTTTATTCCAGTCTTAAGATTACGGCAAAATGGGTAGTTTCGCAGGTGGGCCTGCAGCTCGTTTTCGGTATGGTTGTGGCTCTCATCCTGAATCAATCCTTTAAGTTCCGCGCTTTAGTGCGTGCGGCTGCTTTTACGCCCTGGGCCATTTCCGGGGTCCTGGCATCAGTGATGTGGTCTTTGATGTACAACGAGCATATGGGCGTTATCAATGATATCTTCCAAAAGCTTGGCTTGATCGAGCAAAACAAAGCATGGCTAGCCGATTCAGTGACTGTGTTTGCATCAGTGGTCATCGCTGAGCTGTGGAGAGGAATTCCTTTCTTTGCCATTACGCTCCTTGCGGGTCTTCAGAGTATTCCGGAAGAACTTTACGAGGCGGCCAAGGTGGACGGTGCGGGAAAAATGAAAACGTTTTGGTACATTACCCTGCCTCAGCTGAAAAACACCATTGTATTAACTACGTTGCTTCGTACGGTTTGGGAATTTAACAATATTGATCTGATCTTTAACTTGACGGGCGGCGGACCTGCCCATCAAACGACCACCCTGACGATGTACATTGCAGAACTGGCTGTACATGGTAATGATTTCGGATACGGATCGGCTTTGACCGTTGTGTCTTTTGGAATTCTATTAATTTTTGCGGTCGCTTACTTGAAAATCACCCGTTATGAGAAGGAGGCGTAGAAAACCATGAATTTCTCTATCAAGTCGGACCGGTTATTGTTTTTCTATCTGCCGCTTACCTTAATGCTAAGCTTTACGCTCTTTCCGTTCTACTGGACGATCAATACCGCGTTTAAGCATGAAGGAGATATTATAAAGCGTCCGCTTGAATATATCCCCAGCTCAATAACGCTGGATAATTTCGTATCCGCCTGGACGAATGTCGGCTTTTCCGTTTACTTCAAAAACAGTTTATTCATCGGGGTTTGTACCGTTGTTGTGGTGTTGCTGCTTTCGACCTTAGGTGGATACGCTCTAGCCCGCTATAATTTCAAAGGGAAACGGATCTTTCTCCTCATGCTGCTGGCTACTCAGTTTGTCCCTAGAGCCATGCTCATCATTCCCTTGTTTGTCATCTTTAAGAATATGGGACTGATCAGTAATCCGCTGTCCCTCATTATTTCATACACGGTGGTTGAGCTGCCGTTTACGACCATCCTGATGATGGGCTTTATCTCCAATGTGCCAAAAGAGTTGGAGGAAGCAGCCATGATCGACGGCTGCAATCGATTGCAGGCGATCCGCCATGCAGTATTCCCGCTTTTGCTTCCGGGCATTGTAGCCACTGGCGTATTTACTTTCATCTATACTTGGAACGAGTTTTTGCTCGCTTTAATGTTTACCAATCAGCAAGCCCAATTTACGCTTCCAATCGGACTGAGCTATATGATGGGCGAGTTCAACGTCAACTATGGGACTCTTGCTGCAGGAAGTGTGATCGCAATCATCCCTGCCATTCTATTGTTTGCTTACGCACAAAAGTATTTGGTTAATGGATTAGGTGGAGCGGTAAAAGGATAAGGGTAATTCCAAACAAAAATACATGAGATAAAAGGGAGGTCAAAACCAATGAAAAAGAAAAACACCATATTTCGCGCTCTTTTAGCTTCCAGCCTCGCTACTACGCTATTGCTCGCAGGCTGCGGCGGCGGAAGCCAAGAAACAACAGCAATTAAGGATGATGGAGCAAAGCCTGCAGAAGCTTCAGAAAAGGTAGTCCTCACGTTTTGGGATGAAAATGCGGGTCCTGAACGCACGCCATACTATGAGGAACTGATCAAACAATTTGAAGCAGAAAATCCGAACATTGATATTGAGTATGTGGGGATCCCGAATAAGTCCTCCAAGCAAAAGTACGATGCATCGATTGCAGCGAACGACACCCCTGATGTAGGGGGCGTTCAAACCAGCTGGATTGCGGATTTCTCTGCACGTGAAGCCTTGGTGCCGATGGACGAATACTTTAATCAGTGGAGTGAAAAAGACAAGATGAACAAGGGTGCGATTGAGTTCAACCGCTCCGTATCCATTGACGGGAAGTTATACCAGCTGCCAACAATGCAAAATATCGATATTCTTTGGTACCGTCCTGACTGGTATCAAGAGGCAGGACTAAAGGCGCCTGAAAACTGGGATGAGTTCTTTACGGCTGTTGAAAAGATGACGGATAAGGGCCAAAACCGTTTCGGATTTACGATCCGTGGAGGAAAGGGCGGTTCCTTCCAGCTTCAGCGCATGATGTATGCCTACTCCGGAATTGGCGAGTACTTTGATGCCAATGGCAAGAGTACCGTTAACGATCCGAAGCATGTGGAATTTGTAGAAAAGTATTTAGGTATTTATAAAAAATATACGCCAGAGAGCGACATTACCAATGCATATAAGGAAATGATTGCTGGTTTTGATACAGGGGCCGTTGCCTTAGTCCAGCATAATATCGGATCTTTCGGTGAACATAGCAAGGCGTTGCAGCCAGGCCAATATGCAGCGTTGCCTCTTCCTAAAACAGCTGACGGGAAGTATACAGTGGAAGGCGGGAACACAAACGGATACGCGATCTTCAAAACGACGAAGCACCCGGATGAAGCCTGGAAATTTGTCAGCTTCCTAGGGTCGGCGAAGAGCCAAAGCTACTGGAATCAAAAAGTCGGACTCATCCCTACCAACTCTGAAGTATTAAATGAGCAATGGGTAAAGGATGCACAGCATATCCAAACGGCCTTTGCTGTATTGGAAGATCCGAACACTGTGTTTTATAATCCGCCATTCTATCTGCCAGATTATCGTTCGATCCTTGACAATATTGTAGACCCTGGTATCCAAGCCGTAATGAGCGGGAAAAAATCAACTCAAGACTTCCTGGATGAATGGGCAGCAGCCATGGAGAAGTCAAAGCAGCAATTCGATTCCGTCATGAAGAAATAAGCCGGTGAGTTGTCATCGTTGATCTCAAAAAGTCGCCCTCAGCGACTTTTTGAGATGATTCGCAAAGGGAAGATTTTATCTATTCATAAATAAAAGGAGAGATGGACAAATGGAAATCAGACACGCAACGAATCCTGTAGACGCAAAGCACTATACGACAGAAAGATTAAGAAAAGAGTATTTGATTGAAAAGCTATTCGTAGATGGGGAAGTACATATGGTGTATACCCATCATGACCGATTTATCATGGGCGGAGCGATTCCTACGGAGGGGAAACTATACGTCGAGGCAGCAGACCAGTTGAAAACCGAATACTTCTTGGAGCGCCGAGAAATGGGTGTGATTAACATTGGGCACCCCGGAATTGTTCGAGTGGACGGGGAAGATTATGCACTGGATAAGAAAGATTGCCTGTATATCGGAAAAGGCAAGCAGGAAATTACCTTCCAAAGCGCGGATCCTTCCAAGCCTGCACGTTTCTATTTTGTATCATCTCTTGCACATAAGGAATATCCGACCCAAAAGCTAGGCATCGAGAAGGCAGAACCTAATCATCTTGGTTCGGACAGTGAATCCAATAAGCGAACCATTTATAAATATGTTCATGAAGATGGCATCAAGAGCTGTCAGCTCATGCTCGGAATGACTATCCTTGAACCCAATAATATGTGGAATACTATGCCTGCCCACCTTCATGACCGTCGCATGGAAGCGTATCTCTATTTTGATATGGACGAAAATGCAAGAGTATTTCATTTCATGGGAGAAGCGGATGAAACTCGCCATCTAGTCGTAGCGAATGAGCAGGCAGTCATATCGCCAAGCTGGTCTATCCACTCTGGAGTAGGAACAAGCAATTATACCTTCATCTGGGCCATGGCGGGAGAGAACTATACTTTTAAAGATATGGATTTTGTAGAGATGAAAGATTTGAAATAGAAGGGAGGAGCTAATAGATGCAGATTAATCTATGCAACTATTTGGCTATTGCTGAACAGGCTTGTCAAGAGCTGATGAAGACTTATGCGCCAAGTCAATTGCCTCCGGCTAATTCCTGGCATTATCATCAGGGCGTATTTTTATATGGTATGCAAAGAATATGGGAAAAGACAGGAAAAGAGGAGTACTACGAATATATTAAAGCCTATATTGACCTCCTAGTGGATGAGCAGGGAAATTTCCTTTTTGACCGGGACCAGCTCGATTCTATTCAAGTGGGCATTCTACTATTTCCCCTGCTGGAGCGGAGTGGGGAGCGAAGGTATAAAATTGCGGCTGACAAGTTAAGAAGCTTATTCTATACCTTGAATAAAACGTCAGAAGGCGGCTTTTGGCACAAGGACAAATATCCGTACCAAATGTGGCTCGATGGACTTTTTATGGCAGGACCTTTTGCCTTGATGTATAACCAATGGTTCAATCAACCTGAGCTGATTGATCAGGTTTTATATCAGGAAAAGCTAATGAGATCGCATATGAAAGATGAGAAGACCGGCCTGCTTTTCCATGCATGGGATGAAAAGAAGGAAAGACCTTGGGCTGATCCCGCAACCGGATGTTCGCCGGAATTCTGGGGAAGATCGGTTGGCTGGTACGGAACGGCCTTGGTTGATATATTGGAGCTTCTTCCGGAGAAGCATCTAGGCAGGGAAGAGCTTATCCAGACCCTTCAAAATTTTGCCGAGGGATTGGCCAAATTCCAAGATGAGAAAACCGGCTTATGGTATCAGGTGGTGGATAAAGGCGGCCACCCGGACAATTGGCTGGAATCTTCCTGCACAAGCTTGTTTGTCTATACGCTTGCCAAATCCGTCGAGAACGGATACATCGATGAAAAGTATTTGGAAGCAGCCCGAAAAGCCTACCAAGGCTTGCTGGATCATATGATTGTTGCCAACGAAGAGAAATGGACCATGAAAGGGATCTGCATCGGGACATCGGCAGGGGACTATGATTATTATGTATCCCGTCCTACGTCGGAAAACGATTTGCATGGAGTGGGAGCCTTCATTTTGGCTACTATGGCCTTGCAGCAATTGGAAGAAGGAAGGAAGGGATAGAACGATGAACCAGCTGTTTTCATTGGAAGGAAAAACTGCCTTGGTCACTGGCGCCAGAACAGGGATCGGCCAAGCCATTGCCCTTGGATTGGCACAAGCCGGAGCGAATCTGATTTTGCTAGGTCACCAAAATAACATGCAAGATACAGAAGCGCGGATTAAAGAGATAGGCGGAAGCTATGAAACCGTGTTGGTTGATCTCTCTCGGACGGATGAGCTAGCGGGTAAAGCGGAGGAAATCGCTGCTAAGTTTGAAATTGACATTCTAGTGAATAATGCAGGGATTATTCGCAGGCAACCAGCGATTCAGCATTCGATTGAAGACTGGAAAGCCGTTATCGATACAAATTTAAACTCTCTTTTCATTCTAAGCCAGCAGATTGCTAAACCGATGCTGGAGCGAAGAAGAGGCAAGATAATTAACATTGCATCTTTACTGTCCTTTCAAGGAGGAATCAGTGTTCCCGGCTATACTTCAGCCAAGCATGCTGTAGCGGGACTTACCAAGGCATTGGCTAATGAATGGGCAGCGTACGGAGTTCAAGTGAATGCGATTGCTCCTGGTTATATCGAAACCAATAATACGGAGGCTTTAAGGAATGATGAGGAACGAAGCGCGTCCATTCTATCCCGCATTCCGGCCGGGCGTTGGGGAAGGCCGGAGGATCTGGCAGGAGCAGCCGTTTATTTGGCATCCCCTGCATCAGATTACGTGACGGGTCACGTACTTGTTGTTGACGGCGGTTGGATGGCTAGATAGTAAAAGGCAGATACCCTCTCTCATAACTAGTGAGAAGGGTATCTTTCTTCTTAAACGCGTAAAGGGTTTGGGTTGTTAAATCTGAAAAGAGGTGTCGATATGAGCCATTATCAAGTCATTCATCCGGAAGATTCCGTTTTTATTGCCCTAAGTCCGTTAGCGCAAGGAGAAGTCGTTACTATAAATGATAAGTCTATCACGATAAAAAACGATATTCCGTTTGGTCATAAGGTAGCTTTGAGGAACATGAATAAGGGTGAGAACGTCATCAAATTCGGCTATCCCATCGGTAAGGCCAAAGATCCCATTTTGGAAGGGGAATGGGTACATACCCATAATGTACAAACAAACCTCGAAGGCGTATTGGAATACCAATACGAGCCGACTTCAGAAAAGAAGGTAGAGGTAACACCTTCCAATCGAACGTTTCAAGGATACGTACGAAATAATGGGGATGTTGGGATCCGCAATGAAATTTGGATTATCAACACGGTTGGCTGCATTAACAAAACAGCTGAATTGCTGGCTAAAAAGGCAAATGAAATTTATAGGGATGCGAACATCGATGGCGTCTTTCATTTTGCCCACCCCTTCGGTTGCTCTCAATTGGGAGATGACTTGCAGAACACGCAAAAGATTCTAAGCAACCTCGTCCATCATCCGAATGCGGCAAGTGTTCTCGTACTGGGGCTAGGCTGTGAGAACAATTATGTGGCTTTGTTCAAGAAAGTGCTTGGCGATGTGGACGAAGCGCGCGTCAAGTTTCTCGTCAGTCAAGAGGTAGAGGATGAACTAGAGGCAGGCTTGGAGAAGATCGGAGAGTTAGTAGAATACGCGGAACAGTTTGAGAGACAACCGGTTCCTATATCCAGACTTAGAGTCGGACTCAAATGCGGCGGATCCGATGGTTTCTCCGGAATTACGGCAAATCCTTTGGTAGGAGCGTTCTCTGACTTGTTAATCTCTCAGGGAGGCACGACCATCATGACGGAGGTACCGGAAATGTTTGGGGCGGAAACGATCCTGCTGGAGCGTTCTTCGAATGAGGGTGTATTTAACCAAACCGTCGAACTGGTTAATGATTTTAAAAACTACTTTATTAGGCATGATCAAGTGGTCTATGAAAATCCATCTCCAGGTAATAAGGAAGGCGGAATTACTACGCTGGAAGAGAAGTCATTGGGATGCGTGCAAAAGGGCGGATTTGCTGAAGTGACGGACGTTCTGCCGTATGGGGGACGAGTAACCAAACAGGGCTTGAACTTGGTTCAAGGGCCAGGTAATGACCTGGTCTCCGTAACCGCCTTAACGGCAGCGGGGGCACATATTGTTTTATTTACCACTGGGAGAGGGACGCCTTTCGGCGGACCGGTGCCAACAGTGAAAATCTCTACAAACTCCGCATTATATGAGAAAAAGAAGCGTTGGATCGATTTCAATGCCGGCCAGTTAATTGAGGGTAAAGGCATGGACACGCTAAAGCAGGAGTTATTCGATTATATCCAGCAACTGGCCTCCGGGGAGATCAGAACGAATAATGAACAGTATGGGTTCAAGGAAATAGCGATATTTAAAGATGGGGTCATTTTATAGAAGGGGAGAAGGCACGTGCAAAAACTAACCAAGGAAATGATCCCTCAGGATCAGCGTTTTGATCATTTGTCGGAAAAGATCATCCAATTCGGGGAAGGCAATTTTCTCCGAGGTTTCGTTGATTGGATGGTCCATGAATGCAACAAGCAAGGCTTGTTCAATGGAAAAATCGTCGCAATCCAGCCGACCCCGCATGGCAAAGTGGTTCCTAAATTAAACGCGCAAGACGGCTTATATACGCTAGTTCTTCAAGGGATTGAAAACGAGAAGGTCATAGATGAGGTTGAAGTAATCTCCTCTATCAGCCGTGGGATTAATCCCTATGCGGATTGGCAAGAGGTGCTCAAGGTAGCGGAGAATCCTGTCGTTCAATTTGTTTTTTCCAATACGACGGAGGCGGGATTGACTTACCAGAAGGAGGATCTAAACCTTGAACAGAGCCCCCTATCCTATCCGGGAAAACTGACAGCATTCCTCTATCATCGCTACAAGGTTTTAGGAGAATCCAGGGAATCGGGGATGGCTATTTTCCCATGCGAGCTAGTAGAGGGCAATGGGGAACTGCTCAAGGAAATCGTTTTGAAAATCGCGGACGATTGGAACCTTCCTTCTGCATTCAAGTCTTGGGTAACCGAGCACAATCGCTTTTGCAATACGCTTGTGGATCGGATTGTTACGGGATATCCCAAAGACAGCATGGAAGAATTCAGGGATCGTCTAGATTATGAAGATGAACTATTGACCGTGGGAGAGCCATACCATCTCTTTGCGATTGAGGCGGATGAGGAGATAGCCCATGCCTTACCCCTTCATCAAGCGGGACTGAATGTTCACTGGACGGATGTAACACCTTTTCGTGAAGTCAAGGTGAGGATTTTAAACGGTGCCCATACCTTAATGGTACCGGTGGCTCTTCAAGCGGGAAAAGATACGGTGCTGGAGGCAATGGAAGACAAGGTGCTGCGCCAATTCATCTGGAAGGGAATCTATCAGGAGATTTTTCCGATCCTGGACATTCCTATGGCGCAGAAAATGCCTTTTGCTGATTCTGTCATTGAACGATTTTTAAATCCTTTTAACAAGCATTTTCTTAGGGACATCGCTTTGAATTCATTCTACAAATTCAGAACGAGGTTGCTTCCTACCCTACTGGAAACAGTAGACAAGGAAGAAAAGCTGCCTGAAACGATTGTGTTCTCCCTTGCTGCATTACTATCACTCTATCGCGGTCAAAAAACAGGCGATAACGAAATGACGTGCCTACGCGGCGAAGAAATCTATACATTGAGGGATCAACCGGAAGTCGTGTCCTTGCTCAGTGATCTATGGGCAGGGTATCAAGGGGAACCAGAACAGCTGCAAGTTATAGTAGAAAGCATTTTGGGTAAAGAGGCTTGGTGGGGAATCAACCTGAACCAGGTTCCATCTCTTTTTGAATCACTCTATATGCATTTGACCCAGATTCTCCGGTTCGGAATGAAAGAGTCTATTATAAATCTTTTGCAAGGGGAGTAGAGCATGGACGTTGTAACGGTAGGCGAGACAATGGTGCTTTTCGTGCCTAATAGTGTTGGCCCGCTTCGATTTGCGGGTACCTTTGAGAAAACGATTGGAGGAGCGGAATCCAACGTCATGATTGCTCTCTCTAGGCTAGGCCATGACACGGGCTGGATCAGTCGGCTGGGAGAGGATGAATTCGGATTATTTGTCCGCCAGTTCATCCGCGGAGAAGGTGTGGATACTTCCCGCGTTATCTTCGACCAGCAGTATCCCACGGCGGTATTTTTTAAAGAGCGTCAAACTGCGCAGGATCCAAAAATTTATTTTTATCGCAAGGGATCTGCTGCAAGCCAATTGAAGCCGGAAGACTTGGATGAGGACTATATTGCAAGGGCCAAGTATCTGCATTTGTCGGGGATTCTGCCAGCATTGAGCAAATCCGGCAGGGAAGCGTCGTATCGAGCCATTGAGATAGCAAAAAAGCATGGAGTAAAGGTTGTTTTTGATCCTAATATCCGTTTGAAGCTTTGGTCAAAAGAAGAAGCAAAAGAGGTTCTGCTTGACTTGGCCAGCCGATGCGATATTGTGATGCCCGGCATTGAAGAAGGCGAGATACTGATCGGGGAGAATGAACCGGAAAGGATCGCTTCAGCGTTGCTGGATAATGGGGCGAAAGCGGTAGTGATTAAGCTCGGCGAACGCGGGGCATTCTACGCTACCCGTACGGAACAGGAATACGTGGCGGGATATCCTGTCAAGCAAATTGTCGATACGGTAGGGGCTGGAGACGGCTTCGCGGCAGGGTTCTTATCCGGTTTGCTTAGAGGATGGTCCTATACGGATGCAGTACGCCTCGCCAATCGTGTTGGGGCCTTTGCTTTAACCGTGGCAGGAGATGTGGAAGGATACCCCTTTTGGTCTCAGGTCGATCCGAATCGATCAGAACAGGTTTTAAGATAAATTGACTGCAGGAGGATGAAACATGTATTCAAAATTAACCAACTTACAAAAATTGCTGGAAAGCGGTGTTGTAGCGGTCGTTCGGAAAGTATCCCTAGAGCATATGGAGCAGGTAGCTGCGGCTCTGGTGGAAGGGGGGATTACTGCTCTTGAGATTACCGTGGATCATCCCGATTCCTTTGCGGCCATTCATACGCTTTCCCGCCAATTAAAGGACCGGGCGATTGTCGGGGCGGGAACAGTGCTGGATAGCGAGTCGGCAAGGCTGGCCATTCAACAGGGAGCGGAATTTGTATTTAGCCCGAGCCTTCATCCGGATGTGATCAGAACGGCTTTGCGCTATGGCAAGATCGTCGTACCCGGTGTCATGACCCCTACCGAAATGATACAGGCCATGGAGCTTGGAGCGGATATGGTAAAGATTTTTCCGGCTACAGGTCTCGGCGTCAAATACATAAAGGATGTAAAGGGCCCCTTCGCTCATATCCCGATCATCCCGACGGGCGGAGTCAATCTGGATAATGTAGCTTCCTTTATTGAGGCAGGAGTCGTTGCTGTAGGAGTGGGCGGAAACCTGGTCAACCAAAAGGCCATTCTTTCTGGAGATTTTGCGTCCATTACAGAAACAGCCAAGCAATATGTTCAAGCGATTCAAGAAGCGCGTAAGGGGATGTAACTGATGAAGAAGTTTTTAGATGATAACTTTTTGCTGAATAATCCAACCGCGGTTAATCTATATCACGATTATGCGAGTGCCATGCCAATTATCGACTATCACTGTCACCTGAGCCCGCAAGAAATCTATGAAAATAAACGCTACAAAAACCTGACGGAGATCTGGCTTTATGGCGATCATTACAAGTGGAGAGTCATGAGAGCGAATGGGGTGGAAGAAAAATTCGTTACCGGAAATGGAAGCGATTATGAGAAATTCCTAGCCTATGCGAAAACGGTCCCCATGACGATAGGAAACCCTCTATACCACTGGTCTCACTTAGAGCTTCAGCGTTATTTCGGCATCACCGAGCTGCTGAATGAAAAAAATGCTCCGATCATTTGGGAAAAGGCAAATGCCATTCTCAGTGGGGAGGGGTTTGGCGCGAGGGATATTATTCAAAAGTCTAATGTCAGCGTGGTGGTAACCACGGATGATCCTGCTGATACCTTAGAATATCACCAAAAGATTAAAGAAATTGAAGATTTTAACGTCTCTGTGCTACCTTCGTTCCGTCCGGATAAAGGACTGGAGATTAACCGCCAGGGATTTGTGGATTGGCTCCATAAGCTTGAGGAGGTAACCGCGCAATCTGTATATGATTATGACCAGTTCTTGGCGGCGTTGGAATCTCGCGTAAGGTTTTTCCACTCCGTTGGAGGAAGAGTGTCTGACCACGCTTTAGACTATGTCCCATACGCGGAGACAACGAAGGAAGAAGTCGCTGCTATTTATACTAAAGCCCTTCAAGGAAATCGCGTAAGCCTAGAAGATGAAACGAAGTACAAAACTTATACGCTAGTGTTCTTAGGAAAACTCTATCATGAATTGGGATGGGCGATGCAATTTCATATTAATGCTGCCCGCAATAATAACACGAGAATGTTTGGGCAGCTAGGCCCTGATACCGGTTATGATTCTATGAATGACAGCTCGGTTTCCTGCTCGTTAACGCGATTGCTAGATAAGTTAGATTCAGAGAACACGTTGCCGAAAACGATTTTATATTCCTTGAATCCCAATGATAATCCTATCCTTGCTACACTCACGGGATCTTTCCAAGGCGGGGGAATTGCCGGAAAGATCCAGTTCGGAGCTGCCTGGTGGTTCAACGATACCAAGGAAGGCATGCTCCAGCAGATGAAAACCTTGGCGGATTGTGGCCTGCTAAGCCGGTTTGTCGGAATGCTTACCGATTCCAGAAGCTTTTTGTCTTATACAAGACATGAGTATTTCCGCAGAATTCTATGCAATTTAGTTGGGGAATGGGTCGAGAACGGGGAGTTCCCGGATGACCAGGAGCTACTAGGACGTATTATTCAAAACATTTCCTATTATAATGCTAAAGAGTATTTTGGGTTTTAGTATATCAAGAATTGGCTGATCCGCCCGGGATCAGTCTTTTCTTTGTGTTTGCCCAAAGATATGTGAGGGAGAGGTGGATGGATTTGAAGTAAGTGGAGATTCGCCAATTAAACGACCAGATCCTTAAATTTTCTTTCGTTTAGATGGAAAAACGACAACTATTGGCAGTGAAACGGGCAAAATGATAGGATTTAAACTAATTAGATGGCGACTTTCCAACTATTTTAATTTTTTCTAGTTCGATTTTGATTTTTAGTGGCAATTCTCCACTTATTAGGCACGGGATCGGAAAAGTTGAATTTTCACTCCTTAGTCCCGTCTTCAGGACTCCTCCATATAAAAAGGTAGGGTGTCCCAAAAACCTAGTTTTGGGACACCCTCTGTTTGATCTATCTTCGTTATGCTGTGTTGTGGTTTTCAGGGGTGATTTCCTTATTGACCAGATGGAAGAAAGTCATAATGTTTCGGTAGCTTTGGCCCAAGTCTCCGCCCCATCCACGTTTGGCAGACACAACGTCCAAGGCGGTCTGTCTGGGAGATAAGCTGCACACGCTAATGGTAATGTCGTGAACTCCCCATCCTTGTCTCGCCAGAATGGTAATTTCTCCTCTTTCATGGTCCGCATGGACGACTTTCCAATTAGGGAGCTTCTGAAGAGCTTGGGTCACCGCATTCATCACCATATTTTTAGGCAGTTTATGATAAAGCGTTTTAAGCTCTGGGATGGAAGGGGATTCACACGTCTCTTCATAATTCTTCCATAGCCGGGTTAACCATTGGAAGATCGTCATAACATTTCACTCCTCTTTATCGGATGGCTTTCTCCGTTTTAATATCAAAGAAGTGGCACTTGTTCATATCGATGGCTAATTGGATTCGGTCTCCGTGGTGAATCTCCGTTCTATTGTTGATACGAGCGGTGATTTGCGTAGAACCAAGTGTAAAGTAGAGGAAAAGCTCTGACCCCATGTTTTCCACTACATCAATTTTGGCACTAAACGCCGTTTCCGGGAAGGTCTCCAAAAATACGGGTTCATCATGAATATCTTCTGGACGGATTCCTAAGATCAATTCTTCTCCGATATATCCTTGATTGCGCAATATGACGGCCTTTCCATCCGGGATTTGAATTTTTACTTCATTGTTCTTGAAGTAGACTTTGGAATTGTCCTCCACAATTCTTCCTTCCATAAAGTTCATCGCAGGAGAACCGATAAAGCCGGCAACGTATTTGTTTGCAGGGAAATTATAGATTTCCTTAGGCGAAGCAACCTGCTGAATCACCCCGTCATACATGACCACGATACGGTCACCCATCGTCATGGCTTCCGTTTGATCATGGGTAACATAGACGACGGTTGTTTCCAGGCGCTTATGCAGTTTACTGATCTCGGTGCGCATTTGTACGCGAAGCTTCGCATCCAGGTTGGATAGCGGCTCGTCCATCAAAAACACTTGGGGATGTCGGACTATAGCGCGTCCCAAAGCCACGCGCTGCCGCTGGCCGCCGGACAATGCTTTCGGCTTTCTCTCCAACAGGTGCTCCAGGTCCAAAATTTTGGCAGCTTCTTTTACTCGCTTGTCAATTTCCTCTTTTGGCATCTTGCGAAGTTTTAAGCCGAAGGCCATATTTTGATATACATTCATATGTGGGTACAAGGCGTAATTCTGGAATACCATCGCAATGTCCCGATCCTTTGGAGCTACATCATTAACCAATCGGTCACCGATGTAAAATTCGCCTTCCGAAATATCTTCCAATCCGGCTATCATGCGAAGCGTGGTGGATTTACCGCAGCCGGAAGGACCGACGAGCACCAAGAATTCTTTATCAGCTACTTCCAAATGGAAATCTTTTACCGTATCAGGATTATTGCCGTATCTTTTTTTCACGTGATTGAAAGTTAAGCTTGCCATTTTTTAATCCTCCCTGTAATTAAGTTCTAAATTAATAATAAATTGAAAACGTTTCCGATACTATGGAAAAGGTGCACAAAAAAAGAGACTTATAAGTCCCTTTTTTGTGCACTGTTATCTAAAAGCGTGAGCAGCGTGGCTAGATAAACTTGGATCACATCCTCCATTAAACGCAAGTCCCGTCCGGTTTCCGATTTGAATTTCTCCATCCGGTACATGAGGGTATTTCTATGGACATACATTTTCCTGGCGGTTTCACTAATATTTAGGTTTTCCTGAATGAGTGTCCGAATCAGTTTAACCCATTCCGGATTCAAGTTTTCCTGTCCCCAATTTTCCCATACAGAAGCAACAAAGGGTTGTGCCGTTCCTTTGGGAATGAAATGCAAAAACATTTCTATATCCAAATCCCATGCGAAAAAAATCCGCATTTCCGGGTACATTAGCATTCCTACCCGCAAAGCTTTAGAAGCTTTGCGGAATCCGGGCCCCCACGAAGAAAAGCCCTCTACCGGGAAAGCAACGGAAATTCTTGTCTCCAAGTTGAATTCGGCCTCGAATAATTCAAATATGCCTTGTCCCAATTCCTTCCAATTGGGGATATCTGATCCTTCGTCCATTTGGATGCGTGAAGTGGGAAGAAAGCATACATAATTTTCAGCCGATCTGATGAGCGGAACGGGAAACCCAAAAAAGCTGGTCAATCCTTCTTCTACAATCCTTACATCATCCGCAGATATTGGATTATGGAAGAGGAATACCATCGGCAAATAACTTTCTTTTTCCGAATAGCCCATCTGCTTTAGCCACTTTATTTCCTTTTCCCCCAATATGCCCAGCAGTGCCTTTTGAAAGATTACGTCTTTGGAATGTTCCAGGTAACCGGTTTTTCGTTCCCATTCCTTTCTGATGGACATGGAAATGAGCCTAGATTCCTTTTCTCCCAGTTGTTCCATTGGGTAGGAAAGGCAAAAGGCAAAAGACGGTTCCAGATCCAAACAGTAATTTCTTCTATTCTCAAAGGTATAAGCTTCGCCTATCGATAAGAGTGCGTGGGGAGTCGTAGAAAATTGCCCCAAAAGGTCCAAAGCATCATCCAATTGTTCCTTGAATAGGGCCCATTTTTCCTGTAAATCTTTTTCGACCTTCTTCATAAAGGAAAATCTCCTTTAGCCTATTTTTCCTTATGTCACTTCATGCATCAGAGGGGATAAAGACTCCCAAACTATCATTTTCTATATTGACATGATATTAATTGTACTTGAAGGATTTCAACAATTCAATCAATATAGCAGTTGGGAAAAACAATGAAGGTGCTTATAAGGGGGCATACAGGTCAACTAGAATAACCAGGGCGTTGGCCCTGGTTATTCTAGATTACTTCAATGTACGGCTTTTTTCCTTATTTCTTGGCCCGATGCTGGTATCTACGCGGTTTGTAGCGATATCATCAGGGGTAATGGTCTTCTCCAAATTATTGACATTGGTTTTCTTTTTGCCCATCGGGATCTCTCCTTTTAAGTTGCAGTTTTTTACGCATGCTTATGAGTTGTTTTCCTCTGGGATGATTCGATCATCCTCATATAGCTCGTAATATTCATCATCTGAAAGCGGCTTTGTGCTTCGAATTTCTTCTTGAGGTGGTTGTGCGCCAGCATGCTTATAAATCTTATAGGTTTCTAGGGGGGGCTTGTCGCTTAAACCCTTCTTAGTTTGATCCATCTGGCTTTTCTCACTCCTCTATATGACAGATAGATATAGATTTCCCCGATAAAGATTTAAAATCCTTACCGTCTGTACATTTTTTCACACCATAATCCAAGCAGATAGTGTAAAATAGAATTATCAAAAGCAGAGAGGTGATAAAATGCCAACTTGTGAATGTTGTAACCGTACGGTCAAGGAAGGAAAGCAAGTGGAACACTGGATCTGTGAGGATTGTAAAGTATCGGAGCCTGAAGCCGAATAAACAGAATATCCCTTTAAAGGTCCCAAGAGAAGATTCTCTTAGGGGCCTTATTTCTGTATAATTGACCTTTTGTACTGCGCTTTGTAAAATGATGTTAAGCAATTGGAAGGGGTTTTTAGGAATGAATGTGGACCAGGCATTGGAAGCTCTAAAAAAAGAAGGGTATAAATATACCGGGAAACGTGAAGAGATGATCCGCATCTTCGCTCATCAGAAGCGATACATGTCAGCGAAAGAATTACTGGATCTGATGAAGGATGAATACCCTAACCTCAGCTTTGATACAATCTATAGAAACTTATCGCTTTTTTCTGACTTGGGTATCCTTGAAGAAACCGAGCTAAGCGGAGAACGGAAATATAGATTTCAGTGCAGTGACGATCACCATCACCATCACTTGATCTGTTTAGGGTGCGGAAAGACCAAGCACTTAAGAGCCTGCCCTCTAGATGGCATGCTGGGTGCGCCGGGAGACTTTACCATTACTGGACATAAGTTTGAAATATACGGTTATTGCAAGGACTGTGAGGTGCAATAATTAAAAGGATAGATGAAAGCCAGGTCGTACCTGGTTTTTTTTTGGATGCAGGCGAGTTTTGGCAAACTAGCTGAAAATAAGTAACTTATTATGGCAATAAGAGCGAGTTGCGATATAATAAAATTTAACATTTCTTCATTAGCTTGCTTCTAATTGCAGTGATGGAGAAGATTTTATTGGAAGGAGAAGGCGCATGTCTGAGCAGCATATACTGGAGGCTTCCAGAAAGTTATTTGCCATGTACGGATACGATTACGTATCCGTCCGGAAAATTGCTGCAGAAGCCAATGTCAATATTGGTTCAATTTCTTATTATTTCCACAATAAGATTGGCATACTGCAGAAAATCGTGGAAGATTTCTATGCGGGTATGGCAGACGCGATTGACCCTGTTTTGGATGGGGCAAAAACGGATAAGATCGAAATCATCAGGAAATTAACAGGCAAGGCCATAGAATACATGTACAGTAATTTTGACTCTTCACGAATTGTGATGAGGGAGATTACATTGGAAACCGAAAGGTTTGACGAAGTGATCAAACCGCATTATTTGACGATTAACAACAAGCTGATGAGTTTCTTCGAGCAGGTCGGAACGGAGCAGCCGCGCAGGGCGCTGATGAAATTCATGGCGTTGACGCGCTACCCGTTCTCTAATGCCAATAGTGTAGAACTATATTATCAACGTCCTTTTGGTCCTGATTTATTTGATGATTATATTGATACGGTGTTATCTTCATTATCAAGCGAACTGTCGGTGTAAGCCCGCAGTTTTTTTGCTTCCGAATTGCCGATATCGGCTCCGCCGGATGAGCTTTCTTGGGAAGTGGTGGGTGCAGGAATGAATATGGTATAGTAAACTCCGAAAAAATAAAAATAATAGATCTCGGTTGGCGAGGTGTGTGCCATGTTTTTAAAGAAGTTACTCCCAAGTTTGCATGTGGATTCTATATACGATATTGACCTGCAAGCTTTAAAGAAGCGCGGAATAAAAGGAATCATTACGGATTTGGACAATACGCTCATAGAGTGGGACCGCCCCAATGCCACGCCGGAACTGATGGATTGGCTGAACCGGCTGAAAAAAGAAGGTTTCCAAGTCATCATCGTTTCCAACAATAACCGTATCCGCGTTTCGGCTTTTGCAGACCCTTTGGGCATTCCGTATATCCATGCCGCAAAAAAGCCAACTCGCACTCCCTTTCAGGACGCGATGAAGAGGCTATCCCTCTCCCCTGAGGAAATTGTCGTCATCGGGGATCAGATGTTCACGGATGTATTGGGCGGAAACCGATTGGGTCTATATACGGTCCTAGTGGTTCCCGTAGCCCAAACAGACGGATTTTTTACTCGCTTCAATAGGCAGCTGGAACGCATCGCCCTTTCCCGTATGAGGAAGAAGGGGCTGATTTCATGGGAGGATTAAAAGAAAATGGATTCAATCGTTGAGGCAAGGCATTGTGCAGGATGCGGGGTGACCATACAAGTGGACGATCCGAAAACACCCGGATTTGTCCCTTCCGGTGCCCTTGCGAAAGAAAAAATTATTTGTCAGCGCTGCTTCCGCATTAAACACTATAACGAGGTAGCCCAAGTGTCCATGGAGGATGATGATTTTATTCGCATCCTCAACCAAATCGGATCTACCAAGGCGCTTGTAGTGAAAGTGGTAGACATTTTTGACTTTAATGGCAGTTGGCTGAAGGGGCTTCATCGGTTCGTCGGCAATAATCCGATCCTCTTAGTGGGCAATAAGCTGGATCTCTTGCCTAAGGCGATCAACGCGAATCGCCTGGTCAATTGGATGAAATACGAAGCCAAGCAGCTTGGATTAAAGCCCGTAGATGTCGTTTTGTGCAGCGCGCAGAAGGGGACGGGAATTGATCGCTTGGTGGAAGCCATGTCTACATACAGGAAACGTCAGGATGTATTTATTGTGGGTGCGACCAATGTGGGCAAGTCGAGTTTAATTAACCGTCTCTTAAAGCAGTATGGAGCAGGGGAAGGGGACAGCGAGCTAACGACTTCCCGGTTTCCGGGTACCACCCTGGACATGATTGAAATCCCAATCGATGATCACACCTCCATGTTTGATACACCAGGGATTATCAACCGGGATCAAATTGTACATATGGTAGATCCGGAAGACTTAAAGCTCATATCCCCAGACAAGGTAATAAACCCGAAAGTCTTCCAGTTAAATGATAAGCAGACGCTATTCATAGGGGGCATGGCGCGTATCGATTTTGTCCGCGGAGAAAAACAATCATTTGTGGTTTATGCCTCCAATCGGATTTCGATTCACCGGACCAAGCTCGAGAAAGCCGATGAGCTGTATCAGACGCATCTTGGCACTGACATTCTTTCACCCCCTACAGGAGAGAAGGCCAAGAAGCTGCCTCCATTGCGCAGGGTTTCGTTTAAAATTCCACCAGGGGAAAAGAAGGATATTGTGATTTCCGGCCTCGGATGGGTGACAAGCGGGGCAACTGGAGCTTGGGTGGATGTTCATGCGCCAGAAGGAGTTTCCGTCGTGCTGAGGAATTCGCTGATCTAAACAGGCATATATACAAAACCAATACAAGGGAGAGGGAAAAATTATGGACAATCAGACAGTCATGACGGGAGTGTTTGGCTATCCGGTTGGACAATCAATGTCGCCGGATATGCATAACGCAGCTTTTCAAACACTGGGCCTTAATTACGCCTATGCCGCATTTCCCATCGCACCTGGCCAATTGCAAGAAGCAGTAAGCGGGATCCGAGCACTCGGCTTTAAGGGAGTGAATGTGACGATTCCTCATAAAGTGGAAATTATGCACTATTTGGATGAGATTGATGATGAAGCAAGGGAAATCGGTGCTGTCAATACCGTGGTCAATCGAGACGGCGTTCTCATTGGATACAACACGGATGGACAAGGTTTTGTCAGGTCTCTTCTTGAAGAAACTCAAGTCAATGTAGCCGGAAAACGAGTTCTCATTCTCGGGGCTGGGGGAGCGGCCCGAGCCGTTGCGGTTTCCTTGGCAAGAAATGGAGCCAAGCAAATCTCGATTGCTAATCGCAGCCAAGATAAGGCCATTGAGCTAGCCGGTCAAGTTAGGATTCATACGGATGCCGAAGCCATTCGACTTGATCAAGTGGATGTCCAACTTTTGAAAAGCATCGATCTCTTAGTTAATACGACTTCGATTGGAATGTATCCGGCGATCGATGGTATGCCAATTTCTAGTGAAGCCCTTCATTCTGGCTTATTAGTCAGTGATTTGATTTATAATCCGCTGGAAACAAGACTGCTCAGAGAAGCTCGCCAAATCGGTGCATCCACTCATAACGGAGTGGGTATGTTCATTCATCAAGGTGCGTTGTCCTTTCAATTATGGACAGGCTATGATGCGCCCCTTGATGTAATGAGGAGAACGGTCTTGGAACGACTGCGCAACAAAACATAATAAAAAGGAGCAAAACAGATGCTAACCGGAAAACAGAAACGCTTTTTGCGTGCGGAAGCCCATCATTTAACCCCTATTTTTCAGGTAGGGAAGGGCGGGGTAAATGAAAACTTGATTAAGCAAATCGAAGAAACCCTTGAGGTTCGCGAATTAATTAAGGTATCGATCCTGGACACTTGCGGAGAGGATAAAGATGAGGTAGCCGAGCGGCTTGCAGAGGGTGCCGATGCTGAACTGGTTCAACTGATCGGCCGAACGATCGTGTTGTATAAAGAATCCCGCGAACAAAAAAAGCTGGTATTGCCGACTTAACCATGAAGATTGGTATTTTGGGAGGAACGTTTGACCCCATTCATATCGTCCATCTCATGGTGGCTGAACAGGTATGGCATCAGCTCAAGCTTAACCAGGTTTGGTTTATGCCGGCTCGAATCCCGCCGCATAAGGAGGGTTCCGTAACGGACGCAAAGCATCGGTTGCAGATGGTTAAGCTCGCTGTAGAAAATGTTCCTTATTTTCATGCAAGCAGTTTTGAATTGGAACGCCCTGGTCCATCCTATACCATCGATACGATACTCCTGCTAAGAGAGAAGTATCCGGAGCATGAGTTTCATTTCATCATTGGCGGGGATATGATTGATTATTTGCCGCAGTGGCATCGGATCGATGAGCTTGTGCAAATTGTGCAGTTTGCAGGAGTCCATCGTCCGGGCTATGAGCCGAATAATACCTTTTCGCGGCAGCATGTAAAAATGGTTTCCATGCCGCTTATGGATCTCTCATCCACGATTATCCGCGATTTGAGGAGCAAGGGCCTGTCGATTCGATTTATGGTAAAGGATGAAGTCA
This sequence comes from Ammoniphilus soli, assembly GCF_040813775.1. NCBI lineage: Bacteria > Bacillati > Bacillota > Bacilli > Caryophanales > Paenibacillaceae > Ammoniphilus > Ammoniphilus soli. The sequence goes on from NZ_JBEGDL010000001.1 coordinate 94,058, forward strand.
GAAGCTATATAGAGGAGAACCGGTTGTATGAATGTTGAAAATCTGCTTGACAGAGTGAAGGCACAGATGACCGCGCATCGGTTTGCCCATACGCTGGGTGTGGCAGATACAGCAGTTTCGTTGTCTGAGCGATACGGAGAAGAGAAGGAAAAAGCGTATTTGGCAGCAATTCTCCATGATTATTGCAAATTCTGGGAAAAGGATCGAATGAAGCAGATTATAATGCAAGAGGACTCTATCCCCTCAGACATTCTTGACTATGATAAGGAGCTATGGCATGCGCCCGTTGGGGCTTATGTCGTTCAGCAAGAGCTTCATATTCAGGATGCTGCTGTACTGGATGCCATTCGTTTTCATACCTCGGGGAGGCCGGGAATGAGCCAGCTGGAGAAGATTCTGTGGCTGGCGGATTATATCGAACCAGGCCGCCATTTTCCAGGAGTAGATGAAGTGCGGGAAATCGCGAAGCGGGATTTAACTAAAGCGCTGGTCAAAGCGCTGGGAAACACGATTGTTTTTTTAGTTAAACAGGGCAAGCGAATTTATCCGCTAACCCTTGAAACCTATAATGATTTGGTTCGACAAATTGAACAGCAGGAAAGGAGCCACGAAGCATGACTGTACTGGATATCGCCAAACGCTCTGCCGAAATTGTAGAGGATAAAAAAGCAGGTGATGTAATCATCTTGGATATTCAAGGCCTTTCCGTTATTGCAGATTATTTTGTGATCTGTCACGGTAATTCGTCCACCCAAGTGCAAGCCCTCACTTCGGAGCTGAAAAAGAAAATGAATGAGCTGGGAGTTGAGATCAAAGGCGTAGAGGGGTATGATGATGCCCGTTGGGTGCTGGTGGACTTAGGGGATGTAGTTGTACATATTTTCCATAAGGATGAGCGCGAATACTATAATATTGAGCGAATCTGGGGAGATGCAGGCAGTGTCGGCATTCATTAGCTACCAGCATTTGGCTCAGGTATACGACCGGTTGATGACAGAAGCGCCGTATGATCAATGGATCGACTATGCCCAAAGGATATGGGCAGGTCGGCAGCAAAAGCCTGTAAAGGTGGCAGACTTGGCTTGCGGAACGGGCTCCATCTCCATCCCTCTGGCTGGATTAGGCTACGAGGTAACGGGGATTGACCTTTCTGAGGAGATGCTGGCTGTCACCTATGATAAGGCAAGAGAAAAGAGTTTGTCCATCCAGCTGCTTCACCAGGATATGAGAGACCTGGCGCTGCCTTATGAAGTTGATGCTATCGTGAGTTTCTGCGACTCCTTGAATTACCTGACAGAGCCGGGTGATATTCTTCAGACTTTCCGAAGAGTGCATCAAGCCCTTAAGCCAGGGGGAGTCTTTTTATTTGATGTTCATTCTATCTATAAAATTAATCATGTCTTTGCAGATCAGACGTTTACTTTAGTCGAAGATGATATCTGTTATATATGGGATTGCTCATTGGTGGGAGAGGAAAAAGTTACTCACGACCTTACGATATTTGTTAAAGAGGGCCAGTTGTATAAGCGGTTTGAAGAGATGCATGTCCAACAGGGATATAGCCATGAGGCTATCGTTGGCTGGCTGGAGGAAGCCGGCTTCAGGCTTATAGATTGCTCCGCTGATTTTACGGAAGAAGCGCCGACGGATGAAAGCGAGAGAATCTTCTATGCAGCGGAAAAAATGAGATAGAGGGGACGCTCCTAAAGTCTATGGATGCTTTAGGGGTCGTCCCCTTGGTTTTTTAAGGCGTATAGCAGGGCATCTGTTATGACTTGGGCCATCTGCATTACGGTATGAAGGCGTGTATTCTGAAGGACCATGGAGTCTAAGAAGCCGCTGGCATTAACAATCCCCTTAATGTGGAAGTGTCCGACCTGTGGAAGGATTTTCTTGACTCCCAAGCCGGGACGCAAAGGACCATCAACGACTTGGATATCTCCCACATGCTGAGGAAGTCCGAGACAGGCATCCACGGCAATAACGAGAGGATTGGGTTTGGCGGAAAGTTTATGAATGGCCTCTTTCAGATTCAGTGCATGAATGGGTTTTTCAAGGGTACCCCATACTTGTGGATAAATGAGGTTTTGTTTCTCTAGCAGCATGCCAACCAAAGGGCCTAGCGCATCGCCCGTGCATCGGTCGGTGCCAATGCAAAGGATGATGAAATCGGCATAATCCGGATGCCGTTCCAGCCTTTCCTTAATTTTCGAGCCCAACAGGGGAACCGCCCGTTGATTCATGTATGAAAGCTGATATAGCAGGGTCATTCGGCAATCACCTGCTATAATCTATTCAAATTGAATTTCTGCAGCCCCCGGCGAAAAGCGGATTTTTCTAACTATTATTCCGCCTGAAACTCCCCGTAGACCGCACCGTCTTCATATCCCTTTAACGTATTATGATAGGTGATAAGGTTGTTCGCCTTTAGGAAGCCTTCAAATTCCTCATGGGAGATACTGGCTTCCATTCCTTCCGGTTGGTTGGAAAAGCTGGATTTTCCCCCTTTTATATCATCAAAGAACATTGAGAGCATAGCATCCTTCTTTAAATGTAGACGAATCAAGTGAATCAACTCCTTTTTATATCTTAGTATTCCCATTAAAAAAAGCCGCAACCCTATGGATTGCGGCTCAAACATCAGTCAAGCTTTCTCGTGTCATAAAACATATGGGCAACTTCTTCGAGATCCGTCTCATATTTCCTCTGCGTGTTTCGGAAAACTTGATTAAAAATGTCCCCGATATTCTCCAAAGCCTGCAGACCGGCGCCCGTTACGCCTCCAGGAACGACTACTCTTTGCTGAAGGGTCTCGAGATCAAAGGGTCCCTTGGAAATTAACTCAGCCAAGCCAATAATCATGTGACTGGCTAGGAAGGTTGCCTGCTCCCTGCTAATCCCGGTTTCTTCAACAGCGGCAGATATGAAGCGCTGGAGAAGATAACTCATGAACGCCGGTCCACAGCTTACGATATCGGATGAAACTCGAGTATTGGATTCATCAATCTCCAGCGGCATACTGATTTTCGAAAAAAGCTCCTTGAGCAATTGCCGCTCTTCATCACTGCACCTTTCCCCGAACATCATGAGAGAAGCTCCGGCTTGAACCGAGTTGGTAATGCTTGGGATCACTTTGGCTACGCTGCAAGGAAGCTGCTTCTCTAAGTCGGCCAGCAGAATAGGGCTAGTGATTGAAATGAACAAGTGATTGGGTTTGATGTAAGGCAGAACGCCATCAATTACGTTTTTAAATTCAAGAGGCTTGACACAGATGAATACAACGTCACTTTCCCGTACCACTTGGATGTTATTTGCGGCAGCAGTGAGTCCGGAATATTCGCGGGTTAGCCGGAGGGCTTTTTCCCGGGTGCGATTGCTGGCAACTATTTGATTAGGATGAAGGGCTCCTGAAGCAATGAATGATTCCAGCAAGATACTTCCCATACTCCCTGTGCCGATAAAGCCCACTCGCATGGTAATTCCTCCCGTATGTCAATATATCTCTATATCTATGACGGAGAAGAGTATTCCATACGTCAAATTCTTCCAGACAGCCAAAAGCTTCTCTTGAAACGCAGGAAAATTCTGCGTTATACTAGTTTTGGCTCACTAGATCCAAGATCATTTGTTTTGTTACCCCCTTACGAGTTGGGAGATGATGCTTTAATGCCAATTGATTAATTTCCTCTGTTACCCGGTGGATGGCCTCTAATGAAAAATCCTTCCCATTCCTTGCCTGCTCTAACACCTTTTCTATTTCTTTTTCCCTCCGCATATCCAATTTCCGATAAGAATCTACAAGGCTTACAGTTTGATTGACCTTCTTTGATATTTCATGGTGAACACTCATGAATGTCTACCCCCATTCCTTTTATGCTATTCGATTATAAAGAAACCCAACCCAGAATACAAGCCAATCTAATCCCACTCAGGAAGGAGTCGTTTATGCTAAGCTGGACACCGCGCGAAAAAAAGCTAGCTTTATTATCTGCCATCGCCATATTATTGCTGTTTAGCTTGCTATACTACGTATGGCGATCTGATCAAGGAGAAGAACCGGTTCCGTTTCCTTCTTATTCTATAGAAGGGGCCACATCGCCGGAGAAGGAAGAAGACGAGCCAATGCCCGACCTTCCCAAGATGATATGGATCGATGTCAAAGGGGCTGTAGCCCGACCGGGAGTATATGAATTGGCAGAAGATGCACGGGTTTATGAGGTCATTGAACAAAGTGGTGGTTTATTGCCAGAGGCTGACAGCCGGGGAGTCAACCTGGCGAAATCGCTTCTGGATGGAGAGGTTGTTTACGTTCCCATAAAAGGGGAATTGCCAGCTGAAGGGCAAGTATTGGGATCGGATCCCAGCCAACCTAAGCCGCGGGTGAACATCAATACAGCTTCTGCTGAGGAATTAACCGGGTTGCCGGGTATCGGTGAGGTAAAAGCGGCGGCGATCATAGATTATCGCACGAAACAAGGCATGTTCAAAAAGGAGAGCGACTTGAAAAATGTCACAGGGATCGGAGATAAACTATATGAAAAGGTGGAGGAGCATATTCGAGTAAAGTGATGAAGAGCCAAAAATAAATAAACGAAGTGGGACAGACAGGCAACAGCCTGATTCTGTCCCTTTTTTTCCTATACCTAAATTCATTCGTTGCAGCATAAATTTATATAGAAAGGGGGAGATGGCGACGAGACAAATAGCGTTTCGGCAAGACCGCTGGCTGTTCAGGCAACGCATATAAAGCGAAAGCATGATCTGAAAATTCCTAAGGAGGACGACCTGTTGAGAGTGGTAGTACTCGGTGTCGGTGGCGTGGGGCAGGTATGTGCGGCAGAGCTGTCAAAGAAGGCATACGTAAAGACACTGATCTTGGGGGATATATCTGTCGATTGTGCAGAGAGGTTTGCTCAAAACCTGCGATCCCTAACGAACAAGAAAATCAAGGTTCAGCGTGTGGATGCAAGTATCATTGAAAGTGTCATCCAGGTTACAGAGAAAGCGGATGTACTCATTCATGCTGGATTGCCGGACTTTAATATTCAAGTGATGCAGGCTTGTCTTGAAACGAGAACGCATTACATTGATATGGCTTCAAACGGCCCAAAGTGGCTGATGGAGCAATTGGATTGGGATCCGAGGTTTAAGGAGAGAGGCATACTGGGCATTATGGGGATCGGCTGCGACCCTGGATTTTCTAATATAGCGGCAAGGTATGCCGTAGATCAATTGGATACGGTGGAATCCATCATGATACGGGATGGGGATAATTCCGTAGCTGATTATGACGGATTCTGTGCCTATTTTAGTCCGCAAACCGCTATCAAGGAGTGCTTAGCTAAACCGAACTATTGGACCGCAGAGCAGGGAGAGCAGTTTTTTCCTGACCCGTTTTTCAATAAGGAAGAATTTGAGTTCCCTGAACCCATTGGATGGCTGGATTGCTATAATGTGGAGCATGAAGAAGTCACCACATTAGGGGAAACCATTGGGCGCCAGAAAGGATGCCAGTATGTTGATTTCAAATATGCCCTGCATCCCGATTTTGTCAATACGCTGAAGGTATTGGCCTATCTGGGATTAGATAGCGATGAAGTCATTGAAGTAAATGGAGCGGAGGTCATTCCGCGAGATGTGGTGGTAACGACAATGCCGAAGCCGGCTGATCTAGCCGGAAAAATTCACGGATTTTCCTGCGTTGGGGCGCTAGTAAGAGGAACGCAAGGAGATCGTCGCAAAGAGCTTTATGTTTATACCATGGCGAACCATGATGAGGTATTCAAGAAAACCGGATTCCAGGCTACGGTTTGGCAAACAGGGGTTCCTCCCGTTGCGGCAGTAGAACTCATGGCGAATGATACGCTAAAAGGAAGGTATGGCTGCATACCGCCGGAACTAATTGATCCGATTCCATTTTTAAATATTGTAAAGTCGATGGGAATGGAGTGGCAGATTATCGAAAAGACGGGACCGATCATTCGAAAAAGCTCGGCTTGAAAAAATGGAAATCTCTCAAATTACAATGTGATTTGATTTTTATAGATACAAAAAAGGAGTCCCAAAAGAGTAGCTTTTGGACTCCTTTTTTGTATTGAATGGAAATGATAAACTACCCGACATGATAGGATTCAAGGCGCTTGCGGCGAGTCTCGATATAAGGGCTGACATAAGGGCCAAAGGAATACTTGTCTTCCATATAGATCTGATGCCATAGCATAAATACAAGCACTGTCCATAGTTTTCTTCCATAATCGGCTTTTCCTTCTTTGTGCTCATCAAGCATATAAAGGACATAGGCTTTGTTAATGAACTCATCTACATTGGAATCGTAAATCAACTCTTTTGCCCAGTTGTAGAAATCATGCTTTAACCAATGCCTGGTCGGAACAGGGAAACCTAGTTTCTTGCGCGACTTGATCTGAGGCGGAAGTATATCCTTCATGGCTTCGCGAAGAACATGCTTTGTCGTCCCATTGGCAATCTTGTATTGAGTCGGGATCGTGGCTGCAAACTCAAAGACCTTCGGATCAACAAAAGGCACGCGCAATTCCAAGGAATTGGCCATCGTCATCTTGTCCGCTTTCATGAGGATATTACCGCGGAGCCAAGTATGAATATCCAAGTATTGCATCTTCGTTACGTCATCATAAGATTTGGCGTTTTTGTAAATGGCTGCCGTAATCTCTTGCGCAGTCACATACATCGGATCGGCGGCTAAGCTTTTCATTGTTACTTTTTCTTTAAGCTCCTCCGAAAAAATCAGAGCATTTCCGAAAAACCGTTCTTCCACGGACTTTGATCCGCGTATAATGAAGCTCTTGCCTTTTGTTCCTTCCGGCAGGAGCTCGGCTGCATGGCGGAGAGACGATTTCAGGAAGCCGGGCATCCCTGAAAAGAAGCGAAGGGAATGCGGTTCACGGTAGATATTATAGCCCCCAAAGAACTCGTCCGCGCCTTCTCCTGACAGAACAACTGTGACATGTTTGCTGGCAAGCTCTGCGACAAAGTATAAGGCAATCGCTGAAGGATCGGCAACAGGCTCGTCTTGGTGCCAGATTAGACGAGGAAGCTCCTCGAGATAGCGATCGGCGCTAATCTTCACTTCATGGTGGTCCGTTTTCAGGAACTGTGCGGTTTCGCGAGCAATATCAAGCTCACTATAGCCTGGGATATCAAATCCTACGGTGAATGTTTTTACATCTTCGTGCTGCCTTAATAGGGCTACGATGCTGCTGGAATCAATACCGCTTGATAAAAAGGCTCCGCGCGGAACGTCACTTACACGGTGCTTGTCAACGGAATCCTTAAGGATTCCGCGGGTCCCTTCAACAAAATAGGAGAACGGCTTATCTTCCGGAAGGAATTCAACGGTCCAGTAGGGCTGAATTTTCATGTCCCCCTCTTGGATGAGAACGGAATGTCCTGGAGGCAGCTTATGAATTCCATCAAACATGGTTTCAGGATCAGGAACGTATTGGAAGGTCAAATAGTGATAAAAAGAGGTCGGATTCACCTTTTTTTCCACGCCCTCCACCTGCAGGAGGCTTTTGATCTCGGATCCGAAGGCAAATGCATTTTCGGTTTCAGTCCAATAGAACGGCTTGATGCCAAAATGATCGCGAGCGCCAAAGAGGATGTTCTTTTTCTTATCCCAGATGACGAAACCGAACATCCCTCTCAAATGCTTCGGACAATCAAAGCCTACTTCTTCATATAAATGGACAATCGTTTCCGTGTCTGATTCCGTCTTAAAGCGATGCCCGCGGTCTTTCAACCATTTTTGCAGCTCTTGGTAATTATAAATCTCTCCATTAAAAGCGATCCAGATATCTCCGTCTTCATTGCAAAGAGGCTGCTTGCCGCCTTCGAGGTCAATAATGCTCAGCCGACGGAAACCAAGGCCTACATGACGATCGATATGGAAGCCTTGATCGTCTGGTCCCCGATGAATGATGAGGTCGGTCATCGATTTCAGATGCTGTGGTGATAAAGGTTGTTGCTTTTTATTATAAAGAGCGACAAATCCGCACATTTCGTTATGGCTCCTTTTTGATTCGAAATAGTCCAGAGTAAACTTTAACATTCTTTTCGGCTAGAATCAATGCTTCTCCCTGCCTACGGGCGAGATGGAGAATCGGGTTTGGTCTGTGATACAATGACGATAGTAATGCTAACAGGAGGGGGGATCTTAAGTGCGGAAATCTTGGGACGAATATTTTTTGGATATAGCCGATGTTGTTGCCACCCGTTCAACTTGCAACAAATTGGCTGTAGGCTGTGTCATTGTACTGGATAAAATGATTGTTTCAACCGGTTACAATGGGTCGATTCACGGACACGAGCATTGCTTGGACGTGGGATGCATGATTAATGATGAGGGCAGATGCATTCGAACAATCCATGCGGAGCAGAATGCCATTATCCATGCCAAGCGTGATGAAATTGTAGGCGCAACGGCTTATGTTACGCATGAGCCTTGCGAGACATGCTCGAAGCTATTAAATCAGGCTGGAATCAAACGAATCGTCTTTCGCCATAGATATAAAAATGATAGAAACAAAGTGTTTTTGGAAGGGATTGAGCTCGTTCACATCCCTTATGCAACCTGATGGGCCCAACCCACTTCAAAAGCCCGAAAGGTAGCTTTCTTTTGGGAAAAAACGTATAATATTTAGGATAAAAACATTAATGGAGGAACTACACTTTGACCAATTCGTTAGTTATGACCATTATGGAAGGTGCAGCTTTGCTGATCCGTTTATATTATTTTGCATTGATCGGACGCATCTTGCTTTCTTGGCTTCCGCAGCTGCAGGAGAACCGATTTGCCCAATTTCTATATAATATTACCGAACCTTATTTGGCTGTTTTCCGGCGCTTTATTCCCCCGCTTGGCATGATTGATTTGTCTCCGATCGTAGCCTTTTTCGTGTATAGCTGGATTTCGGATTTCTTGCTGCGAGGGTTACATACGGTCCTGGTGTTTTTGATCGGATAGATAGTATGAGCCTGAAAGCCCCACTTTCGCTGTGGGGCTTTTTTCCTGCCTCCTAAAGGGATATGATGGAGAAAAAGCAGGACGGGGAGTGATGAAGATTGCGTGACAGGCCAATGTATTCAGCAGCTTTATTGCTTGCTTTAGGAATGGCTGCTTCCCACTTTTTCATTCAAAGCCACTGGGTTTCTCTAGGTTACCTTCTGATTGTCACAGCAGTGTTTGCTTGCAGGTCCTGCCTTACCCTAACCATGAGGGAGTACCTCCTGGCTTGTTCCATTATTTTCGGCGGGGGAGGGTATTATTTCTGGTATGATGTCAGCAATCAAAGCGTTTTAAAGGAATCGGCTGAAGAAATCCTGCTGACTGGAGAGATTGTTTCGGCGGTTGAGGTAGACGGGGATGTCGTGAAGTTTCGAATGGCTTTGATGGAACTGCAGGGGAAGCGTATCGAGGAAACGGCGGAGGTTCGTATCTTCTTGAAGTCTGAGGAAGAACAGAAGCAAGCCAGGAAATTGTCCTATGGCATGCTGCTTCAGCTCCCAGCCCGATTAAAGAGGCCTGAACCAGGTTCGAATCCCGGCTCCTTTGATTATCGGGAATTTTTATATTATAAGAGAATCCACTGGACCTTGCATTCTTCCTCCTGGTCTGCGATAAAAGTCAAACCGCCTTCTCTGTGGAGAGCAGATGTATGGGCATACAAGCTAAGGGCTTATCTCGAGCTTTCCATGGATCATACCTTTCCTCCAGGTTCTTCTGACATCATGAAAACCTTATTGCTGGGGATCAAGGGGGTCATTCCTGAGGAAATCTCGGATCTTTATGCAGATACAGGCCTAATCCATGTTCTGGCTATTTCCGGGCTTCATATGACGATTATTGCCGGAGGTATTTTAGGGACGCTTCGCTTTATAGGATTAACAAGGGAAACTTCCATTCTGATCACTCTTGCCATCATCCCGACTTATGCGATCCTGGCAGGGGCAGCCCCGTCCATTGTCCGTTCCGGGATTATGGCCATGGTCTCGCTTATTGGAGTTTATCTTCATCGTCCAAGGGATGGGTTGAATCTCTGGGGGATAGCTTTGTTTCTTATGCTTCTTTACAACCCTTATCATCTCTGGGACATTGGCTTTCAGTTGTCTTTTCTCGTAACATGGGGACTTATTATGTTTGTTCCAACAATCAGCGGATATTTTCATTATCTGCCCGCCTCTATCTCCTCTCTGCTCGCGGTCGCTGTAACTGCTCAGCTGGTTTCTTTTCCCTTGACGGTCTATTATTTTCACCAATATCATTTTCTCTCTCTCGTCATCAACCTTCTCTTCGTTCCCCTATTTTCAGTCATTGTCATTCCTATAGGATTTGTTTTGTTTATGCTAGGCATTATCCACCCCGGTTTAGTTCAGCTTTGGACAGAAAGCTTAGGCCTTTTCCTTGCCCTGGTGAATGAAACCTTGAAAAAGGTTACGGAAGGGCAAGCTTTTCTTTATTACATGGCAAGTCCTTCTATTTGGTGGTTGGCAATATATTACATTGTCCTTTATAGTGGGCTATGGATAATAAAAGGTAGGAAATTGTTATGGATATGCTCAATGACAGGCCTTGTGGCTTTTTTGCTTTTCCTTCCTTTACAGGGCAATAAAGTGAAGATTACCTTCTTGGACGTAGGACAAGGGGATGCGATTGTCGTTCAGTTGCCCAAAAATAAGGTTTACCTGATTGATGGCGGCGGTGTATTAAATTATGATAGAGAAGAATCATGGAGGGTAAGAAAAAGAGAATTTGACCCCGGAAAAAACGTCATTATCCCATTTTTGAAGGCTCAAGGGATTAATGAAGTGCATACTCTAGCTATTACTCATGGCGATCTGGATCATATCGGCGGACTAGCCTCGGTGGCTGCGGAAATACCCATTAGGCGTGTCCTCGTCAACGGCGCTCTGCCCGCAAGCGAGGAGGAAACATCCCTTTATGCATTTTTCCGAGCCAAGCGCATTCCCTTGTACCAAGGAAGCAGAGGAATCGCATGGACGGATGCGGACGGGATTCATTGGAGGATTCTGCACCCCGGAGCAGGCTCGAACTACTCCGATAATGACCGTTCGCTGGTGCTATTGCTTGAAGCATATGGCTTCAGAGTCCTTTTTACGGGTGATTTGGAGGAGAAAGGCGAGGAGGAGCTTTTAGAGCAGCAAATTTTAGAAAAGATCCATGTCCTAAAGGTCGCGCATCATGGAAGCAACAGTTCAACAACGAGCGAATGGCTACATACTGCTCAGCCCGATTTCTCCGTGATATCAGCAGGCAGAAACAATCGATATGGGCATCCGCACCAGGAAGTGCTTAATAGAATAAAGGATATAAATAGCGGTATCCTCAGAACCGACCAGCATGGGGCGGTTACGGTGGAGATTAGCCTTAATGACATGAAAGTTTGGACCTACCTGCAACCTTTGGGAAGGCCAGACCGTCAGAAAGATCACAGAGGGGGGAACTCAAGTGACTGAAGCAGATCTGATCAGAGCTGCACAAGCGGGCGATCGCGACGCCCTCATTGAATTATTAAGAACAATAGAGAAATCTGTGTACAAAACAGCCTACTATATATTAAAAAATGAGCAGGATGCGATGGATGCTGCACAGGAAGCACTCATTAAAGTGTATAACAAGATTGGCACATACCAGGAAAAAGCCAAATTTACGACTTGGGTGCAGAGAATCGTAACGAATATATGCATTGACCATTGCCGAAAAAGGAAAGAAACGACCTCCATCGATGAACATGGGTTACCGCTTCAGGATAAAACAGACGTTGAAGAAGAAGTTCAGTTAAGCCATATGGCTAAAGATATAAGGGAAGCAATCAATTTGTTGCCCGAACAGCATCGGACGGTTGTGGTCATGCGCTACATTCAGGATTTTTCCTATACGGAGATAGCCGAAGCGCTGGAGCTTCCCCTTAATACGGTTAAATCACATTTATTCAGATCCAGACAGCAGCTACAAAAGCTTCTCCAGGACTATCAGAAAGGTGGTGTTCGGGTATGAGGTGTGAAGAGGTGACCGAGTATATGCAGCGGAGTTTAGATAACGATTTGACGCCAAGCGAAATGACCCTGATGGAAGAACATCTTTGTTCATGCAACGAATGCCAATCCATGTATCAAACTTTAAAAGAATTGCATGCCGAGCTCGAAAGTCTACCAGATGTGGAGCCTCCGATCAGCCTAGTGGACGCTATCCTGCCGGAATTAGGCAAAACTGAGGAATCTCCCTTTTTGAAAAAGAATAAGATGGCTTGGAAAACTTGGTCTTTAGCAGCAGGAGGGGTGGCCGCAGCCATTATCTTGCTAATGGCAGTACCGCAGTTCTTTAAAGAACCGGAATTGAATCTAGCTGGAATGCAAGAAGGTACGGAAAGCGAATCCATGGAATCTTTCGTTGCACCTCCGGATGAAGAGAAGAATGCACAAGACCAGATGGCGATGGTGGAAAATCGCGAGGAGCAGGAAGTGACACCGTCTGAACCGGGCCAACCCGCTGAGCCTTCTGATGAACCGGTTGCTATGTCCAAGGCCAGCGAACCCATCGCACAGGAGGGGCAAGCCCCGCAACTGAAAGAACCGGTTGCGCCACCCGAAGCTCCTCAGAGGAAATCAGAGACAGAGGAGCAACAGACAAAGGCGGAAGAGGAGAAAGCCCCATTGGAAAGCGAAATTGCAATGGCCCCTCCGGCCAGCGAACCCGAACCTTCTGAACCCGTCCAGTCGCTCGCGGCCGTGGAGCCATCAGAAGAGCAAGAACCTGTTGCCGATTCTGCCCCAGCACAGAAGAGCTTAGCTGCAGCGCCTAAAGAGCCCGATTCGTTTGCCTCGCCGGATGGTTTGTGGAGCGCTCGGGTGGAAGGGCAAAGAGTTATCATTCTGGACCAGCAGGGGAAGGAAGCGTTTCGAAGCCATGAATGGCAAGGAGCCGCTTATGTCTCGGTGGAGTGGGTCGACTCCGCTAAGGTCTTGTATACTCTATATCCCGCTAATGGCGGAACAGAGCAGCCTGCGGAGAAACCTGAGAAATGGCTGATTAGCGTGAAAGATAAACAGGAACAAAAACAATAGTCCCTGCGTATAGTATAGCAAGCAATGACTTTCTGCTTTCCGTCCGGTTGCTGAAGCCTAGGGTTCGGCATTCCGGCGTTTACATATACGGGGATAGAGGAATAAGAAGGGTAGCCTGAGAATGCATGGCTGCCCTTTTTTTATCTTGTTCTCTCCAGAAAGTGCCCCCGTTAACTTTCTGGTATAATGAAGAAGTCAAAGCTTGGTAGTGAGGTGTAGCAGGTGGAGTATCGAAATATTTTCAAGGAAGTCCAGCGGGGAGAGTTTAAACCTGTTTATCTTCTATATGGAACGGAAGCCTTTTTAATCGAAGAGTGCGTTTCCTTTATAAAAAATAAAGCATTGGATGAGCAGTTTTTGGACTTTAATTTCAGTGTCTATGATATGAATGAAATCCCGATTCAGCAAGCAGTCATGGATGCCGAGACCCTTCCCTTCATGGGAGAGAAACGGCTTGTCGTGGCCAAGCATGCCTTATTTCTAACTGGCGCTAAAGCAAGCGGTGGTGCGGATCATCAGCTCGAGGCCCTCCAAGCTTATTTGGAAAGACCCATTGATACCAGCATTTTCATTTTGACGGTCTTTCAAGAAAAACTGGATGAACGGAAAAAACTAGTGAAACAGCTGAAGTCGGCAGGCGCAGTATTTCCTTTTATGCCGTTGAAGGATCATGAGCTGTGGGGTTGGATCAAGAGGCAAGCGCAAAAACGGGGAGTGCAGATTGACGATCCATCAGCGCAAGACCTAGATCGGATTGTCGGAAACGATCTTAGGCGCTTACAGCAGGAATTGGACAAGATGGCTTCCTATGTGGGCCAAGGTGGGATGATTACGGAAGAAGTCGTAGATGCCTTAGCATCTCGCACACTAGAGCAGGATATTTTTGGTTTGATAGACAAAGCTTCGCGATTGGATATTGACCAAGCCATGAGGATCTACTATGACCTCTTAAAGAATAAAGAAGAGCCATTAACCGTCCTGAGCTTGCTCGCTCGCCAGTTCCGATTGATTCTCCAAGTCAAAGTATTAGCGGCCAAGGGCTATTCGGGGCAGCAGATGGCTTCCTCGCTAGGCGTGCACCCCTATCCCGTTAAGCTGGCGGCGGAAAAAGCACAACGATTCAGCGAAAAGGCTTTGCGGAGGATCATTGCCTATCTTGCGGAAGAGGATTTTCGCATCAAAACAGGGCAAATGGACAAGTCCCTTTCCATGGAATTGTTTTTTATGAGACTGAGAGATATGATCGAGGCGTAGAAATGAAAAAAAGGAGTGTTCCTGCGAAAGCAAGGACACTCCTTTTTTATCCTGAGTGATTAGGCAGTAACGCCGTTCACTTTTTGAGCCAAGCGAGACTTTCTGCGAGCAGCCTCATTTTTATGAATAAGACCTTTTGTTACAGCCTTGTCTAGCTTCTTAGCAGCAAGCTTGTATGCTTCTTGAGCTGCAGCAACATCATTCGTCGCAACCGCTGCTTCAACACCCTTCAAAGCTGTGCGAAGAGCAGATTTTTGCGATACGCGCTGAAGACGTCTTTTTTCATTTGTCTTAGTACGCTTAATTTGGGATTTAATATTTGGCATCAGATTCACCTCCTTGGTGCATCCATAAATAACATTCGCTGAAGTTAGCAACAGAAAACATTCTATCATGCCGAAAATAGAAATGCAATAACGGAGTTGTATAAAAAGAAGGGCTTTATAGCATTATAAATATAGAAGTTTTGTGAAAAAATGGAAGATAGGAGCTGTTAACTCATGTCTATAAACCAGGATAAGCAGGAATTAGATCTCAGCCAATACTCGGTGCGTACGGACCTTGCTTTGGAAGCCCATCAGCTGGCAGCGGAGAAATCAGGGATTCCCCACATCCCCGGAGTGGAAATGGATACCCAAGAAGAGAATGGGGTCCGGATTACTAGAGTTCATGTAAGAGATCAACAAGGAGCCCAATCGATCGGAAAAATGCCGGGAAACTATTTGACGCTTGAAGCTCCCGGACTGCGCAGGAAAGATACGGATCTGCAGAATATGGTGGCTTCCCGGTTTGCTCATGCGTTTAGCCAATTCCTGCTGGATCTGGGGATTTCCAAGGAAGCCAAGGCGCTAGTAGTCGGACTGGGAAATTGGAACGTCACGCCGGATGCGCTTGGGCCGATTGTTGTAGAAAATCTTTTGGTAACGCGTCATCTGTTCGAACTCATGCCGGAACATGTGGAGGAAGGCTATCGGGCTGTCAGTGCCTTGTCTCCTGGAGTGTTGGGCATTACAGGAATCGAGACAAGCGAGATTGTATTTGGCGTTGTGGAAAGGACAAAGCCTGATTTTGTCATTGCTGTGGATGCCCTGGCTTCCCGCTCCATCGAACGGGTAAACAGCACGATTCAAATTTCGGATACAGGCATTAATCCGGGTTCCGGCGTTGGGAATAAGCGCAAGCCGCTTAATCGGGAGACCTTGGGGATTCCGGTTATCGCGATAGGGGTGCCGACAGTGGTCGATGCCGTATCCATCGCAAGCGATACGATTGACTATGTTCTCTCGCATATGGGAAGGCAAATGAGGGAGGCAGCTAACCCGGCACCATCAAACCGCCTTACCCCAGCAGGCTTTAATTTGCCCGGAAAGCCAAAGCCCTTTGAAGCCCAGGACCAGCCCTCCGATGAAGGAAAAAAGGTAATCATGGGATTGGTCGGAACGCTTCCGGAGATGGAAAAAAGGGAACTCATTCGCGAAGTCTTGCAGCCATTAGGCCACAATCTCATTGTTACCCCCAAGGAAGTGGATGAATTTGTTGAAGATATCGCCAATATTATTGCGAATGGATTAAATGCTGCATTGCATGACCAGATTGATATGGATAACGTTTCAGCCTATACGCACTAAAGGGTGATTAAGGGAGCGATGAATCAATGAAGTGGAGAATTCAGTTTATACTGCTGGTCATGGTGATGTCCTGTCTGGTAATCGGAGGGATTCACCTAGCGGAAAAAGGCATCCAGCGTGTAGAGGGGACAGAAGATGGACCTGCCCAATCCTTTCATATAGCCAGAGTAGACCAAGGAAAGATGGAGATGACGGTCCTCGGAAAGCAGTATTCATTGAGCAGCCAGAACACCATTCTTGAGGAATCGCTTCCCCAGTCGCCTGTTTCTTCAGGCAGTCACGATCGCTCCATCGAAAATTGGGCCAGCAGCATGGGAAATCATGTAGGGAGATGGATGACCTCAGCCACACAGGAACTAATGGATTGGGTTATGGATTAACGCGGAAAATAATGTTTTGGCATTGCTTCCGAATACCTCCCCTGCTATAATTGAAATTAGTGCATTTTTTCGCCTCAGGGAGGTATTTTCATACTATGGATAGACGTGAAAGACAAAAAAAGATTCGCAACTTTTCTATAATCGCACATATCGATCATGGGAAATCCACATTAGCGGACCGTTTGCTAGAGTTCACCGGGACGTTAAGCGATCGGGAGAAAGAAGATCAGTTCCTGGACTCCATGGATTTGGAAAGGGAGCGCGGGATTACAATTAAGCTAAACGCTGTTCGCTTGAAGTATAAAGCAAAAGATGGTGAGGAATACATTCTTCATCTCATAGACACACCGGGGCATGTTGATTTTACGTATGAAGTATCCCGGAGTTTGGCTGCCTGTGAAGGAGCCTTGCTTGTTGTAGATGCTGCTCAGGGGATCGAAGCGCAAACGCTAGCGAACGTTTACTTGGCCCTCGATAATAACTTGGAGATCATCCCGGTTATCAATAAGATTGATTTGCCTAGCGCAGAGCCAGCCCGCGTCAAAAACGAAGTAGAAGATGTGATTGGGCTGGATGCGAGCGATGCCGTTCTTGCTTCCGCTAAAGCCGGTATCGGAATTGAAGAGATCCTTGAGCAAGTGGTGCAAAAGGTACCCGCCCCTCAAGGTGACCCGGACGCGCCTGTACAGGCTCTTATCTTTGACTCTTATTATGATGCTTACCGCGGGGTCATCGCGAATATCCGTGTGGTCAACGGAACCATCCGCAAAGGGATGAAGATTAAAATGATGGCCACGAATAAAGTGTTTGAAGTAACCGAAGTCGGAACATCAGCTCCTTTTCCCATCGCAGTAAATGAATTGACCGTCGGGGATGTTGGTTTCGTTGCAGCAAGCATTAAATCTGTAGGGGATACTCGAGTGGGGGATACGATTACCGGCGCGGAGAACCCAGCAAAAGAGCCCCTGCCAGGTTATCGGAAAATCAATCCTATGGTTTTCTGCGGCCTTTACCCTGTGGATACAGCGGAGTATAACGATTTGCGCGAAGCTTTGGAAAAGCTGCAGCTCAATGATGCATCCTTACAATTCGAACCAGAAACTTCGCAAGCCTTAGGTTTTGGTTTCCGTTGCGGTTTCCTTGGACTACTCCATATGGAAATCATTCAAGAGCGGATCGAAAGGGAATTTAATATTACCCTGATTACCACGGCACCTAGCGTTATTTATAAGGTGAAGAAGACGGACGGAGAACAGTTCGATATTGACAATCCATCGAAGATGCCGGACGCTCAGTTTATTGATTTCGTTGAAGAACCGTATGTGAAAGCTTCGATCATGGTGCCGAAGGATTTTGTAGGGGCGATCATGGAACTATGCCAAGGCAAGCGCGGAGACTTTATCGATATGCAGTATATCGATGAGAACCGTGTGCAAATCATTTATGAAATGCCGTTGGCGGAAATCGTTTATGACTTTTTTGACCAGTTAAAATCAAGTACAAAAGGATATGCCTCGTTCGACTATGAGGTCATCGGCTATCGTCAGTCGAAGCTGGTGAAGATGGATATCATGCTAAATGCCGAAGTGGTCGATGCCTTATCGATCATTGTCCATAAAGATTCGGCTCACGCTCGCGGTAAGCTGCTATGCGAAAAGCTAAAGGAGCTTATTCCAAGACAAATGTTTGAGGTTCCTGTTCAAGCAGCGATTGGAAAGAAGATCGTGGCGAGGGAAACCATTAAAGCGATGCGCAAAAACGTATTGGCTAAATGCTACGGTGGAGACATTTCACGTAAGCGTAAACTGCTAGAGAAGCAGAAAGAAGGGAAAAAGCGCATGAAGCAAGTGGGGAACGTCGAGGTTCCGCAAGAAGCTTTCATGGCTGTCCTGCAAATGGATAAAAAATAATCCGCACTAATAGGCTTTGGCGTCTGCCAAGGCCTTTTATCTATCATTTAATAAAGAGGAGGATAAAATGCCCCGGTCTATATATATCCATATCCCGTTCTGCACGAATAAATGCTACTATTGTGATTTTAATTCGTACGTGACAGATAATCAGCAATTGATATGGGATTATCTCTATGCATTAGAAAAGGAACTAGAGGCTACAATGCGAAGGAATCCTTCGCTTCGAGTGGATACGATTTTTGTCGGGGGAGGCACGCCGACCTTCCTATCTGTAGAGCAGATGCGATTTTTCCTGGAGACCATTCAAAAAAGAATCCCCAACCAAGCTCCAGATATGGAATTTACGATGGAAGCGAATCCCGGCACGACGGATTTGGATAAACTAACCATTATGAGAGAAGGCGGGGTAAACCGCCTTAGCTATGGTGTTCAGGCTTTTGATGATGAACTGCTGAAGAATATCGGTCGAATACATGATACAGCGCAAGTGCTCCGCAGTATTGAAAATGCGAGGCGAGCTGGATTTGAGAATATTTCTATTGACTTGATCTTCGGGCTCCCAGGGCAAACTCTGGAAATCTTTCAGCGTACTCTAGATCAGGCTTTTTCCTTAAATCTGCAGCATTTTTCCGCTTATAGCCTCAAGGTGGAGGAGAATACCCGATTCCATGTCTTATATGAAAAAAATCAGTTGCTGCTCCCTCCAGAAGAGGAAGAGGTTGCGATGTATGAGCGGGTGCGCCGAGAAATGGACCGACAGGGATTCCGGCAATACGAAATCAGCAATTTTGCCAGACCGGGATTTGAGAGCCGGCACAATCAAACCTATTGGAAAAACGAGGAATACTATGGAATTGGTGCTGGTGCTCATGGGTATGTACTCGGAAAGAGGCACGTCAACGCCGGGCCTGTTCAGCAATATATTCAGCTCGTCAACGAAAAGGGACTGCCGCGAATTGAAGAATTTGCAGTCACTCCTCGAGAGGCTATGGAAGAGTTCATGATTATGGGACTGCGTTTGATGCAGGGCGTCTCGGAAGATGACTTTCTTCAGCGATATGGCTGCCCACTCGAAGAGGTTTTTGGGAAGGAAATGGAAGAACTGACGAACTTGGGACTGCTTGAACAAGAGGGCCATCGGATTCGTTTAAGTGAACGAGGCATTCCGTTGGGAAATGAGGTTTTCCTTCGATTCCTTGGCAGTTGACAAGGGTCTTATCAATTTGGTATTTTTATTGAGAAGCCATTAGCACTCAACAAGTTCGAGTGCTAACAATAAGGAGGGATCAGGTTGTTATCCACGAGACAAATCCAAATCCTTCATGCTATCGTTGACAATTATATACGCCATGCTGAGCCTGTCGGTTCACGGACGATTTCTAAGCGAGAGGATGTAGGGTACAGTTCAGCTACCATCCGCAATGAAATGGCCGATTTGGAAGAGCTGGGCTTCCTTGAGCAGCCTCATACGTCGGCAGGGCGCATTCCTTCGCAAAAAGGGTATCGCTACTATGTAGACCATCTCGTGCAGCCATCCCAGCTTACCCATGGCGATGTATTTAACATTCGGCAATTATTTGCTGAGAAATACTATGCTTTTGAACAGATTACTCAACAAACGGCAGCGATTCTTTCCAGTTTGACCAACTACACCTCGATCGTGCTTGGTCATGAGGTGGTCGATGCCCGTTTGAAGCATATTCAGATTATCCCATTAACCAACGACACAGCCGTAGCCATTATCGTAACCAATTCGGGAAAGGTTCAGAACAAGACCATCCATGTGCCGGATGGGGTTCCTATCCATGAGATTGAAAAGCTAGTCAATTTTCTTAACTCCAAACTGGTCGGGATCCCTCTTCATGAGCTGAGGACCCAAATCCATAGGGAGTTATCCACGGAATTGCAAAAGCTGATGGACAATTATCAGACGGCTATCCAAATCCTTGAAGACACTTTTGTGGATGAGGAGCTGGAAGAAAAGGTCGTCCTGAAGGGAACCACGAACATCATGATGCAGCCGGAATTCCGGGATGTGGAAAAGGTGAAGGAAATACTTGATTTCCTGGAGCAAAATGAGCAGCTCCTCAAGCACTTTAGCCCATCCATTCCAGGAATCCAGGTGAGAATCGGGACAGAAAACCGAGAGGACGCAATCAGCAATTGCAGCATCATCAGTGCGACCTATCATGTAGACGGGCAACCGTTAGGGACGATCGGCATCTTAGGCCCGACGAGGATGGAGTACGGCAAAGTGATAAGTATTGTAGATTTTCTTGCCAAAGACCTCTCCCATGCCCTTGAGAGATTTTATAGCAAGAAGATATAAGGAGTAGAAAGTGATGAACCGTTCTGGAGAGAGTGGGCAAAAAGCTGGGGAAGAACGGCTTTCGACGTTGATGAACAATGTGAATGCCATTCGTGCGGTTTCCTCCGCTGTAGAAGGGACGCTGGGACCTAAGGGCTTGGACACTATGCTGGTGGATGAGGATGGAGAGGTCATTGTAACCAATGACGGCGTCACCATTCTCGAGAAAATGGAAGTGAAGCACCCTGCCGCGAGGATGCTGATCAAGATTGCAACGGCCCAACAAGACAAAGTGGGGGACGGCACTACCACGGCCACCATCTTGGCCAGCTCTCTCGTTCAGGAGGGAGCTGCCCAGGTGCACCGAGGGGTTCCTGTGTCTCAAGTGATTGCTGGCATCCGAAAGGGGATTGAATTTTCTCTTTCCCATCTCCAGGAGATTTCCATCCCTATACAAGGTTTGGATGATCCCAATTTAGCGAGAGTAGCATACATTGCTTCTAGGGAAAATCAGGATATTTGCAATCTTGTCATGGAAGGCTGCCATCTGGTTGGATACGAACAACTCCTGCAAGAGGACTGGAGGCTATCCGACCTGGTTTACCCTTACGAAGGGGAAGAAAGCGAAGTGTTTGAGGGGGTCCTCTTAGCTCGTATGCCCCTTTCCAAACAAATGCCCACCCGATTGAAAGATCCTTTAATCCTGATCCTGGAAGATGGTTTTGCTCCGGAAGAAATTGACGAGGAAGCATTGGGGACGGAGATCGGCTTTCAACGTTTCCTTGATAACAAAGAAGCTTTTAAATATAATCTTCAAAAGATAGCAGATTTAGGAGTTTCCTTGATTGTCTGTCAGCGTTCCTGTGATCCCATAGCGGAAGAGTTCTGCATCGACCGGGGGATCACGGTACTACATAGGGTTCCAAAAGCGGAATTAGTTCGCCTGGCAGATCATGTCGGAGCTAAGCCCATTAAAAGGATGGGGTTAAATAAATCATCCATGGAGCTGACTGAGCTGCTTGGCCAAGCGGAACAGCTTCGTACAGATGACCGGACGGGACGAGTGCGGATTGAACGGGGCCGCGGGAAGGCAACCGCCACCATCCTGGTTGGCGCAGCAACGGCGGAAGTCGTAGGCGAACGAGGACGGATAGCAAGAGATGCGGCATCCTCCGTCCAAGCGGCCGTAAAGGGTGGGATCGTCGCTGGGGGTGGCAGTGCGGAAATGGGCATCTGCCGTGGATTGGAAAGTCGGCGTGCGGGCATCCAAGGGCTTGAGGGATACGGCGTGGAAGCCGTCCTGGCCGCTTTGCAAAAACCGATGGGTCAAATGATGGCCAATGCGGGCTTTAACCCTCTGGAGAAGCTCGAAGAAGTTCGTTCCGCCCAGCGCTTGGCCGGATCCACGTTTATTGGCCTGGATTATTCTACGGGTAAGGTACAGGATCTGCTGGAGCCTGGAATCATTGATCCCGCTCTGGTCAAGTATTATGCTCTAAAGGCCGCTGCAGAAGTAGCCGAGAGCATTTTGAGAATTCATACTGTTATCCGGATGAAATCTTATTCGGAATCACAGGAATAGGAGTTGAAATACCGAAATGGAAGAAAAAAATCAGGCTGAGCAAGAAATTTTAGAAGAGACCGAAGTGAAGGAAGGAGTAGAGCAGGAGGAGTCCCCGGAAGCGGAAACGCCATTAACTGAGGATGATCCTGTTGCTGCCCTTAAGCAGGAGGCAGAGGAAAATTACAACCGTTATCTCCGCGTTCAAGCGGATTTCGATAACTTCCGAAAGAGAACCCGCAAGGAAAAGGAAGAGCTGCTTAAGTATGCTTCGCAGCCGTTGATTGAAGCGCTTTTGCCAGCTATCGACAATTTAGAGCGAGCTTTGGCTGCAGGACAATCGGCTGAGCATTCCGACTCGCTGATTAAAGGCGTAGAAATGGTGGTTCGGCAAATCCGGCAGACGCTGGAGCAAGAGGGGCTGAAGGCGATCGAAGCAGAAGGGAAGCCCTTTGATCCCCAGTTCCACCAAGCCGTGATGCAAGAAGAGAGCGCTGAGCACGAAGCGGGCACAGTGATCCAGGAGCTGCAAAAAGGCTACTTGCTAAAAGACCGCGTGATCCGCCCTTCCATGGTGAAGGTTAGTTCTTAATTTCTATTGCGTCAGCAAAATCACAAAGTGTGTAATATAGGAGGAAGTTAAACCATGAGTAAAGTAATTGGTATCGATTTAGGAACCACCAACTCTTGTGTTGCGGTAATGGAAGGCGGAGAGCCTGTCGTTATTCCCAATGCGGAAGGTAACCGTACCACGCCATCTGTTGTATCCTTCAAAAGCGGTGAGCGTATTGTAGGGGAAACAGCCAAGCGCCAAGCTATTACCAACCCTGATACGATCATGTCCATCAAGAGATATATGGGGACTAACCATAAAGTACAAGCAGAAGGTAAGGATTTTACTCCACAAGAAATATCTGCCATTATTCTGCAGAAATTGAAATCAGATGCAGAAGCTTACCTCGGAGAAAAGGTGGATAAGGCGGTAATCACGGTTCCGGCTTATTTTAACGATAGCCAACGCCAAGCTACCAAAGATGCCGGTAAAATTGCCGGTCTGGAAGTTTTGCGTATCGTGAATGAGCCTACTGCGGCAGCACTAGCTTACGGGTTAGAGAAGTCGGATGACCAAACGATCCTTGTTTACGACTTGGGTGGCGGAACGTTTGACGTATCCATCCTCGAATTGTCTGAAGGTTTCTTTGAAGTAAAAGCGACATCTGGTGATAACAAGCTCGGTGGTGATGATTTTGACCAAGTGATTATTGACTACTTGGTAGCCGAGTTTAAGAAGGAAAACGGCATTGATTTGTCTAACGATAAGATGGCTCTTCAACGTTTAAAAGACGCAGCGGAAAAAGCAAAAAAGGATCTTTCTGGCGTTTTGACCACGACCATTTCTCTACCGTTCATTACGGCTGATGCTACAGGACCAAAGCACTTAGAAGTAACTTTGACCCGCGCGAAGTTTGAAGAGTTGTCTACCCACCTTGTGGAGAGAACCATGGGTCCTACACGCCAGGCTCTTCAAGATGCTGGATTGCAGCCGCAACAAATCGATAAGATCTTGTTGGTGGGTGGATCTACACGAATTCCTGCTGTTCAGGAAGCGATCCGCAAATATACGGGCAAGGAGCCTCATAAAGGGGTTAACCCAGATGAAGTTGTTGCTTTAGGGGCAGCGGTTCAAGCAGGGGTATTAACGGGAGATGTTAAAGACGTCGTTCTTCTTGATGTTACACCTCTTTCCCTAGGAATTGAGACGCTTGGTGGAGTTATGACGAAGTTAATTGACCGTAACACGACGATTCCAACAAGCAAGTCCCAAGTGTTTTCTACGGCAGCCGATAGCCAGACATCAGTAGAAATTCATGTTCTTCAAGGGGAACGTTCGATGGCAGCCGACAATAAGACACTCGGCCGCTTCCAATTGACGGATATCCCTCCTGCACCTCGCGGTGTTCCGCAAATCGAAGTGTCCTTTGATATTGATGCGAATGGTATCGTAAACGTTAAGGCAAAAGATTTGGGTACAGGTAAAGAGCAAAAGATTACAATCACGTCGTCCTCCGGCTTAAGTGACGAGGAAATCGACCGTATGGTGAAGGAAGCGGAAGCGAATGCGGAAGCGGATAACCGCCGCAAGGAAGAAGTAGAGGTTCGCAATGAAGCGGATCAGCTCGTCTTCACTACGGAAAAGACGCTTAAGGATCTGGAAGGCAAAGTAGATGAAGCGGAAGTGGCTAAGGCCAATGATGCGAAAGAAAAGGTTAAGACAGCTTTGCAAGGCACAGATCTAGAAGCGATTAAAGCGGCGAAGGAAGAGCTTTCCCAAATCGTGCAGCAGCTATCTGTCAAGCTTTACGAGCAAGCAGCTCAAGCGGCCCAGGCAGCAGGTGCGCAGACGGAAGCTGATCCTGCGGCAGGCGCAAATAAAAAGGATAACGTTGTAGATGCAGATTACACCGTTGTTGATGAGGATAAAAAGTAGGGGTTGCATTGAGTCAAAGTCAAGGATATACTTGGCTTTGACTTTTTCCCTGTTAGAATCCATTATTGCAAGGCAAACCCAAGCGGGAGTGAGGCAGGAAAATGAGTAAACGAGATTATTACGAGGTCCTCGGTTTAGGCAAGGGGGCATCTGAGGACGAGATCAAAAAAGCTTACCGTAAGCTGGCGCGTCAGTATCACCCTGACGTCAATAAAGCTCCGGACGCAGAAGAAAAGTTTAAAGAAGTCAAGGAAGCTTATGATGTCCTGAGCGATTCCCAAAAGCGAGCCATGTATGACCAGTATGGGCATGCGGGAACCGATCCGAACGCTGGCTTTGGCGGACAGGATTTTGCAGGCGGTTTTGGGGATATCTTTGACATGTTTTTTGGCGGCGGAGGCCGAAGAAACCCAAATGCCCCTCGCCAGGGAGCGGATCTTCAATATACACTAACTTTACAATTTAAAGAAGCGGTTTTTGGGAAAGAATTGGATATAGAGATTCCAAAAGATATGGAATGTGATACCTGTCATGGTTCAGGAGCGGAACCGGGCAGTAAAGTTGAGACATGTTCAACCTGTCGCGGCACAGGTCAGCAGGAGCAAGTGGCCAATACGCCGTTTGGCCGAGTGGTGAATCGCAGAACCTGCGGTTCTTGCGGCGGTAAAGGAAAGATCATTCAAGTGAAGTGTTCCGGATGCCGCGGGACAGGAACCGTAAAGAAGCGCAGGAAGATTCATCTTAATATCCCGGCGGGTGTGGATGAAGGGGCTCAGCTTCGCGTTCCTGGAGAAGGGGAACAAGGTGCCAACGGGGGGCCTCCGGGAGATCTCTATGTTGTCATTCGAGTGAAGCAGCATGAGTTTTTTGAGCGGGATGGCTACGATATTTACTGCAGAGTGCCGATTACCTTTGCGCAAGCTGCGCTGGGGGATGAAATTGAGGTTCCTACGCTGGACGGCAAAGTCAAACTGAAGGTTCCGGCCGGAACTCAAACGGATACCTATTTCCGCTTGCGCGGCAAAGGGGTTCCGCATTTGCGCCGCAATGCTCAAGGAGATCAGCATGTTCGGGTAGTTGTCGTGACGCCAACCAATCTAACAGAAAAGCAAAAGGATTTGCTTCGCGAGTTTGGCGAATTGAATGGAGTCAAACCGACGGAAGAGGAAGCTTCCTTCTTTGATAAGATGAAGCGGGCATTTCGAGGAGATTAGCCTTTGGCAATAAGGGATAACAGGAGGGAGCAGGAAAATGAGCAATATGAAATGGTCGGAAGTTAGCATTCACACCACCCAAGAGGCTGTAGAGCCGGTTTCCAATATACTTCACGAATCGGGGGCTAGCGGTGTCGTTATAGAGGATCCGGAATTTCTTCACAGGGAGTGGGATGTATCCTATGGTGAAATTTATCAACTCTCTCCGAACGATTATCCAGAAGAAGGAGTCATAGTCAAGGCGTACCTCCCTGTCAATCATCACATAGCCGAAACCGTGGAGGAGATCAGGCAAAGAGTGCTTAGCTTAGAAAGCTTTGACATTCCCATTGGTCGGGCCGAGATTTCTTTGGCGGAAGTGCAGGAAGAAGAGTGGGCGACAGCTTGGAAAAAATATTATAAGCCGGTCAAGATATCTGAACGGATTACCATCACCCCGACATGGGAAGAGTACAAACCAGAGTCTGAAGAAGAATTGATTATCGAATTGGATCCCGGTATGGCGTTTGGAACCGGTACACATCCCACAACCGTCCTTTGTATCCGCGCGTTGGAAAAGTATGTAAAACCAGGGGATCAGGTGATTGATGTCGGCTGCGGATCAGGCGTGCTGAGCATTGCAGCTGCCAGGCTCGGTGCAAGCTCCATACTGGCGATGGACCTGGATGAGATTGCAGTAAAATCCACCTTTATCAATTCGGAAATCAACCACGTTGAGGGCAAAATAAACATTAAACAAAACAATTTGCTTGAAGGCATTTCTGCACCAGCTGATCTGATCGTCTCCAATATATTGGCCGAAATCATCGTTCGCTTTGTGGATGACGCTTATTCCTTGCTTCCATCCGGCGGATTGTTTATTACCTCGGGCATTAT
The DNA here is from genome assembly GCF_040813775.1 of Ammoniphilus soli. Classification (NCBI taxonomy): domain Bacteria; kingdom Bacillati; phylum Bacillota; class Bacilli; order Caryophanales; family Paenibacillaceae; genus Ammoniphilus; species Ammoniphilus soli. The sequence continues at coordinate 120,799 of NZ_JBEGDL010000001.1, forward strand.
TTCTCAAAAGGAACAAGAAGTAAAAGAAGCGTTGCTCCAAGCTGGCTTTCAGATTATGGAAGTACAGGAGCTTGATGATTGGGTTTCCATAGCTGCGAAAAAAATATAGATGAGGAATAGCGATGCAAAGGTATTTTGTAGCACAGCAAAATGTATCCGCGGAAAGAGAGCAGGTCGTCATTGTGGGAGATGATGTTACCCATATTGCGAGGGTGATGAGGTCTTCTGTTGGAGACGAATTGATCTGCTGCGATGAGCAGGGAGCCTGTTATCTGTGCAAGATTGAGCAAATCGAAAAAGAGGAAATCCTATGCCGCATGGTAGAGAAGCTTTCTTTGGATCGCGAGCTTCCGATCCGGGTCACCGTGGCACAAGGATTGCCAAAAGGCGATAAAATGGAATGGGTTATCCAAAAAGGGACGGAACTGGGGGCTGGAGCTTTCGTTCCGTTTACCTCGTCTCGAACGGTTGTCCAGCTAGACGCAAAAAAGGAACAGAAAAGGCTTGAGCGGTGGAGTAAAATTGCCAAGGAAGCAGCTGAGCAGGCACATCGGCAGTTTGTTCCCGCCATCGAGCCCGTTCATTCCTGGAAGCAGCTGCTTCAGCTCTCCAAAGATTACGATTTGGCACTTCTGGCGTATGAAAATGAACAAACGAAAACCCTTCACGAGGCATTAGCTGCTTTCGATACAACATCAAGTATACTTATGGTTATCGGCCCGGAGGGAGGATTCTCGGAGACAGAGGTAAAAGAGGCAATGCAATTCGGGTTTCTTCCCGTTATGCTGGGAAAAAGAATTCTGCGAACGGAAACTGCGGCCCTTTATGGACTATCCTGTCTTTCGTACTACTATGAACAGTTGGGAGGTAGGTAAGGTATGCCTACTGTTGCCTTTCAAACACTCGGGTGTAAAGTTAACCATTATGAAACAGAAGCCATTTGGCAAATTTTTAAGCAGGGCGGATATGAACAGGTACCGTACGAGGGAGACGCAGACGTTTATGTGATCAATACGTGTACGGTAACAAATACCGGAGACAAAAAAAGCCGCCAGGTGATCCGTCGAGCCGTTCGGCGCAATCCGGAGGGAATCGTCGTGGTAACGGGTTGCTATGCCCAAACTTCTCCGGCGGAAGTAGCCAATATTCCGGGAGTTGATATTGTTCTGGGAACTCAGGGAAGGGAACAGCTCCTGGAGCTGATAGACACCTACCGAAGAGATCGCGAACCGATTAATGCGGTGAAAAACATCATGAAGACCCGACAGTTTGAAGAACTGGAGGTTCCGGATTTTACCGACCGAACAAGAGCATCGCTGAAAATTCAAGAGGGCTGCAATAACTTTTGCACATTTTGCATCATCCCGTGGGCTCGTGGATTAATGCGGAGCAGAGACCCTCAGAATGTGCTTGAACAAGCCCGCAAGCTGGTGGCAGCCGGATATAAGGAAATTGTACTAACAGGTATCCATACCGGAGGGTATGGGGAAGACCTGGAAGATTATAACCTCGCTAAGCTTCTGTGGGACTTGGATAAGGTAGAGGGGCTGCAAAGGGTGAGAATCAGCTCGATTGAAGCGAGTCAGATTACGGATGAGGTCATTGAGGTTCTCCGCACTTCGGATAAGATGTGCCGCCATTTGCATATTCCTCTTCAGGCTGGGAATGACCAAGTACTCAAGCGGATGCGCCGGAAGTATACGGTGGACGAATACCGGCGGAAAATCGAACAGATCCGTGAAGCGATGCCTGGCGTAGCGATTACAACGGATGTGATTGTGGGTTTTCCTGGAGAAACGAAAGCCTTGTTTGAAAGTGGCTTTGAGTTTATTCAAGAGATCCAGTTTGCTGAGATGCATGTTTTCCCTTATTCCAAGAGAACAGGTACCCCGGCTGCCAAGTTTGAAGATCAAGTGCCCGAGGAAATCAAAAATGAGCGAGTGGGGCGGCTTATTGATCTTTCAAATCAATTTTCTTTGGAATACGCTAAGCAATTTTTAGGCCAGGCATTGGATATTATTCCCGAAAGCCCTTATTCGGATGTGTCAGGAGAGCCGAATTTATTTTATGGATACTCGGATAATTACCTTAAGGTGATATTTAAGGGTACACCGGACCTTTTGGGTAAAATGGTTCGTGTACAATTAGACGAGCCAGGGGTGGAATTCTGTAAAGGCACCTTTATAAGAGAGCTTGATCCAGCTGCTATGGCCCGTTAGGTAAGCATTGCAGGATATCTGGGAACTTATTTTCCGGATATCCTATTTGCGTTGGAGAAGAAACTTTTTTTCTTCATAAATAAAGGGTAAAATAAGGGAAAGATTGTAGGTTGAACCGGTTCTTCCCTATTTTCAATCGACCTAATAGGGATAGAGGGTTTAGAAAAGGGTGATCTGAAATGAAAGAGATATCAGCCGGAGGAGTCGTATATCGAAGACAGGGAGAGCAGCTGCAATTGCTCATCATAGAGGACCGATACCAAAAGGTCTCCTTGCCTAAAGGAAAGCAGGAGCCGGGCGAGACGATGGAACAAACGGCGTTGAGGGAAGTCAGAGAAGAGACGGGAATCGAAGGCCGAGTAGTGGAGCCATTGGAGGTCATTTACTATCAATATTATCATCCGCAATTGGGCTTGGTACATAAGGAGGTTCATTACTATCTCATTGAAGCCCAGGGCGGAGAGCTGGTCCCTCAGATTGAAGAAATCAACAAAGTAACATGGATGGATCCGGATAAGGCTTGGGCAGCCCAAATGTCCTCCGGTTACGATAATAATCATTCCGTAATGGAAAAAGCCTATTCCCTGCTACAATTAGAGAAAGGAAAGTCTTTATGAAACGATTGAATCAATACATAGACCACACGCTGTTAAAGCCTGAAGCAACAAGGGAGCAAATTGAACAATTGTGCCAAGAGGCTCGCGAGCATGAATTTGCTGCAGTCTGCGTCAATCCGATCTGGGTAAGCCTATGCAGCCAACGGTTGGCCGGTACTGGAGTGCAGGTTGCTACTGTAGTAGGATTCCCTTTGGGAGCGAATGCTACTGAAGTCAAAGCATTTGAAACCAGGCAAGCCGTAGCGCAAGGAGCCACAGAAATTGATATGGTGCTTAATATAGGTGCGTTAAAATCTCAAGATCTGGAATGGGTTAAGAGGGACGTAGCCGCTGTTGTGGAAGCCGCGAAGGATAAAGCCATTGTGAAGGTGATCCTGGAGACAGGGTTACTGACTGAAGAAGAAATCGTACAGGCTTCAAAACTCTCTGTTGAAGCGGGAGCTCATTTTGTAAAGACGTCTACGGGGGTCGGACCAGGCGGGGCAACGGTACCGCACATTCAACTCATGCGCCGTACAGTCGGTCCGGATATCGGCGTTAAGGCGTCAGGCGGCGTGCGGGATTATGAGACGGCCTTGGCCATGGTTGAGGCAGGCGCAACGCGGATTGGGGCAAGTGCAGGCATCTCAATTGTGACTGGAAAAAAGGCTTCAGCTGAAGGCTACTAGAACGAGCAGTTGAAAGGCTTGTGCCATGTGAGTTTCACTGGGCACAGGCCTTTTTGGTTTTGTTCAAATTTTACGGTTCTCGGGAATAAGGAATTCAATAAAACGGGCAAAGGCGGAAGCAAAAGGCAGCACAGCCAAGGAACAGACCACGTTAAAAATGGTTTGGGCATGGGCAACCTGTGCAGGAGCGTGATTGCTTAGAGTAGTAGTGATGAGAGCTAACCCTCCAATGAGGGGGATAAAAGCAATAACTCCAGCAATATTAAGTATAATATGGCTCCATGCGACTCGAATAGAAGCCGTGTTTCCGCCAACAGATGCAATGAAAGCCGTCATGCAGGTTCCGATATTGCTTCCGAGTACAATAGCAATGGCCATGGTAAGCGGGATCAAGTGATCTGCCATAAAGCTCATCGTAATGGCTGTTGTCGCAGAGCTGCTTTGGATGGCCGCCGTCATTACCGTACCAATAAGGATTCCGATAACGCTGTTTTCTGAACCCCACAGAATAAGATCCTTAAAGATCCCGGTTTCCTTAATCGGATGGACAATGTCCTGCATGGCCTGCATGCCCAAAAAGATGCATCCGAAACCGGCTAAGGCCAGTCCGGTACATCGGAGCACGTGGTTGGGCAGGAACCATAGAAAGGATCCGGTAAGGAAGATGGGAATGGCATACTCATAGATATCTAAGGCAATAATTTGAGTGGTGACGGTCGTGCCGATGTTTGTTCCTAGAATGATTCCGATGGTTTGAGAAAAAGTAAGCAATCGAGCATTGGTCAGACCGATCGTAATCACGGTAACCGCACTGCTGCTTTGCAGCAGCATTGTGATTAGGGTTCCCGTCATAAAGCCATGTACTGGGGTTTTAGTGAAACGGGTGAGAATATCCTTTAGCTTATGGGCTGCGAGGTTATTCAACCCTATTTTCATAATTTGCATGCCAAACATAAAGAGGGAGATTCCAACTGCAAACGGGATGATGATCTCTTTCATGGTTCAGCTCCTATTTGGATAATTCTAGAGGGAAAAATTCAAGATAATTATAGGTATGACGTGATGTAGACAGGCATGACAAGCATTTTCCTGCCTGAAAACCAATAGAGCAAGGAAAGGATAAACAAGAGATGGCTAAAGTGCATTTGGCAAGCAATCGAAAGAAAAGAGCGGAGAAAGGGCATCCCTGGATTTTTCAGTCAGAGGTAGCAAGGATCGAGGGGGATTTTGAACCTGGAGACATTGTGGAAGTCTGTAACCAGAAAGGGCATTTTTTAGCCAAAGGCTACATTAACCCGCAATCTCAAATTGTAGTGAGGGTGTTATCGTATGACCCTCATGAGGAGGTAGACCCGGCCTTCTTTCAGGAAAGGATCAAGTCAGCTAGTGAATACCGCCGCCGTTTCTTAGGGGAGATTCAATCCTACCGGGCTGTTTACGGGGAAGCTGATTTTTTGCCCGGTTTAATCGTAGATAAGTTTGAGGATATTTTAGTTGTACAAATCCTATCTCTTGGGATGGAATTGCGCAAGGACTGGATTAAACAAGCTCTACTCGATGTTTTCCAACCGAGGGGGATTTATTTGCGCAATGATGTGCCCGTTCGGGAATTGGAAGGGCTTGTTCAAGAAAAAGGCTTTTGGCATGGAGAATTCGAAACGGATGTTGAAATTGTAGAGAATGATTTAAGGTATATTATTGATGTCAAGGAAGGTCAAAAGACCGGTTTCTTCTTTGACCAAAGGGAAAATCGCGCTGCCATCGCTCCTCTGATGAAAGGGTGGGGAGCCCGAAGCGGCATTCAGCTGGTTCCGCTTGATCAAATTAAGGCAGACGATCCGGATAATCCGAAATTTACGCAGCAAATTTCCCTGGAGATGGATGTTCACGGCCAGCCGCAATCATTGCCCGTGAACAAAAATGGAAAGGTGGTCCAGTATCCGTATTGGGATGGAGCCACGGTCTTGGAATGCTTTGCCCATACCGGATCATTTACGCTTAATGCGTGCAAGCATGGGGCAAAGAAAGTCACGTGTCTGGATATTTCGGATCATGCCATTCAGACGGCCAAAAAGAATATTGAACTTAATGGTTTTACAGATCGAGTTGAATTTGTCGTGGCCAATGCATTTGATTATTTGAGGGAGCAAGTTTCCAGCGGAAGAACATGGGACGTCGTGATCCTGGATCCTCCGGCCTTTGCCAAATCCAGAGGGGCTGTAAAATCTGCCTGCCGGGGATACAAAGACATTAATTTGCAGGGTTTGAAGCTCGTTAATGAAGGGGGGTTCCTGGTCACGGCTTCCTGTTCTTATCACATGTCCCCGGATCTATTCCGGGAGACGATTGAAGAAGCTGCTTTCGATGCGAAAAAAATTCTTCGCTTAGTGCATTGGTCCGGGGCGGGGAAAGACCATCCGGAAATATTGGGGGTCAATGAGGGACATTACTTGAAATTCGCCATTTTTGAGGTCCACTCCAAGTAAGGAAATGGATTCGCCCCCTTATCAAACGGTTCCCGTATTGCTTCAGGGTACGCGGGAAGGATATAAAGGGGGTGACTTTATGAGTCAAGCCATTACGACAGCGCTATCCAGTATTTTGCTAGCACAAGGTCTTAAAATCCCGTTTGAGTATGCCCAAACTGGAAAATGGAATATCAAGGCGGCTTTGACTCCTGGAGGCATGCCAAGCTCTCACTCTTCAGGGGTTTCCTCGCTTGCGACTTATATTGGGCTAAGGAGAGGGTTTACTTCGGCGGAATTCTCCATTGCAGCCCTGCTGGGGGTCATAGTTATGTATGATGCGGCAGGAGTCAGATATCATGCCGGACAAACCGCTATCGCAGTAAACGACTTGAAGGAGTCGGTTGAAAAGCTGTCTGAAAGCCACCCGGAAATTGCTCCCTTTCATCATACGGAAAAGGAATTAAAAGAGAGATTGGGGCACTTGCCATCTGAGGTTATGGCAGGGGCAGTGTTTGGGATTGCCATGGGGGCGTTGAGCTTTTTGTTTTCTAGAAGATAATACTACAAAAGTAGTTGCCTTCCGACAACGGTTTATGACATCTTTCTGTAGCCTGCCTATGTTAAATTTAATGTAGGACAAGCTGTAGAGAGGTGATGGTGATTATGCTTAAGCAAGAAGCCGCGAAGATTAGCGAAGTGAAAATTGGAGCCTATAAGAAAACGTTAATTGATGTTCATCGTTGGCAAATCACCATACGGTCAAGAAAATCGCCTGCCATTCGTTTTTTGAGTTGGTTGTTCGGAAATTAAAATGCTTATATAACGAAGAAAGGACTTCCCGAAGGAGGTCCTTTCTTTTTATGTCAGCTTTCATTATCTCCCGACTGCACGTTCACGGAAAAGCAGGGAAAGGGAGTAGATCCCCGCTAGGCCCACCAACGTATATACCGTACGGCTTACCCAACTGGATTCGCCGCCAAACAGGGAAGCTACCAGATCCCATTGGAATAGGCCTACAAGAAGCCAATTCAGGGCTCCAACAATGACTAAAATTAAGGCTAATCGATCCATTCTTCATCCCTCCTATAATCATAGTCCTTTTAGCTTTCCCGACGCTTTCAACTTTATTCAGGATGCTTATGGGAGCTTTAAGGGCTGTCCGGGCTGAATGGAATCATTAGACATCTGATTTATCTTTTGAATTTCTTTGATTTTATTGACAGGGTTTTCGTTCGGATAATAGGTGAGCACGATTTTCCATAATGTATCTCCCTCCTTTACCGTATACGCTCGCATGAAGGGGGCGTTACTTCCTTGCGTATCTGGTAAAGCGGTGATTTGCGTTTGAGCGGGTAAGTGCTGGACCTTTTTTTTCACAATCCAATGAAAACAGCTAAAAATGACGAATAAAATAATCAAGAGCTTAAGCAAGAGAAGAAGCTGCTCCCACTCTGGTTCAGGATTGGCTTTATGAACAGTTTTGCCTTTTAGTTTCTTTAAAATGACAGCCATGATAACCCCCTCCTCAATACATTCTATGCAACAAAGAAAGAGAACTTGTCCTCCTGTCAAAATTCTCTAGACCTGATGATAAACTGATCCAAGAGCTATATGGTAAAGCGTTCAGATTTCGGTTATAGTGAACTTTGGGCAAATGCCGACATGCATATGGGATAATTTAATCACCAAAAGCCTATAAACTTGGTATCATAACGGTAGGTGCAATGGAAAAAGGAGGACTCCAAATGGAGAAAATAAAGCTTGGCATCATATATGGCGGAAAATCCAGCGAACATGAAGTGTCCCTCAGTACGGCAAAAGCAATCATAAATGCGGTAGACCGGTCTCAATATGATATTATCCCGTTTTATATCCAATTGGATGGAATATGGGTGAAGGGGAACCTTCCCGAAGGTGAGATTCAATCCGTGGAGCAGCTTCGCTTGCAGGGAACATCTGAAGAACAGCCTAACGTGCTTCGGCTAAAGGAAGAAATTGATATCGCCTTCCCGGTCATTCACGGACCCAATGGAGAGGATGGGACGCTGCAAGGGTTATTAGAGATGGCAGATATCCCCTATGTAGGAACGGGCGTCTTGGGGTCCGCTGTGGGCATGGATAAGGTAGCCATGAAAAATGTATTTGGGGAAATCGGAATTGTCCAATGCAAGTACTTATCCTTTCTGCGGAACCAGCTCGAAAACGGGATCGATGACGTAGTCGGGAAAATTGAGGAAACCCTTGGCTATCCTTGCTTCGTTAAACCAGCGAACATGGGGTCCAGTGTTGGGATCTCCAAAGCGAAGAACAGACAAACTTTAGTGGAGGCGTTGGAGCTAGCTGCCCGCTTTGACAGGAAGATTGTGGTAGAGGAATCCATTTCGGGCAGGGAATTAGAAATCGGTGTTTTAGGAAACGAAGAGCTTAAGACCTCCGTAGTGGGAGAAATCGTATCCATTAACGAATTTTATGATTATGAGGCTAAGTATAAAAATGCAGGTACAAAACTGCATATCCCAGCAGAAATTCCGGAACGGGTTAAAAAAGAGATCGAAGAAATGGGAAAAAAGGCCTTTCAGGGAGTTGACGCGTCCGGCTTAAGCCGCATTGATTTCTTTTGGGATGAAGAGAACGACAAAGTCTACATTAATGAAATTAATACCATGCCTGGATTTACTCCTTTTAGCATGTATCCGATGCTTTTTCAAGCGGCAGGAATTCCTTATGGGGATTTAATTCATGAATTGGTGAAGCTTGGTTTTGAGCGATATGACGATCGTCATGGCAATTCGGTAGCTGCCGAGAAATTGGATTAAGGTCTGGTTTTAGGGCGATAACGTGAGTTTTTCCGACTATTCGTCCGTTTAGATTGAAAAAGTGAAAATAAGCGGAGTTTTTCCGGCTAAACCTCAAAAATCATGATTTTCTTCAGAGATTTTGAGAAATAACCGGAATTTCTCCGCTTATTTTAGCTAAAAAGTCCCCATTTTTAATAATAGTCGGACTTTCTCCTGTTATCCACATGAGGGCACTTTACAGATTCATTCCTTCTCTACTAATTCCTGAACGATTTCCTCCAGCCTCATACCTCTGGATGCTTTAAAAAGCAAAGCGTGCTTCTGATCCATGAATTGCTCAAGAAAGGGTGCCACTTCTGCTTTATTTTGAAAATGCCTGGATGGCACATGGGCTGCCTGGGAAATATGAAGGGCATTTTCCCCCACGGAAACTAGGAAATCCACCGGTTGGCCAAGCTTATTGATGAACTTTCCCACCTCTGCATGATACTGTGCGCTGTCTGGTCCTAACTCATACATGTCACCGAGGACAAGAACTTTTTTGTACTGAGGAAGAATACCGCTAAACGTATCAATGGAGCTCATCATCGAAGTCGGGCTCGCGTTGTATGCATCGTTGATGACGACGGCTCTCTTTACATCCTGGATAAGCTCGAATCTCATTGGCGAGATGGACAAACTAGCAAGCGCCTCTTTTATCTCTGGTAATGCATAGCCGTAATGATAAGCGATAAATATGGCAGGCAATGTATTGGCCACGTTATGCGTACCGAACATTGGGATCGTCATGTGCTCCATTTTTCCATCTACATGCACCGTATAAGAAGTTCCCCGATCTGTAATCGCCACGCCAGTCGCGTAGATATCCGCTTCTTCGTTCATGCGGTAAAAATAACTTTTGCCTGGATTGAGATGACTAACGCTGACAACGAAGGGATTATCACCATTTAAAATAGCAAATCCATCAGATGAAGTGTGGGGGAGAAGTTCACCCTTAGCCTTCGCAATGTTTTCCCTTGAGCCTAAATGCTCAATATGGGCATCGGTTACATTGACAATGACACTAACGTCTGGCTTGCTGATTGAGGCAAGGTAATCAATTTCCCCAGCATGGTTCATCCCCATTTCCAGTACGGCCATTTCGTGATTGGGTTGGATTTGGAGAATAGACAAAGGAACCCCAAGGTGATTGTTAAAATTCTTGTAGGTTTTATAGATGTTTTTTTTATGCCCGAGGATATGCGCGATCATATCCTTGGTTGTTGTTTTTCCATTGCTGCCCGTAACGGCAATAATGGGAATTTCCAGGTGCAGGCGATAGTATTTGGCGATTTGCCCAAATGCAAGCTGAGTATCGTCAACGAGAACGTAAGATAATCCACTTGCTTGATCTGCATAGCTTTCATCTGAGATGAGAGCGGCAATGGCCCCATTAGCTTTTGCTTCGCTTATGAATAAATGGCCATCTCTAGTCCCGCCGGTTAGGGCAACGAACATAGCCCCAGGCTGTACTTGTCGCGTGTCGAAGTGAAAGGAGTGAATGGGCTGTACGGCTGACCCAATCAATCGCCCACCGGTTGCCTCGCATATTTCTTCTAGAGTAAGCATCAGGACCCTCCTCTTCCATGGTAAAAGTATCTGATGTAATGCTATCACTTAGACAGGGATACCAGCAACTTTCATGTGGATTCTTGACTTGAATCGGCAAAAAACGGTACATTGAAATGAATACATATATTTAGGAGGACGCAGAAATGGAATCCAATTGCCTGTTTTGCAAGATCGTAGACAAGCAAATCCCTGCTAAGGTTGAATACGAAGACGATTTAGTCACGGTTTTTCACGATATTAATCCAAAGGCTCCTGTTCATTTGCTCATCATTCCGAAGAAACATATTTCTACAATGATGGACGTAGCTGAAGAAGATTTGCCCCTTGTGAGTTATATACACAAGATTGCGCAAGAGATGTACCCCAAGATGGGTCTTAAGGGGATGCGCTTAATTAATAATTGCGGGGAAAAAGGAGGTCAAGAGATCTTTCACCTCCACTATCACCTATGGGGATGGACAGAATAGTATAAAAATAATGTTCATGTTGACCAAGGTGGCCCATCTATAATATAATATGCTTTGACAGTCTGAATAAGATTGTTTTTAATGGTTAATGCGGAGGGAGGGAAAAGCAATGTCTGAAGTTCGCGTACGTAAAAACGAATCTCTTGATGCCGCTCTTCGTCGTTTTAAACGTGAAACAGGTAAAGCGGGTATTCTAGCTGAAGTAAAAAAGCGCAGACACTACGAAAAGCCTAGCATTAAGCGTAAGAAGAAGTCTGAAGCTGCTCGTAAGCGCAAGTTCTAATTTTAATTTTAGTTTAAGTAGGATAGGGTGACGAAATGAGTCTACTTGGTAAACTTAACGATGATATGAAGCAAGCCATGAAAGATAAGGATAAGCTCAAACTCTCCGTCATCCGCATGGTGAAATCTTCGGTGAAAAATGAAGAAATCAACCAAGGTAAAGAGCTTACCGACGATCAAGTGCTTACTTTATTGAATCGTGAGTTGAAGCAGAGACGCGATTCCCTCCAAGAATTTGAAAATGCGGGCCGAGAAGATCTGGCTGAGCAAACTCGCGCTGAAATCGAAGTGCTGCTTCCTTACTTGCCGACGCAGTTGACGGAAGAAGAGATCCGGCAAATTGTACAAGAATCGGTAGAGCAAGTGGGAGCCACCTCGAAGAAGGACCTTGGAAAGGTTATGGGAGCCATCATGCCTAAAGTTAAAGGCAAAGCTGATGGAACCCTCGTGAACAAAATTGTTCAGGAACTGCTTCCTTAGAACATACAAACACCTTATGCGTTATAGCATAAGGTGTTTTTGTTTTTCCATGAAACTTTTTTCAAGGCCTGTCGTATCAAGTACTATGAAAAGAATATCTTGATCCCGAGAAAGGGGAAAATGAAAAAAGAAGAATCCCATAATATGAAAGAAGGGAGGGAAGCATAGAAGGCTATGAATAAATTTCGATTAATTGCATTAAACCTTGTATTCATGCTGGCGATTATTGCAATCGCTTCAGCCTCTTCGGTTGAAGCGCAGACGGGAAAGCTGGTTTACGTCGTTCCTGTAAAGCAAGGCGTTGAGCAAGGGCTTTATCAGTTTTTAAAAAGGGCCTTTGCTGAAGCAGCAATGAACGAAGCCGATGCGATCTTTTTGGAGATTGATACTCCGGGAGGGGAGGTTCAAGCGGCGGGGCAGATAGGGCAGCTTATTCGAGAAGCAGAGGTGCCTGTTTACGCATTTATTGTCGATGAAGCCTTTTCTGCAGGAACATACATAGCCTTGAACGCTGATAAGATCATTATGACACCCGGAAGTGCTATTGGCTCAGCTGCTCCGATTGATTTGGCCGGAAATATGGCGGAGGAAAAATTCGTATCAGCTTGGACCAAGAAGATGAGAAGTGCCGCTGAGATGAACGGCAGAGACCCGCAAATTGCCGAAGCCATGGTCAATCCGGAGATAGAGATTGAAGGCGTGACGGAGCAAGGAAAAATCTTATCCTTAGCGCCCAACGTAGCGAAGGAAGTAGGATATGCCGATTATATCGCACAGAATCTGGAGGACGCCTTCCAGCAGGCGGGATTTGATGCACCCGCTGTCATCCAAGCGGAACCGAACATGGGGGAGAGAGTTGCACGGTGGGTGACGAGCCCTTATATCATCCCTATTCTTCTTACCGTTGGATTGGCCGGGATTGTGATTGAACTTTTGGTTCCGGGTTTTGGGATACCTGGGATATTGGGCTTAACTTCACTTGGGTTGTATTTCTTCGGGCACTATATAGCAGGCTTTGCTGATTGGCTCCATATCGCTATGTTTATCGTCGGGATTATTTTGCTGCTTATCGAGGTTGTTGTTCCTGGCTTTGGCATTTTCGGGGGATTAGGCATCATATCGATCCTTGCCGGCATCGTCCTAGCCGCCTATGATCCTGCCTATGGTTCATTCTCACTAGCCATTGCATTCATCGTGACGGCTATTGTTGCCTTTATCGTGATTAAATATTTTGGTCACCGAGGGATATGGAATAAGTTTATTTTGCGGGAGCAGCAGAAAAATGAACAGGGATATTCGGCGCCTAAGGATTGGAAAGGATTGTTGCACCGTGAAGGGACCGTCATCACGACATTAAGACCCTCAGGAACGGCTGAAATTGATGGGGAGATGATTGACGTCGTCTCAGAAGGCGGCTATATCGAAAAAGGGAAGACCATCAGGGTAATACGGGTTGAGGGAACGCGAGTGGTTGTACGCGAAGTGGAAAGTAAATTGAACTAAGGAGATGATTGAATGGATGCCTCAATTTTATCGCTATTTCTAACGGTGGCCCTTGCTGTCATTGTGCTGTCCGTCTTTTTTACCTTTGTCCCGGTTATGCTTTGGATTTCGGCATTGGCCTCTGGCGTACCGATTGGAATTTTTACGTTAGTAGGAATGAGATTGCGTCGGGTTATTCCTTCCCGGATCGTTAATCCCCTGATCAAAGCAAGAAAGGCAGGCCTTGATGTTTCCTCCAATCAGCTGGAAAGTCATTTTCTTGCAGGAGGTAATGTAGACCGCGTGATCGATGCGCTAATTGCGGCCGAGAGAGCCAATATCGAATTGCCGTTTGAAAGAGCAGCGGCTATCGATTTAGCAGGTCGCGATGTTTTGGAAGCTGTTCAGATGAGCGTTAATCCGAAAGTGATCGAGACCCCTTTCGTATCGGCTGTAGCGCGTGATGGGATCGAGCTGAAAGTAAAAGCGCGGGTCACCGTCCGGGCAAACATTGACCGTTTGGTTGGGGGGGCCGGAGAAGAAACCATCATCGCCCGCGTGGGAGAGGGGATTGTTACCTCCGTGGGTTCCTCGAATAGTCATAAGGAAGTATTGGAAAATCCCGATCGCATATCCAGGACGGTTCTAGAGAAGGGATTGGACTCGGGAACAGCTTTTGAAATCCTCTCCATCGATATTGCCGATGTGGATGTCGGAAGGAATATAGGAGCAAACCTTCAGATTGAGCAAGCCGAAGCCGATAAGCAAATCTCCCAGGCCCGTGCTGAGGAGCGCAGGGCCATGGCTGTGGCGCATGAGCAAGAAATGAAGGCGAAAGTGCAGGAGATGCAAGCCAAGGTGGTAGAAGCCGAGGCAGAGGTGCCTCTGGCGATGGCAGAAGCTTTGAAGCATGGGAAACTTGGCGTAATGGATTACCTTAATATGAAAAACATCGACGCAGATACGGAAATGAGACAGTCCTTCGGTCAGAGTTCAGGCAATTTAAGTCCGGAAGATCCAGATCGGAAATAAGGTGATGAGATGATAGGCTGGCTGTTGGATTTTATTTTCTCAAACATATGGATCTTATTTATCCTCTTTTGGGTGTTTCGATCCTTTGCGAAAAGGGTGAAGCAGGGAATGGATGAAGGGCCGACAACCCGTATGCCGTCGCCCGTTGATTTCCCCTGGGAGAAGGAACAAGGTCCGATCGTTGTGAAAAGATACCCTCCCATTGAACCGCCCAGAGAAAAGAGGGAGGGTTTGAAGGATGAGGAAGTGAAGTCGGTCCCTTCCCCGTCTCCGAAGGAACCCTTGGCATCTCCAGCTTTAACGAAGAAAGAAACAAAGAAAAACAAGAAGGGACCCTCTCCGGCTGTCCAGGGAATGATATGGAGCCAGGTCTATGGCCCGCCAAGGGCTAAAGCTCCGCACCCCTTCATAAGAAGAACTTAACCCAAACGGTTAACCGTAAAGAAACGGTTGACCGTTTTTGTTTTCTTATCGCTTCATAAAAGCCAGATCTTGAGCATACATCTACATTAGTAGAGTTTGCGGATGAATACAGAAAAAGACGACCAATGGAAGGGGGAGCGAAGGCCGAATGAAAAACCTGTGGGGGAGACAACTGCGAAAATTTGCAGCAAAAATGCTCGACCTGCCAGCTGATGTCACCATGGATATGCCCCGAATAACCATGATCGGGCAAATCCATATGTACATAGAGAACCATCGCGGAGTTCTTCTCTTTAATGATAAGGAGCTCCGTTTACTTTTAACCAAGGGGCAATTGCTTGTCACGGGAGAAAAATTGGTCATTCGCGCGATCCTTACGGAAGAAGTCCTTATCGAGGGAAAAGTGGATGGGGTTCAATTTATAGAGTAGGGGGACAGTACGAGATGCAGCATCAATGGTTAAAGTGGTTTAATGGATACCTGGTGATAATCCTGAACGGCAGAAGGATAGAGCGTTTAATAAACCTGGCAGTACAAAAGGGCATGCAGGTCTGGAACATTACTCGCTACGATGAGCAGCGGGGGAAAATAGCCATCCGTTTGGAGGATTTCTTGCAGCTAAAGCCGCTGCTCAAAGAAACGGGATGCAGGATGAGGATTCTCAGCAAGCATGGATTTCCCTTTTTTCTTACGAGGGTCAGAAAGCGATATGCTTTTTTTGGCGGCTTTATTTTATTCATTGCGATGTTATTTTTCTTATCCCACGTCATATGGTCGATAGAGGTTGTCGGAAATGAAAACATATCGAGGCAACATGTGCTGGAGGCGGCTGAAAAGGTTGGGATTGAGCAAGGGAAGTTTAGTTTTTTGTTGGACGACCCTGACAAGATCCAGGCCCGATTGATGGAGCAATTGCCCGAGGCCTCGTGGATTGGCTTTCGAATGAAAGGCACAAAGGCCCAGATTCGGGTAGTTGAAAAGGTTATCCCGGATGATAAGGAAGTATTGAGCCCACGGCATTTAGTTGCAAAAAAATCGGCTGTGATCCATAACATTTTTGCGGAACATGGCAAGCCTATGGTTAGACCTGCTGATTTTGTGCGCAAGGGGGATATTCTCGTCTCAGGATTTATCGGCAAAGAGGAGAGCCCGACGGCCGTTGCGGCAAAAGGAATCGTAGAAGGCGAAGTCTGGTATGAGACCGAAGTAGTGATCCCTATCAAGCAAAAGCAGTCTGTATATCTTGGTGAACAACATCGCAACGTATTTTTGGTATGGGGAGAGAAGCAATTTAAGATATGGGGGTTTGGGGAGCTAACCTTTAAAGAATATGAAACAAGGGAAGATACACGGGTGATGCGGTGGCGGGATAAAACGTTTCCTTTAGGCTGGAAGCTAGAGACGCTTCAATCTGTGGATGTCTTTGAAAAAAAGATCAGTGAAGCGGAAGCTCTGGAACTTGCTAAGGAAACAGCGAAGCAAGATATTCTTACTAAAATGGGAAATGGTGGATATATTAAAGAGGAAAAAGTTTTGCACCATAAGCAAGAGAATGATAAAGTTTATATTAAGATGCACATAGTAGCAATAGAGGACATTGCGGTAGAAGCACCTATCACTATTGAAGGAGAATGAGATTTTGCCAGTAAAAGAAGAATCAATTAAAGTTCGACTAAAGGACACGACAACAGCGATTGCATTATTTGGACCGCAGGACGCTTTCCTAAAAAAGATCGAACAGTCATTCCAAGCTAAGATCACAGCACGGAGCGATGAAATCATGATCTCTGGCGAGGAGCAGGAAGCTCAGGTGGTGGAGCAGCTTCTGCAGGTTTTGGCTGTTCTGATCGAGAAGGGGATGCAGCTATCAGAAAGAGATGTAGCCTATGCAATCGATTTGGCCAAGCGTGGTGCAGCGGATGAACTGCTTGAACTCTTCGAAGAGCAAATCGCTCAATCGGCCAAAGGTAAGCCCATCCGGGTGAAAACGCTTGGCCAGCGCCATTATATTACTTCCATCAGGAAGCACGATATCGTGTTTGGAATTGGTCCTGCAGGTACAGGGAAGACCTACTTAGCTGTGGTGATGGCCGTCGTTGCGCTAAAGAGCGGGCTAGTGAAGAAAATCGTTCTTACTCGCCCCGCTGTTGAAGCCGGAGAGAATTTAGGTTTCCTTCCGGGAGATCTGCAAGAAAAAGTCGATCCTTACTTAAGGCCGTTATATGATGCATTAAATGATATATTGGGAATGGAAGCCGTAAATCGATTAATGGAACGCGGAACAATTGAAGTAGCCCCCTTAGCTTACATGCGCGGGCGTACTTTAGACGATTCGTTTGTCATCTTGGACGAGGCTCAGAATACGACGCCTGAACAGATGAAGATGTTCCTGACCCGGCTCGGTTTCGGATCCAAGATGGTGATTACTGGGGACGTAACCCAGGTTGATTTGCCAAGGGGCAAAAGGTCAGGCCTGAAAGAAGCGGAACGGGTTTTGATTAAAATACCGGGCATTTCCTTTGTTTTCATGAGCGAAGCAGATGTCGTCCGACATCCGCTTGTCCATAAGATCATTGTGGCCTATGCCGAAACAGAAGGGGAAAATCAACCGACATCATAACTCTCCCCTCATTATCGGGGGAGGGATTTAAAGGAGCTGCTAGGCGTGAAAAAAGGGTTGCTCCAGGGAACATGGCGTATCCCGGAGACATGGAGAACAAGCTTGATTGTCCGGATGATTCTTTTTTTCTTACTAACATTAGGCATCTATTTCCTTCTATTGGAGCATGTCATACCCAAGACATACGATTTGAAAGAAAATACAATCAGCAATGTGGAAATTAAAGCGTCCATGGAAGTTGAAGATGTAGAATCTACTCAGAAGCTTCGCGATGAGGCGCTAAAATCCATTAAGCCCGTCTATGTACTGGACGAGAGAATCCTTAAAAACCAACTCACCGTTCTTGACCAAATCTTTCGCAGCGTAGCGGAAACTAGACTTCAGCAGGAAAAGCTTGATTTAGCCGTTCAGAGCAGGGCAGCCGCTTCGGGTGATCAGGATCCGGCAGCAGGCTCCGCGGCAGAGTGGGAAGGGCCATTGCCGACACAAGACGACTGGATCGATCAGTTGAAGGAAAATATACCCTATCAGCTTTCAGATGAAACCTATCGCAGCCTGTTAAAGCAATCCCCCGAATCCTTGGCCATCATCAAGATGATTTCACGCAATATCGTGACATCTATTATGCTGGAAGGGGTAAGAATGGCAGGGGAAACGAAAACCCTGGAGCGAGTCAATCAGCATCTGGCTACTACCGAATTAGAGAGCAGAGCTCTGCAAGCCGTTAAAGAACTGGTTATGGCAAGCATTGTTCCTAATATCGTATTTGATGAAGAAGCTACAGAACAATCCAGAGAAAAAGCAGTAAGGTCTATTAAACCCATACTTATCCATAAAGGCGACATACTTGTAGGAGAAGGGGAGTATATTACGGAAGAGATTTACAGGAAATTGGGAGTAGCGGGTATGCTTACCCATAATCCTAATTATTTCCCTTATATAGGTTTGCTGCTGCTGGTTCTTCTGTGTATGGTCTTCTTTTATTACTATATCAGTCAGGGCAAGCTTCATCTGAAGATGGATAATCAACAGCTGACGATGTTTGTTGCGATCGTGCTGCTGAATGTCATGGTCATGAAAATAGTAGGGCTGGGACAAGCTTTGGAATATATGTTCATAGGATTTTTGGTTCCGGCGGCATTCGGAAGCATGCTTATTGCCTTGTTTCTAGACCAACGTCTGGCAATGTTTGCAGGAGTACTATTTTCTATCTGTGCAAGTATCATCTTCAATGCAGACAGTACGTACCTCTTTGATTACCGGTATGGTTTTGTTGTTCTGGCTGGATGTTTCGCCGGCGTTTATTCATTAGGCAAGCCGACCTTAAGGCGCAATATTTTCCTCGCTGGCACGGTTGTTATTCTTACTAACCTTGTATCTATCACCTCAGTATACATGCTATTCTATTCGGTCAAATGGGCAGACCTTTTGCAGCTTTATGCCTTTGCCATAGGGAGTGGATTATTGGCTTCCGTTTTGACTATGGGATTAATTCCGTTTTTGGAATCGGCTTTTGGCATTCTCTCCACAATGAAGCTGATTGAGCTTTCTAATCCCAATCATCCCCTGCTGCGGAGATTGCTAATGGAAACGCCCGGGACATACCATCATAGCATCATGGTGGCCAATCTTTCCGAGGCGGCTTCAGAAGCAGTTGGGGCTAATGGGCTGCTTGCGCGGGTAGGCGCTTATTATCATGATGTAGGCAAAATGAAGAGGCCGCAATTTTTTATTGAAAATCAGATGGGCAGGGAAAATCCTCACGATAAGATTGCACCGAGCCTAAGCAGGACTATTATTATTGCTCACCCTTATGACGGGGCTAAATTGCTTCAGGAGTACAAGCTGCCCAAACCGATTCTTGATATTGCCGAACAGCATCACGGAACGACACTGCTGAAATATTTCTATCACAAGGCAGTGCAAGATTCGGATACGCCGATTCTCGAGTCGGAGTACCGATACCCGGGTCCTAAAGCCCAGTTTAAGGAGTCTGCCATTGTCGGAATTTGTGACAGCGTAGAGGCAGCTGTTCGCTCGTTGTCTAAACCTACACCGGAACGCGTGGAAACGCTCGTGAGAAAGATTGTAAAGGATCGCCTGGATGATGGCCAGTTCAATGAATGTGATTTGACCCTTCAAGAATTAGAATTGATTACTCGCAGCATATGTGAAACCTTGCAAGGCATTTTCCACAGCCGGATTGAATACCCTGATGAAGCGGAGGTGAAGCGCGCTTGAGACTTTCTGTGGAATTCATCAATGAGCAGAACGAACAACTCTCGCCTGAACAGTTAGATATGCTTGTCCAGTTATTGGAGATAGCGGCGGAAATGGAAGAGATTCAGGGTAAGGAAGTAGCGATTACATTTGTAGGAAACGAACAGATAAGAGAATTAAATAAACAATTCCGTGAGAAAGACAAACCTACCGACGTGCTGTCTTTTCCATTGGAAGAAGAAGATGCCTTGGGGGACATCATTATTTCCATTCCTAAGGCAAGGGAGCAGGCTGAAGAATACGATCATTCCTTTGAACGGGAACTCGGTTTTTTATCTGTACATGGTTTTCTCCACCTCATTGGCTATGACCATGAAACAGAGGAAGAAGAAAAAGAGATGTTTGGACGTCAGGATCAAATCTTGGAAAGATTCGGATTAACACGCTGAGGTAAGGTGAAGAAAAATGGGCGAAATGAAGCGCCTTGTCCGCAGCTTCGGATATGCCTTAGAAGGTATAGCATATACGATTAAGACGCAGCGAAACATGCAGATCCATGTGGGGGCAGCCATCCTGGCACTAGGGGCCAGCTGGCTGCTTCAGGTCACGTGGGACCGCGTATTGCTGGTCTTTTTTTCTATATTTTTAGTGCTGATCCTTGAAATAGTCAATACCGCTATTGAGGCAACGGTCGATCTTGTAACGGCAGAATTTCACCCTTTAGCAAAGATAGCCAAAGATGCTGCAGCCGGGGCCGTCCTGATGGCGGCACTTCTTTCCTTCATTGTAGGAATTTATGTATTTTCCGGTCCTTTGCTTAAGGTCTTAAATTTTTAAGAGTATAGAAAGAGTTAGATTGAGGAGGCTGGATAAATCAATGAATGACCAATTGCTCATGCAAAAAGCGAGAGAAGCGATGAATTTAGCATATGTTCCCTACTCGAAATTCCAGGTCGGTGCGGCATTGCTGACGGAGGAAGGAGAGGTGTTCTTAGGGGGAAATATTGAAAATGCGGCATATAGCCTCTGCAATTGTGCAGAAAGGACGGCTTTGTTCAAAGCGTACTCGGAAGGAAGAAAAAAGTATAAAAGGATGGCCGTGATTGCGGATACCCCGAGACCGGTTGCGCCATGCGGAGCATGCCGGCAAGTTTTAGCAGAACTATGCCCGACAAACATGGAGGTCATTATGGGTAACCTAAAGGGTGACACGCTTATCAAAACTGTCGCTGAGCTTCTCCCCGGCGCATTCAGTCAGGAGGATTTAAATGAACAAAACAGGTTATAAGTCAGGTTTTGTAGCTATCATCGGAAGACCGAATGTGGGGAAATCCACATTAATGAATCAAGTCGTTGGACAGAAAATTGCGATTATGTCCGATAAGCCCCAGACGACTCGGAATAAGATTCGGGCCGTTTATACAGGCGAAAAGGGCCAGATTATTTTTATGGATACTCCCGGAATACATAAACCCAAATCCAAACTAGGGGAATACATGAATACTTCTGTTGAGGCTGCACTCAAAGAAGTTGATCTCATCCTCTTTCTTGTGGATGCTTCAGAAAAGCTAGGGCCTGGTGATCGTTTTATCATCGAGAAGCTTGAGGAAGTCAAGACGCCAGTCTACTTAATTATTAATAAGATTGACAAGGTTCATCCCGAGGCTTTATTGCCGTTTATTGAGGAGTATCGCAGTCTGTACCCGTTTAAGGAAATCATTCCCGTTTCTGCCCTTCAAGGGAACAATGTTGGCACCCTAATGGAGCAAATGCTCAACTTGCTTCCCCAAGGACCACAATACTATCCTCCTGATCAAGTGACGGATCATCCTGAGCGATTCATCATAGAGGAGCTGATTCGGGAAAAAGTGCTTCATCTGACAAGAGAAGAGGTTCCTCATTCTGTTGCCGTAGCAATAGAGCATATGGAGAAAAAGGAAGACAGCAACGCTATTTATATCTACGCTGGCGTATATGCGGAAAAAGAGTCACAAAAAGGAATTTTAGTTGGGAAGCAAGGCTCCATGCTAAAGGAAATTGGAAAACGAGCAAGACAGGATATTGAACGGTTGCTGGGAACTCGCATATACTTGGAACTTCGCGTGAAAGTCAAAAAAGACTGGCGAAATCAGGACCGCTTGCTCCGGGATTTCGGTTTTCAACTGGAGTGATAATGGAAAAATTTCCTAGGGATATGATTTAGGAATAGGGCCAATCTAAGCTTATAGAGAAACTAGGTGAAACTATCTTTCCTAGATGTCTTTTACCCTGCGATTTGGATTCTTTGCAGCCTAGAATCGTGAATCAACTTCTGCCGAAAGGATGATACGGAGCATGCAAAATATTTCTTGGAACTTATTTAGTGCAACAGGAAACATTGATGCTTATCTTCTCTATAAAGATTCTCAGCGCGTCCACTTTGATGGGGAGGATGAGCCGGAATTATCCATGGCTTCGGAGGAAATGGAAGGGTAGAGGTTAATTGGCCCTGAAATGGGGGCAAACGCGTGATTGGGAAGACGGAAGGAATCATATTGCGGACTCATGATTATGGGGAAGGAAACAAAATTTTATCGGTCTATACGAAAGATCTGGGCAAGGTGGGAATCATGGCACAGGGCGCGCGAAAAACCAAAAGCAGGTTTGCTGCGGTTTCACAGCCATTCACCCATGCCCTTTTCTTATTTCATATGGGTTCTGGTCTAGGCTCTTTAAATCAAGCTGATCTTATCCAGTCTTTTCCGAGAATCAGAGGGGATTTGTTCAGTACGGCGTACACCAGCTATATCCTTGAGATAACCGAAAGGCTGACAGAGGAGAAAAAGAAACATGCAGGATTGTATTCCTTATTGTTAGACTCCCTCAAGCAAATGGAAAGCGGAAAAGATGGAGAGGTCATCGCAAGAATATATGAGATCAAAATTCTTTCCCTTCATGGGTACAAGCCTGTGTTGGAGCACTGCGCAGACTGTCAGCAGGGGAATCCTCCCTGGTTTTTCAGTATCAGGGAAGGTGGGTTGCTATGTGATGCATGCCGTCGCAGGGACCCTTATTCCTTTCTGCTGATGGATGGAGTAGCCCGTTTGCTATCTCTCTTTCAAAAGGTCGATATGAATCAGTTAGGAAAAATAAACCTAAAGAAGGAGACCAGGCAGCAGCTTCAAAAAGTGATGTATTCGTTTATGGATGAGTATGTGGGTGTACGGTTAAAAACTAGACAATTCTTGGAACAGCTTGAGAAAATGGAACAGGTTCTGCCAAGAAAGGAGACCCTAGATGGATAGCACGCATAGTCATCAAAGGCAGCAAGAGTGGCTAGATGAATTTCTCCCGACCGAGGAGAAGGTTTTTGAAGGACAGGAGCAGGTGTATTCAGCGAAAGGCAAGGATGTCTGGAATCTAGTTAAAGATATCTTAAAGATGGCGAACGTTGTACGAGTTACTGTAAGTCATAATGAGCGTCCGCTGGTGTCATTACCCGTTATCTATGGAGGAATAATGGCTGCCGTATTTCCGTATCTCTCTGCTTTTGCCATGATTTCTCTTCTTGCTTTGGATTGCAAAATTGTAGTTGAAAAAAAGTAAGTGGTATCTTGAATGTACTTAGCTGGACCCGTAATCTTGCGGGTGCAGCTTTTTTTTGCTCAGGAAAAGAAAAATGCTAAAATTCAACAAAAAATACCTATTGTGTACTTAAGCAATGTTATTTATAGTAAAAAGTAACAACATCATCTATGTGTAAAAATCACCTATATAACTATGTCATTTATATGACTGAATGGCTAATTAAATTTTCCTAGGCAAAAGAGGGGTTTGAAATGAGCCAATATGGATTATTCCGAAAAGGTGATCTTGTTCAGGTCGTCAATGAAGAAAATTATCTGTATGAGGAGATTGGTGAGATTAGAAGTATTGGTCATAATGGAAGGTTTTTCATTCGGTTTGCCGATGGCCAGGAAACGATTGTATCCTCTCAAGAAATTGCCCCTTGGTTAGGCTCCGCGATCCAAAAACAGTTGTATAAGGCCCATCTATTTCAGTTACAGAGCTTGGCTGTCGATATCTCTGACCGCCATTGGTTTGAAGAGATCGGAAAGATCATTGATACCTTAGACCCCTAACAGCAAAAATCCCGAAAAAATATAGTCTGGTAACGCAAGGAGGATCTGGATGAAAAAACAGCTGACCATTACACTCCCATCTCATTGCAGTACGGAACGTCTCGTTCAGTTTGTTCATGAAGCCAATCAGTTCAACAGCTACATTTTGCTGCACCAGGAAGAATTGCAGATCAACGCAAAAGGGTTATTAGGAATTTTGCATTTGCTGAAAACGTCAGAGGGAGAAAAACTGATTCTTAGTGCAGAGGGAACAGACGCAGAAAAGGCTCTTACGCATTTAAGCTCGATCTTGATGGAGCCATTAGACCCATAGTCAAGGCGGCCGAAGCCGCCCTGCTGTCCTTCATTACTTAGATTCGATTTCAATATGTGAGAATCGGGAAAAATCAAATAGCCCCATGTCCGTAAGCTTTAAGTGCGGAATGACCGGTAAGGCAAGGAAGGAAAGGGTTAAAAAAGGATTAAACTCTTCACTTGCACCGATTTCACGCAAGGCCTCATGAATTGATACCAGCCGCTCATACACTTCAGTGTAGGGCCTGTCGGTCATCAGCCCGGCAGCAGGCAGAGGGAGTGAGGCCATCACCTGGCCGTTGCAAACCACGACCAATCCGCCATGAACTTTTTCAAGGTGTTGAATAGCTGTCAGCATATCCTCATCTGATACCCCCGAACAAATCAAATTATGGGAATCGTGGGCAACCGTGGAGGCGATGGCACCCTTTTTCAAGCCCAATCCTTTCACGATGCCTAAGCCGATGTTTCCGGTTCGATGGTGCCTTTCGAGGACAGCTATTTTTAGCAAATCTTTTTCAATAGAGGAATGAAACAAGCCATGCCGAATTTCCACTTCCTCGATCAAATGCCGTGTCACTAGGCTGTTTGGAATAATCTCAATGACATGGCAACTCTTATTCGTAAGGGGAATGGCTAATTTTTCTGCTGTAATTGCCTGCAGATTTACGCTTGGGGACAATGCGCTTAAGGTCTTTTGCTCAGGGAAGGCTTCGGCCACATGCTGCCCTTCTTCCCAGACAAGCTTGCCTCGCTTGAAGACATGGGAAATGGAGATGGTTTCTAATTCATCCAGCAGCAATAGATCTGCCTGATAACCAGGCGCCACTGCTCCTAAATGTGACAAACCAAAGCACTCTGCAGCGTGTAGGGTAGCCATTTGTATCGCGGTTATGGCAGGAATTCCTTGTTGGATCGCGAGCCGAACATTGTAATCGATGCTTCCCTCAAGAAGAAGGTCATCCAAGTGCTTGTCATCGGTGACAAAAAGACACCTTCTAGCATTCGCTGGGGTGATGGTAGGCAGTAATGCCGCCAAGTCACGCGCTGCGGATCCTTGTCTGATCATCAGATACATGCCAGCATCAAGGCGTTCCTTAGCTTCTGCAGCAGAGACACACTCATGGTCCGTCCTGATTCCTGCAGTCATGTATATGTTCAAAGAATCCCTGCTGATACCGGCCGCATGTCCATCGATCTTCGCTTGATGCCGGTGGGCTGAAATGAGCTTATCCACCATCGGTGCGGAGGCTGATGCAACCGAGGGGAAGTCCATAACTTCAGCTAGTCCCAAGACCTTAGGATGTTGGTAAAGACTGTCAAGATCATCCGCAGTCAGGATCGCGCCCGCATTTTCGAAAGGAGTGGCTGGCACACAGGAAGGAAGCATATAATAAACATCTAATGGAATACCCTTAGCTGCATTAAGCATAAAATGAATACCATCCAAACCCAGTACATTAGCTATTTCATGGGGATCAGCAATGACAGTTGTTACGCCATGCGGAAGTACAACCTTTGCGAATTCCCCAGGAAGCACCATGGAAGATTCAATATGGACATGTCCATCAATGAAGCCAGGCACGAGGTGCCGGCCTTGGGCGTCCAATATAATCTCTCCCTCATAGTTTCCGATTCCCACCACGATTCCATCTGCAATGGCCACGTCACCCTCCATAAGCTCACCTGTAAAAACGTTGACAATTTTAGCGTTATGGATGACGAGGTCTGCAGGGATCTGGTGTCCAGAAACTAAAATTCTTTTTTTCCATTCTTGTCGAAGCTGATTGTCCAATGGTGACGACCTCCCTTCTCATATTAATTTTTCTCACATTTTATGATCCATAAATGAGAAAAATACCCTTATAATCCGGTCGAGGGATTGACTTTCATCCTTCATTCAGGTATATTTTTCTATCGACCAAAGCGTATAGAATAAATTTTCACTGAACAATGCTGCGAAGGGCTGTCATCAATATGTTTCATACTATATAATAAAAAGGGATAATTAGTATGACATATTTGAGCAAGGATGGTGAGCAACATCGAGCTGACAAAACGCCAGGACCTGATTTTGGAAATTGTAAAAAACGAGGGACCAATTACAGGTGAACAAATTGCTGATAAGCTGAGCTTGACAAGAGCTACCTTACGTCCCGATTTGGCCATCCTTACTATGGCAGGCTATCTTGATGCTAGACCGAGGGTTGGGTATTTCTACTCAGGAAAAAGCGCCCCTCAATTGCTAGGTGATCTCGCACGGAAAAAGATTGTTAGGGATTACAAAGCGTTACCGGTGGTTATTAAGGAATCCATTTCCGTTTATGATGCCGTTTGCACTTTATTTCTTGAAGATGTCGGAACGCTGTATGTCGTAAATGATAAAGGATATCTTGCAGGCATTGTCTCTCGGAAGGACCTGCTTAGAGCGATGTTAGGGAAACAAAAAATTGAAGACGTTCCGGTTAATATCATTATGACCCGAATGCCCAACATCATTACTTGTTTCTCGGAAGACAGCATATTTGATGTGGCTAGGAAACTGATTAATTACCAGATCGACTCGATTCCCGTCGTCAAGGAAGAGCAGGATGAAGGCAGGACTGTTCTCGAAGTTGTGGGCCGGGTAACCAAAACGACGGTAACCAAAGCTTACGTTGAGCTTGCAAGCGAGCAGTCCGTATAGCAAGAGTTCGAAAGGAGGTATGGCTTATTATTAGTAATGACATGATGACAGACCCGACGGTGTTTATCGTATCAGACTCCGTTGGTGAAACGGCTGAAGTGGTGGTAAAGGCTGCATCTAGTCAATTTGATGGTCATTCCATTGATATCCGAAAGTTCCCCTATGTAGAGGACGAGGGAACGATTAACGAGTTGGTTCTTGCTGCCAAGGAATCCCAGGCGGTTATTGCCTTTACACTGGTCATTCCGGAATTAAGGACACATCTTAAAGATAAGGCCAGAGAACATGGCGTAACAGCGGTCGATATCATGAGCCCTATGATCGAGGCTCTAGAAGGCGCTGTGAAAAAGAAAGCTAAAAATCAACCGGGGCTAGTACGGCAGTTGGACGAGGAATATTTCCGGAAAGTCGAAGCGATCGAATTTGCCGTAAAATACGATGATGGAAGAGATCCGAGAGGCCTTTTAAGAGCCGATGTTGTTTTGATCGGCGTTTCTCGTACGTCCAAGACACCGCTTTCCATGTACTTGGCCAATAAGAGGTTTAAGGTAGCGAACGTTCCCTTGGTGCCGGAAGTAGAGCCGCCAGAAGAATTATTTATGATCCCGGTGAAAAAGTGCATTGGTCTCACTATCAGTCCAGACCAGCTGAATATGATCCGCAGGGAAAGGCTAAAAGCATTGGGATTGGCATCGCAGGCCAACTACGCCAGTTTGGAAAGAATCATGCAAGAATTGGAGTATGCGGAAAAAGTGATGAAGAGAATCGGCTGTCCTGTCATTAACGTCTCTAACAAGGCCGTGGAGGAAACCTCAAACCTCATTATGGAGATTATTAGAAAAAGAAGCCAGGAATAAACCAAGATAAAAGAAAAAAGTTCTCGAATGTCGAGAACTTTTTATTTTTTCAGCAGGAAAAAGTAAAAGAATATCGTATATATTATGTAAGAAAGTTAATAAATCTTATTATAACATATTTTCTTTACTGATGGGGAAGCCCTCCCGGAAAAAGATATAAAAATCATTTCGACAAATTTCGGGGTTTTCTTTTGAAGGGCTTTTAGTGCGGGAACGACAGAGTAAATTCATAGGGAGAGTCGGCCGGGTTGATCATATATGTAGATGCAGATGCTTGCCCCACCAAGTCAATCATTGCCGAGGAAGCTGCTATTTATCAGAAGAGAGCTATCTTTGTATGTTCCTTCGCTAACCATTTTCAGCTGCATGATGCCTGGACCCAAACGGTCGTGGTAGATAAGAGCTATCAATCGGTTGATATGTTCATTGCCAATCAGGCGAGCCCTGGCGATGTGGTGATTACCGATGATTATGGCTTGGCCTGCATGGTTCTTGGCAGGAAGTGTTTAGCTATTAGCTCTCGAGGTAAAGAATATACTAATGATAATATCGAATATCTCCTTACCACAAGACACAGGCAGCAAAAAGAGCGAATGGCAGGCAAGCGATCAAAGGGACCCAAACCGTACACAGAAACGGAAAAAGAACGCTTTCGCCAAGTTTTGAAAAAATGTTTGCAATGCAAAGAAGGATATTGTTGAATTTTGACGAATAGTTTCTTTCAACATTATTTTTTGCTCATTAGACTTTCAATTGGGAGCATTCGATCTCAGATACTCAACAACCCTTGCGGATTAAAGTAGTTAATTTGAGCTTGAGATCGGTTTCTGACTATAACGTACAAAGGAATGATGAGGTAGGAGAAGTCCATGAGCCCGAAGATTCCTGAAGAATTAATCGACCAAATTCGAAACTCGATCAATATTGTTGACTTTATCGGACAATATGTTCAGCTAAGAAAGAGCGGTCGAAGCTATATGGGCTTATGCCCCTTCCATTCAGAAAAGAGTCCGTCTTTTTCGGTCCTGGAAGAAAAGCAAATCTTTCATTGTTTTGGGTGCGGTGCAGGGGGGAATTTGATCTCTTTTGTCATGAAGATGGAAGGGATGCTTTTTCCCGAAGCCATTCAGCTGCTAGCTGATAAAGCAGGTATCAGTCTTCCTCAGGATCATTTGGGACACGAAGAGGAAAGTGCGGAACAAAGAGATAAAAGGCTGATGCATGAGGCTTATGAACTCGTTTCTAAGCTGTACAATCACCTTCTGCTTCAAACCGATCATGGTACTCAGGCAAGAGAGTATTTTGAACGCCGTAAAATTGATTATGAAACAGCAGTCGAGTTTCAGTTGGGATTTGCACCAGAAAGTTGGGACTTTGTGACTCAATTTCTTGCCAAGCGAGGCTACGAGCTTAAGCTTATGCAGAAAGCGGGACTCCTGGCAAGAAGAGAATCCGATAACAAGCCCTTTGATTTGTTCCGCAATCGCTTGATGTTTCCCATAGCGGATTCGCAAGGAAGGATTGTTGCATTTGGGGGAAGAATGATAGGTGAGGGACACCCGAAATATCTAAACAGCCCTGAAACCCCATTGTTCAATAAGAGCAACATCCTATTCAATTTGCATCGAGCAAGAACTGAGATGCGAAAGAAACGGCAAGCCATATTGTTTGAAGGATATATGGATGTTGTCGCAGCCTGGCAAGCAGGAGTAAGAAATGGCATTGCTTCACTGGGGACGTCACTGACGGAAAATCAGGCAAAGGTGATCAAGAGAAACGCAGATCATGTCCTGGTATGCTACGATTCTGATCAGGCTGGCATTCAAGCTGCTATGAAGGCTGCCGAAATCCTCATGGCCTCAGGTTGCGAAGTGCGTATAGTTTCGTTGGAAGACGGGCTCGACCCGGATGATTACATTAAAAAACACGGAGCGCAAAGGTTCAGGCGTCAATTGGAAGAAGCGATTTCCGTTACTGCATTTAAAATGCAAAACATCAGAAGAAATTATGATTTATCTGATGAGGCCCAGCGCCTCCAGTATATCAACGCCGTGTTAGAGCAAATTTCTTCCTTGCCTAACGCTGTGGAACGCGATCACTATTTACGCAGCTTGTCGGAGGAATTCAATTACTCGCTAGAAGCGCTAAAGCAAGAGCAGCGCAAGATCTACTTTCAGCAAAAAAAGGCTGGCGGCAGGGATAAACTCGCAAGGAAATGGAATAATAGTATAAATAATGGAGTTCATTTGCCCGTCAAATCTTTGTTGCCTGCCCATTATAATGCAGAAAAGAGATTGATTGTCCTTATGCTTCATAATGAGGGCTGGGCGGAAGAAATCATGCGCAAGGTTGGCGGAGAATTTAATGTTGATGAATTTGCAGCCCTTGCAGCCCATTTATATAACTATTATATGATGGGACACCCTGCAGATCCAAGTAAATTCATTTCAGGACTCGAAGACGAGCGGCTCATCGCAACAGCCTCCAAGCTGGCTGTTGAAGAAATTCCCGAAGAGCTGACGTCTAGGGAATTATCTGATTACATACAACAAGTTTTGAATTATCCAATCTTGATGCATATGGAAGAGCTTAAAAATGAACAGAAGAGATTGGAGAGAGAAGGAGACAGTTTGAAGGCAGCTCAAATTGGCATCCAAATATTGCAGCTGCGCAAGTCCATCAAGCCGTTTTCCACATGAACCTAAGGAAGGAGGGAATGCCATGGCCAAAAAAACAGAAAACAAGCCAGGTGTTGTCACAGAAGTAGCTCAAGAAGCAACCGAACTAAACATTGATCAAGTAAAAGAGCAATTGGTTGAGGTGGGAAAGAAGCGTGGGGTTCTCACCTATAAGGAAGTAATGGAGCGCCTATCGCCTTTTGACCAGGATTCGGACCAGATGGATGAATTCTACGAGTATTTATCCGATCAGGGTGTAGAAGTAATCAATGAAACCGAAGAGGAAGACGATATCGTTCCCGAGGATGAAATGGATGATGAAGAGGAATTTGACCTCAATGATTTATCTGTCCCTCCTGGAATTAAGATAAATGACCCGGTTCGCATGTATTTAAAGGAGATCGGCCGTGTTCCCTTGCTATCTGCTGACGAAGAAATCAATTTAGCCCAGCGGATTGAAACAGGGGATGAGGAAGCAAAGCGGAGACTAGCGGAAGCAAACTTAAGGCTAGTGGTTAGTATTGCTAAACGCTACGTAGGCCGCGGAATGCTATTCCTTGACTTGATTCAAGAAGGAAACATGGGATTGATCAAAGCGGTTGAGAAATTTGATTATAAAAAGGGTTATAAATTCAGTACTTATGCTACTTGGTGGATCCGTCAGGCCATTACGCGCGCTATTGCCGACCAGGCAAGGACCATTCGGATTCCCGTGCATATGGTAGAGACAATCAACAAGCTAATCCGCGTATCGAGACAGTTGCTTCAAGAGCTTGGACGGGAGCCTTCTCCTGAGGAAATTGCAGAAAAGATGGATCTCACACCGGAGAAAGTTCGAGAAATCTTAAAGATTGCCCAGGAACCGGTTTCCTTGGAAACACCGATTGGTGAAGAAGATGATTCACATCTTGGAGACTTTATTGAGGATCAAGAAGCCCTAGCTCCTTCTGATGCAGCGGCTTATGAGCTATTGAAAGAGCAGCTCGAGGATGTGCTTGATACCTTAACAGACAGGGAAGAAAATGTGCTTCGTTTGCGCTTTGGTTTGGATGATGGGAGAACCCGCACACTCGAAGAGGTGGGAAAAGTATTTGGAGTTACGCGTGAAAGAATACGCCAGATTGAAGCGAAGGCTTTGAGAAAATTGCGTCATCCTAGTCGCAGTAAAAGATTAAAGGATTTTCTTGAATAAAGATTCGCTCTTGAGAACCTGCATTATGGGAAACCATTTTGCAGGTTTTTCTACGGAATAAAAAGCGCTTAGGGAAGAAGATCTTGCTTAGGATGAGTTTGACTATTTTTTTATAGCTTTAATAGAAGTTTTTCTTATTTTAGCGGTTTTAAAGGGACAATGCAAATATAGCTGTTGGAAAAAATCAACATGAAACCGTTGTCAAATAGATGTATTATTTTATATAATTACTTTAGAAATAATCATCTGAAAAATGCATCTTTTCTGAGCAAGCGCTCAATCAAGAATAAGAAGAGAGGGATATTTATGGATTTTGATTTAACCGAAGAGCAAGGGATGATAAGAAAAATGCTCCGTGATTTTGCTGAAGGAGAAGTGGCGCCTGGAGCGGATGAAAGGGATAAAACAGGAGTTTTTCCTGTAGAGATTGTTAAGAAAATGGCTGATCTGGAGCTGATGGGTCTCCCTTTTCCAGAACAGTACGGAGGCGGGGGCGCAGATACCATTAGCTTTGCTATAGTTGTCGAGGAATTGAGCCGGGTTTGCGGATCGACTGGAATTACTTATTCTGCCCATATTTCTCTAGGGGGGGCTCCTATTCATCTTTTTGGTACGGAGGAGCAGAAGCAAAAATATTTGACCCCGCTTTGCCGCGGGGAATACCTGGGAGCATTTGGCCTTACCGAGCCGAACGCTGGGTCTGATGCAGGAGGAACGCAAACAACAGCAGTGCCCGATGGGGACGAGTGGGTGATAAACGGATCGAAGTGCTTTATTACTAATGCCAGCTTTGCGAAGAACCTGGCGTTAACGGCAGTAACCGACAAGACTAGAGGAACCAGCGGCATTACAGCTTTCATCGTTCCAACGGATGCCCCAGGTTTCACCGTGGTTAATAACTATGAAAAGATGGGCCTGCATGCCTCTAATACCACGGAGCTTATCATGGAAAATGTTCGAATTCCTAAGGAGAACCAGCTGGGGAAGGAAGGTTATGGATTCAAGCAGTTTTTAATAACCTTGGATGGGGGAAGGATTGGGATAGGGGCCATGGCGGTGGGAATTGCCCAGGGAGCGTATGAAAAAGCCCTCCGGTATGCCCAGGAGAGAAAGCAATTCGGACAGAGTCTTTCTAAATTCCAAGCCATTCAATTTAAATTGGCCGATATGGCAATGAATATAGAACTAGCTAGAACGATGGTATATAAGGCTGCATGGCTTAAGGACCAGGGAAGAAAATTTACGAAAGATGCAGCGATGGCGAAATTGTTTGCTTCTGAGACGTGTACGAGAGTATGTGATCAGGCCATTCAAATCCACGGTGGCTATGGCTATATGAAAGAGTACCAAGTTGAACGATTCTACCGGGATGGGAAGCTTCTGGAAATTGGGGAAGGGACTTCGGAGGTTCAACGGATGGTCATTTCAAGGGAAATTGGCGCCCAGTAATCCATCCATGGCAGAAAGCATTATAGGCGTAGAGAGATTGTGCTCTACGCTTTTTGTTTGTTTTCGGCATTTGAGGTAAAATAGGGGCAGAGTTGAAAAATAGGGCAACAGGTGAAGGTGATAACATGCTTACCGTTTCAAAGCGATTAGATACAATTGCAAGCTTTGTCCGACCAGGGAGTAAAGTAGCCGATATCGGGTCAGATCACGCATTTTTGCCTGTCTATCTCATTCAGGCAGGGAAGGCGGTGTCCGCCATTGCCGGTGAAGTCAATAAAGGGCCATGGGAGTCCGCTAAGCGGCATGTTATGGCTTCGGGACTAGTGGATGAGATTGATGTCAGGCTAGGAGATGGGCTTTCTGTGCTTGCCGATGGAGAAGTGGATACGGTGTGTATCGCGGGCATGGGAGGTACATTGATTAGCCATATCCTAGAGCAAGGCATTGCTGGGCTGTCTTCTGTAGAGCATTTAATCCTGCAGCCCAACGTTGCGGAGCGCCAAGTTCGAGAGTGGCTATATACGAACGGATGGCAGTTGATAGGGGAAAGTATTTTAGAGGAAGACGGTGTAATATACGAAGTCCTATCAGCCATAAAAGGAGATCCAGGGCTCCCTTATCAGTCTAACCGCTGGACAAGAGACGAGTGGTTTGAATTGGGGCCCTTCCTTTGGGATCAGCAGTCACCGATATTGCTAGAGAAATGGAAGGCTGAAAAAGAAAAAGCCCAAAGGGTTATGCAAGGACTTGAAAAATCCCGTTCAGCCGGCGCAGAGGAAAAAAAAGCAGAAATAGAGCAACGCTTGAAGTGGATTGAGGAGGTATTACAATGTTTGCAAACGGACAAACCATAATTCAGATGTTTGAACAGTTTGCCCCCAAGCATCTGGCGATGGAAGGGGATAAGATTGGATTACAAGTAGGCACTTCCAATAAAGAGATTAAGAAAGTATTGGTAACCCTTGATGTGTTGGAAGAAGTGGTAGATGAGGCGATTGAGCTAGGCGTAGACCTGATCATTGCCCATCATGCTGTCATTTTCCGCCCCTTGAAAAATTTAAGGACTGACCTTCCGGCAGGCAGGCTTTACGAAAAGTTAATCAAGCATGATATTGCTGTCTACATAGCTCACACGAACCTCGACGCTGCACAAGGGGGGATCAATGATCTGATGGCCAGCGCGCTAGGGTTAGCGGAGACAGAGCCGTTAGATGAACTTTACACGGAACAGTTAAAGAAGATTGTGGTGTTCGTTCCCGAATCGCATCATGAACAGGTCCTTCAGGCTATTGCCGAGGCAGGGGCGGGCTGGATTGGGAAATACAGCCATTGCACCTTCAATGTGGAGGGAACGGGGACGTTCCTCCCCCAGAAGGGAGCCACTCCCTTTACCGGAGCTGAGGGGACACTGGAAAGAGTAAAGGAAATCCGTTTAGAGACGATCGTGCCATCCCAACTGCAGAATAAAGTAGTGAAAGCGATGCTCAAGTCCCATCCCTACGAAGAAGTGGCCTATGATATTTATCCCTTGGAACAAGCTGGACAGAGGTATGGATTGGGCAGAATAGGCAAGCTTGAAAAATCGGTAACGCTTAGAGAATTGGCGGAAAAGGTGAAGGAAGCCTTTGAAGTAAGCGGGCTCCGAATCGTGGGGGATCTGAATCGGCCGGTCAGGAAGGTCGCTGTATTAGGCGGAGATGGCAATAGCTATGTTTCCAAGGCTGCTTTTAAGGGGGCGGATGTGCTGGTGACCGGAGACATTTATTATCATACGGCTCACGATGCCATGTCTTCCGGCCTTTGTCTTATTGATCCAGGACATAATATAGAGAAAATTATGAAGGAAGCCGTACGTGAACTATTAGTGCACAAGCTAATGCATGGCAATTACCAGACCGAAGTTCTTGCTTCCCAAATAAATACGGATCCCTTTAAATTCCTGTAATTGGCGGGAGGTGAACAGACATGGATAAGAATAAGGTCTCCGCTTTTCTCCTGGACGAGCTGCAGAAGCAATTGAATCCGGAAGCATGGCAGATTAAAATTCAAGAAGATGATCTTCTTGTCGAGCACAAAGAGATCAGTGGAGCAGGGTTTCATCTCTCGCTCGATGCCATCCTTAGAAAATTGGAGCATGGGAAGGAACAGGCCTATTTAGAGGAAGTGGTTCGAAAGGTATTAGAGATGGCAAGTGCCAGTTTGCAGGAAAAACAGATCCGAGGCAATGAGAGAAATATTTATCCTGTTTTGCGAAGTGCTGCTTATCCGCTTGAAAAACAGGGAGTGCCGCTGTTAAACCAGGAGCATACCGCTGAGTCAAGAATATTCTACGCTTTGGACCTGGGTAAGACTTATGTTCTCATTGACCGTGAAATGGCTCGGGCCAGCGGTTATGACGATCAGGAAATTTTTGCGCAGGCCCTAGCCAACCTGAAAGGCCTAGATACCTCTTACAAGGAAGATCAAGTTGCAGGTAATCATTTTTACTTTTTCGCACCGAATGATGGTTATGCGGCTAGCCGGATTTTAAATGATGAGCTGATTGCGTTCATGAGGCGCAAGATCGGAGAGGACATGGGAGTAGCCATTCCGCATCAGGATGTGCTAATCATTGCAGACATACGCAATGAGATGGGATATAAGGTGCTGGCGAGAATAAATATGGATTTTTGTGTGAAGGGCGATATCCCTATCTCTCCGTTGCCGTTCATCTATACCGACGAACAAGCCTTGGAGCCGATTATGGTGATGTCTAATCCGGGTGCTTCTCCCCAGGTTGTCAAAAAGAAAGGGAAATAGCAATGAGCTTCCCGGACCGTATCAGCATTATGGGAAGTGAAGTTTACTTTGAACGGCATCCTTGCTGCAATCCATCTCCGAAGTGTACGTTTGTTCTGATCCATGGATTCTTGGCCAATACATTCTGTTTCAGAAAGCTGATTCCCAGCCTTAGACAACACTATGACGTTTACGCCTTAGACCTGATTGGATTCGGGAAAAGCGGGAAGCCTTGTGATTTTGAGTATTCCTACCGAAACTACGGCCTCATGATAATTGAGTTCATTACCCGTCTGGGTTTAAGGAATGTGGTTCTGCTGGGGCACTCCATGGGCGGTCAAATTGCGCTTTACGTGGCAAAGCAATCCCCTGAACTGATTGCAAAATTAGTGCTTGTATCATCTTCAGCGTATTTGCATAAGGCAAGCCGACTCGCGATTCTAGCGTCTTATATACCATTTACTCGGTTAGGAGTAAAATGGTGGATAGGACGTCATAAGGTCGAGGATGTGCTGGAGACGACTTTCTACAATAAGGCCCATATAACGGAACAAATGATAAGGGCTTATGCGGAACCCGCCCAGGAGGACGGCTTCTGCGATACGCTGATCGGATTACTCCGCCACAGGGAAGGCGATATGATCATCGATGATTTGGGAAACATTAAGCACCCATGCTTGCTGATCTGGGGAGCTGAAGATCAAATTGTTCCCTTAAGAAAAGGTGTGCATCTGAGGCAGGATCTTCCGAACTCTACTCTTGTCAGCTTTGCGGAAGCGGGCCATCAGGTCATTGAAGAAAAGCCGCAAGAGGTTTTCGATGCCATTCAGACATGGCTCAGCGGATCCGTATGAAGCTAATGATATAAATTACATACAGAAAAGGAGAATGAATGATGTCTGTAACATTTTCTACATACCCGTCTTGAACAAGCTGCCGCAAAGCCAAGTCTTGGCTTGACGAGCACGGCATTTCCTATGAGGAGCGCCGCTATATGAAGGAAGTCTTCTCCGTTCAGGAGCTTCGGGATTTGATCGAAAAAGTTCCGCTGCAGGAAATCTTGAATAAAAAGGGCGTAGTTTATAAAGAAAGAAGAGAGGAACTGGAAGGACTGACAGAGGATCAGCTCTTGGAGGAAATGTCTAAAGAACCAAAGCTAATTCGGCGTCCGATCATAATCAAGGGTGACGAAGTCATTGTTGGTTACGATGAAAGCAAGTATGAAAAAGTATTAGCCTAGTACAAAAGGGCCCTGATGATTAACGGGTTATTTGCAACCGATTTTTACTACAGTTTTAAATGTTTTCACCAAAAGAATCGTATCAAATTTCACAGTCAGAACTTAAAAAGAAGGGCTTCTCTTCCAATGGCGCAGAAGTCCTTCTTTGTTTTTTCGTTCTCACCGAAAGTATCGGTATGGATAGGGAAATAGGTGGAAATTCTCCAATAAGGCCTCGATATCATAGCTTTTTATTCCATATAAATGGAATGGGGTTGATTATATCGTTTTTGTCTTGTTTGCTTTTGGTTTTAAGTGGAGTTTTTCCATCTATTTTAACAAGGGACAAATGGATATAGTGCCTTTTCTAAGATGAATTATAGAAAAAAATTACAAAAACCAAATTTTTTAAGGACTAAGCACGGGTCTCTTTGAATAACATAATATATAAGATCATCATCACTTTCTTAATAAGGAGGTCATTGATAAGATGCCTGATTTTTGTGTATTTTGCGGTGCAGAATTAGCTCTGATGGAAAGAAATAGGAGCGAATGTTGGGATTGTCAGGATAAAATATCGGTGACCTACTCGGATGATATTTTGGGTGATCTAGAAGCGGAAGTTGATGGGTAACAGATAATAAAACCAGTAATGCTTCAAAGAGTGAAAAGAGGACCTCTCTTATAGAGGTTCTCTTTTCAGCTGTAGGAGCATAATGTATCAGTTTTCTTGTTGCAGAAAGGATAGTGTTTCCTGTAAAGCCCTGTCCAAGTGCGAAGTGCTCCCTTGAAAGGGATGTACCGCTCCGAACGTGTGGTTTGCCCCTTCAATGACAACAAGGGTATGCCCCGGGACTGCAGCTTTCAGCTTCTTCGCTCCATCCACGAGCCTTGGACTGTCTTCATCCCCTTGTATCAAAAGCACCGGGATGGTCAGCTGAGATGCTCTCTCAACTATGTTAAAGCGTTCCCTATTGGCTTCCATGTCCTCGAGGACGATAGCGCGGATGGGCATACCTGTTTTGTCCGGGCATTTATTATGTACCCCACACCTTTTTCGCGAATCTCCTCTTTAAGACGCTCATCGAACAGATCCACATTAGCTATTCCATTCCATGTAATCACCTTTGATATTTCGGGATGATCGGCTGCAAAGATCAGACTATTTCCGCCCCCTCGGCTATGGCCGATTAGTGTTATGTGCTCGAGGCCATATTGCTCCGATAAGGGAAGGTCACGCTCTTTTATGTGCTGTAACAGGCTATTCAAGTCGGCCTGTTCTCTTGAATAGGTATTAATAGCAAACTTATCCAACTCATCAAAGTCGACCTCATTGACGCCATTGCAGGAAAAGTTAAACCGGATGACATAGTAGCCTTTCTCCGCCAATTGATTCGCTGCGTAAGGAAAAAAGCCCCAATCCTTAAACCCTTTGAATCCGTGGCATAGAATAACCACCTGCTTTTTTCTGTCATCCTCAATAGTATGGACATCTCCCCGCAAGCTTAGAGAATCATCAAGGGAAAAACAAAAAGATTGCATGGATACGATCGATTTCACTTGCATCCCTCCTTTTTCACATATTATACCATGGATGGCTATGCCGGTTAGCTTTCTGCATGTTAAAATGGGAAGTAAGAGCAAGGAGGGATAGAGTTGAATCCGTTTCACTGCTGCGCAACATGCAAACATTTTTCGATTGTCCGCATCGAGCGGAAATCTCAAAGCAAATGCTCGCGATTAGGTTACGATACCAAGCCCACGTATCAATTTTCCTGCTGGGATCCAAAAGAAAAGGTTGTTGAACTCATGAAAAAGAGAGGGAGTTAGTTAATCCTCCTTGCATTTTTCATCAGAAGATGATATAGTAGTAATCGTCACTTATAAAGTTTCTAAATGAACGCGGGGTGGAGCAGCACGGTAGCTCGTCGGGCTCATAACCCGAAGGTCGCAGGTTCAAATCCTGTCCCCGCAACCAATTACGTCGAGAGGCATCCTGCTGATAAATTATGTGTCCTTGTAAGAGGGCAACCAAATTGTCTACAACGATTTATCGGGACGTGGCGCAGACTGGTAGCGCGCACCCTTGGGGTGGGTGAGGTCGCAGGTTCAAATCCTGTCGTTCCGACCATTATGAACAACCGCTACATATTAACGTTTCTTAGTCGTTGAATGTACGCTGAACTATATGAAAACAACATACATAAGTGCGAGGTTAGAAGCGTAAAGTATCGCAAAATCAAACTGCTTTCTCATTTGATTTAAAGAGAAGGCGTTTTTTTATTTTTTTGAGCGATAACGGGATTTACAGCAAAGAGCGATTATTATAAAAATGATCATGGTAACATTGGCCATTGATTTTTGGGTGGAATATAGGTTATAGTATTTATA
The DNA here is from genome assembly GCF_040813775.1 of Ammoniphilus soli. NCBI lineage: Bacteria > Bacillati > Bacillota > Bacilli > Caryophanales > Paenibacillaceae > Ammoniphilus > Ammoniphilus soli. The sequence goes on from NZ_JBEGDL010000001.1 coordinate 159,851, forward strand.
ATTAAGAAAAAGTATAATTCCAATGTGAAATTCACATGTTACAAAGGGTTATCACTTCATTGATGGCCGCTCTTTATAATATGTGATTTTTTTTTTGGAATAGCATATTTAAATAAAACCTTGGGGGTTTTGACATGCAAAAAGGAACAGTCAAATGGTTTAATGCAGAAAAAGGTTTTGGATTTATTGAAAGGGAAAATGGAGATGACGTTTTTGTCCACTTCAGCGCAATCACTGGGGATGGATTTAAATCATTGGAAGAAGGACAGCCTGTAGAATTTGAAGTTGTTCAAGGGCAACGGGGTGACCAAGCTTCTAACGTTACTAAGCTTTAATAGCTAATATGGAGCCTACCCTATGGAATGTTTTAATATCATAGGGGATATCCCCAGCTTTCTGAGACCTCTATTCTATTCTTCGTAAATATAACACTTCCAATTAACTTTCCTCAATGACCTCGTATTATTTAAAATTTCGATTCACACTGGCACGGTCATCGGAGCCGTAAGGATGAAAGAGAGGCAGGGCTTTCGTTGTTTTGAATTTTTTAAAGAAGATGATGCAATGATGCTATTTTTTACTGTAAGGATTCCATACAAATACTCAACAGGAGGTAGATTATGTTTAAAGCAGGCGACAAAATCTTTTATCCTATGCATGGAGCAGGTATTGTTCAAGCCATTGAAGAAAAAGAAATCCTAGGGGAAAAACAGCTTTATTATATTTTGAACTTTTCTTTGACAAGTATGCAAATTATGGTTCCTGCGAGTCAAAGATCTGATTCGTTATTACGTGGGGTTGCTGATACAGAGACATTGCAAGTGGCATTAGATATTTGTCATGAAAATGGGTCTGACACCACTGTTTACCAACGACAGCAAAAGCAACGGATGAATATTGATAAGATGAAGAGCGGAGATATTTATGAAGGAGCGAAGGTCATTCGCGACCTTAGGTCATTAAGTAAGAACAAGAAGCTTAACCAGGCGGACAAATCCATGCTGAATCATGCCCAGCAGATGTTGATCAGCGAACTTTCGCTAGTGTTGGGAGTGAATCAGCAGCAGGCATCAAATCTAGTAGAGATCCCCCCTCAATAAGAATAATTTTTTGAAAAGGGAGTAGAATTCGATTATACTCGAGAATTAGCGTATCGATATTACTGCCGTCATAATATTCATGACTTAGATCGCATTCTTAAAGGGAAGACCCTGAAAATAGGGGTCTTTTTGTCATGAAAATGGAATTCTATTGATATCAAAAATGTTCGTGAAATATGCCTAAGTTGATTTTTTCGCATATCCGGCAGAAACAATCCTACCGATTTATCCCTCGTAAAAATATAAAAAGATTTCAGTATATTTCATTCAGAACTCTTGTATATATCTGAAATAGACCCTTATCAAAAGGGGGGGTAGAATGCTTACGGTTTCGAAAGAAATGTTTTGTTATATTTGTAAGGAAACAAGAGAATTTGAAGCTGACGGTCCCCGATACGATTGGACGGATAGAGGAATGGTGGAAATTTGGGATTATTATTGTTCAGCTTGCAAGAGAAATGTACGCACAACCCGAGTTGTAAAGGTGATCGGTTAAATGGATCTTGACTTGTAGATCAAAAAAAGATAATATATTATTTGTTAACATTAAATTTTCAATGGCGGTCGTGGCGAAGTGGTTAACGCATCGGATTGTGGCTCCGACATTCGTGGGTTCGATTCCCATCGATCGCCCCATTTAATTTGGGAGTATAGCCAAGTGGTAAGGCACAGGTCTGCAAAACCTTTATTCCCCGGTTCAAATCCGGGTACTCCCTCCAACGTATTTTTGTGATATTCATGCGGTCGTGGTGGAATTGGCAGACACGCTATCTTGAGGGGGTAGTGGTCGTATGATCGTGCGAGTTCGAGTCTCGCCGACCGCACCATATATTATCATTTCAACTACGTCGAATGTTCTTCTTGCCGAAATGATATCGTTGTACCCGGGAGGGTGCACCAAATGACGTGATTCCCACTGCGTCGAGATACTTCCTGCTGGAATCACATCCGTGTCTTCGTAGAGGGCACAGCAGGTGTTATAAGTTACATAAGCTTTTATAAGGTTTATCTCGATAATTACGGGATAAACCTTTTTTAATATTCATGATTTTATATATACTTAAATCAAAGTAGGAGAAAAGTGAAAATTTTATAAATAAAATGTTTTTAAACAACGATTTGTCTAGATTTTGCTGTCCGCTTGGTAGCATAAATTCTAGAAGAAGGAACACTCTATCCCTGAGGTGATTTGAGTGGAATATATAACGGTCATGTTCAAGAGCTTGGCTATATTCATCATTGTTCTTACCGGATTCCGAATTATGGGGAATCAGGCAGTCGGAAGGCTGACTGCTTTTGACCTGGTGGTGGTGATCGCTCTGGGGGCTCTAATGGGAGCGCCGCTGGCAGACGATTCATTGAATATCTATAAAGCCACTGTCGCTGTTGCATCACTAGTCTTTTTGCAGCGGTTTACCGCCTACCTTACTGTGAAGAGTCGCTGGTTTGCCAAGATGGCTATAGGAGAGCCGATCAAACTGATTGATCACGGAAAGATTGATCAGAAAGGCTTGCAGCACTCGAGGCTGACGTACAATAACCTGATGGAGGAGCTAAGGCTGAAGGGGATAACCAGGCTAGCAGACGTGGAAATGGCCTTCCTTGAACCAGAGGGACAAGTCAGCGTAATACCCATTAAAGACAAGCAGCCATTGACACATGCGGATCTGAAAGAAGTGGAAAAGAAGTAAAGGCCGTCTTTGGGAAACTCCCCCAAAGACAACCTTCTCAGATAAATTTCCGATGGACTTTTTCACCATCATAGGAAAATAGAACGTTTCTTTCTTCAAGCTTGGTTTCAAGATGGACAGACCTTCCCCACAACTGATAGACAAAGGGCAGGGTTTTCTCCAAGTAGCGAATATCGAGCTCCACGCCTTCAAAATGATGGTGCAAAAAAAGCTCCCTGTCGGCATGCACTACAGTGATGTATGGAAACCCGCCGTTGATGCGGCTTTCGACCAGAGTGTCCCGGACCTTTTCCCATTCCTTGCTATTGACGACATAGTCGCTGCCGACCTTCCCGAAGGTATACATATCCATTTCCTTGACCAGGTCCTGGTTCAGGTAATTTCGGATAAAGCTGACATCAGATTCTACCTCCCTTACTTCAAACATGCGATCGCGCCCGAAGCGCTTTTCGATATCCTCAAAGATCTTGAGCCCTAGATAGTAGGGATTGAGTTGAGTGGTTGAGGGCTGAATGACCGAAGCGTTAAGCTTGGCAAATTCGATGGTTTCGACATCTGTCAAATCCATTTCCCTCAGGATCCTTGTATGCCAGAAGGAAGCCCAGCCTTCATTCATGATTTTCGTTTCAATCTGCGGCCAGAAATAGAGCATTTCATCCCTGACAATGGTTAGGATATCCCGCTGCCAATCTTCGAGATGGCTGCTGTTGTTCATGATATATAGAAGGATATCTTTTTCCGGTTCCATGATCTGTTCGCGCTGCGTATCCGCTTTCTGAGCACGATGTTCCTTTAAAATGTCCTTGATCGAACGATAACCGGTTCCTGTTCCGCTGCCGGCCGGAACTGCTGCGGCTGTTGCCTGCTGCCCATCGCCAACAGCGGGCTCCAAGTCCCATAAGTCTTCATAAGCCAGCAGGTTTTTGGGTTTAATCAGCTTTTCTTTAGGATTGGCTTTTTTGATTCGATCGGAATAAGGATCGATATGCTCGGAAATTGCCATGGCAGCATCCAGGAAAGCTTCGACCTTGGAACGGCCGTATTTCTTTTCATATTGGCGTATGCGGTCAGCGCTTGCTGCCATGCTGTCTACCATATTCCTATTCGTGTGGGCAAAATGAGCGTTATTCTTGAAAAAATCACAGTGAGCCAAGACGTGGGCCACAATGAGTTTATTTTGAATCAGCGTATTGGAATCCAGCAAAAAGGCATAGCATGGATTGGAATTGATAACGAGTTCATAGATTTTGCTCATGCCCAAATCATACTGAAGCTTCATTTTATGAAAGGATTTTCCGAAGCTCCAGTGGTTGTAGCGAGTTGGCATGCCATAGGCCCCAAACGTATAAATGATTTCCGGCGGGCAAATTTCGTAGCGCATCGGATAGAAATCCAAGCCGAAGCCTTTTGCTATTTCCGTAATTTCCTCGATAGCGCGCTCCAATGTATCCATTAGCTGATCAGCTCCTGTTCCTCAGCTTCAGAAAAGAAGGTCTTCAAGGCGCCTAGAATATCCTTCCTCTCATAAATCACGGATGTTCGCAGCTTAGGGTGATTGATGCCCTTAAAGACATCCCCCAAGGTGGACATGCGGTGATGCTGATTGATTTCACCATAAGCGAAAAAGTTAGTGACTTCCATCATCTTTTGAATGATTTGGGTGCACTCATCATTGTCGGAGGGCAGGTTGTCCCCATCCGAGAAGTGAATCGGATAGATATTATAGCGGCTCGGCGAATATTTTGTCCTGATCAGCTCCATCGCTAGCTTATAGGCAGAGGAGCAGACGGTGCCTCCCATTTCCCCTTTGGTGAAGAAATGTTCCTCAGAGACCACCTTGGCATGGGTGTGATGGGCGATAAAAACAATTTCAACATTTTTGTAATTCTGACGGAGAAACCTAGAAATCCAAAAAAAGGTCGTCCTCGCAATATCCTTTTCAAACCTTCCCATACTCCCGCTGGTATCCATCATGCACAGCACCACGGCTTGGGAATGAGGAATCTTCACTTCATTCCAGGTCTTGAAGCGCAAGTCATCTTCGAGAATCTTTCCGAGCCCCTTGCCGCCTTCCTGTATATTCCGCTTGATCGCTTGCAGTATAGTCCGCTTCTTATCCAGATTTCCCATAATGCCCTTCTTGCGGATATCGTTAAATTCGATGGCATCAACAACTACCTCGGCATGCTCTTTCTTATCCAGGTGCGGGAGCTTAAGCTGGGAAAACAAATGGTTTTCCACTTCTTCTAGGGTTACTTCCGTTTCGAAATAATCGACGCCCGGCTGGTCTCCGGCACCGCTGCCCTGACCGGGAGCCTGCTGATTGGGATCGCCGTCCTTGGCCACAACATCGCCTTTTTTTGTCTTTCCATCCCCGCTGCCAACATGATTCTGGCGGCGGTAATTATAGCGAAATCGGAATTCATCGAGCGAGCGGATCGGTATCTTAACAATATTTTTGCCATCTGAGGTCAGGATGCCTTCCTCAGCCACCAAATCGGCCAGGTTATTTTTCAATGCCTCCTTAACCTTTTCCCGGTGGCGGGTTTGGTCCTCATATCCTTTTCGGTGAAGGGACCAATCCTCATGGGAAACAATAAATAGAGAATCATTCATGCTTTTTCACCAAACTTTCCTAGCTAAAATGGCTGTGTTCAAGCCAAAGAGCTTGAACACAGAAGTTGGAACCTGTTTTATCTATTAAGCAGACTGCCGGTATATTTCAGCAATTCGTTCGAGCAATGAGGGCAATAATTATGTTCATCCATTAATCTCGCTGTTACCTCATTGACTTTTTTCAATTGCTGTTCGTCTGGCGTCTTGGTCGATGTGGTAATTTTCACAACGTCCTTAAGGTCTGCAAAAAGCTTCTTCTCAATAGCTTCCCTTAAGCGATCATGAGAATCGTATTCAAAACGCTTGCCTTTTCTTGCGTAGCTTGACAGGCGGATCAATATTTCTTCCCGGAAAGCCTTCTTGGCATTCTCGGAAATGCCGATCTGTTCTTCAATCGAACGCATCAACTGCTCATCCGGATCGACTTCCTCATCGGTAATGGGATCCGTAATCTTTTTCCCGTGGCAGAATGCTTCGACATTGTCCAGATAATTGTTTAACAGCGTTTTGGCAGATTCCTCAAAAGAGTAGACAAAGGCCTTCTGTACTTCTTTCTTTGCGATTTCGTCATACTCTCTTCTAGCAATTCCAATAAGGTTCATAAAATGCTCTTTTTCCCCTAATGTTATGCTAGGATGGGTATCCAATCCGTCCTTCAGGGCCCGCAAGACATTGAGCGGATTGATACATGTCATTTCATTCTTGATCAAGGCACTGGAAATGCGGTTAATGACATAACGGGGATCAATGCCGGACATACCTTCCTCGGCAAACTCATTCTTGAGTTCCTTCAGATCGGATGCGCCGAAGTTTTCCATTTCTTCCCCATCATAAAGACGCATTTTGGTAACCAGGTCTAATCCCTGATTCTTGGATTCCTTCAGCCTTGTCAGGACACTGAACATGGCAGCTGCACGAAGGGCGTGTGGAGCGATATGCACGCTTTTTAGGTCGCTTTGCTTGACCAGCTTCTCATAGATTCGGACCTCTTCGGATACCTTCAGATTATATGGAATCGGCATGACGATGATCCGGGAATGGAGTGCTTCATTTTTCTTGTTATTGATAAAGGACTTGTATTCCGTTTCATTCGTATGCGCGACTACCAGCTCATCAGCTGAGATAAGAGCAAACCTTCCGGCCTTAAAGTTGCCCTCTTGGGTCAAGGATAAGAGATTCCAGAGGAATTTCTCATCGCATTTCAGCATTTCTTGAAACTCCATTAATCCGCGATTGGCCTTGTTTAGCTCTCCATCAAATCGATAGGCGCGAGGATCGGATTCCGAGCCGTACTCCGCAATAGTCGAAAAGTCGATGCTTCCCGTCAGTTCCGAAATATCTTGGGATTTAGGATCAGAAGGGCTGAAGGTACCGATTCCTACCCGATCATCCTCAGAGAAAAGTATTCTTTTGATAGGGACATTGCGGATTTCCCCGCGCCATTCTTCCCGAAGTCTAAAGCGGCACATTGGGCAGAGATTTCCTTCAATCTTAATCCCATATTCCGCTTCGAAGTGGGGCCGAAGTCTTTCCGGGATAAGGTGAAGCGGATCTTCATGCATAGGGCAGCCTTCAATGGCATAAACAGCTCCGGCATCCGTACGGGAGAAGTTCTCCATGCCGCGCTTCAGTAAGTGCACGATCGTCGATTTTCCGCCGCTCACGGGACCCATCAGCAATAAAACTCTTTTTCTTACATCCAGGCGACGGGCGGAGGAGTGGAAGTAGTCTTCAACCAGCCTTTCGATAGCATCATCCAGTCCGTACATTGTGTCGCTAAAAAACTTGTATTTTTTAGCTCCCTTTGTTTCATCTACGCCAGCATTCATGATCATGTTATAAATGCGGGAGTGGGCGGTTTGGGCAATGGCTGGATTTTGCTTGACCATCTCCAGGTAGTTCTCAAAAGTCCCCCTCCATTGCAGGTTGCTTTCCTCGTTATGAAAGTCGTCAAGTAGATTTAAGATCCCCATGTGTTGTTGCTCCTTCCTTCTTATAAAATAATGTGGCTCTCCTGTCTCATCGTGAAGTATTTGAATTAGTATCATTGTTGACCAAAATTTTGAGTTATAATCGTGAATTTTCCCAACTTTTCCACGAGAAGGATATTTTGATCAACCGGAAATCTAAATATTGTAAAAAAAAGTCAATGTAATATAATGGTAGTATAAACACACTTCCACACCTGTGATGAGCGATTGCTCAGATTGACTCTATCTAAGGCGCACTATAGTTTGAGCGTAAGGGAGGGGGAGCTTTTATGAAGGATGTACGCAAGCTGATAGTCAAGCGGGCGGCAAAGGAAATCAAGGATGGGATGAATGTCAATCTTGGCATCGGGTTGCCTACCTTGTTGGCTAATGAAATTCCCCGTGACTATAACGTAATGCTTCAATCTGAGAACGGCTTATTGGGAATAGGGCCATATCCGACGGAATCGGAGGTGGATCCCGATCTCATTAATGCGGGTAAAGAAACTGTTACGGAGGTCCCGGGAGCCTCCTATTTCGATAGTGCAGAATCGTTTGCCATGATACGCGGAGGCCATATCGACTTAGCGATACTTGGGGGAATGGAGGTCTCGGAGTCAGGGGATCTCGCGAATTGGATGATCCCCGGCAAGATGGTGAAGGGGATGGGCGGAGCCATGGATCTGGTTCATGGGGCCAAACGGGTGATCGTCATTATGGAGCACGTGAATAAGCATGGCGAATCGAAGATAAAAAAGGAATGTACCCTTCCTTTAACGGGAAAGGGAGTCGTTCATCGATTAATTACCGATTTGGCTGTTTTTGACTTTTCGAAAGCAGGCATGCTTCTTGTAGAAGTTCAGCCAGGCAGCTCGGTGGAAGAAATAAAGGAAAAAACGGAAGCGCAGTTTTCTGTAAGCGAACACCTTATAACGAATTAATCGGCAGATATAAACAAAAAACCGGAACGAAAGTTCCGGTTTTTTGTATGTACTTCTGAATTAAGAAATTAATGCTGAAACAGGCTCGCAACCGTAAAGATGATTGCAACGAGTAAGAAGAATCCAAACGATACGCCAAAGCCAATGGCGTTATCCACGATATCATCTTGCTTCAAATCTCTTTTGTGTTCCATGACTCTTCACCTCCATCTTCACCCTACATCTTACCATATAACGTTAGTATGTGGTATTCGAATTTGTGACATGCTTATGTCCAAAAAATAACTATGGGATGGAAATCAGCTGTTTCACGATTTCTTCAATTTCTTCTTGGGAATGCAAGCCTGTTGCCACCTTGACAATGTTTTGGTGTCGATCTAGAAAGAAAGTGTTCGGGATCGCAATGACTTGATATTGGTTGATAACGGATCCTGACGAATCTAGGGGTACAGGAAAGGTAAATTGATAATGCTCGGCAAAGGATCTGGCATTTTCAAGCTTGTCATTCACGGCAACGTTCACTGCCCAGATCTCAATATCGTCCTGATACTTTTCATAAAGGCCTGTTAAAATCGGAGCTTCCTTCCTGCAGGGACCGCACCAGGAGGCCCAAAAGTTAAGGATAAGGGGTTTATCCAGCTCTCCTAGAGCATAGGTCTTCCCATCAAGGCCCTCGAGTTCGAAAAGCGGGGCAGCAAATCCCGCTTCTGGGCGGCGTTCTTTGTTTGCATTATCCGTTTCGCTTTTATTCAGGTTTCCATACAAGGCCAAACTTGCGAAAAGAATAATTATCGCAAGGACAATCGCGTTGCGTTTCACGTTTCTATATTCCTCCTCTGGGAATTCGTTAGAATCCTGTAAAGCCTCCATAAATGGAAATAAGCCAGATCGTAATGTCGGTCATTTTATCAGTATATAGAAGAATGCCAAGCAGTATCATAATGGCGCCACCCGCCTTCATCATTTTAGCGGAATGACGAAGAATCCATTTTGTTCTTCCTATAAAAAAGGACATGAGGATAAAGGGAAGGGCGAAACCGAGAGTATAGGAAATAATCAGCGGCAATCCCTGGGACGGGTTGCTGGCACTGACCGCTAAAACCGCTGTAAGAATGGGCCCGACACAAGGAGTCCATCCTGCAGCGAAGGATACGCCAACCAGGGTAGAGCCTAAATAGCCTGCCGGCTTACTTGCAAATTCCAGACGCTTTTCTTTCATGAATAAAGTGGGCTTAAACCATCCTAGCATAAAAAGGCCCATAACCAAAATCAGGATGCCTCCCAGTTGTCGAATCAAATCCTGGTATTGCCGAAAGATCGACCCCAGTAAGGTAGCTGTGAGGCCTAGCGAGACAAAAATGATTGAGAAGCCCAAAACAAAGAAAAGGGTATGGACCATTGCCTTTCTTAACACAACAGAACGATCTTCCTTAAGTTCCGAGACAGATATTCCAGTAATATACGATATATAGGAGGGGTATAAAGGCAAGCAACATGGCGAAATAAAGGATAAGAAACCGGCTCCCAGAGCTAGCCATATGGTAGGGTCTGCCGCTGTATTCAAATGATTCACTCCTTATAGTTAAAATCCTTTATAGATTCTATCATGAATTGAAATAAGGGGAAAGGCAGTGAGCCTTCGGTAGTGTGAAGAAAATATGAGGATAAAACAAAATCCATCCCCTGTTGCGGATCGCTCTGAGGGATGGGAGCTAAAAATGTTTCACGAGTAGCAAGATTATTCTACTTCATTCTACAAGTTTTCGAGCTCTTTCGGGATAAATGGTAATGAGGCCATCGACTCGGCAGTGAAGTGCTCGGGAGAGTTCATGAGACTGATTTACGCCATAGGGGCAAACCTGTAGCCCGTGAAGCCAGCTTTGATGCACATAGTCCTGTGTAATGACGTTAATCGGGGGCTGCAGGTATTCGGCTTCTAATTCATGGGCCATCTTCCAAGGTTCATCTAACTTCCCGAAATACAAGAAACCTGTCGTGATGTGTCGGTTTATCTTCTTTACTCGTTCAATACTTTGCGGATTAAAGGAGGATAGAATGACCCTATTCGTTAAATCGTATTTAAGAATCAATTGAATGATCCGCTCCTCTAAATTTTCGGAACGAATGAACAGGTTTTTCATCTCAATATTTAGGAACACTGGGTACTTTTTTGCTCCTAAAAACACTTCTTCAAGGGTAGGGATCCTCAAGTGAGCATGACGGGGATGAAACCATGCTCCGGCGCTTAGTTCCTTAAGCTCCCTAAGCGTGCAATGTTTGACTAGTCCTGTCCCGTTGGTCGTGCGGTTCAAGCTTTCGTCATGGATCACGACAGGGTGCCCGTCCTTGGAAAGCTGCACATCAAGCTCTAAGCCATTAGCTCCTCTGCGGATGGCTTCTTTAAAAGAGGGCAGCGTATTTTCAGGGTAGATATGGGATGCCCCCCTGTGGGCAAAGATCTTGAGCTTTGAGTTCATAGCGTCTCCCACCTGTGCAAAGTAAGTTCCTCTACATCTTATGCTTCCGATGTAAGGCTATGCCAAGAGTGAACGTGCATCTTGGGCATATTTTACGGAATAATCGCCATTCTAAGAGTGAGATATGGAAAAGCTAAATGAGGAGGTCTACAATATTGAAGCCGCATTTAATGAGGAAATCTGACTTCGTAGGAAGCAAAGGGATAGTTGCCCATAGTGATCTTGGTGCGTTTGTTGTGAGGGAAGGAAATGAATACCAGTTAGGCGTAGAAATCGATGTGGATACAGTTGTCTTCCTGGATAAAACGGAGGATAACGAAAGGGTTCAGATGATGCTGGATAATGCAGTGTATGAAATCGATGATATACGGGAGCGCTTTGAAGGCTGTTTTCCTGAAGAAGGGCAGCAATAGAATAATTTTTTCTTATTTTATATATAAATTAAAATTTATTGAGAAAATGTGCTAAATCACTTTGTATTTCGTGGACAAGTTGGTATACTAGTATTGACTTTAATTATCAAAGGAGGGGAATTACATGCCAAAAGGTGCAACTGAAACCAAGACGCTAAAAGTCGGCGACAAGGCTCCAGATTTCACAGCAAAAGCACATGGTGGCCGCACAGTTTCTCTGAGCGATTACCAAGGCAAGCAAAATGTTTTCATCGCGTTTTATCCTCTAGATTGGACACCTGTCTGAGGAGCGCAAATGCCTTCTTATGAGGACGATTTGTCCAAATTTGAAGAGCTTGATACCCAGGTTCTGGGTATTAGTGTTGACTCTATTCCAAGCCATGAAGCATGGCAAAAGTCTATTGGCGGAATTACATATCCGTTGGTGTCTGACTTCTATCCTCACGGGGAGATTGCTGAGAAGTTTGGCGTTCTTCGCACAAATGCAGATGAACCAGCGTTTGGAGCTTCTGAGCGTGCTCTATTCATCATTGATAAAGAAGGAATTGTTCGTTTCATCGATGTTCACCCAATCACTGAACAGCCTGATAACGAAGAATTATTCGAAATCCTAAGAAAGCTATAAATCAACAGGTCTGGAGCTGAAGCTTATGGAAATGTCCAGAAAAGCCATTCCATATACTCCGAATCAAAAAAGCTTGAGTGAAATGACCCTGATGATTGTTTCCACCTCAGGTGTGCACCTTAAGGAACAGGAAGCTTTCAGTACGGATACTGCTCAAGGGGACTCTACATATCGCGTGATTCCAGGAGATGTACAAGCCTCTGAATTGACGGTTACTCATGCCGCTCCGAAAGAGCATTACAATACGGATGCTCCAAAGGAAGATATCAATTGCGTCTTTCCTATTGACCGCTTGAGAGAGCTGGCAAATGAAGGAAAGATACAGGGATTGGCGGAAAAGCATGTTACCATGATGGGATATGCTATGAGATTGAAACAAATCAATGAGGTAACCATCCCTGCCGTAGTGAAGGAAGTAGTCCGCTCCAAGGCGGATGCAGTCCTTCTGACTGCTGGCTGACCGCTTTGCCATCGCACTGTAGTTACAGTGCAGCGTGCAATTGAGGCACAGGGAATTCCGACGGTTCTTGTTACTCTCGATGTGGAGCAATCCGGCTTAATGAGGCCTCCGAGAGCTATTCATCCGAATGGATTTGAGTTTGGACATTCCCTCGGCAAACCGCATGATAAGGATACCCAAACCCAAGTCATCCAAGCTGCTCTAGAGCAACTTGTTACAAAACAGGAACCGGGGCAAATTCATTTGATGGATTTCCCGGGATACGAATAAAAAGAAAATGGCTTGTTAGTATTTAATACTAATGAGCCATTTTTCTTTTTTGGAAAAAACGGATGGCCTGTTTTATAGCGAAAAAGGGAAGCGTTTTCTTTGAGTTGACAGACCTGCGCATCAAGGGTACAGTAACTATTGAAAGGCAGTTTAATGATCACTCTTGATCAGTGGGCTAAGGAGGGTACCTTTTTTGAGCAGCTTAGGGATGGACAAAAAACAATTTATGTCTCAAGAAATAAGGAGTCTTGTCCTACATAAAGATAAGATCGTGACCATGCATCCTGATTGGACGCTGGAACGGGCCTTAGTCAAGCTTACCCGCTCTGGGTATACGTCGGTTCCGGTAATTAATTCGCAGAACCAAGTAGAAGGTTTAATCAGCAAAACGTTGATCCTTGATTTTATGAGTGAAAATCAGAACATCAATTACAATGATTTGCCTAATTATTTCGTTCATCAGGCAATGAACCGAAACTATATGGGAATTTGGGAAAACACTCCGTTATCTTTTGCATTGGAGCTCATGATTGATCGGGCTTATGTTCCGATCATAGATAAGACAAATGTATTTATGGGGATCCTTACTAGGCAAGCTGTTTTACAAAAGATATTAAATTATTTCAGTGAAAGTTAAGACGCGATGTTCGTGTCTTTTTTTTTATAAAAAACAATGCATATAATTTCCAAATCTGCAGATGATATCGTTAGGAGGTGTAATTACATATGATGAATTTCTATCAAGGAACAAATCCACAAGCAGTGCGTGAAGACATTCGCCAAGATCTGTATGGAAACCAGTTTGCGAACTTCGGGGGAGGATCCCAGAGTATGATGCAGCCTGGCTTTGCCAACACGAATGTCCAGCAAGTGAGGCAAAATATTGCTCAAGAAGGCGGTTTCAACAGCGGTTTTGCCGGATCCTACCCAGGCGGCGGACAATCCATGTTCCAGCCAGGCTTTGCAGGAACGAATCCGCAGCAAGTAAGACAAGACATCGCTCAGGAAACAAATCAGTTTAGAGGGAGCTTTGGATCTTTTCAGGCAGCAGGCGGTTCTCAGTCGATGTTCCAGCCAGGCTTTGCAGGAACGAATCCGCAGCAAGTAAGACAAGATATTGCCCAAGAAGTGAATCAGTTTAGAGGCAATCAGGGCGGTTTTGGATCTCTTCAGGCTGCTGCTGGCGGCGGACAATCCATGTTCCAGCCGGGCTTTGCAGGGACAAATCCGCAGCAAGTAAGACAAGATATTGCCCAAGAAGTGAACCAGTTCGGCGGAAGTCAATCTAGCTTTGGATCTCTCCAAGCAGCAGGCGGTTCTCAATCGATGTTCCAGCCAGGCTTTGCGGGAACGAATCCGCAGCAAGTAAGACAAGACATTGCCCAGGAAGTGAATCAGTTCAGAGGCACTCAAGGGGGCTATGGATCGCTTCAAGCAGCGGGCGGCGCTCAGTCGATTTTCCAGCCAGGCTTTGCAGGGACAAATCCCCAGCAAGTAAGGCAAGATATTGCCCAAGAAGTGAACCAGTTCGGGGGAAGCCAATCTAGCTATGGATCTCTCCAAGCAGCAGGCGGTTCTCAGTCGATGTTCCAGCCAGGCTTTGCGGGAACGAATCCGCAGCAAGTAAGACAAGATATTGCCCAGGAAGTGAATCAGTTTAGAGGTAATCAGGGCGGTTTTGGATCTCTCCAAGCAGCTGGCGGCTCCCAGTCGATGTTGCAGCCAGGCTTTGCAGGTACTAATCCCCAGCAAGTAAGACAAGATATTGCCCAAGAAGTGAATCAGTTTAGAGGCAATCAGGGCGGTTTTGGATCTCTTCAAGCAGCGGGCGGCTCCCAGTCGATGTTGCAGCCAGGCTTTGCAGGAACCAATCCCCAGCAAGTAAGACAAGACATTGCAAATGAAAGCGGATTTGGTTTTGGTGCGGCAAATCAATTGGGAGCGTTTGGACAAGGTGCACAAGCCATGTTCCAGCAAGGCTTTTCCAACACCAATCCGCAACAAGTAAGACAAGACATTGCACGTGAGAGCGGAAGCGGTCAATATCTAATCTAGATTGACAGAAAAGGGCTACCTTGTATCATCAAGGCAGCCCTTTTTTTAGTTCGCACAAAAAAAGTGGGCCCTTTGAAAGACCCTCTCTAGTAGTTATTTTGCTGGCACCTTTTGAAATAAAGTTGTTTTTCCTTCTGCTTTTCCTGAGTCTTTTTTAGTCTTTGCCCCGGGTTTAATGAAGAAAAAGGTGAGCAGAAAAGCAAATGCAGCTAGTCCGGCCACTGAAAAGAACAAGGTCTGATGGGATATTCCCATAAGCCAGCTAAAGATGGGGGGACCTACCGCCACTCCAATAAAACGCAAACTGTTATACAGGGAAGTGATCATACCTCTTTCGGATTTTGCAACGGCACCAGTAATGAGTGTATTGAGGCATGGAAGCAATAATCCCGTGCCGATGCTTCCTAAGGTTAATAGCCCGATCATCACATATAGTTGCTTAAAGAAGGCTACGGTTGTAAGGCTTGCGGTCAAGATAAATAAACCGGTCAGCATGATTTTGCGCATCAATGGCTTATTTTGTTTGATTCTTCCTCCGGTTATGTAAGCTGTGGTGACCATAGCCATCAGCGGAATAGCTAAGACTCCACCTTTTGGAACACCATCAAGCTTATAATCGGTTTCCAATATGTCTGAAAGATAGAATAATACACCAAACAAAATGAATAGACCTGTCGATCCTACAAAAAATGCCGTGATAAGCCAACCGCCTTGTTCTTTAAATACTTCCTTAAGGCTTGCAAGATATTGTTTTAGCGGCTTTGGCTTTTCTGGCTTCTTTTCCTTAATTAAAAACCAGACAGCAACGGCCGTCAGAAAACAGAGTGCGGGAAAAGCAAAAAATACGGCGTACCAGACGAGAAGAGCCAGTAATGATCCCAAGATGGGCGAAAGGACTTTTCCTAGGCCATTTGTAGCTTCAATTAACCCTAGCGCTTTTGACTCTTTTGATCCAGAGTATAAATCGCCGATGAGAGCCATAGCAATAGGGGCTGTTCCCGCCGCCCCGATTCCTTGGACGATCCTGGCTATGAGGATGATGTTGTATGCCTCATCCATGAGCCAAGCGGCTAAGCCGGCTACGATTCCTCCGATCCCATAGAGGATGAGCGCCGGGACGATAATAACCTTTCTTCCAAAGCGATCAGAAAGATAACCCACAAAGGGTATGATAAGACCTGCTGCAAAGGAGAAGGCAGTAATGATAAGACTTACTTGAAATTGAGTCAGGTTTAGCTCTTTCTCCATAGTCGGAAGAACAGGAACGATCATAGAATTTCCGAGAACCATCACCAAAGGAATGGCTGCGAGAGTGGTCAGTTCTAAGGGGGATCCGGATTTCGGCATGTCATCAACTCCCAGAAAGGTTTTTCACTCTCCTTATTGTGGCTTGATTAGAGATAAATACTGCAGGAAAATAAGTGGGAATGGAAGGAAACAGCAACCTTTTTCCGGGTTCCGCGTAGAAATTATTGTTAGGAGTTGATTAGAATGAGCAAGTGGAGAGCCCTAATACCCGTTTTATTGAGTACATATGTGGTGGGCTGCCAAGATCAGGCTGTAACCAAGCAGGAAGTTATCGAGACGCCTGCCGCTTCAGAGCAAGCTTTGCCATCTAAAGGGGAAATGCCATCTGAAGGGGAAAAGACCGAATCCTTGTTTGTGGACAAGCTGCGCCCAGGAATGAGCGAAGAGGAAATAAGCAACCTCTTCGGGAGAGACTTTACACTCGTGGAAAATGCCATGGATGGCACGGAAACCTGGCGCTACGACAAAGGAAAGAAGGAGAACTATGCCTTTGATGACCAAGGGATCGATAAGGTAGACCTTGAAGGGTTGATGGCCGGGAAAATTGAGGCGCTGCTGTTTATCGATTGGACAGAGGCAGGTCTGGTAAGATCTGCTGCATTATTTCTCCTTGATGTTGAGCAAGAAGGCATGTACCGTGAGTATCACATTGACGAGGAAGGTAACTTGGAGGAATTAGTCAGATCGTTCAAGTAATTGTAAAGGGTCCAATTATTTTCTCGACATAGTATTTCAAATTTCTTTCCTAATTCTAAAACATATGATATGTTATATATATACTAACAAGGTTTTGTTAGGTGAGAGTTTATTGCTTTGGCGCCCACATTGTGGGCGCTTTTTTTTTTTTTTTGAAAGGGATAACATCCTATACTAAGACAGGTGCTGTTGCTTTGACTTTAGAAAGAGGCGATGGTTGCGTTGAGCTGATGACTTCCATTAAAACAGGGCCTGATGCGGCGAGCCCTTTTTTTATGGCTGCTTCCAATTCATTTGGCTGTTCAATGCGGATGCCTTGTATTCCAAAGGCTTCGGCTACTTGAACAAACAATGGATTGACTAGCTTTGCTCCAAAAGCATTTAATCCCATAAACTGCATTTTATTTTCTTCCATGGCCAAAGAGTGATTGTTTAAAACGATTAGTTTGATTGGCAAGCCGTACGCTGCTGTTGTTGCCAGTTCGGACAAATTCATGGCAAATCCGCCGTCTCCTACAATTGCAATCACTTGGCGATCAGGATATTGCAGCTGGGCTGCGTTTGCAGCCGGCAGTCCAAATCCTAATGTCCGCCAAGTTCCAGAGAACAGGATTTCCTGATTCACCGTGCGGAACGAACGGTTGAACCAAACCGTATGATCGCCTGTATCCAATGTAATAAGCGCATCGGGATCCGCCGCTTGCTGGATAGCTGCCATGACCCTTGCAGGAGAAATAGGGGTTGCTTCACTTTTCTGTTCTTGTTCAAGCTCAGCTAGCCACTCTGTTCTTGCTGCTCCTATACGATTTAACCACTGAATATTAACAGACCGGCTAATTTGTTCCTCCAGAGGTCCAAGGATTTCCGCAGCATCCCCAATGATAGCCGAGTATAGGTTCTTATCGAAATGAATATGGTCTGCTTCGAGCTCTATTTGTATAAAGGGTATGGAACTTGACATGAATTTCTTAGGATACCACATTGCGCCGATCATCAGGAGCCCATCACATTCGTTGAGCAATGCGGCAGCTTGCTCACTCCCGCCTTCTCCTATTCCGCCTAACATCATTTCAAAGTTCTCAGGAATGATTCCCTTGGCTCCAAGGGTAGAGACGATACCGGCTCCCAGCTTGTCAGCAAGGCGGCGGATATTTTCCCGGCACCCCTTTGCCCCATTACCTACATAAATCATAGGCCTGCTGCATTGATTTAAGAACTGTGCTGCTTTGGATACATTGCTCAAGTCAGTTAGAGGCTGACGATACAGAAAGGGGTTCTCTGGTATCAGATCCATGGGTTGAATTTTTGAAAACAGGTCTTTAGGGACAGACAAATGAGTAACCGTTTTTTGCTTGATGGCGGTACGAACAGCACGGTCAAGCAGGGAAACAGTGGATTCTGGTGAAGAAACTAATGCGGAATAGGCTGCCAAAGGCTCAATGAATCGTTGCTGATCAATATACTGTTTACTTTCTGTCCCTATTTTGTTAGTCGGAACTTGGCCCGTTATGGCTAATACGGGTACCTTATCTGCATAAGCGTCCCCAAGCCCATTTAATAAATTAGCCATTCCTGGTCCGCTGGTGGCTATGCACACACCGAGTCTGCCCGTTAGTTTCGCATAAGCGGAAGCCATAAATCCTGCAGCCGATTCATGCCGAGTAGCAATGAATCGGATCTTATCCTGCAGCGATACGGAGTGAAGCAGGTCCAGAATGGCATCTCCTGAAACGCCAAAGATATATTCCACCCCAAAGTGGTGCAATTGGTCCAATATGGTCTGAGCAACGGTGCGCGAGTTGTTTTGCATGGCCTGCCTCCTTTGGTTTTTCCATAAATCTAAGGAAATTCATCCTGTCCTGTCTTATTGTTCACAAAAAAATAAAGCTCCCTTCATGGGAACTCTTTGATAAATAATCATCGATAATTGATAAATTGACAGTCAATGGGGATATCGGATTGTTTAACCAATTGGATCACTTCCTGAAGCTCATCTCTGCTTTTTCCGACGATTCTTAACTGTTCGCCTTGGATCTGTGATTTGACCTTTATCCCGGAGTCACGAATGAGCTTGGATATTTTTTTAGCATTGTCTTGATCGATGCCTTGCATGATTTTTCCTCGCTGGCGCACTGTGCCGCCTGTTGCCGGTTCCACTTTTCCGTATTGAATGGCTTTAAGGGAAATCCCTCTTTTGATTAGCTTTCCTGCTAGCACATCCTTAACCTGCTCGAGCTTATAGTCATCGTCCGAAAGGATGACGATTTCATCCTTGTCTAGACTGATGTTGCTCTTGCTTCCTTTAAAATCATAGCGATTTTCGATTTCCTTAAGGGCTAATTGTATAGCGTTATTTACCTCAGTCAGCTCGACCTTCGAAACGATATCAAATGAGTGTTCTTTGCTCATTCAATATTCTCCTTTCCTTCTCTTAAAATGTATTTCATTAGTTCATTATATCATTGAGTTGGCTTAATTTCCCAGCTCACTGTCAACCGAATGAGGCAATCAAATCCTCAAGCATCAATTCAATGGTAAATAAGTGCCGCCTTGTGCGCTGATAAAGGACGGAGAATTCGTCTATCCAATCGTTTTGCTCTAGGCCTTGAAGAAAATAAAGCATCATTTGGCGTACCATAATCACATGGGCTATAAAAAGGGAATTAGGGAGAAAGCGACTGGGGGAAGTTTGATTAAGATGTTCAATCAAGGCAGAATTTAAATCCATAATAATTTCTTCAATTAAGCAGTATTGGTCAAATAATGTGGTCTTTGCTAGCATGCAGCTTCCTCCTATCCGATCTGGAAACAGTACATCCCATTTTTGTCCATTCTTGCGAAGAGCTATACACAAAAAAAATACCACCGATCAATACATCGGTGGCAAGTAGATAGGAGTGGAGAGAAACCATAACTGCTAGTTAAGGTGTTAATGTTATTATATATCAAAACGAAAGCGGTTTCAATACTTAATTGGGAATTTAAAAAAAATTTTGTTAAGGTTAGATATCAAGAGAGTTTGTTATAATGTGAAGCAAGTTTAAAGAAATATGGAAATAGAAGGGATAATTCAAGTTGTATTACGTCTATATGCTACGCTGCAGAGATCATAGTCTTTATACGGGGATAACCAATGATTTGGATAAAAGGCTCAGAAAGCACAATCGGGGGAAAGCCTCCCGTTATACCCGGGTGCGGCTCCCAGTAGATATTGTATACGTGGAGGAATGCGAAGATAAATCGACAGCGCTGAGACGGGAAAAGGAAATTAAGGGATACAAGAAATCCGACAAGGAAAAGATGGTGATGGAGGCAGGGATAGAGGATCCGTTGAAAACAATGGATCCCCTTTTGTAAACTTAATGAGGTTGTATAGTATAGATTCCCCGCTCTGTACGAATTTGAAAGCTGGTTCCTTTATTTTGGGTGATCCATGTACCGAAAAGGGGGATTTCGTAAACGTCTTGAGGCAGGGGTCCAGCCTTTGATTCAGTCATAATAGTTCCCTGTCCGCGGAATAGGAGGGACTGGGGAGAAAGATAGCCATCTGGATCTGCATGGTCGAGATGACCCAATCGAACTTCCTCCAGGTCAAGGGCTACCTGGTCTAGGTCCCCGTCCTCTTCCTTGCTGATGAGAAAAGACCTTTTATTATCCTGCTGGTTAATCCAATCTGTGACCAGGTCTACAATTTGGTGTTCCATCAGCAGTCCTCCTTAGGTTAATTGCTTACACAAACGTACTGTTCCCGTTTTACAAAAGATTTATGAAGAGAAAAACACCCAATCCTTAAGTGGAGAGGGTGCTTATTCCCTTAAATCAATATGTTGAATCTCGTCATAAGAAATCACTTCAAAATGGTAATCCCCACCATGGACAAGCAATACGACCTGGTTTGCCGAGGTGTTGTAAAGATCTCCCGTCACGATTTTATCCTTCAAATGAACGGTTAGGGTGGGGTGATTTTTAACAAGGGGATCTAAAAAAGACTTATAGGCTAACATGCACATACAGCTCCTCGGGAAGTGATAATGCACTTATTCTATAACGAATAAATATTAATGTAAATAGTTTTTTATTCACTTGAAAAAGGGATCCGAATGGGTCCCTTTACTTCTTTTCTTCTTTCTCAATCTGCTTATAGTACTGCCCTTTTTCTACATAGCTCTGCCTGATCCGTTTTAATTCCGAGTAATCTCTTTCTCCTAATTCACGGACTACTTTGGCTGGGGACCCCACAGCGAGACAGCGTGGAGGTATCTTCTTTCCGGGAGGGACAAGAGAACCAGCCCCGATAATGGCTTCTTCGCCCACTTCAGCGCCATCCAGGATGATGGCACCCATGCCAACCATAGCCCCCTTTCTAATGATGCAGCTATGCAGGACAGCATTATGGCCTACTGTCACTTCATCCTCTATAATGAGAGGGTTGCCGGGGCTTTGATGCAGCGTAGAGTTATCTTGAATGCTTGTCCGTTCCCCTATAATAGTTGGTGCAATATCGCCCCTTATGACTGTATTGTACCAAATGCTGCTGTCCTTGCCGATCGTTACTTCTCCACTGACGAGGCTGCCTTTAGCGAGAAATACGCTGTCATGAATGTTAGGGTATTTTCCCATATATGGAAGTACGCTCATGATTTGTCCTCCTTTTAGCAAATTATATCGGAATACGTAAATTCTAACATAAAAAAGCAAAACCTTCTTCCATTCTATACGTCTAATAGTTTGTTGGAGTTCGACAAAGGTTGTCATAATCAGTCAAAAGACGAAGGAAGAGAGGAGAGATAATGTAATGAAAGCATTTAGTCTTGGGATAAGCATGCTGCTCATGCTGCTGCTTTTCCCATGGGCATCGCCTGTGCAGGCGGATTCAAACGCCATTCAACTGATGATTGAAGGCCAGACGCTGCATCCGGATGTCCCGCCAAAGCTTGTTCAAGGACGCACTATGGTCCCGATTCGCATTATAGCTGAAGAGATGGGGGCTGAGGTAGGCTGGGATAATCAGCAGCGCAAGGTTACCATCCAGAGCAAGGCAATTGATCTAACCATGCATGTCGGACGAAAAAAGGCGACGGTTAACGGCAAGGAGGTTGCCATGGATGTTCCGCCAGTGATAGACAAGGGAAGGACCTTGGTCCCTTTGCGTTTTGTCGGAGAATCGCTGGGAACCACCGTAGGTTGGGAACAAGAAACCCGAAGCGTAATCGTAAACCAGTCCTATTCTCTGGAAGCTAACGGAAAACCATTACCGAATCAAAATGTTCTTAAATTAGGGGATGAACTCTACTTTCCACTAAAGGATATCAGTCCCTTCATCGGTGCGGTATTTCAGACCGCGGAAATGGATCAGGCTGATCGCCTGATATATGGAGACCTTAATGTAAGCATAGCAGATCAGGGAATCCGCCAGTTGAAGCTCAGGAAACTCGATACGGGCTGGATGGTCTCCCAGTCTGTTTTAGAAAATCAATTTCAAGCCAATGTAGAACATCAGGGAAGCAAGATTGTGATCGAGAAAATAAGCAAATTGCAGTCGGTTCGAGAGGAAAACGGGAAAATTATTATTAAGACCAGCACGCCGATGCCTTTAGAGCACTTTGTTATGGAAGGACCACATCGCCTAGTCATAGATTTGCCTAACACAATCATTGGAGAGGACATGAGAGAAACGGGCCTGTTCAATGGCGGAATGGGTGTTATTCGAAAAGAGAGTCCTGTGGCAGTTCTATCTGAAAGCAGTACAAGTGCAGAAAGCAGCCAAGAGGATCTCGGTGGAGCAGAACTGTCATTGGAAGATCCTCTGGAAACTTCTTCAGATGAGCCAGTAGAACCGACTGAGGCAGCAATCAATGAGGAGCCTTCGCCGTCATTGCACGAATCCTCGGCTGCGGAACCGGCGGCATTGGTTCAGGAGATACGCTTTAGTCAATTTTCATTAGAGCCTCAAACGGTGCGTATTGTCGTAGAGCTTGCCCAAAAAGTGAAATATGAGCTGAATCCTTTATCAGAAGGCTGGGAAGTGGCACTGCAAACAATGCCCAGGAAGGAAGGCTACCTGATTCTGCTTGATCCTGGACATGGCGGCAAGGATCCGGGGGCAAAGGGAGTAAGCGGAAATTTGGAAAAGGATTTGACCTTGGCCGTATCGAAGCTGCTTAAAGAAGAACTGAAGCAATATAAAGGGCTGCAGGTGGTAGAAACTCGGTCTGATGATACATATCCAACATTGCAAGATCGAGTCCAATTAGCTAATGAGATGCAGGCTGACCTGTTCCTATCGATTCATGCCAATGCCTTTAAGCCTGAGACAAGGGGAACGGAGACTTATTATTATAGCTCTCAAAGCGAACAGTTTGCGAAAGTATTACATAGGCATTTAGTTGAAGCAACCGGCTTTCCCGACAGAGGGGCAAAAAAGGCAGGCTATTATGTGATTAAAAATACGAATATGCCTTCAGGATTGATTGAAATCGGGTTTCTGACCAACGCGGCAGAAAATAAACAGATGCTTGACCCTGCATTTCAAAAAAGGGTAGCCCAAGCCTTAGGAAAAGCCATCCATGAATATTACGTATCCTATCAATAAGAGGTGAGGACATTGAAACGCATTGTTAAATTCTTGCTTCTACCGCTTGTCGTTCTTGCTCTTTTGAGCGGATGCAGCGAGCAATCCCTTCCGCCGGAACCTCAAGAGAATGACGTTGAAGCGGGACAGAATGACATTGAAGCGGGAGAGCCTGAAAAGGTGGACGAAGGGAAAGAAAACGGGGAAGCAAAAGCGGAAGAAACTCCGGCCGTTGAAGAACAAACCATGAAAATCCGTATTTTTTTAACGGATGAGGAAGCCTTGGAATTAAAGGAATTGGAACGTGAACTTGTCATGAGTGAGGATTCGTCCAAATATGAATTGGCTTTTCAAGCTCTAGCAACAGAGGTTCCCTCTTATTACTCCCCTTGGAGTAAGTGGAAGCTTCTGAACGTTCAATTTGCGGAAGGATTGCTTACTTTAGATTTATCCGGACAAGGGGAACAAGGCGGAAGCAGCATAGAACGATTAATGATTCTTTCCTTGCTTCAAACCATGTTTCAATTCCCTGAGGTCAATGAAGTGCAAATATTGGTAGATGGTGAAAAAACAGAGACGTTATATGGGCATATCGAAATTTTGGAGCCTTTCTCTAGAGACGATGCAGCAGACCTTTAGGTCTGCTTCTTTTTTTATACTAAAATTCATGTAAACTTATTAAAGTTTAGTTATGGACAATTAAAGTAATACTTATTAAAATAGATAAAGGATTTAACTAAGCAGGTAATAGGGGGTAAGATTATTAACATGTTTAAAAAATGGAACAAGGGTTTAACCCTTATTTTGATGTTTGCTTTATTCTTAACCGCTTGCGGCGGAGGCGGAAACCAGCAGGAAGCAACTCCGGAGCAACCGGCTAAAGCTGACCAGCCAGCTAAGGCAGAGCAGCCGGCCAAGACCGAAGCGCTAACTATAGGTGTTATTCCTACCTTGAATCAAGGGAAAATGCAGGAAGCCATAAGCAAATTGGGCAAACACTTTGAAACCGAGCTAGGCATTCCTGTAAAGATTGATGTGTACCCGGACTATAACGGTGTAGTTGAAGCGATGAACTTCGGAAAAGTGAATATGGCCTATTTCGGACCGCTGACGTATGTCATTGCCCATCATGAAAGCGGCGCGGAAGCGATCATGACGCAGCTGATTAAAGGAGAGCCTTTCTACTATTCATATATCATTGCACATAAGGACGCTCCATATAATACGCTGGATGACTTGTTGAAAAATACGAAGGATGTTACCTTTGCTTTTGGTGATCCCAGCTCGACTTCAGGGTCTCTTATCCCAGGGATAGAGTTAAAGGAACGCGGAGTCTATCGCAGCAATAACGACTATGACTTTAAAAATGTAATCTTTACCGGCGGTCATGATGCAACCGCATTGGCAGTGGAAAATAAACAGGTTGATGCAGGGGCAATTGATAGTGCCATTTTTGATACCTTGAAGGAAAATGGGAAAATTAATGGAGAACTGTACAAAGTGATCTGGCAATCGGAAAAGCTGTTCCAATATCCGTGGGCGGTGAAAGATGTAGATGCAGAGACTGTTGCCAAAATTCAAGAAGCCTTTTTGAAGGTGACAGATAAGGAAATTCTGGATGCCTTTGCTGCATCTGGCTTTACCAAAGCCCAGAATTCAGATTATGAAGCTATTCGGAAAGCAGCTGAACAAGATGGTCGTTTAAAGTAGGGGGATGTTAATTGAATAAAAAAATATCCAAATGGTCGCTGACATTTATGTCAGCGATTATCATTATCTGGAGTGCGATCGGTACAGAATTTGATCTGAGCAAATTTCTTGATCTCGGAAACAGTTTGACTTTTCTTTATACAAAATGGCTGCCGCCCGACTTCAGCATTTTACCGTTAGCCATAAAAGCGGCAGTCGTCACGCTGCAAATAGCTATCTTAGGTACGTTTATTGCCATAATCCTAGCCATTCCGCTTAGTTTCTTGGCTGCCTATAACACTTCGCCTTCTCCTTTATTGTATAACGGAACGCGGTGGCTGCTAAACTTTTTTCGATCCGTTCCTGAAATTGTTTTGGGGCTGATATTGGTGCCATCTTTGGGATTAGGTCCATTTCCTGCCGTCGTTGCCATTGCTGTCCATAATATTGGGGTGCTGGGAAAATTGATTTCTGAACTGATTGAAGCAGCTGACCCAGGTCCCCAAGAAGCCGTTGCTTCTGTCGGGGCACCCAGGCTCCTGGTTATTTTTTTCGGGATTTTGCCCCAGATTGTTCCCAATATCCTTTCCAATTACTTTTATCGGCTTGAGGTAGGTGTCCGGACATCGCTCATATTGGGCTTTATTGGCGGAGGAGGGATCGGGAATATGCTTTTTATTGATTTCAAGATTTTTAACTATACATTCGTTGCCACGGAAGTCTTGGTCATTATGCTGCTCGTTCTGATCGTCGATTACTTGGGAACATTCGTCAGGAAGAGGGTGATCTGATGCTGCTGGAAGTGGAACAGCTCAAGATGCATTATTCCAAAGCGACTAGTCCTGCATTGGAGAGCATCTCGTTTCGCATACAAGAGGGAGAATTCGTAGTCATTCTAGGCCTGAGCGGGGCAGGGAAATCTACACTCATTCGCTGCATTAATTTGCTTGTCAAGCCTACGGCGGGAATTATCCGATGGGAAGGAAGGAATATTACGGGTCTTAAAAAATCGGCATTAATGGGCTATCGGCGCTCAATAGGGATGATATTCCAGTCTTTTAACTTATTGGGAAGATTGTCTGCTTTTGCTAATGTGCTGGTGGGAAGACTGGGTTTTATGAGTATATGGAGGGCGCTTCTTTGCTGGTTTCATCCAAAGGATGTCCAGAGCGCTATGGAGGCTTTGGAACGAGTTGGGCTAAAGCATGTGTTGCACCAGCGTGCCGACCAGTTGAGCGGAGGCCAAAGGCAACGCGTAGCCATCGCGCGCGCCCTTGTGCAAAAGCCAAAGCTAATTTTAGGCGATGAGCCTGTTGCAAGTCTAGATCCATTGACTTCAAGAAGTGTGATGGATCTGCTAAAATCAATTAATGAAGAAGACTCTATAACGATGATCATTAATCTCCATGATGTGGAGTTAGCGAAACAATATGCAACGAGAATCATTGGAATCTCCCATGGGCGGATTGTCTTTGATGGGGCTCCTCACCAGCTTGATTCTTCTTCCTTAGAAAAGATCTATTCCAATTCTGAAAGATAAGGGTTGATATTGATGAACCTTAACCACCTCAAGGCTTTAGTGAAAGTCGTGCAAACGGGCAGCTTCAAGGAGGCAGCCAAGCATCTGAATGTATCGCAGCCCGCCATTACGCAGCGCATACAGGCCCTGGAAGAGTATATGAAGACAAGGCTCCTTACGAAGGAGTCGGATGGCGTTCAGTTGACAAGCCATGGAAGAACGATTTATGAGTCTTCCTTGGTTATTCTGTCTTTATGGGATAAGGTGGAAGAAGAGGTTTGGGGAACCAAAGTAAAAGGAAGACTCACTTTAGGCGCGAGCACGATTCCTTCCGAATACTTGCTGCCGCCGATCCTGAAAGCGTACCGGAATGTATATCCGGATGTAAAGCTTCAATTGCGCATCTCAGGAACGAATGAGGTGGTTCGTTGGCTAAGGGACCGTACCGTGGATGTAGCCATCACAGGAGAGCCCATGGCGACGGAAGGAGTGGCTTCCTTTCCAATAGCTGAGGATCATATGCGTTTGATCATCCCTTCTGATTATGAATGGCCTGAAACGGTAGAGAAGCTTTCGATGCTGACGGAAACCGACTGGATCATGCGTGAACCCGAATCAGATACGCGCAGAACATTGGAAGCTTATTTGACTAGGTCAGGAATTGATGTGAGCAAGCTCCCTATTTCAGGTCAAGTAGAGAGTACGGAAGCCGTCATTGCAGCCGTTGAAGCGGGGCTAGGGATCTCTGCGGTGTCTTCCTTGGCCGCGGAGAAAGCCCTCAAGCTGGGTGGCGTTAAAGTTGTGGATATTCCGGAATTTACGCTTCGAAGAAGGTTTTATTGTTCTTATATGGAGGACCAAAAAAACCAATCGGTAATCTCTACATTTGTTCAATTTTTGCAAAGCAAAAGCGCCATCCAGTGAGATGGCGCTTTTTAATATTTAGCTTTTTTCAACACATGTTCCCGCAATCAGGTCATGGATTGCCCGCTTATCCTCCCGTAAAGCGATCATAAAGGCGCTAATGAGGATTGTAACGCCGAAAGTGATCAAAGCCAAAATCATTTTTCCAAAAACTTCTCTTAAAAGCATGGTTCCAAGCGATAAGGGCAAAAAATCTGTTCGGGCAATACGGATGCGGAGCAGCCTTTTCCCAAAAGTGTAGCCGCCCCAAGCTAAAGGGAGAAACGTGGCATAAAGCAAGTTGACGATCGTTTCCGTTGCTTTTGCGGTTCCGATATCCATTCCAACTGTGATGGCATAACAGAATAATCCAAGAAGGAGTCCATCCGCGAGTCCCGCCGCCAGACGAAGCCAAAATCCAGCGCGAATTATGGGCATAGCTGCTCACCTTCATTCTTTGTTTACCTATATATATTCCAATAGGGCTTTTCCAAAGAACATGAAGTGAACTAGGGTCCTGACAAACAAAAAGGCCAGCTGATGTATTATCAGCTAGCCATTTTGCCTTTTTAACCAAGGTGCCTCTTATATAGCCATAAAACACCGGATTTTAGTAAACGCGGAACTCTTCCATGTAAAGGCGTGTCACCAATGATGGCAAATCCTTCCTTTTTTCCTAGAGAGCCAAATACGGCTTTCAGCTTCAATTGAGGCAACTGGATGGCTTGTCCCTTCCACTTGGCAAGCAAAACATCCCTTAGCCGGTCTGCCATCATTTCTGCCAGGTAGGCGCTCGGCGCAAAATTAGCAGAAGCACAATCCCCGATGATGTAGATATCCGGATGTTCCGGCAGGGAGTAATCTTCGTTGACAATGAATCGGCCTTGATGGTCACGTTCGACTGCAATAACCTCTGTGATCGGCGCTGGCTTGATTCCGGCTGTCCAAACAACGGCATCGTATTCTAAGCTTCCATTTTCATGGATAGCATGATTAGGATAGATCTCTTTCATCTGGATATGATTGATCAAGTTTACGTCATGGTCCCGGAACCACTGCGTAACATAGTCTTGGGTCTTTTGAGGAAACGGACTCAGCAGGCCTTTGCCACGATTAACAATGGAAATATTCAGGTCTGGCCTGGATTGTCTCAGTTCTGCAGCCAATTCCACGCCGCTAAGTCCTCCTCCAATGACCATCACTCGCTCAAAGGGATCTAACGTAGTTAAGCGTTGTGAAGCAATTTGCGATTTCTTGATGGTTTGAATGCTAAAGGCATTCTCTTCCGCACCCTTGACATTCTGGTAATCGTCCACACAGCCGACAGCAATGACGAGTTCGTCAAACTCTATAGGATCGTGGTCACGGACTTCAACCTTTTTGCCCGCCAAATCGATGCTTGTAGCTTCTCCGTAGATCTTGGTCAAGCGAGGATCTTCCGGAAAAGGATGCGTCAACTCCGCCAAGGATTCTGTCCCTGCCGCAAGGGCGTAGTACTCTACTTTGAAGGTATGATAAGGAAGGCGATCAATCAAAATGATTTCATGATCATCCCGCATTTTTGGCAAGAGACCTTGGACCAGTCTCATACCGCCATACCCGCCGCCTAAAATTACAAGTTTTTTTCCCATTCTTAATAACACCTCATATGTGTTGCGATAGAATCCTTATCTATTTTAAGATAAAATAGAGAAAAAGTACAAATCTTTACTAGAAAAAAGTCACATTATGAATATAGTATGCCCAAGCCGGTTGCTGTTTTTCCACCATTTGATAAAATAGAGCTACAGTGCTATCAGGCAAGGAACAAGACAGAGGAGCGGAGTCATGGTTGATCTTATCGAACTCATTGAAGAATTTGAAGCATTAGTCGCTTCACCGGAAACAAACCATCATAAAATGCTCACCTTCTTGAAGGGAGTAAACCGCAGGCTTCCGAAGAATGTCATTCCCCCCATGATTGAGTTCATCACGATCCTAAAAGAAGAAAATCCAGTCCTGTTTTATGAATTGAAGGACCACATTCCAAAAGGGATGCCTTTGTATGACATTATCAGGATTGATAATCCGTATGATGTAGCCAAGGAGCGGCTGGTAATGCGAAAGCAGCGCGCTCGGCGATAAGAAATAAGCAACAGGAAGGACATCCATAAAATGGCATGTCCTTCCTGTTTATACTGTGAGGATTTTTAACTTTATTCGATCATTTGAACAGCATGAAGAAGGTTCTCGTCGTTATTCTTTTGCCATATGGATGAGAAACGGTTGCCTAAGAAACAATAGGGAAAAAGGTTCAAATGTTTCGAAGGGAGTTGTTCCCTGATGCTCATGCATAAATTGGGAATCGTTGCTTTATGTAGTTTCCTTAGCCTCACCCCTTCCGCTTATGCCAGTCAGGTAAATATTCAGGATATAACGGGCGTGAGAGCAGATGTGGGAGATAAGGTTGTACTCCGTTATCTTGACCAGGACTTTACTTTTTCGCTTTCGAAATTATTGATACCCGAAGTAAACGTCCCTTTACTAAACCCTGTTTTATTGATGAAAATAGCTGATAGAATCGATGCCCAGATCGGGGTGGAGGAGCAAAGCGCCTATATTGATCAATTAGGCAGAGTGGTCGAACACCAAAGCGGGATAGGTTTAGATCGCAAGCAGTTTGTTGCCGTCCTCCAGAAATTGCTTTATTCTCCCAACGAAACTTCAGCTATGCTGCCGATTGCTTTTAAGCCGCCGAGGATAACAACACAGCAGCTAAAGCTTGCCATGGAACGCCAAATCTCAAGCTTTGCAACATACTACAATGCCAGAAATTCCAATCGGACACATAATATTCGTTTAGCCTCATCTGCCATTCATCATTACATTCTTCTTCCTGGGGAGGTTTTTTCTTTTAATAAAGTGGTAGGAAAAAGAACGGTTGACAAAGGATACAAGCGGGCTCCAGTTATTGTAAGGGGAGAGCTTTCGGAGGGAGTGGGAGGGGGAATCTGCCAAGTGTCCTCCACGCTGTTTAATGCAGTAGATAAAGCAGGACTTACCATTTTGAAAAGATATTCCCATAGCAAACAAGTGGGCTACGTTCCACCTGGAAGAGATGCAACGGTGAGTTGGTATGGTCCGGATTTTGCATTCCGAAATGACTATGACCATCCTATCATGATTAAATGTTATGCTGACCATGGCGTGAATGTGGTAACCATCCATTCCAGTCGTTCCCTGGAAGCCGAGCTTCGCAATGTCCCTGAAGCCCCTAAGCGACTTCCGAGGGAAACCCACAGCCAGTAGCCTTGTGATATAGATTGGAGGGGATAAAATGCTGTCCTATATCGTACGATCCATACCCAACCTGTTTTCTCTCGGTAATTTATTATGTGGCGTATTCTCTATCACTTTTACTATGAACGGATTTCAGCGGATTGCGAGCCTGCTTATCTTCCTAGCCGCTTTTTTGGATCTGTTCGATGGACGCATTGCACGCAAGCTGAAGATTAATAATCAAGTCGGAGTGGAATTGGACTCCCTTGCGGATGTGGTAAGCTTTGGCGTTGCCCCCGCCTTGCTTTTTCACACCTTGGCTGAACCAAGCTGGATTAATCCCATTGCCTTCATCCTTTATCCAACGATGGGTGCCCTGCGGCTAGCGCGGTTCAATGCGAATCCAACCGTGGGCTATTTTATGGGAATTCCTATTACGTTTGCGGGGCTAGTGATGAGCTTTATGGGATTGCTTCTGTATGCCAATCCTTACATCACTATCCTGCTATCGATCTTGATGGTCAGCCCCATTCGCATCATGAAGTTATAGCTAACACGGTATGGACGTGTTGATGCGTTTCAGTGATAATAGAATTATTAAAGCTGAGGGGGGACAGAGCATGGGAGTTTGCATGAAGGATCATCCATCCGAAGACGTGTTGGAGAAATTAGAGGCTGTTAAGGAACAATTGGAAGAAGAAATGGTTAAAGGGATTCAATCGGCACTTGATATCCAAAAGTGGGAACAGGCCCAACTGAATGAAATGTTCCACGCTCTAAAGAAATTGGAGAAGCGGATTACAGAAGAAGAGAGAGCTGCAGCTTTAGAGCAAATTGAAGCTCTGCTTGCAGGATGAAAATAGAAAAGTCTTATAGATAGCAAAGGGATGCCCGTTTACAGGGCATCTTCTTTTTTTTCGCGTGAATAAACTGCTTATCTTGGCACAAACTGTATATAGAGCAATTTAATAAAACCCGTATCATTCGGAAAGGATGGTATATTCCTATGGGACGCATTTCCGTGCTTTCCCTGAAAAAGAAGATGGATGGCAAAGGAGAATATTTTGAAGCGATGGTTGATTTGGATGGGCAGTTCACACGGTGCTTTCTTCGGTCAGCCTTGTGCAGAAATGAATTGCTGAAGAAACTTTATACGGTTTCTACAATTGAAGACCTGTATCGCATTGATCATAAGGCTATTTTATATATTGCATAGCAAGGAGGGGTTCCCTCCTTTTTTTGTTTGTGTAGCATAAATGTCCTTCCCGGAACATAGATCATAGAATAAGACAAACTATGGGAGGACAAGAATGGAGGAGTTCTGGAAGTCATTATTGCTGGGGATGATACAAGGGTTTACTGAATTTCTCCCGATCAGCAGTACGGGGCATCTTGTATTAGGCAGAAAATACTTAGGGATGTCGGAAGCAGGGCTGCTTTTGGATACACTGCTCCACTTCGGTACACTGATCGCGGTTGTAGCTGTGTTTTGGGATGATATTTTGAAGCTGATAAGAAGGCCATTTAGTCGTTTGGGCTTGCTCCTCCTAGCGGGCACGATTCCGACCGCCATCATTGGTTTGTCCTTTGAAGACTATTTTGAGGAAATTTCCAAGACAGGCTCTACTATTGGTGTGGAATTTTTGGTTACAGGAGCTATTCTTTGGTGGGCTGACCGAATAAAAAATAAAGGATATAAGTCCTTTGATCAAATAAGCATGAGAGATGCCGTTTTTATAGGTACTTTGCAAGGGGCGGCTATCTTGCCGGCGATTTCTAGGTCAGGCCTGACAATTGCAGGCTCTTTGCTCCGGGGAATTGAGAAAGAAGCTGCCGCTCGTTTTTCCTTTTTGCTTTCCCTTCCGGCGATCTTTGGGGCTTGTTTACTGCAAGGGAAAAAGCTGGTGGAGCATCCCTCCGAAACCATAGGACTCTTTCCGCTCTTAATCGGAACGTTCGCTGCGGCGATAGCCGGATACATTGCTGTGCGTTGGATGCTGAGAATTTTAGGACAGGGCTCGTTAAAAATCTTCGCCATCTATGTTTGGGGGGTGGGCGCCGTCGTTCTTCTCTTACAGCTTACAGGAAAATGGTAAATGAAGAATCTTGTCGAATTGTCAACTTTCGTCATATATTGTTGAAACATTTTTATAGGAATTATCAAGCACCTGTAGAATTGAATAAAGGGTAAAGAATGTCCCCAAAACAAAAGCTTCGAGATAACTTCGCCATCCAGAAGTCCAGAGGCAGGACAAAAGGAGGAAATCATGGGTATCGGGATGAATTTCGTATGTAAGTGCTGTGATTATGATACAGGGATCCTCATGCTCCATCAGGGAAGCCAAGACTCTATCCAAGAGGTCATAAAAAAATATATTTATACCTATTCTCAGGAAATCGATTTGCTTATGCATCCGAGCCGCTTGTCGAAATACAAGAAAATCCTTAATGGACTTGCTTTTAAGGAGAAGGAAACGACTTACCAATATGATGCTTGCGTCTGCTACACCTGCAAGAAAACCTTTGAGCTGTTAGATATCCAGCAGAAAAAGGAAAAGGAAGTCTATGCAGGGGACAAGGGGAGGATTCGAACAAGCGGGAACCCCATAAAGCAGATGTTTCAGCTCTCAGGCGATTCATGGTCAAGCCTGCTGGGTGATGATCCGCAATGCGTGTTCTGCAATCAGCTTGTTGTAAAAATATCCGAGGAAGCCATGGATAAAGGTTTAGCGTGCCCTAAATGCCACCAGGGGAATCTGGTTGCTGGCGAAGAATTTGAGCTTTGGGATTAAGTGAGGGGAAACAGTTTTCTAGATGAAAGCTGTTTTTTTTTGTTTTTACTGTCAGAATTATAGCTTCGCTTAATCATTTGGACAGCAAGAGGAAAACTTGTTGCTTTCCCTACCTTGACATCAACCCTGCGGGTCAGTTCTGATAAAATTTAATTTTATCAGAACTGAGGGTTTACCCCTTGATGTCAAGGTAGGGAACTGGCGCAAGCCAAGTTTTCTCCTGGATTTTTCAGACTCGTTTTGCTAAAATGTTCCTGTATTAATGAAATAAAAAGTAAAGGAGAGATGCTTTCTGATCAAGAAGCGAGAAGCTTATTCCGAAGAATTCACTCAGCTTGCAAGCGACTTTATTCAGAAGGGTATGGCAGCAGAACCCGTTCTTATCAAAGGTAGAGGAGAAATGGCCAGGTTGATTTTGATGGATGAGGAGAAAATTCTTCCTTATACGACCCATAGGTTCATTAAGCAGCTGTTTGGCTTGTTTTTTCTGGATTTGCCTTCTTTGCAGCAGTATGTGCAAGAAAGAATTCACAAGAAGCAGCTAGTGCCCATTCCATTAGCCCCTCAGTTGGTCCTATTTCCTTTGAGAAGCGGGTGTCGGGAGGAGTTGCCTACCCGGGGTTTTTTATGGGCGGTCCATCGAAGGATCGAACATGTTCGTCCATGCAAACTCAAGCGGAATCACAGCGAAATCATCTTTTCTAGCCAACACAAGATCATGGTCCCCTATACGAATCATTTTGTCCAGCAGCAAATTCGAGATTCTTATTATATTGAGTTTTGCTTTCAGCATACTCCATTGGCGTCCCCTCATGAACAGCGCCCCTCTTTATCCGGACAAGCCTTATCTTTTACCCCTGCAGAACTTCAAGTTCAGCTTCTCCGGATAGCTGAATCCATTCGGAACTATCCATCCCCTTGATCTAAGGGATGTTCAGGAAGAGAAGGCATTTTTTGCTTTTTGATTTGATTTGTGATTAAATCGTTTTATCATTGGACTTCTCCTTCATATTTTGCGTTAAATGGAGAAGATTAAGAGTGTCGGCATTAAAAGGAGTGAACCTATGAAGAGCAAACGCAGTCCGTTACGTGTTTTCGCCTTAGGCGGATTGGGCGAAATCGGAAAAAACATGTATGTAGTTGAATATATGGATGATATTATAGTCATTGATTCAGGGCTAAAATTTCCTGAGGAAGAGATGTTAGGGATTGATTTGGTCATCCCGGATGTTTCCTATCTGGCAGAAAATAAGGATAGGATTCGAGGGATACTGCTGACCCATGGCCATGAAGATCACATTGGCGCTTTGCCTTTTGTTCTGAAGGAGCTGGATGTGCCGCTATACGGTACGAAATTGACACTAGGCCTAGCCAAAGTAAAGCTGCAGGAGCATGGGCTCATTAATCGGGTTAAAATTAACGAGATTAGCGACTCCACCATTCTTCAGCTTGGTCAGCTGACTGCGTCATTTTTCCGGGTTAATCACAGTATCCCGGATGCTGTCGGAATCGCAATTGATACCCCTGAAGGAATTGTAGTTCATACGGGGGATTTTAAGTTTGATTATACGCCTGTAGGCGAGAAAGCAGATCTGGCCAAGATGGCTGCTTTAGGGGAAAAAGGGGTGCTATGCCTTCTGTCAGATAGTACGAACAGTGAACGTCCTGGCCATACCCTTTCAGAGCGGACCGTAGGCGAAACGATTAAAGAGGTCTTTCATAAGTCGGATGGCAGAATTATTTTTGCTACCTTTGCTTCTAACGTGTATCGACTTCAGCAGGTCATTGAGGCGGCGGAGTTATACAGCAGGAAAATTGCTGTAATAGGCAGAAGCATGGAAAATGTTTTTAGGATCGGTGCGGAGTTAGGCTACCTGAATATTCCTAAGGGCATGTTGATTGATGTGAATGAGATCGACCGGTTCTCCGCCGATAAAGTAGTTATCGTGTGTACGGGAAGCCAAGGAGAGCCAATGGCTGCCCTCACTCGAATCGCTACCGGATCACATCGGATGGTTAAGATTTATCCTGGGGATACCGTGATTATTGCGGCACAGCCGATTCCCGGAAATGCCCGTTTCGTGGGCAGGACCATTGACCTCTTGATGCGGGCGGGAGCTGAAGTTGTTTTTGGTTCGGTTTCCGGATTCCACGTATCAGGTCACGGCAGTCAAGAAGAATTAAAGCTTATGCTGAATCTCATTAGACCGAAATACTTTATCCCCATCCATGGGGAGTATCGGATGCTCATGATGCATAAGAAGCTGGCTGAAGAAACTGGGATCCCCAGCAGCAACATCTTTATCCTGGATAACGGAGATCCTGTGGAGTTCATGGATGGAGTGGCCTCTAAAGCAGCTAAGCTGCCGTCCGGGATGATATTAATCGATGGCAAGGGCGTTGGTGATATTGGCAACATCGTCTTGCGTGACCGCAGGAAGCTATCGGAGGATGGGCTGATTGTTGTCGTTGTAACGATCAACAAGGAGCAATGGAAAATCGTAAGTGGTCCAGATTTGGTGACACGCGGTTTTGTTTATGTGCGCGAATCAGAAGAGATGCTAAATGAAGCGACTCGTTTAGTTCAGCAATCTCTTCAAAGGCTAACCGAGCGCAATGTCAAGGAATGGTCCCAGCTTAAATCAAAGGTGATTGATGTGCTTGAGCCTTATTTCTACGAGAAGACGCAGCGGAAACCAATGATTTTACCGGTGATTATGGAGGTTTAAAAGAGTTATTCCTATCACCGAATAAAGAAAAAAACCGGGAAATTACCCGGTTTTTTTTATCCAATAACTCGTTGAATGGCTTCCAGGACTCGGTCCGCCTGAAATGGCTTCACAATGAAATCTTTTGCACCCGACTTAATGGCGTCAAGGACCATCCCTTGCTGGCCCATTGCCGAACACATGATTATCTTTGCATCCGGAGCGAATGAGATAATTTCCTTAACTGCCTGAATCCCATTCATATCAGGCATGGTAATGTCCATCGTTACAAAGTCAGGGGTGAGCAGCTTATATTTTTGAACAGCTTCATCTCCCGTAGACGCTTCGCCTACAGCAGTATGCCCATTTTCCTCCAATATCCTCTTAAGCATCGTGCGCATGAATAAAGCATCATCTACTATCAGAGCTTTTGCCATAGTTAGGCCCCCTTTTTTCAATCCCAAGAAAATACCCTTTTTATCATATCAATACTTTTAAAAAGAATGAAGGAAAATTTATGGGTTGACATCTCTTTTTTACGAGCTTAAAATCAACTTCATAAATCTCGTTAAAAAGTGCCTCGAAATTATGTACAGACAAAGAAAAACTAGGGAGAGAATAACCATGCAATCCATCCAGATGGGCTCCATCCTGCAGAAGAGAAGTATGGGACTAACTGAACAGCAATGGATTACCTTGCTTGAAGAATTAGAGAAAAATAATCTATACCTTGTCATTGAATCAGATAATCCGTGCATGACAAAAAGTCCCGTGGGAGGGTTTATCCCCGTTGCCTCAAGAAACGATCGGTTCTCCTTGCGGTCAGGCGATGAACTGAAGGAAAAGGGTTTGCCTGAGGGACATTATATCTTAAGCAACAAAGAAACCGCTGAAAGAGAAGTTATAGCAAAGGTATTAAAATAAGGTAAGAACACAGCCACCGTTCTTCTAAAAGCTGGTTCTCTAGCAGTATGTCAATAAAGACTATTGACCATTACTATCCCCCAATAGCAGCAAAGCCCCTAGGCCCGTCACTGGTGAGCCAGGGGCTTTGCTGTTGATTCTACTCTTTCAATAGCCTTGCTTTGACTCTTTCTTGAATAGCATGATCTAGCATTCCGGTCGTTAGGTATACACCGGTCAGAACAAATACTCCTCCTGCTATCTGTGAGCGGGTAATGGTGTCTCCAAGTGCAAGGCTCATAAGAACCGTAAAGATGGGAACGAGATTCAAAAATACACTGGACTGGCTTGGGCCAATGATCCGCACGGATACATTCCAAAATAAATAAGAAGCGACGGAAGCGAAAAAGGCCATATATAAGATTCCGGCTATCGTCAGGAAGTTCCACTCCATGCCGCTTCCTTCTTGAAAAAAAGCGAAAGGGAGTAACAGGATCACACCCAATGAGGAAGATACGGCTGTTGTCGTCATAGGAGGGACCTCTACTTTTTTTCCAATAATCGAGTAAAAGACCCAAGCTAAAACAGCCGCCAGCATCATAAGATCCCCTTTGTTAAACTCCATTCGTATGACTTGTTCCAAGTCTCCCTTTGTCAGAAGGATGATTACCCCCAAACAGGAAAGGACAAATCCTATGATCTGGGAGAAAGAGATTTTTTCTTGTAAAAATAAAACAGAGAAAACGACGACCATGGCGGGGATTAGTGCTTCCACAAAAGCTGCATTCGTTGGTGTGGTGTATTCCAGTGCTGCGTAACAAATGAGAGTAAAACCTACAACTCCTAGTGCCCCCATAAGGGCCAGCGACAGCCAATACTTTGTTATTTGAGTCCAATTTGGCTTCTCAAAGAAATAAGCTAATGGGATCAAGAAGAGCAGAGCGATGCTCCAACGAAGAAGTGTAATCCAGAATGGCGAAACGCTGATCACCATTAACTTTCCAACGATATAATTCCCAGCCCAAAAGAGATTGCATAATATCAACAGGATCCATGCCCAACCTTTACTCATGGCAGCACTTTAGATTCCCCTCTCATTTTTAATACAAATGCTACCATTGTATAGAACGTTTAACTATTCGCTAAAGTGTAAGAATCTTCAGGTGAAATTCTAGATAAATTGACTAGATAAAGAGGGACAAAGACAAAAAAGAGGAGGGGCAAAGCCCTCCTCAAAACTTTTCCTTATTCAATGTAACGAGGAGACTAAAGCACATGAGCACCACAATCATAGTAAAAGGCAGGGCGGCAATAAGAGAGGCGGTTTGAAGGCCGCTCAGGCCACTGCTGGTTAATAGGACCGCAGCGATAGCGGCAATCAGGATCCCCCAGATCATTTTAACGCTAGTATGGGGGTTGAGATCGCCCTTCGAGGTCATGATGCCAAGTACAAAGGTCGCTGAATCTGCAGATGTAACAAGAAAAGTCAGGATAAGAATCAGAGAAAACACAGATAGCCAAAAGCCTAATGGTAAATGATCCAGCATTACAAAAAAAGCGGATGTCATATCTTGGTGTACGAATTCAGCAATCGGAAGATCGCGGTACAGTTCCATATGCAGGGCAGTTCCCCCGAAAACGGACATCCAAACGATAGCGACAAGTGGGGGGACGAACATGGCCCCGAATACGAATTCCCTAATCGTTCTTCCTTTGGAGATCCGTGCGATGAACGCTCCAACGAAGGGAGCCCATGAAATAGCCCAGGCCCAATATAGGACCGTCCAATCCATTGTCCACGTATTTCCGTCATAAGGCGACAAGTTAAAGCTCATCATCGTGAAATGGCTGATATAGTCTCCTAGACCCACAGTAAAACTATTGAGGATAAATACGGACGGTCCGAGGAGTAAAACAAACAGCATAAGAATAAATGTCATTCCTAAATTGAGATTGCTAAGAATTTTGATTCCCCGCTTTAAGCCCGTTGTTGCAGATAAAAGGTACATGAATAAAATAATGATAATGATTCCCAATTGAAAAAAAGATGTATTCGGTATGCCGAATACATGGTTCAGCCCTCCGCTAATCTGAAGGATCCCCATTCCTAGCGAAGTCGCTACGCCCATGACTGTAGAAATCACCGACAAGATGTCAATAGAGATGCCCAAGTAACCTTGAGAACGCTTACCAAGAAGCGGCTGAAAAGCTGAACTGATTAGCCCGGTATAGTTTTTTCGGAATTGGAAGTAAGCTAATGCTAGTCCTACGACTGTAAACACGGCCCATTGATGGATCCCCCAATGGAACATGGCATAATTCATGGCCATCCTTGCGGCTTGTGGAGTTTGGGGCTCGACTCCCGGAATAGGTTCGAAAAAATGGTTCATGGGTTCGGCCACTCCCCAAAAGACAAGACCCACTCCAAAGCCAGCGCTGAATAGCATGCCGATCCAACTGAAATAGGAATATTCCGGCTGATCACTGTCCTTGCCCAGTTTGATTTTTCCATAACGGCTTAAGGCCAGATACAAGGAGAAGCCCATGAAGAAGACGGTAGCTAGAAGATAAAACCAACCGAATGTGTAAGTCGTGTAATTGAAAAGTGATTTTGCTTGATTGGCAAGGTTTTCTGGAGATAACACTCCCCAAAGTACAAAAAGGCTCAGAATGATTAGGGAGAGCCAAAATACAGTTCCTAGCCGTGAATACCTTGAACTAACCGTTTGATACGTCAACGATGATTCAACACACTGGTTCATAAAATAGCCTCCATGTATATCTTGATGTACAACCATTATAACAGATAAAATTCATTTGTATTTAAATAATATAAAATTTATAAAAAAATCTTCTATCGAAGCCTTCTCGAGGTTGTAGTATCCATCTTTAGTAGAAGCTTTTCATGCCTCCAGGAAAGTTTTGTTTACTTTAATGCTTTAGTGAACTAAACTTTCCTTCACGGTAAAAAAACTAATCCCCGCTATCTATCAGCGGGGATTAATTCTTCGGCTGTATTTTTATTAATCATCATTCCATTCATCCACAGTTTCATGCTCAAATCGAGCAAAAAAAGATCTTCAGGATCTTCTAATGAACGTCCTGTAAGCGATTCAATTTTTCGCAGCCGGTAGAGAAGGGATTGCCTGTGCAGGCTTAACGCCCGAGAGGTTTGGCTGACATTGCCTTGATTGCGTATATAGGCAATCAGCGTATTGGCTAAGTCGAGTCCTCGCTGCTGGTCATAGTCAATGAGCGATCCGATAGCAGACAACGTCAATTCTTGCATATCTGGATTGCTGGATAAACTGAGCAGGGCCCGGTAGATGCCTGTATTAGCATAGGTACT
Source organism: Ammoniphilus soli (assembly GCF_040813775.1). NCBI lineage: Bacteria > Bacillati > Bacillota > Bacilli > Caryophanales > Paenibacillaceae > Ammoniphilus > Ammoniphilus soli. Next base: position 200,165 of record NZ_JBEGDL010000001.1, read on the forward strand.
GCGCTGCCCCGGACCTTTTTGCCGAGTCCCAATCTCTAAGGCGACACGGGCATCGTTAAAGCTTTCTTGAAAGGTTTTGATGCCGGCATGATTTTCTCCAATTCCCCAGGATAAGACCAGGTCGGGAAGAACGTCCTGGATTCGGTGATCTACCCGATCCAAAAAGTCCTTAACGGTAGAATTGACCTGTTCCAATGGCACTTCCAGAAAGATAATGAACCGATCCTGATGATAGGTTATCATGGTCTCCCGATGGATGGATTTTGCGGCTTTGGCGAATTGTTCTTCTAAAGAGCGTATGATGGTTTGGAGCCATTGATCATAGGAACTTTGGGTGTTTAGGATTTTTTTGTATACCGTTTCTACATTCTCCGGTGCGCCTAAAATACATACATAGGGACAGTTGACATTGTAGTCTAGAGATTTTGCCCGAGATAGTACGGTATCCCAGGAATCAATTTCACCTTTGGCCAGGCTCCAGACAAAATCGTCCCTTAGTCTCAGCTCGGTTTCCTGGATCGCATTTTCTCGCTGAAACCATAAGGCGGCTGCGGTAAGCGCGTGCTCTAGGACATATTCTTCACCACTGGCATAAAACACTTCCAAAGAAGCCCCAGGAGAAAGCTTAAGAATTAAATAACCATGTGTTTTATTTGCAGATTTAATCGTGAGCCTGACGATGGACTCGTCCAATTGCTTGAACCAAGTATCCTCGGACTCCTCGCGCTCAGAATGGAAAGAGTTCCATAGTTCGCTTCGTATCTCCTGTTGAAAGTAAGACAGGGATCGTGCTGCCAATTCCTTGGCATTTTGGCTTTGTCCTTTGATAGTTCCGTTTTTATCCGTAATCAATACCGGAACATCGATTTCTTCCCGGATAGCCTCTGCGGCTTCTGATAAGGAGGACCCGCGAAGGAATAGATTAAGCAAGTTCTTTTGAAGCTCTTCCGATCGTTCAAGGGTAGACCGCTTCCAATGATTCAGCTTGCTGAGAACCTCATGTGTAACATCAGCGAAGCGAACCTCCCAGGGAATTTCGATCAAGGGAAACTGATGCTCCTCAGCAAAGGAGATGATTTCCTCAGGAATCTCGAGCACGTGTCGGCCGGTCGCAATGGCCATGGCCGCAGCTTCGGATTCTATCACATCTTGCACGAATTTTTTAAAGACCTTTTTGTCATGGTTACAGCCGATGGCTGTCGTTAAAACAAATTCGTTTTTACGAACGAAATTCTCGACGGGCATCTCGATAACGGATATGGATTCGACCGGCCGATGATCGATGGTATCGCAGGCAGTTAATAGCTCGGCAAGGTTCATGACTTCAATGTCCATTACGTCTTTTAAAGTAAACAGCATGAGTGCCCCCCAGTTTTGTTCAATGTTCAATATATTTTAAGTGTACTACAGAAGTGCATTGGTTTCCTTTTTTGAAAATTTTCCAATAAATGATTGAGTCGCTTGAAGATGAGCATGCAAATCCACATTGCATCCGCTGATAATAATAGCGATGTGTCCGCCCGGCTTTGAGATTTTTCCCCTCAAGAGGGCTCCAATGCCCACCGCAGCAGCTCCTTCCACTACCATTCGATGAGTCTCCAGCATGTAGGCCATCCCTTCGGCAATCGTCTCCTCTGAAATCAGAATCGATTGATCGACGTAATCCCGAACCATCGGCAAGGTGTACTGATTGTCTAATCCTATCCCTCCAAGCAAGCTGTCAGCTAAAGTGTCTCGCTCCTCCAGAACGACCGGTCTGCCTTCCTTTAGGCTTTCATGCATCACGGCTCCATGCTCCATCGAAACCCCAATCACTTGAATGTCTGGATCATTGGATTTCAAAGCTAATCCGACTCCAGCATGTAATCCTCCCCCTGAAAGCCCGCCAATGACCATATCCACTTCAGGGAGTTCCTCTAGGATTTCTAAACCGATGGTTCCTTGTCCAGCAATGATATGCGGATCATCAAATGGAGGGATAACGGTTAATCCGTGTTCTCTTTGAAGTCTGAAGCAATGTTCACCGGCAGCATCCTGGCTTTCTCCCACAATTTCCAATTGGGCTCCCCAACGGCGGATGGCGTCGACTTTCGCTTTAGGGACCCGGTTTGAAATACAAACTACCGCTTTGATCCCCAACTTCTGAGCGACATAGGCAACGGCCTGTCCATGGTTTCCTGTAGAGAAGGTAGAAACCCCTCGTTTTTGCTCTTCCGGGCTTAGGCTTAAAATCTTGTTCGCAGCTCCTCTTACTTTAAAGGCCCCGATATCGTGCATGTTTTCTAGTTTTAAGTAAACGGAAGCCTCGGCGATCTCAGAAAGTCTGTTCGAATAGATTAGAGGCGTTCTTTTTACAATAGGAGCAATGCGCTTTCGTGCTGCCCAAACATCTCGGATGGTCGGCCTGAACTGACTCATGGTTTAATTCCCCCTATAGAATTTTAGACTTAATGTTTTAAGAATAGAGGAATTATAGTTCAGAGGTTCAAAAACCGTCAATTATCTAAAGTGACTACAAGCGAACTAAAAACTTCATACATTTTTGCAGATGTCTTGACTGGTTGAAAACGGTTAATATTTGTTTACAAGCAACCTTGAAAAAATTCAAAAAAAGAGAAACACATGCTTAGTCGACGGAAAAGGGGAGTTGCAATGTTATCATTCGAAATCACTGAATATAAAGAAAGACTCAGAAAAACGAAGCAAAAGATGCAAGAGCAAGGAATCGATGTCTTATTGGTAACCGATCCCGCAAATATGAATTATCTTTCCGGTTATGACGGTTGGTCCTTTTATGTACATCAATTGCTCATTGTCATTTCGGATGAGGAGCAGCCTTTCTGGATTGGAAGAGGGCAGGATGCCAACGCAGCGAAGGTAACGACTTGGCTTAGCAACGATAACATCATTCCTTATACCGATGAGTATGTTCAGTCTACGATTAAACACCCGATGGATTTTGTCTCTGATATCCTAAAGCAAATCGGTCAGGCGAATCGCACCGTCGGGGTTGAAATGGATACGTACTACTTTACTGGAAAATGCTACACCAGTTTAATCAAAGGGCTTCCTAATGCCCGATTCAAAGACGCTACTTCTTTAGTCAATTGGGTTCGAATCGTCAAATCCGATCAGGAAATCGATTATATTCGCAAAGCTGCAAAGATCGTAGAAAATGCGATGCGAGTAGGGATTGAGATGATTCAAGAAGGAATAAGAGAGTGCGATGTGGTAGCGGAGATTTACCGTACGCAAATCCGCGGTACGGATCTCTATGGCGGAGATTACCCGGCGATTGTACCTCTTCTTCCCGCAGGGGAAAAGACTTCAACACCGCATTTGACTTGGACGGATCAGCGATACAGAAAAGGCGATCCTGTCATTCTGGAATTGGCGGGATGCTATAAACGATATCATGCCCCACTGGCCAGAACCATGGTTATCGGAGAGCCTACCCAATTAATGAAGGATTTGGGCAAAGTCGTGAGCGAAGGGTTGAATGCCGCGCTGGAAACGGTAAAGCCTGGCGTAACCTGCGAAGAGGTGGAGCTGGCCTGGAGGAATTCGATTGCTAAGAGCGGCTTCATTAAGGATTCCCGCATCGGATATGCAATGGGCTTGAATTATCCTCCGGATTGGGGAGAGCATACCGCAAGCTTCCGCCCGGGAGATAAAACGATCCTCCAGCCGAATATGACCTTTCATATGATTCCGGGAGTTTGGCTTGATAGCTGCGGTGTGGAGATCAGCGAGTCTTTCCGAGTGACGGAGAACGGTTGCGAGGTATTTGCGGACTTCCCTAGGGAGCTTATCATCAAGCATGATGATCCGGAAGTTCCTGAACCGTTGGTAGGGTAAGGAAAGGGTGAATAGTGTGATCATTTTTCAAGAGAAGGATATTCGCCGGCATGTTGAGATTAATCAGGAATCGATCCGAGTGGTAGCCGACGGATTTACCAGCTTGGCACAAGGAAAGGTAACGTTGCCCCCGATTATGCGGGTGGATATTCCTGAGAATAATGGTGAAGTCGACGTCAAGACCGCTTATATCCAAGGTTTAGATAAATTTGCTATCAAGATGTCATCCGGTTTTTTCAATAACTATCAATTAGGTCTTCCCAGCTTGAGCGGCATGATGATCCTATTCAGCACAAAAACGGGAATTCCTCAGTCCGTGCTCCTGGATAATGGGTATTTGACGGATGTGCGTACAGCAGCAGCAGGTGCCGTTGCAGCCATCCATCTGGCAAAACCGAAGCTTGATACGGTAGGAGTCATCGGGTCCGGTGCGCAAGCCCGCTATCAAATGATGGCACTTAAGCAGGTCCGTGATTTTAAACGCATCATGGTTTATGCGCCGACATCCAGCAAAGTGGAGCAATATGCAAAAGAAATGGAAGTTAAGCTAGGCGTTCAGGTGATCGCAGCGCCGAGTGCAGAAGCGGTGGTAAAGGAAAGTGAACTCGTCGTGACAACTACGCCGTCCACTTCGCCCATCATAAAGCCTGAGTGGCTTCACCCGGGTCTTCATATTACCGCGATGGGCTCTGATGCCGAACATAAGCAGGAATTGGAGGCGGGGGTGCTAAGCAAGGCCGACATCCTTGTCTGCGATGTAAAATCCCAATGCTTCCGACTAGGAGAACTGCACCACGGATTGGAGCAAGGAACCGTTAACCAGCAAAGCGATATCCTAGAGCTCGGTGAGCTGACAGCTGCTTACAAAACAGGTCGCAGCAGTGACAGCCAAATCACGATCTGTGATTTAACAGGAACAGGGGTGCAGGATACAGCCATTGCCATTTACGCCTATAACGCGATGGTGGCACAGCAGGCAGGACTTCATTTAGAAAACGAACTATAGAACAGGAGAGAAGATAAAATGGCGAAAAACTTTGATAGAGCAAATGTAGGAACGAAAACGGTATGGGCTGGAGAACAGGACTACCTCGTGCATGGAGCAACTCAAGTACCTGTCGTTGTCAGCGTAGCTTACGGTTATGATGACATGGATGAATGGTATGACGTAGCGACTGAAAAGAAAAAAGGACACATCTATGGACGTAACACGAATCCTACCGTTCAAGCCTTAGAAGATAAGATCAAAATTCTTGAAGGTGCCGAAGATGCAACCAGCTTCTCTACGGGAATGGCAGCGATCAGTAACACGCTATACACGTTCTTAAGACCTGGAGATCGTATTGTATCCATTAAGGACACGTACGGCGGAACCAATAAAATATTTACGGAGTTCCTTCCGCAAATGGGCATTGAAGTGGTGCTGTGCGAAACCGGCAACCATGAAGCCATTGCAGCGGAAGTCGCTAAAGGATGCAAAATCCTTTATCTTGAAACGCCAACAAACCCGACTGTTAAAATTACAGATATTGAACTGATGGCGAAAGCCGGACATGAAGTGGGGGCGCTTGTTGTTGTAGATAACACCTTTGCCACTCCGATCAACCAAAATCCGTTGCAGCTGGGTGCTGACCTGGTTATCCACAGCGCTACCAAGTTCTTGGGCGGACATGCGGATGCACTTGGCGGTTTGGTTTGCGGAGCCCACGAGTTAGTGAAGAAAATCTACCACTACCGCGAAATCAATGGAGCCACTATGGATCCATGGGCTGCTTATCTGATCCTAAGAGGGATGAAGACATTAAAGCTTCGCGTGCTTCAACAAGCGAAGAGCGCGATGGAGATTGCCAAGTATCTGCAAACCAAAGACCTTGTGGAAGCCGTTTACTACCCTGGTTTAGAAACTCATGTCAACCATGACATTGCGAAAAAGCAAATGCGCGGATTTGGCGGAATGCTGAGCTTCGAAGTGAAGGGCGGAATGGATTCCGTAAGACACTTCTTGCCTAAGCTTCAATTTGCTAACCGTGCAGCTAACTTGGGAGCAGTTGAAACGACTTATGGGCCTGCTCGCACAACCAGCCACGTAGAATGTACGCCGGAAGAACGCAAGGCAGTCGGTATCGCTGAAGGGTTGGTTCGTTTAGCGGTAGGTATTGAGGATACGGAAGACCTCATTGCGGATTTGGAGCAGGCTTTCGAGCACTTGGCAGCTCAACTGAAAGTAGCTTCTGCGGAATAAAAGAAATCAGTGAATAGGGGCGGCTGAAAGCTGCCCCAGCTATTCTAGCTAAGGCAGAGGTGAAAGGACATTGGCAATCCAATTAAAAACTATGGTGGAACAAGCGCAGGGGCTTTCGGAAAAAATAGTCGGATGGCGGCGACAACTCCATGCTCATCCGGAGTTAAGCTATCAAGAATACCAGACCTCTCAATTTGTAGTTGATATGTTGAAAACCATTCCGGGAATGTCAGTCGAAAAGGGAGTAGGCTACCCGACCGCCGTGGTTGGAACCCTTTCATCTGGTGAAGGACCGACCATAGCGATTCGGGCCGACATGGATGCGTTGCCGATTATTGAGGATAACAAGCACAGCTATTGTTCAAAGCATCAGGGAGTCATGCATGCATGCGGGCATGATGCCCATACTTCGATTCTTCTCGGCGCAGCTCACATGCTGGCAGAATGCTTTGAAAACCAACAATTAAGAGGAACAGTCAAATTCATTTTCCAGCCTGCGGAAGAATCTACGGACGAGAACGGGTTAACCGGAGCGGTTCATATGATCCGTGCAGGGGTATTGGAAGGAGTAGATTGTGCCATTGCCCTGCATATGAGTCCTGAAAATCCGCTTGGTGAAGTACAGGTAAATGCCGGATACAGCATGGCGAATGTGGATGTATTTGAAGCTACGATCACGGGAACGGGAGGCCATGGAGCCTATCCTCACTTGGGGACCGATCCGATCTGGATGCTCGGACCTGTGCTTCAAGCCCTTCATGGCATTGTGTCCAGAAAAGTATCCCCTTTAGACGCGGCTGTAGTCAGTATAGGCCAGGTCCATGCGGGATCCGCGAGCAATATCATACCCTCGGAAGTCCATATTCAAGGAACCCTTCGAAGCTACACTCCTGAGGTAAGAGAGCTGTTGATTGCGGAAGTGGAAAAGGCGTTTTCCCTTGTGGATATTTTAGGAGGGAGCTACAGCTTTACCGCTCATCGGGGGGAGCCTGCCCTGAAAAATGACGCAACGGTGAACGAGTGGATAAAAGAAACGATACAAGACTTATACCCGAATTGCCAACTGGTTCAGACCCCCTTTGGCTTGGGTGGCGAAGATTTCGCTTATATGGCCCAAGCGGTGCCAGCAGCCATGTTTTTTCTAGGATGCGCGCTTCCGGACGGAATCAAGAGGGAGCTCCATACCCCGATCTTTGATATCGATGAAAGATGTTTGCCGATGGGTGCTGCCATTATGGCTGAAACAGCCAAGAGGTTTCTGAACGGACAATATCAATTCAAGAAATAAGAGATAAAGAGAAGAGGAGTGAACCGGTATGGCTCATAACATTGCATTGCTTGGTTTCGGAGTGGTCGGACAAGGGTTGGTGGAAATTATCCGTGATAAAGGGACGGCCCTGCAGCAAGAGCTGGGATTCGATGCGAAGATCGTAGCGATATCTGATTTGATGAAAGGATCCCTATATCATCCGAAAGGATTGGATCTGAATGCTGCGTTGGATGCAGTAAAAGAAACGGGGAAATTGGATGCCTATCCGGACACGCCAGGCCTCATCAGAGGATGGGATAGTTTCCAAACGATTCGGGAAAGCAATGCGGATACGATTGTAGAAATTACGTTTACGGATGTAAAGACAGGTCAACCGGCCATCGATCATTGCCGGGCTGCTTTTGAAAGCGGTAAAAATGTCGTGATGAGCAACAAAGGGCCAGTTGCTCTCGCTTACCAGGAATTATCTCAATTGGCAAAGGAAAACGGGGTTCGCTGGGGCTTTGAAGGAACGGTTATGAGCGGAACGCCAGCGCTAAGAATGCCAATCACCACTTTGGCTGGCAACGATATTCATGGCATTGTTGGGATCCTAAACGGGACGACTAATTATATTCTTACAAAGATGGAAGAAGGAAAAACCTATGAAGCGGCATTAAAAGAAGCGCAAGAACTCGGTTATGCAGAAGCTGATCCGACCAGCGATGTGGAAGGATATGACGCGCAGTACAAAGTTGTGATTCTAGCCAATGTCGTTATGAATGCTCCGCTGAAACGGGATGACGTCGCTTGTGAAGGAATCAGCCATTTGACTCCACAGGATATCGAATGGGCAAAGTCAGAAGGGAAGCGTTGGAAGCTGTTGGCTCGGGCAAGCAAAGAGGGAGATAAGGTTATTGCCAAGGTCGGGCCGGAAGCGATTCCTTTGACGGATCCGTTAGCGGGCATTATGGGAGCTACGAATGCCGTGACTTACCAATGTGATCTGGCTGGTCCGATCACTTTAGTCGGGGCAGGCGCAGGTCGGACGGAAACTGGGTTTTCTTTATTAATTGATTTGATCAATATTCAACGAAATCAACTTTAAGCAGAAAGGCGGGATGAAGGGTGGTTCTATCTGTGAGAACGAAAGTAAAAGGTAAAAAAATGCACATTGGCGGGCAATGGGTGGAGAGTGACCGCGTTATCGAAGTTCGCGATCCGCAGGACAACAGCCTTATTGAAACGGTTCCTGCAGCAACCGCTGAACAGATGGCGAAAGCGATCGAATCCGCAAAAGAAGGCGTGAAAATTGCCGTGGAGATGCCGGTTCACCAGCGGATAGCCGTCCTTAATAAAGCGGCGGACATTATTTCACGGCGAAGGGAAGAATTTGCCAGAACGATTGCCCGCGAAGGCAGCAAGACGATTCGAGAAGCGCGGAAGGAAGTATCCCGCTGCATCGAGACGATTCGCATTAGCGCAGAAGAAGCAAGACGTGTCCACGGGGAAACCATTCCGTTTGATCAGATGCCTGGCAGCGAAAACCGAATGGGTTACTACTATCGTTTTCCGATCGGCCTGATTGCAGCCATTACGCCTTTTAATGATCCTCTTAATTTGGTCGCTCACAAGGTTGGGCCAGCCATTGCATCCGGAAACGCCATCATCGTAAAACCGGCAACGGTCACTCCGCTAAGTGCGATTCTTTTGGCAGAAGCCTTGTTGGAAGCAGGCCTTCCCCCTCAAGTGCTCACGGTCATTACAGGAAATGGGAGTGAAATCGGCGATGTTTTAGTAACCCATCCCGCTGTACGAATGATTTCTTTCACAGGCGGCTTGCAGGCTGGACTAGATATCAGCCGGAAGGCCGGATTAAAGAAAATCGGGATGGAGCTTGGATCGAATTCACCCGTCATTGTCCTATCCGATGCGGATTTGGAAGAAGCGGTGGAATCTACAGTGTCCGGAGCCTTCTGGGCAGCAGGGCAGAATTGCTTGGGTGTACAGCGCGTGTACATCGAAGAAAGCATCTTCGATACCTTTAAAGAGAAGTTTGTAGACCGCACCAAACAATACCGTACGGGGGATAAGTTATCGGAACTGACCGATATGGGACCGATGATTACGGAAAAAGAAGCGATTCGCGTAGAAACATGGGTAAATGAAGCGGTGGAAAAAGGAGCTGCTCTGCTCTGCGGGGGAGAACGAAATGGAGCATTCTACGCCCCAACCGTTCTAGCCGATTTACCGGCGGATTGCACGCTGGCGAAGGAGGAAGTGTTTGGCCCTGTTGTGATGCTGTACCCGGTTTCTGACTTGGAAGCTGCCATTCAAAAATCGAACAGCGTCGATTACGGGTTGCAGGCAGGGATTTTCACTCGTAATTTAGAAAAAGCCTTCTCTGCGATCAAACATTTGGAAGTCGGCGGAGTTATGGTCAATGACAGTACGGACTATCGCATTGATGCCATGCCTTTTGGGGGAGTGAAGGGATCCGGACTTGGCCGGGAAGGAATCCAATTTGCCATCCATGAAATGACGGAACCGAAAGTGGTTTGCTTTAAATTGCCGAAATAAAAAATATTCAACAAGAGGAGAGGTTGGAGGAACTTTCGTTCCTCCGCTTAAACATAAGGAGGAGACAGAAATGATTGAAGTGGGAACAGCAATGGTGAAGCGCGGTATGGCAGAGATGCAGAAAGGCGGCGTCATCATGGACGTGATTAATGCCGAACAGGCGAGAATCGCTGAGGCCGCAGGGGCAGTAGCGGTCATGGCTTTAGAGCGCGTGCCTTCGGATATTCGCGCGGCAGGTGGAGTAGCCCGTATGGCAGACCCAACGATCGTAGAAGAAGTGGTGAAAGCGGTCTCCATACCGGTTATGGCGAAAGCACGTATTGGACATTTCGTTGAGGCAAAGGTTTTGGAAGCGTTGGGAGTGGATTATATCGATGAGAGCGAAGTGTTGACTCCTGCGGATGAGGTTTTCCATATCAATAAGAAGGCCTTCACCGTTCCTTTTGTCTGCGGGGCCCGTGATATCGGAGAAGCATTGCGCCGAATTGGTGAAGGGGCGTCCATGATACGAACCAAAGGGGAACCCGGTACGGGAAATATTGTGGAAGCCGTGCGGCACCAGCGCATGATGCAAAGTCAAATCCGCAAAATTCAATCCATGTCGTATGATGAGTTAATGGCTGAAGCCAAGAACTTAGGAGCTCCTTACGAATTAGTGGAATATATACACAAGAATGGAAAATTGCCTGTTGTGAATTTTGCTGCAGGCGGGGTGGCTACTCCTGCTGACGCAGCTTTAATGATGCACTTGGGATCGGACGGAGTATTCGTAGGCTCTGGTATCTTTAAGTCCGAGAACCCTGAGAAATTTGCCCGTTCCATTGTGGCAGCAACCACTCACTATGAGGATTATGAACTCATTGCCAAATTGTCCACGAATTTGGGCAATCCTATGAAGGGAATTGAAATCTCAACCCTGCTGGAAAATCAAAAAATGGCCGTACGAGGCTGGTAGATCAGTGTATAAAAAATTTAGCTTGGGCGTTGGGGAGGAAGGGCAGGATGGCTCTTTTTGAGGTATCAGAATATAAGAGAAGAATGGATCAAGTTAAGAAAAAGATGGCCGATCAAGGGATTGACGTCTTATTGGTCACCGATCCAGCAAACATGAACTACCTTTCAGGTTACGATGGCTGGTCGTTTTATGTTCACCAATTGTTAATGGTGCAAATGGATGAAGAGCAGCCGACGTGGGTTGGACGCGGGATGGATGCTTCCGCAGCCGTCGTAACGGCATGGATTGACAGCGATCATATCGTCGCTTACCCTGACGATTATGTGCATAATACCGTAAAACATCCGATGGATTATGTGGCTCAGCTGTTAATCAGCAGGGGACAAGGAAACAAAACGATTGCCGTAGAGATGGATGCCTACTATTTTACCGCGCAATGCTTTGAAAGCCTTAAACAGGGATTGCCGAATGCGCAATTTAAAAATGGGACAAACCTAGTGAACTGGGTTCGCATTGTGAAGTCTGAACAAGAGATCGTGTATATGAAAAGGGCAGCAAAAATCGTGGAAAATGCCATGCGTATCGGAATTGATTCTATCCAAGAAGGGATAAGAGAGTGTGATGTAGTAGCAAAAATCTATCACGCTCAAATCAGCGGAACAGAAAGTTTCGGAGGAGATTATCCAGCGATTGTTCCCTTGCTTCCTTCGGGGGAAAAAACCTCAACACCCCATTTGACATGGACTGACCAAAAGTATCGGAAGGGGGATCCAGTCATCCTGGAGCTTGCGGGCTGCCATCAGCGCTATCATTCTCCTTTAGCCAGAACGGTTGTGATAGGTGAACCGGATCAAAAGATTAAGGATTTAGCTAAGGTAGTCATTGAAGGGATCAATGAAGCTCTACAGGCAGTTAAGCCTGGGCTGACGTGTGAAGAGGTCGAGCTGGCTTGGAGAAGATCCATCGAAAAAAGCGGGTTTAAAAAGGATTCCCGCATCGGTTATTCCACTGGGGTGAATTATCCTCCAGACTGGGGTGAGCATACGGCTAGTATTCGTCCTGGAGATCAAACGATTTTGCAGCCGAATATGACGTTTCACATGATTCCTGGAATCTGGTTAGACAATTATGGAGTTGAAATTAGCGAAACGTTCCGAGTCACGGAAACAGGGTGCGAAACGCTAGCTAATTTCCCTAGAGAGTTGTTTGTTAAAAGCTAATTTTAGCGAACAGGATACTGTTCGCTTGTTTTTTCCTTAGTGTCTGTGTACTCGAATTAAAAGGGGGGATTATTTTGAAACAAAATTTCAAAAGAGCTTCGTACAATAACGTGGTTTTTTGGGTTTCATCCATTATGGTTTTATGTATTGTTCTGTTTGGCGCCCTCTCACCTGACAGGTTTTCTCACTATGCATCAAGGATGTTTGATTTTACAACTATTAACTTTGGGTGGTTTTACCTCATTTCCATGGCATTTTTTGTAGGTTTTTGCCTTTTTCTGGCTTTTAGCCGATTTGGCCGCATTAAACTGGGAAAGGAGCAAGACCAACCAGCGTATTCTTTCTATTCATGGATAAGTATGCTGTTTGCGGCAGGGTTTGGTTCTGGACTAGTATTTTGGGGTGTCGCTGAACCGATGTCCCATTTTGCAAATCCGCCATATAGTCATGTGGACCCGCATTCTGCGGAAGCGGCACGCCTCGCAATGCACTATTCTTTCTTCAATTGGGGATTCCATCAATGGTCCGTTTTTGCTGTTGTTGGACTAGCGCTAAGCTATTTTCAATATCGTAAAAAAGGCGATTCCCTCATTAGTTCTACATTGACACCTATTATCGGAAAACGTTCTGGCCGTCTTTTTAATACCCCTATCGATATTCTTGCTGTCATTGCAACAACGATAGGTGTTGCTACCTCGTTTGGTATGGCTGTATTGCAAATTAACGGTGGATTAAAATATGTCTTTTCTCTTCCAAATATCACCTGGATGCCGCTTCTAATTATTGCTGTGATGTTTATCCTTTACATGACTTCGGCATTAAGCGGTGTCGATAAGGGAATAAAAATTTTAAGCAATATTAATATGGCCTTGGCAGTAGGCTTAATGGTCTATGTTTTGTTTGCGGGGCCAACGGTTTTTATTTTGGAAGGGCTTACGGTTGCAATAGGGGATTATCTGCAACACTTTATAGAAAATAGTTTTTATATGACCCCCTATGATGGCGGGACATGGGTACGCAATTGGACGGTCTTATATTGGGCATGGGTCATAGCTTGGTCACCCTTTGTTGGTGCATTTGTTGCCCGTATCTCTAAAGGCCGAACCATTCGTGAATTTGTTTTTGGCGTCTTAATTATCCCTCCTTTTATCGGACTTATTTGGATTTCGATCTTTGGGGGAGCGGCACTTCACATGGATCTATTTGAAAACGCATCTATGGCAACTGCTGTATCAAACGATGTTAGCACTGCACTGTTTGTCATGTTAAAAGGGCTCCCTTTTGATCTGGTATCGTCCGTTTTATCGTTTATCTTGATCGCCATATTTATGATTACTTCCGTTGATTCAGCAACCTATATTCTTGGCGTGCTGACATCAAAGGGGAGTTTGAATCCTTCGAGGTTTGCTACAGCCATCTGGGGTGCATTGATAGCCGCAATTACGGCCGTCTTGATCCTAACAAGTGGATTAAAGGGTCTCCAAACTGCCTCTTTAATTTCTGCTTTACCCTTTACGGTGATAGTAATCATGATGTGTATTTCTTTAATAAAATCTTTGCGCAGCGAAGAAAAGATAGCCAACCAGGAGATCGAGTATTTTCAACGCGAAAAGAAGGCCCAGTAGCCTGATCCTGCAGAATGAATTATCTAAATAATTTGCTGTTTCCTCAAAGTCCGAATTTGCAGGAGTCTAGTTCATTATCTAATAGAGGGGTTCAAAATGTATGGTCTATCGAGCAAGAAAAGGACAAGTTAGCTATGGGGAAGCCATTGGCATCCTCATGCTTGATTCCTACGCTCCCTTTATCCCAGGAGATGTAGGTAACGCATCGTCTTATAGTTTTCCCGTTCGCTATCGGACTGTCAAGAACTTCACCGTCGAGAGATTATTTAATAAGGATATGTCCTTATTGGATTCGGTGATTGAAGCGGGGGAAGAGCTTGTCAAGGATGGAGTGAAAGCCATAACAGGCGATTGCGGCTATATGGCCTTATTCCAGCGGGAGTTGGCCAATCGCTTGGAAGTACCTGTATTCATGTCTAGTCTGCTTCAAGTCCCCTTCATATCCAGAATGCTGCGTAAGGATGAAAAAGTGGGAATTATTTGTGCCAGTTCCAATGTTCTCGATCCCAGCCTGCTAGAAGCGGTTGGGATCGACCCAAAGATATCCATTCATATACGCGGGTTGGAAGATCAACCCTATTTCTATCAAGCCGCAGTGGCAGAAGTAGGAATTCTGAATTCCATAGAAATAGAGAAAGAAGTCATTTCCGCAGCTAAGCAGATGGTAGAAGAAGATCCAAGAGTTAAAGCGATACTGCTCGAATGCAGCATGCTCCCGCCGTATGGTGAGGCTGTCCAAAATGCAGTAAACCTTCCGGTATTTGATTACATTACGATGATCAATTATGTCTATTCTGCCGTGGTGAAGAAGAAGTATTCCGGATTTATGTAAGAAAAAGCATATATACAGGGGGAAAATAAACATGAAGAAGCTTAAAGTGAAATCCATGTTGTTGACAGCTCTTTCTGCTCTGATCATCATGACAACAGCTTGTTCCTCAAATGAGGCCAGCACAGATGCCAAGCCGGCAGAAGGGGCTGGGGGAGAACAACAGACCTACAATGTCCGCTTAGTTCATGAAGAGATTCCTGGCAGTGTCCAAGACCAATACGCCCAAAAGTTCAAAGAAGTGCTTGAGGAAAAATCAAACGGAAAATTTAAGGTGGAAGTCTACCCTGTAGGACAATTGGGGGATGCGACCCAGCAAGCTGAGCTATTGCAAAACGGCGGAGTGGAGTTCGCTATTACATCACCCGGAACGACGGGCACTTTAGTACCGGAAAACCAATTGTTTTCCTTGCACTTCTTGTTTTCTGAAGATATGGAATTAAACAAGAAAATACTGAATGAAAGCAAGGCATTGAATGAAGAGCTGAACAAGATTTATGAGGAGAAGAATATCAAAGTTCTAAGCTATTGGACCGAAGGATTCATGGATTGGACGAGCAGCAAGCCGTTAGATACTCCTGAAGGATTTAAGGGATTCAAGATGAGGACAATGGCTTCTCCGATGATCGTATCCGCTTATGAAGCGTATGGGGCCAGTCCGACACCGGTTCCTTACATGGAAGTATACAGCGGATTGCAGTTAAAGATGATTGAAGGACAAGAGAATCCGATGTTTGCCATTGAGGAAATGAAATTCTATGAAGTCCAGAAATACCTGACTCTTTCTCATCACTGCCTCTATGTTACGAGTACGGCGGTGAATCCCGACTTCTTTAATTCTCTGCCAGCGGAAGAGCAGCAATTGGTGTTGGATACGGTCGAAGAGCTAAAGGATTACTCCTTTGAGATACAAGATAAGCTAAACAGCGAAAGACTGGAAAAAATCAAAGCGGCGAGCGACATTGAGATTGTGACGCTGACCGATGAGCAGCGAGCAGCCTTTAAAGAAGCCAGTAAATCCGCTAGAGCTAAATTTGTAGAGTTAGCTGGCGAGAGAGGCGATACGATCTTAACCCAGTTAGAAGAAGAAATCGCTGCAATCACCAAGAAATAAAATGAAAATGAATCCAAAGGGGCCAAGCTCCCCTTTGGATTCAATCACATGGTCTACTATGGGTCCCACTTGCCGACAAAAAGGGGAGGAAAATGATCTAATGAGGATTCTCCATTTGATTGATCGATGGATAACGAGGATTGAAGAAAAGATTTTAAGCTTTTCCATTCTGCTTATGGCGTTCATTTTAATTGGTAATGTTATCAGCCGCATGGTATTTAACTACAGCTGGCACTTTGCAGAAGAGGCCGGGCAATTTCTTGTCATAGCGATTACCTTTATTGGTATCAGCTATGGAGCCCGGAAAGGCAGGCACATCAGCATGACCGCCTTAATGGACTTGTCACCGCAAAAGGTGCAAAAGGTTCTTATTCTCATCATTTCTAGCGTAACTTCCATCACCTTGTTCTATCTGGCTTATTTGGGAATCGAGTACACATTGAAAGTAGAATCCTTGGGAAGAGTAACCCCCTCCCTAAGGGTACCGATGTATCTGATTGTTATGTTTGTCCCGATTGGTTTTGCGCTGGGAGGGATTCAGTATGCACGTAATTTTTGGATCAACTTGAAAGAAAAAGAAGTCTATATAGGAACAGAAAAAATGGCTAACGAGAAAGAAGAAGTAGAATTATCCAAGGATGACCAAGAATCTGATTACAAGGTGTCCCATATCATCTAGGACGTAAGGAGGGGATTTTTTTATGGTACTAACTTTAATGTCCATCATGATTGCACTGCTGTTGATAGGCTTTCCTATGATGATGTCGCTGATTGCGGCGCCATTGGTCGTGTTGAATCAGTATTTTCCTAATATGGATCCCATGATGGTAACGCAACAGCTTTATGCAGGGGTTTCTCCCTTTGTCCTCCTTGCGGTTCCGATGTTTATTTTCGCTGCTGATATTATGGCGGCAGGGCAAACAGCTAATCGCTTGGTGGATTTTGTAGGCAATTTTGTGGGTCATATACGCGGAGGGTATGCCATTACAACGGCTGCCACTTGTACGTTATTTGGCGCCATTTCCGGTTCGGCGCAGGCAACAGTTGTAGCAGTCGGAAAACCCATGCGTTCCAAGCTGTTGAATATCGGATATCAGGATAAGGCTGTCATGGCCTTAATTGTCAATGCTGCCGATGTGGCGTTGCTTATTCCGCCAAGCATTGGGATGATCATGTATTGCGTGGTTACAGGGACCTCCGTAGGGGAGCTGTTTATTGCAGGGATTTTTCCGGGATTAGTTGTATTTTTGTTCTTTTCCGTATACAGCTATTTCTATGCTAGAGCAAAAAATATTCCGAAACAGCCGAAAGTAACCTGGGGAGAGCGTTGGAACGGAGTGAAAAAGGCGCTTCTCCCGCTTGGGTTTCCGGTTATCATTATCGGCGGGATTTATTCTGGACAGTTCAGCCCTACAGAAGCCGCTGCGATTTCTGTTCTGTATGCGATCATTCTTGAGATGTTCATCTTCAAGTCGGTTAAGGCAAAAGACCTCCATGGGATTGCTTTATCCACTGGCCTGGTAACCGCTGCTGTGTTTATCCTTGTCGCTGGAGGCTCTGCCTTTTCCTGGGTCATCTCTTATGCGGAAATCCCTGAATTGATTACTTCCGGCGTTCTTGGACCCGATCCATCTGCCCTTACCGTTTTGATCATGGTAACCCTTTTCTTCTTTATAGGGTGCATGTTTGTTGACCAAATCGTAGTCATTATGGTTCTGACGCCGATTTTCTTTCCGGTTGCCATGCAGGCAGGCATCGATCCGATCGTGCTTGGTATCATTATCACTCTCCAGGCGGCTATTGGAGCCTCGACACCGCCATTCGGCTGCGATATCTTTACGGCTTGTGCCGTATTTAATAGGCCTTATATGGAGGTCATCAAAGGTACGCCTCCTTTTATCATCATGCTTGTCGCTGTTTCCTTGCTTGCAATCGCTTTCCCCGAAGCGATATTGGTCTACCGCTATTTTATGTAGCACTTAGGTTGCAGTCTAAACATGTTTCATTCAAACGAAAAGTGGAACTAAAATGTCCAAATCCAGCGTTACAGGTACGCATATTATTATTCGTGTACAGTTTGAAAAGGAAACGGTGTCTTCAGACCGGCGTTGCCCGCAAGAAGACAAATGTTTATCGCAATGAGCCAAATTCTTTAGATCAATTGGAAGAATTAGATCTGCAATTGGTTGGGGTATAGCTTAACGAAGAGGGTGTCCCAAAAGCCTGCTGGCTTTTAGGGACACCCTCTTCGTTGTCTGAACTTGAGGTATAACTAGGATTTATTTCACCTTATGGTACTCATCTGGCAAATAACCATGGGAATCGAGGGATTTCATAATCCATTCGGGTTTCATGGTTTCCGGATCGAGAGTGATGGTAACAACGTCTGCCGTGGAATCAATCTTGAAATCGGAGATGCCAATTAGTCCATTCAGAATTCCCTCAATCTGGCTTCTGGACTGTTCTGTAGTCATGCCAAGATTGACAAACTGATAGGTTACTTCATTGGAGGAGCTTTCCACATTGCCAACAATCAGTTTGGGAAGAAAAGTACCCACTGCAATGGCGAGAAGAAAGCCCAATACTAACAGATATCTTTTACCCATCACACACCTCCAAAAATTAGTTAAGCTTATTATTGGTTTAATTTAGGAAAGTCTATGCAATTTTAATGAAAAAAGGAAAAAAGCCCTGCATTTACTGCTGTTTATTGTTAAAATAAAGAAAAGGTAGAAAGTTGTGCGAAAAAGGAGATGCAGGGGGAGGAAAGAATGGATGGTTGATGTGATGAAATATTATGTGGATTCCTATTGGATGGCGGCATACTGGAACACGCGATTTACTCGAATACTCTTGGACGCTATGTTTTGTCCTTCCCAGCCGAAAAAAAGGAGAATAGCCTTGATTGCTTGCGTAAAGCAGAAAAAAGAAGGCAGACATATGGCATCTGAACTATATACCTCAGCGTGGTTTGTTAAGGTGAGGGAGTATATTGAGCAATCCAATTTTGATCAATGGTATATTCTTTCCGCCAAACATCACTTAATCTCCCCGACTGATGTAATTGAGTCTTATCCGGAGCATCTTAATCAATACAAAAAGCAACAAATTGATGAATGGGCGCAAATTACCGCTCAACAAATAAAAGATCAACATCTGGAAGGCGAGCAATTGGTTATTTTTGGAAGCGAGAAATATAGATCGCTGCTGTTATATCTTCCTGATTCTCAAGTGGAGGAGCCGTTTAAGGGGATGGGAATCTCTCAGCAGATGGCTTGGATGCACCAGCAAACAGCGGGGAAGCCTGACGAAGGAGATAAAAATCATGTATAATGGGGAAGGTAATAGAAAGTCATCCTTACATACTTTACGGAATAAGGGAGTATAAACTTCTATGAGTTAACATCCTTATTTCGCATAAATTCCCTTAAAAGTGGTCTGGCTACTTTGAAATGCTTCAATGAAGCTTTTTTAATGAAAACTGGGTTGAGGTGAATTTTGTGTTTGGTTTAGGTAAAAAGAAAAGCTTTGATATATTGCTCTTGAAACCTGATAATGATCAAAAGGAAAAAGGGAGAAAAATTGTACAAGTTCTTTTTCCGTCTATCGCTGCGAATGATTTTGTGCAGCTCATGCTTCGCTTGCAGAAGTCTAAATTGAATACGGCTGAGGCGCTTGGGGAAATTGGCGGGTTTACGATTCTATCGCATATTGAAGGACTAGAGAAGATAACGGTCATGGATGAAGTGCAGCCGGAGGCTGAGCCGATTCCTTTTCAGGATTTTTCCAATCAGCTGTTAAACCGCTTCAACAGCATGCTGAATGAGGATGACATTGCAGAGGGATCAGAAGATGAGGATATGCTGGAGGAAGAAGGGCAAGACGACCTTGTTTATTTTATTGGTGAGTTTACCTTAATGAAGGATGGTAGCTTTTAGAGCCTGATAGGCTCTTTTTTTCACTGTCAGAATTATAACTTTGTTACATTATTTGGACAGGATGAGGAAAACTTGTTGCTTGGCACCAGCCAAGTTTTCTTTTATTTAAGTAGGAAATTTGTCGATCATGTCGAATGGATAAAAGTAAAGTTTTTCGCAACAGGAGGATGATTCATGATTAAGAGTTTTCTGAAAAAGGTTTTTTCGTCTTCAAGCGAGCCTTCTGCGGATCCTTCTAGTATTTCAGCATCGGACGAAAGAAATACGGATGAGATTCCTATTACCGTGCCCATGGATGTGCATGAAGAGAAACCTCATATGAAGCGTTATGAAGAAGTTACTATAAAGAAAGAATGGATGGCAAAACATCTCATTAAGCAATGGAACAGCCTGATTCACCAATATTACCAAGAAGCATTGAAAAATCCCGACATAGAGCCGATCCGTATTCGCCTTAGACTGGACGAGGAGCTCCTGGGGAATCTGGATGCCATAACAGCTAAAAGAATAGGAAAGTATATTCACTTATGCGAACATGACGTGATGGAGTTCACTTTCTTTCTGGATAAGCAAGATAAAGAAACGATGGACATATACAAGAATTATGTACTTCCGCAACGGGTGAACGAATTAAATGGATTCTTGCAGGAAAGATGCCTCATGATCTATGAAACGTCGGAAGCGCTCACGAGAGATTTTCGTCCGGAAATTGAGGATTATTTCTACTCCCTTGAGATTCCTATTGGAGAGAGCTTTTTTGATGAATTTGAGCAGTGGCGCCGTGAAGTACTGGGAAAACATGAACAAGAAGAAGCTGTCCCGAGCGGGGAATCAGACCTTAAGCAGATGAGCCCTGTTATGATTAAGATTTCCAAGGAAGAAGTGGAAAATGAAAATATTCACCAGCTAGATCATTATATGGCTGATGCTCTTCAGTCTCCCGAAACCGCTAAAGCTTATAGAGGAAGTCTGCTGTTTTCGTTTTATGGCTATGCCAAGGATGGAGAACTGCTTGATCTCATGAACCGCAAGGATGTGAAGGACTGGGCATCCTTACTGGTCGAAAAACACCCTTATGTATTTTACTTCTTAAATAATGAGGAGTATCCGATGACACGGTTCCTCACTTCTTTGGTCGTGACAACAGAAGTGGAGGAGGACTCCGTTTATTACAATGAAGAAGAGCTAGAGGCCTTTAGGGCTTATATTGGGGATGCTCTTTCTAAGCTGGCCAATTGGCTTGAAGAGGAAGACGAAAGGGTTCGACAGGCCTTCGAGAGCCATTTCCAATAAGAATTCCACCTTTCTTTATCCAGACAGGAACATTTGACCAGATCCAGGCATATAGTATCTATAACCATATCTACTATTAATCCGATTAGGGATAGAGTTTAAGGGGAGCGATCATATGTCTAGTGAGTTGACAGTGGGGAACGTTATTGAGGGCCAGATTACTGCCATAAAGGAATATGGTGCGTTTGTATCGCTTACAGGAGGGCGTTCGGGACTTGTACATATTTCGCAAATCGCAAGCGAATATGTGAAGCAAGTAGAAGATTATCTTTCTGTAGGGGATAAAGTAAAGGTGAAAATCATTGACATCTCCGATCAAGGGAAGATCTCTCTTTCCATCAAGCAAGTAGCCCCTCTTGAAAGAAAAGATGGAAAAAAACCGGAACAACGCATCGAAAAAAAAAACCCATTACGCTCTGATTCATCAGCATTCGGACAACGGGCAGAACGAAAGAATCGAACGGATATGGGGAAGGATAGGATAAATTCCTTAGAGGAAAAACTGAAAAAATGGATGAAGTCAAGCGAAGAAAGAATGCAAGATCTTCAGTCCAAGCAGAAAAGAAAGTAACGAATAGCGGTTATCCTGTTTAGGATGCCGCTTTTTACTTTTTCTAAGGTATAATATGAATGGAGATAATATCCAGCAAAGTTCCGGGAGGTTAAGAGTTCAATGCTGAAAGTACTAGTAACGAATGATGATGGCATCCATGCGCTAGGAATTAAACATCTCGTAGAAACCATCTCTGATTGGGCTTCGGTTTATGTTTCAGCACCGAGCGGAGAGAAAAGTGCAGTTGGTCACGGGATAACCGTTCGCCAGCCCCTATTGGCTGAGAAAGTCGATTTTCATGGATTGGAGCACGTCAAGGCTTGGAGTGTGAACGGAAATCCAGCCGATTGTGTCAAGATCGCTCTCCACGTTCTCCTGGACGAAAAACCGGATCTTATTCTTTCAGGGATCAATGCAGGTCTTAATCTAGGAAAAGACATTTATTATTCAGGCACTGTGAGTGCGGCAAGGGAAGGCGTAATCCACGGCATTCCTTCCTTAGCTTTATCTTATGATAATCACTTTCACCCATTTGACTTTGGCGAGGTCAAGGAAATGCTCGGACCCTGGCTCAAGCATGTTGATCCCCTTAAGATTCCGCCTGATGTGTTTTTGAATGTCAATATCCCTCATGTAAAGGCCAGTGAGCTGCGCGGAATTGTCCCGGTTCCTCTAGACCTGCACCATTACACCGACCGAATTGACCGCAGGGCTGCGGATAAGGGGGATGAATATTGGATAGAGCGTGATTACGATAGAAAACGGGTGGAGAAAAGCGACAGCGATATGCTGGTTAAGGGATATATGGTTGTGACCCCTGTCCATATCGATGCCACGGATACGTGCTTGCTTCAGGAGATGGCAGGTTGGGACTGGGGAGCAGCCAAGGATGAGTAATCGGGCGTTATCTGAGGAGACCGTCGGTAACATTCTCGAAAAGGATTCATTCCCAGATCTCTATGATTGCGTCTGGAATGAAGGGAAGCATTATTTTTCCAGAAGCGACTCCTCCGGGAGAGTGGATATCGTCATCGTGTTTCAGGATATCGAGGACTTTTCCCAGTCCTCGGGTTCGCAAGTCATGCTGGACTTTCAAGTGTATAAGGGCCAATTTTTCATTGTGGTGTGGACTCTTACAGATCCTCAGAACCCTCTTGGCTTTCCTGTTGGCTTCAAAATGAATGACCAACAGGAAGAAGAGCAATTGCAACAAATCTTCCAGCAAGAACAGTTGTGGATACATTATTTGGCCATGGAAGAACAACTGCTAATCCATATCTTTTCGGAAGCCTACCAATTGCCTCCTGATGAGCGAGAAGCTTGTCTGAAGCGGATTAAAGACTTGCCAGCTCCTCAGTCTCGGGAGGAAGGCGATGAAGCGATCCGAACCAAAGAAGCTCATCAATTGACAGACGAGCAGCTCCTTGAAGACGGGATCGGATACATGATCGATTATTCCAGTTCGGTTGGGAAATATGGAGAGGAACAAGCGGAAGAAAGGCTAATGTCATCTCTCCTGCAAGCTCTTACTCTTATCAAGAATCATCCTAATCCTGCTGTGCGGACGTCTTCCTTTTTGATCTGGATTCGGGAAAAGCGAGAACATACACATCAAGGTCAGGAAGCGCGACTGGTTACGATATTCATGAGCCCACCGCTTAACCATCTTTTGGATTTGGTAAACGACCAGCAAGTCGAGGAAAATCCGCTTAGCTCCGTTATTTTATCCATGCCGGAATTCCTCATGACAGTAGAAGCGAATCCGCTTCAGGAAGGAGCTTACCCCCTCATCCAAGTGGAGGAGGGAGCCATGATTCATCTGGAGCTCGATGAGAGTTTGCAGGAAAAATTATCCAAGCTTTATACCGGGGGCGAAGAAAATCCATATACCTTAACATAGGCTTTGAAAAAGGGAGGAGAACTGCGTGGGAAAGCCGAAACAGATTAGGCCCATTGATTTAGTAGGGGCTGCTAAGCAGCAATTAGTGAAGAAGGGGCAAGGGAAAATTACGCTAAAGAATGTTGCGGAAGCTGCCGGTGTTACCCAAGGAGTTGTCTACTATCATTTCAAGACGAAGGATCAATTATTGATTTCTTTGCTAGAGGACTTTTTTGAAAATGACCTAAAAGAACTGAAGAAATTCAAGCAAGAAAAGCGAGACAAGACACCGGTTGAAACTATGGAGGCCTATGTTTCGGAAGAGTCGTATAAGTCCCAGGTTTTTCCTGAACACCAACAGGTTTTTTATGAATTGGTTTCTCTTGCTTTTCATCAGAAAGAGATGAAAGCTTTATTTGGCCAAGCTATTCATGCGAAAGCAGGAACCATTTCCGAGATGGCTGCCGGTAGCCAAGCGACAGGAAGATTAATTCTGGCCATCTTGCAAGGGTTAGCTTTGCAAAGCTTATTTGACCCAACTTTTAACCGTAAAGAAACATACGAATTGGCGAAAAAATGGATATCGAAGCTAGGAACAGAATAAATCTCCTTTGCTAGCGGAAAATAGGAATATGCTTCGACAAGCTGAGGAGGTACGTTCATGGCTTTTATTTGTCCCTTATGTAACGGCATGGAGATGGAGTCATATGGGAAGGACTGTCCTTTCTGCCAAGAGAGAATGACAGATAGCGGGAGGCTAATGGATTATTTTGACGACTACAGTGCCTATCTTGAAATCGATGGCATGAAAATGGAGGATGGCATTGGGAATGATGCGAAAGAACATCACTGTCCCCATCTGTTCTCTTGCCCCATTTGCGGGCATGATGACAAGCAGATGATTAGCGAGATTTATATCCGATAATCCTCCCGATGGTGTCATCGCGGGGGATTCCCTTTTCGCGTTATTGGCTTAGCTTGCATCGGTATATAGGTGCGGTTTCATTTGAGTCCACTTTACTTTAAATAGCTGCTTATTTTTACCTCCATAGCCCATCATCCAAAATCCATAGTATTCGTACATAAAGCATGAAAAGTGCATTTTTTGCCAGAATAGCATGTTTTCCGGTGCGCTTTCCAATAAAATGGAGTAATGGTGCTCTTTAGCATATTCCTTGAGCAATTGAACAATTTCCTCACCGATTCCGTGTGATCGATAAGCATGAGGGATGCGGATCAGCCCCAGGAAGATCGCCTCATGAAGGTCATCTAGATTGAAATCCAGCATAACATTATCAGCTACCATTCCGGCATCCCGCATGGTCTCATTCCACCGGAAGAGATGCCGCTGGTTAGGCTGGGCTTCATAGGTATAATAAATGCCGTGTTTCTTGAAAATGGCTTCTATTTCTATGATTAGGCCCTCCATCATAAATCCCCCCGTTGATCACTATATCTGCATTGTATAGCATTTTCTGTACTTTGGAATCCAGGGGTTGTGTCAATATCTCAACAAATTGAATTTTTCCTTGGCTACTCTGAATCCGTGCTTTATCATAGAAGGCTGAAGGTTATTGAAATGCGGGGGATACTATGAATAATGACTGTGAAATATATGCCGTAACTCGTTTAATCCATCGGTATGATTACGATGGAGCCATCGAAATGCTGGATATCCTTCAGCAACAGGGAACATCTTTTTACAGACTGGTCTTAAGCTGTCAGCGAGCGATCAATTTCAATTTTTCAGAGGCGAAACGGATGGCAGATCCGGTTCCTGAAGAGGAATTGTCCCCATATCCAGGTCTCAGCAGGTATACTAGCGATCTCCCTTTACTTATTGAAGGAAACCCATCATCGATTTTCAATGAATTGTTAGATCAATTAGTTATTCAATTGGATAGAGAGGCATATACCGATTTTCTCGGCCGTGTCTTTCAGTTGCGTGAATTGCTTTATAAATATGCGGTCATTCAATTTAAGCTGAAACAAGAATATTCCTTAAGGGATAGGATTTATCAAAAGCAAGCCTTTGAACACCAATTTAAGCTATATCGGGGATTGCTTAACGGGATGAAGGAAATTTTGCGTCAAGGCGGCGGGAAGTGGCAAAAAATTGTAAACGTTCTATCCGGCAAAAATATGGGAGATTTGATGGATATTCGCCATAGAACCATAGTTGCTCACGGCATAGAAACAGCAACCTTACAGGATATTGAGCGCGTTTATGATTCTACGGACAAAATTCTTGATGACTTATGTCAAGTATTCCAATGGCTGAACATCCCGGTAAAGCCGCATAAATATAAAGCGGTTAATGACGATTTGAATAAAATGTATTTGTCTCTTATAAAGGATACATAGAAATCAATGAGAACGTCGACTCTAAGCTATAGGAGGCGATGAATATAATGGATAAACATATAGATGGGAACCAATTGCCTGACTTTGATCAATTGAATGACCGCATTATCCAGAAAACCCCTGCAGGTCCCTTTATTGGCGCGAAAACCAACCTGGACCCAGAGGATCCTGAAGAGTTCAACCCATATGCTCCGAAAAAATCTAACTAATTAAAAGGAGGGACTTTAATGAGCGGATGGTACTTAAGGGAACCCCATGGAGAACCTCGATATCCAGGGGCTTTCGGAACTTCATTGAATCCTTTGATTGACCATATGGTGGTGGATGGTCAAACGATGACCAGTCTTGATGAAAAGTGGGAACAGAATAGCATGGGTGACACCGAATAGGCAATGGAGATTTCTTTTTTTTTCACGAAGTGGTATAATGATCCAAACACTACTTCGTGTTTTTTTTTGTTAACGGAATAAGAAAGAAAAAACTTCTTCGATTTCTCATCCTTATTCCGCATAAAATGCTTCCTCTAAAGGCGGTCTGGCTTCCTTGAATATGCTTCGAAGAAGCTTTACTTACTATGTTTGCTTATCAAAGATGAAATTCTAATAGAACAGATAGGGAGGTTTCATCCTATGAGTCAATTGTTGGCCGGCAAGAACTATATCATCATGGGCGTAGCCAATAAAAGAAGTATCGCTTGGGGGATTGCCCAATCCTTGCATCAGGCGGGCGCGAATTTGATTTTCACATATCAGGGAGAACGCCTGAAGAAAAATGTCGAGGAATTGGTGGATACCCTAAAGCCAGAAAGAAAGCTTCTTATATCCTGTGATGTTACGAACGATCAAGATATCGAACAAGCCTTCCAGCAGATCAAGGAAGAGGTTGGAGTTGTCCACGGACTTGCTCACTGCATTGCGTTTGCAAAAACGGAAGAGTTGGAAGGGGATTTCGTCGACACGTCCAGGGAAGGATATGCTCTAGCCCAGGATATTAGCGCTTTTTCCTTAGTAGCGGTATCCAAAGCGGTGAAGGGTCTTATGACGGAAGGGGGAAGCATCGTTACCCTTACTTATCTAGGCGGTGAGCGCGTCATCCAAAACTATAATGTTATGGGTGTAGCCAAAGCTGCTCTAGATGCTTCAGTCAGATACCTAGCTGCAGACTTGGGTAAGCATAATATTCGCGTCAATGCAATTTCTGCAGGACCGATCCGTACATTAGCGGCTAAAGGCATCGGTGATTTTAATAAAATCCTCAGCCTTATTGAAGAAAAATCTCCTATGCGCCGTACGGTAGATCAGTCCGAAGTAGGGGATACGGCTTTATACCTAATGAGTCATTTATCTCGCGGAGTTACGGGAGAAATCATTCATGTTGACGCCGGATATCACATCCTTGGATATTAACCAACCGGAACAAAAACGGCTAGCGCCTAAGAGCTAGCCGTGTTTTCTGTTTGGGAGATGGATCAGGGAAGCGTTTAGGGATTAGTTTGGGATCTTAGGGAGAAATTAAATGAATCAGGGACAGCTCCCTAGCGGCCTCCCTAATTTTATGTTTTTTGTACCTGCAGATAATCAGCAATTTCTGCCAGTTTGCTTTGGACTGCATTCCAAATCGGTTCTGGGATCTTCATAGATGGCTTAAGCTTTTCAGTACGACCGTCTTTCTTTAAATGAGCCCTACCAATTCGTACGGTGTATTGATTAGAATCGGAATGTTCTTTCCGAGTCGGAATGACTAGAGTGTAGAGGCTTTGTGTAGCAGAGTCTTGTATAATCAGCTGATAAGTAACTGCTTCGGGTTTCCCGCATCGCCTAAAACCTTGCTGGGTAAAGGTGGAGTCTACCAGAGAAAACGATTTCACTAGTCCATTTAAGCACTTATCCTTCAATTGCACGTACGTTCCTCCCTTATCATATCGAATGGAACCATAGAGGAAAGATAGGACCCTTCCATAGATAGTGAAATCATATGAGGAATGTTGGAGAAAAAGAATGGTTTTGTAAAATAAATTGAAAAGGAGGATAGAAAATGGTTGATCTCCATACGCATACAACAGCTTCCGACGGTACATATGAACCTCATCAAAGCGTAAAAAGAGCACAAGAAAAAGGATTGAAGGCTTTGGCTATTACCGACCACGATACTGTTGCCGGGATTGCAGAGGCCATCGAAGCTTCCGAAAAATGGGGGGTCGAGGTTGTTCCCGGCATAGAAATCAGCACCGTTGACCAGGGCAAGGATATCCACGTACTTGGATATTATATCGGCATTGAGGACCAGCGTTTCCTTACCCGATTGCAGGAATTGCGCAATACGAGAAACAAACGCAATGAGATGATTGTTGAAAACCTGCAGAAACTGGGCATTGACATTACCTTAGAAGAGGTGAGCCAGAGAAGAAAGATGGACGAAGGAAATATCGGTCGGCCTCATATTGCTGAGGTCTTAATGGCTAAAGGCATTGTTTCTTCAATGGAAGAAGCTTTTCGTGAATATTTAGGGCAAAACGCAAAAGCTTATGCGAACCCCCCGCGGATAACGCCTCAGGATGCAATCAATTGGATCAAGGAAGCGGGAGGGGTACCTGTTTTGGCTCATCCTGGCTTATATGGGCCTGATAATGGCCTTTTGAAAAGACTAATCGATAACGGATTAGAAGGGATAGAAGCCTATCACTCGGATCATGACGCAGAACAGGAAAGGTACTATAGCCAGCTCGCGGAGCAGCATGGTCTCATCGTAACAGCGGGCTCTGATTTCCATGGGGAACGTAATGGGGTGATCTTCCATGGTGATTTGGGAAATAGAAAAACAAGTTATGATACCGTACTACAATTGAAGAAAAAGGCAAAAGAAAGAGCTGGAAATTAACTTTCCAGCTCTTTTTCCATTGCAATATGTTCGATATCCGCTTCCAGAAACACATTGCCAATCGGGGAATAGCCGATGCGGCGATAGAAAGGTTCAGCATGCAGCTGAGCATTTAGCTTTAAACTATTAAATCCTCTTCTAACGGCTTGCTCCTCTATAGCTACCATAAGAAGCGCACCGATCCCTTGGCCTCTGGCTTCCTTGAGAACAGCCACCCTTTCGATTTTTCCGCTGTTGGAGGAATAAGGTCTTAATCGGGCTGCACCTTGAGGGATGCCATTGGAGTAGGCTATAAAATGCACGGTCTGTGGATCTTCATCATGTGCATCATATTCCAATTCCGGAGGGACGTTTTGTTCTTCAATAAATACCTGTTTTCGGACAGAGCGGGCATGGTCCTTTTCCTCCGGAGTCTTCACCGCTCTCACAGAAGCAATTATTTTTTCCCCAAGAGGAAGGTTTGATGGGTTGTCCATGTTTTATCACCTAATTGATAGAGTAAGGATATGCGGTCAATGTGGCTTTTCAAATTCAGGTTAATCATTTTCAGTCGGCCGTACACGTCGTGAAACTCGTCCTCAATCATGTCTTGACCAATCGTTAAGTGGGGCAGAAAGACGTACTTCTCATCTCGTTGGAGAATACCCTCATTTAATTTACTGTGCAGGGAAACTAGATCAGAAGGATCTTGAACACCAAAATAGATAACCGGATTCGTCGGATAGAACGTTTTGATCTTGTGGAAAGTCAGATCAAAAGGATCCGTCTCTTTAGCCACGCGATCAATATAGTCAACGATGCCTGAAAGGTCTTGTTCAGCTGCGTCAAAAGGCCACTTCAGTTTCAAGTGGGCAGGAATGAGCGCATAATGGGAATCGTATCTTTTCCGGTAAGAGTTGGCGCGCTCCTGGACTTCGTGTCCTGGAAATATGGCGATCGTGTATTTCATTTTTCTTCATCACTCCTCGTGAAGGTTTACCTTTATTCTAACATGTATTGTTATTGTTTTCCTATTTGCGATGTATTATTTTTGTGCAAGCAAGACAGGTGAATGGACGGTGATAACCTTACCTTCCTTGACATAGAATAATTTACAGCCTTTAATTAGCCCCTTCGATTTTTATATTTTGTGTTATTCTATTTAGTAGGAGACTGATTTTTTGTTTGAATTAATAGATGATTTGTTTTTTAGCGGTAAAAAAAGCTTCATTGAAGCATTTCAGGGAAGCCAGACCCCCTTTAAAGGAAGCTTTTTCCCTAACTTTACATCAAGGGGTAAACCCTCAAATTTGATAAAATTGATTTTATCAAATTTGACCCGTAGAGTTGATGTAAAGTTAGGGAATTTATGCGGAATAAGGATGACAACTCGAGGAAGTTTATACAATCTTATTCCGAAAGAAAAGGAGCCAAACAGGTTTTGAGTGGGGATAGATCGCATTAGAGGGGAGATTTCTTATGAGGAGACAAATACACAGCAAAGAAGTGAAGGCAGCAGCATTGAAAAGACTGGATGATCGTGGTGTCACGATTGAGGATATTGCCGAGGTTGTCTACCTTATGCAAGCCCCGTATCACATAGGACTAAAGATTGAAAGCTGCATTGAAAGCGTTCATGCCGTACTGGAGAAAAGGGAAATACAGCATGCGGTATTGGTTGGAACAGAACTGGATATCCTAGCCGAAAAGGGGCTATTGGCCGAACCATTGCAATCCATAGTGGAAAGCGACGAAGGGTTGTTTGGCTGTGACGAAACACTGGCCCTTGGATCCGTTTTTGGATACGGAAGTATAGCCGTAACCACTTTTGGTCATCTTGATAAACAAAAAGTCGGAATCATTAAAAAGCTAGATACGAAACGAGGAAAAGGGATTCATACTTTCCTGGATGATCTTGTCGCTAGCATCGCCGCATCCGCATCCAGCCGCATGGCCCATCGGCTTCGCGATGAAGAAGAGGCGGAGAGGGATAGGAAGCTAAACGATTCAGATGAAAACCAACAGGTAGGATAAGTAATAAAATCCCTAATTCCTGGGATTACTATTAAAGGATAATTCAGCCTTCTCGGCAGCGTTCTCCGATTCGCTAGCCTGAAAGCAACAGGTAGCTATGCATTGGTTTAACGGTTTGGTCTGGTAATGGATACATCTCTTGCAGAAGGGCTCGACATAGTGGACGACGGGATTGGAGTAAAACCGCTTTTCAAAAGCCAATAATTGTTTAACAAGGGCTCTTACCAATTGGTTGATCATTTTTTTCGACTCTGCTGGGTCAATAACCTGAAAGCACACTTTTATATAATCGTTGTTTACCATAATCTTCGACTTCAAATGGAGGACAGGATCACTTACCTGTACCCCATCTAATAAAAATTGCACACCCAAAAGGCTTACGGGCCTGATTTTGAAGGTTTCGGAAATGTGATGATGAACTACGCCATGAAACTCATGTTCTACACGGAAATGCGCTTGGAACGTTTTATGAGGAAAAGCTTGCTTGAACCATACCTTGAACATGATAAATCATCCTTTATCTGAACAATTTATACTTAGTGTTCTCTGTTAACGAGAAATCATAAAGGAGTTTTTCTAGAATGAAATGGATCTATTGGTCAAGAATGTTTGAATCGAAGTTCCAGGCAGGCTGTTTAGCTAAGCGCATGAGTGAAGATTGGTGGGTGTATGGATACAGAAGTCCAAAAGAAGTGGAGATCTTCCGATATAAGAACGGGAAATACGGAGTAAGGTACGTGTGGTAGGGGATGAGAAGCTTAATGAATGGGTTTTCTGGGAGCCAAAGGCAAAACAAAATAAAATTGGGGATCAAACAAAACTATTGGGCACTTTGCGCGTATAACCATGTAAGAAAAAGAAATACGGAGGTTCACAATGAAACGCAAGGCGATAGCTCTCATCTCCACCTTTTGTCTCTTAGGTTCAACACCTGCCCTTGGCGCTCCAGTTGAAGATGCCTTCTTTAAGCGTTTTGTTAAAGTTGATTCGTTTCTCGAAAGAGGGCTTGGCTATGAAGCACCTGTTGAGGGGGATATCATTGCACTCCTTGGAACTAAACCCAATGTGAACATGATCGTTTCTGAACAGGTTAAGGAAAGTGCGACCAATCGGATTTCTCTCACGCCTTTTACATCCGTTAAAAAGAATGCGAAAATGATTCCCCATCTGTACTATATGATTGATGGTGCACCTGCAACGAGAGCGTTATATTCCCAGGTGACTGTACTGGATCCCAGGAACAGAGAAATCTTATCGATTGATTTAGATCCCGTCAATACCCAAGCGAGAGGAACAGCTTTTGTCGGGATTGCTACACTGGATGAGATTACCTTTGATCGCGTAGGAGAATATAAAATCCAATTTCTGATGAAAATTAGACATACGGACAAGTATGTAAGAGTCGGACAAACCATTATTAAAGTGAATTCCAATTAAAGAAAAAGAAAAGGAGTAGCCCCTACCTGGAAAGGGGGCTACTCCTTTTCTTAGCCATCCATAAAGCTTTTTCGTAGTTCCTTATTTGCGTGGATAATAATACATTACTCGATTATTAAATAAATGAAGCTCCCCCTGAAATTCCTTAGCCAGATATTTACAGAATTCATTTGCTTTGCCCTTATCGCCATGAGTGCTGCCTTCCGGTAAAACAACCTGGATAAAAAATTGAGAAGTTTTTTCATCTTCTCTCTCTATTTCTTCTTCTCCAACACCGAACATGATGTATTTGTAAAGCTTAGGGTCATTTCCCTTGAGATAGAACCACTTGCCTTGAGCTTCCGGCTTTTCTATCAACGTATAGGGAAAGGCAGCATCAGCATAACCCCATGCCAGCTGTTGTCCTGTTTTTTGTGTCATCTCTATGTAATGTTTTATTTTACTTTTGACATCATCCAATGTAACTTGGTGAACACGCGATTCCTTAACTAACTTTATATAGGCACTGCTACCCATCGAATTTTCACTCCTCAAGTTCGCTTGATCTCCCTTGCTAAGCGCACCTCTGCTGTGCTATCCACATCTTAGCATTCCTATAGGAGTTTGACAACCGAATCCAGAAGTCTGGCAATAAAGGCTGAAAAAGGGCTTGACTAAATTTTTTGAAAAATATACAATAAGCATAATACTTTACAAACAACAAAATGATTGCATTGCCATAACATAATAGGTTGAAATCAAAGTATGTAAGTGAGGAGAAAACGATGAAGGATATGCAGGATCGCATTCAACAACTTCATGAGGCTCTAAACCTATTCCGAGCCATCTCTGTTGTAAACAAGGATGATTGGGAGGCGGCAGCGAAACGGCTTAATTTGGATTCAGCAGTGCAACTTAATATTTTGTGGATTGTGTATTGCTATGAAGGGGTACGCGTAACACAAATTGCTGAGTGGACTTTCTGGCACCCTTCTTCTGTTGTTATTCACGTCAAGAAGATGATGGAGAAGGATTTAATTACGATTGAGAAAAGCGACAAAGATGGTCGAGTCGTGAACGTATTCCTTACAGACTTGGGTAAAAAGATCGTCGAAGATAGCCGGATTCAGGCCCTGGAGAATTTTCACTTTACGAAGGCACTGGATAGCTTCAGGGATAGGTACGGGACAAACGTAATGAACCTTTTCTTTGAATGCCTTAGCTTTTTAGCCCAAGAGCTTCACGGTGAAGAGAAGATTAAATGGATTAAGGAAAGTGAAGAGAAGGTCAGAGAGATTTCATAAATGAAGAAGCCCTGATGCATACAGCAGAAGGGCTTCTTCATTTTCGCATTTTTTATTTAGACGCAACCGGAAAAATGCTCAGGTTCTTTTCAATCACATGACCATCTTCGCTTTTTACCTTGATCAAAATACTAAAGTTTTGTCCCAAGCTTGCTTGATCGATGCGGAACATCATCGTTTCTTCAAGGGAACTGTTTCCTTCAACTTTCAGAACTGAAGGAAGCTTGCTATCCCATGCAGAAGGAATACCGTCATATTCGACTTGATAGAGGACAGGCTCCTTATAGTTATTCCGAATGTCTAAGCCATACGCGTAAGTAATATATTCTCCTGCCGGTATGCCTTGTATTTTTTTATCAATGGAGACAGAAAATCCGCTAGTGGTCATTATAGAGTATCCTAACAAACCCATGATCGTCATTACGAGAATTAAGAGAACCAATCCCGCCCCTCTAAACATGTTCTTTATGCCGCCATTCCGCGAGTCCTTGTCTGATAGGATCATTTGAAACATGCCATAAGGACATGCTGTCCGGCAAAATATGCTTCTCAGCCTAAAAATCATAATAAAGAAGAGGATGATCAAGACGGCGTAGGCGCCTATCGCCCAGCTGTTCCACTGCAACGTGATAATATCTCTGAATAAAATAATAGGATCAAAAAAATAAGCGACCATACTAAAAGCAATAACTGGGGCAAATATAACAGATAAAAGAATGTTCAGCAGTTTTTGAACCTGTGGCTTGTTTTTCAGATTCTCAGATCCGGTAAATTTGGTGATATAAGCGGAGAAGGTATTATGAGGACACATCCATCCGCAAAATTGGCGTCCAAACCACTTAGAAATACCAACAAAGAAAAAAACGATAAGAAGTACACTAAGAAGCAGAATATACCCTTCGCTAAAGGAAAAACTTTTTCGCAAAACATAAAAGCGGAGCTGCATTAAATCCATCCTAAAGAGATCCAGTATAGGAACAATGAAGAACAATAGGAAAATGGCCACTTGTGTTACTGTTCTGGTTCCCCCAACTTTCATCTCACTCACCCCATTTGTACTATTTATACCGTCATTCTCTCATACCCTACCAGGTAAATACAGTGAATACTTTGTGAAAAAAGGAAAAGGTGTGAATCCCTTGGGGATTCACACCTGATTTAATGGATAGCTATAGCTATAAGCTATTTTATAGGATTATGCCTTTTAATTACTCGAATGGTCTCGATGCTTTCATCCTCTGGTCCTTGAACCGGAAGGCCGACCGCCAAATTCTCCTGAATGTAATCAATGTTATCTTGAGAAATGATTTCTCCGGGAAGAAATATAGGGATTCCTGGCGGGTAGATCATGATGAATTCAGCAATAATTCTACCCTGGGCTTCCTTTAAGGGAATGATCTCGGTTTCCGAGTAGAAGGCTTCTCTTGGACTAAGAGCTAATGCAGGAATCTTTGGCAAGGTAACGGACACCGTTTCTATCTTGCTTTTCAGATAGCATTCATCGGAAAGATGTCTGATGGCTCGAATTAGTGCTTGAATCGTTTCATCCGTATCCCCTGGGGTAATAATGCAAAGGATGTTATACAAATCACTAAGTTCAACCTCAATCCGATAATGCTCCCGCAGCCATTTTTCTACTTCGTAACCCGTAATCCCAAGTTCTTTTACATGAATAATGAGCTTGGTAGGATCCATTGCAAAAGTTGCGGGAGTACCCAGTATTTCGCTGCCGACACAGTAAATGCCTGGAATTTCATTTAGTTCCCTGCGAGCTATGTCCGCCATTTGGATAGCTGCATTTGCCATATCCCTGCCATCCATGGCAAGCTGCTTGCGTGCTGTATCCAATGATGCAAGAAGAATATAGCTCGTAGATGTAGTTGTTAGCATGCTAATCACAGACTTTACTCGATTCGCCGAGACCAATCCTTCCCGTACATTGAGAATGGAGGTTTGGGTTAGAGAACCGCCTAACTTATGGACACTTGTGGCTGCCATGTCGGCTCCCGCTTGCATCGCTGAAACCGGAAGATCCTCATGAAAATGAATGTGGACCCCATGTGCTTCATCGACTAGAACTGGAATCTCAAATTGGTGAGCAAGTTCCACGATTCCCGTTAGATCTGCAGATATTCCAAAATAAGTGGGGTTGATGACCAATACCCCTTTCGCATCCGGATGGTGCTCGAGTGCTTTGCGAACCGATTCCGTCGTAATGCCGTGGGAAATCCCTAGCTGTTCATCCATCACTGGATGAACAAATACAGGGATAGCCCCTGAGAAAATAATGGCTGACATGACTGATTTATGTACATTGCGCGGTACAATGATCTTATCTCCAGGAGAGCAAACGGCCATGATCATCGTCATGATTGCACCGCTGGTTCCTTGCACGGAGAAAAATGTATAATCTGCCCCAAATGCCTCAGCAGCCAATTGTTCAGCTTCCAGGATCATTCCCTTTGGATGATGCAAATCATCCAGAGGGCCAATGTTAATCAAATCGATGGATAATGCGTTTTTTCCGATAAACTCCCTAAACTCGGGATTCATTCCTTGTCCCTTTTTATGACCTGGGATATGGAATTGAATGGGATCCCGCTTGGCATGTTCCAATAGTCCTGAAAAAAGCGGGGTTTTATTTTGATCCATCGTTATCCCCCCATCCATATAAAAATTGCAACAAAATTGAGTATATCAATCTGTAACGATTTCAACAATATTTTCTTTTAGGTTTTCCTATAGAAAAAAAAAAAACCGCCTTTTAAGGCGGAGATTAAGATGAATGAAAAGCCATTTGGTATAAAGGCATTAAGGTTTTGAACGTATGTTTAACGATGCCGATAAATTCATCGCCGTTCTCTAGGATCCGATCTCCGCTTGGAAAGTGTCGGCCAACCAGGAATTCCGCTTTTTTCACATCGCGAAATCGAACTAAGCTTTCTTCCAGCTGCTCACCGCTTAGGTCCTTCATAGATAAGGAGTTTTTCTGTGTATGGTCCAATGAAATGACAAAATCACTTGGAATCATATCGCGAAGCGCATCTATATTTCTTAGGAAGTTCTCCGCAATCTGTGTTTTGTTAGGAGCCTCGTAGATGCAAGCCAGCCAAATAAATACATGGTCATCAAACAGACCAACCTGAAAGTGCGGGTGCTTTTTATAGCCCCGCTTATCATGGCAGATGGCTAACCAAGTATCCTTTGGAGGATTGACCGTTCTTCGAGCGTGCTTAGCAATATGCAAAAACATTTCGTTCCCGGCTAAAACAGCCAATTCATCGCAAAGAAGCGTTCCTATCTCCTTAAATTTAGGTTGTATCTGTTCACGAATCGCTTCCATTCTTTCATCAAGTCCCTCGATAGAGAAGACAGCAAAATCCTTAGGGGTAAAGCCAGTAAAAACCATTCCTTATAGCCTCCGCGTAGTGAATTTAACATAAATATACCATAATGCTCATACATATATAAGACACAACAAGAGGCAAGCATTTACAAGGGCGAGAAAAAGTGGATTTGCCTAATTTATACTTGATTTTATTGTTTATTCGTAATATTATTGTATTAAATATACTGAAAATTTAGTAAAAGATGGAGGCCGCTTATGAAATCGTATGAGGTTATGGAATATAGCAATATCACCTTGCATTTCGAGAAATCTCACATCGAGTGTCTTATTGATGCCGTGGTTGAAGCGGGACTGCCAATAGCTTGGAAAGAAACAAAAAGGTACTTTACCCTCTCCATTAAGACAGTGGAAACAACAACAAGATTAACTTTTGAGAAACATGGAAAAACATACAAGTTGCGAAACAAGAGTTATCATTTTAGAGATATCCGATTTGCTACGATTTTTCAGCGCTTTATACAAGATGTAAAGGGACACGCTGTGGTAAAGCTTCTTTCAAATGATCAGCTGCTGGTTCAGAATATTCGTTATGGCGAGTCTGTGCGAATCGTTGAAATTAAGGGACCTAATAAGAAGATTTTGTTTGAAAAGGAGTGCATCGTCACTATGGAGCAAGTTCAAGAAGCCATCCAACGTAAGGACGCAGAAGAAAGGATTCCGGTTTTAAGGCTTGAATTGGATTATGAATTGGCACAATTATTCGAAGCGATGCAGCAAGGCGAAACCCACCGAGCAGATGAATGTAAGAAAAGGCTAGAGGGCCTAAGATTGGAAATGCTGATGCTGGAAATATAGTTTGCATATCTGAGGAAGCGCCTTATAATGAAGGGTGCTTCCTTTATTTTTTGACTGTTTAAGAAAGTTTAAGTTCACTAAAGCGCTAAAGTGAACAAGCTTTCTTAAACACATAAATTCCCTAGCTTTACATCAACCCTCCGGGTCAAATTTGATAAAATCAATTTTATCAAATTTGAGGGTTTACCCCTTGATGTAAAGCTAGGGAAAAAGCTTCCTCTAAAAGTGGTCTGGCTTACCACGAAAAATGCTTCAATGAAGCTTTTTTCAATCAATCAAAGAGGATCCATGGAGGAGGTAAGATGAATTAGCGACAATACATAGTACAGACTAGAAACAGGATATGAGGGGGAGGGAGATTAACGTGAACACCTGGAACGAACTGCAGATCATGGCAATAATGATCGGAATGCTGATGATCTTTGTCATTCTCCTCTTGGTATGGATCATTGTTACATGGGTGCGTTTGTGGAAATTAAGAAAACAGTTTAACCAGCTGCTCGAGGGGACAGAAAAGGAAAACTTGGAGTCGTTACTGGAGAAGCTGTTCGATCGTATTTACCTTCTTGAACAAGAGCACTGCATACAGAAGGAGTCGCTAGGCCAAATGGCCGATACTCTTCAACGAAAGAAAGGGAATGTAGGGGTCGTCAGGTTTAACGCGTTCGCTAATGAAGGAAGTGATCTAAGCTTTTCCATCGCTTTTATTGACGACAAAGCGGATGGTTTTGTAATGACCAGTATATTCGGACGTGAGGAATCTAGGACATATGCCAAGCCGCTGGAAAATGGAAAGTCCTCTTACCATCTCACTGAAGAGGAAATGCAGGCAATTGAAAAAGCCCAAAATTTTTAATGGGCTTTTTTTTTATTTCGAAAAAAAGGGCTTATCCTACGTTTAAAAAAACATTGCTATAATCTTCAGAATATGGTATTCTAAAAAACAAAGTGAGTTGAATCGGCATGTTTATATTTGACATCGATGGCACATTGTTGAATAGCAGGGAGCAGATCCTCCCCAATACCCTTTTTGCCCTGCAGAAACTGCGAGCCGAGGGACATCCGATTGCACTCTGTACGGGTAGGACCTGGGCCTGCACTAAACCTATCATGAAGAAGGTCTCGCCAATGGTCGATTATGTGATCTGCGGCAATGGATCGCATATTCGCACACGTGAAGGTGAAATTCTTTATGATAATAATTTACCTCCATATTTTATCCGCCGTTTTATTGAGCTGGTCTCCGGTCTCGCAGATTTTCTGATCGCTACGAACCACATGGTCATAAGCACTTCTTATCATACTCCCTATAATGATGTAGAACATTGCATGCGCTTGTTTGATCATAATCAATTCCACGAAAAAATCCACGCTAAGAATCTACTCGCTTTTAATTTGGATGGAATATCCAGCCGAAGCAGGGAGAAAATTAGACAGGAATTAAATAGTATCGATCCAGGGATCAGATTAAGTCCCAATCCTGATATGTGGGAAGTTTTATCAGGGCATGATAACAAGGCATCCGCTCTATGCAGGTTGAGCAGGAATACTGGGATTCCGCTTAGCCAATGTACAGCGTTTGGAGACAATTACAATGATATTGATATGTTCCGGGTTGTGGGGAAGGCTGTTGCCATGGGTAATTCCCCAGATGAAGTGAAGGCTTATGCGCACCATGTCACCATGTCTAATAACGAGGATGGAATTTATCATTACTTGAAGGATCTTCTCTGATGTTAGAATTGGATAAAACTTCAACCATTATCTTATTGAGACATGTGGTAAAATACATTCAGGCTTACTATTTTGATCAAACCCTCTGAAACATGAAGCGTGTTTCGAGTATATCCACTAGCCCTATAGGGCTAGTTTTTTTATGTCATCTGGGCTTTATAAGTTTTCTTGCTACAAAGCTTGTTCTCTTTCTTTAGAAAAGGTAAAGTAGTATCTAGTGAGGTGATGGAATTGGAATGGATCAAGACTATGATGGATACATATCCCTATTATATAATCCTTATACTTGCAGCCTTTGTTTATGAGCTCGGTTTTGCTAGAAAGCTCCCCCTCTTAAAGCGGATCTTTATTTATATCTTGCTGGCTATTGGCTGTGTGCCTCTTACGATCCTTAAAGCGTTGGGTTTGCCGATGATTGAGGCCATGCTAGTTGCGGCTGCCCTTTTAATATTTGTAAGATTGCGCAGACCGGCGGATTCCAGGGAAAACGAAGGGATGAGGTAAAGGATGACGCTTTACGATACACTTATTAATTGGCTTCAGCTTTGGTTAGTGGTGGAAAGCCGTCCGCATGATGAAGCAGCTAAGCAATCTATGGAACATGTTGCCGATATCCTGAATCAGAATTATCAAGTGAGCATTGTGGAAGTAGTAAAGGATTCTAGCCGATATCAAGTGAAGTACACCAAAAATGGAGTGGATGAGACCCAGCAATTTCCACAAGAAGCTGCTGAGGTTCTTCTTTCCTTTATCAATGAAAATCCTGAACGTTATGATTTTAACTAAGAATTCTATTCGCATTTCTAGGGAAAAGATATTATAATGGGACTATTGAGTGAAAAAGAGTAAAAATAGAGATGTTGAGTTGGAAAAAGGAGTGAAGAGTAATGGGTAAAACATCTAGAACGCTGCTTAGTTTGCTAGCAGGTGGACTCGTTCTTAGCTTAGGTCTGGCTTTCTCCGGTGCTGGCGTTCCAAAAGAAGGCGAACAAGCGGAACAGGCTGCAGGTCCTACTGCTGAAGAAGTGAAAGGGACTGTAGAGGCTGCTTGTACATCCTGTCACGGTGCTGATTTAAAAGGTTCTGCAGGTCCAAATTTACATAATCTAGACCAGAAGTATGACCAAGCTGCAATTGCAGATATTCTTCGCAATGGTAAAGGCGGTATGCCAGCAGGATTGGTTCCTGGCATTGAAGATGCAGTGGCTGAATATCTGTTAACTTTAAAGTAATCGGGTTTAAAGGGCTGTCCCCTCGCAGGGTGACGGCCCTTTTCTTGATTTCGTAACCTGGGTTGGTGTTTGTCAAGCTAGAGTCGCGCTAGCCCTGGTGTTTCTTGATCTCGTTCATTATTTCCTGTGGCCTCAGGCCTTGGATGGCGTTGCCGTTAATAACGGTAACAGGAACCCCGAGGAACCCATAGCCCTTTACATCCTCCCAGTAGGAAGGTTGAGTTGAGCAATTTCGAACCTCAAAATCAATTTGGTAATCGCGCAAGAACATCTTTAATACATTGCATTCGGGACAATGGCTTGTAGAATAAACGATGACTTTCATGATCAGTCTCCTTGTCAGAATTATTACTTGTTAGTATACCAAGATCAGGGTGGAATTAGGAAGAGGGAGAATAGATTGATGATTGGAAGGGATTGGGTATACAATAAGAATGATCCATTACATTTGTCTACAGGAGGTTATCCTATTGGCTGAAACCGTAGCTCGATCATTAAATGAACAATTGTTGCCATTGTTTAAAAAAGAAAGATTCGTATTGTTAAACACCGTAGACAAGGATACGGGTTCTCCTAACGTTAGTGCCATTTCCTGGATATATGCTTTGAATGAATCAACCATTGTTTTTGCAGTAGATAATCGTTCACGTATTGTTAAGAATATTGAAAACAACAGGAGTGTTACATTAACTTTAATTGGTGCTGGTTCGGTATATGCAATAAGCGGTGAAGCAACTATACAGGACGAGAAAATGGCTGGCGTTCCGCTTAAGCTTGCAAAAATTGAAATGCTGATCAATGGGGTGCGGGATGTTATGTTTTATGGTTCGCGAATTTCAGTAGAACCTCAGTATGAAAAAACCTACGATAAAAAGGCAGCTGAAAAACTAGATAATCAAGTGATGACTGCCCTAAAAGGGGCTAGCACCTAAATGAAGAAAAGACCCTCATCGGGGTCTTTTCTTCATTGATTGGCAGCTCGGCCCTGATTTTGCGTTTGTCTTTTTTCTGCTGTATCTCTTGGCAACTGAGGCATAAAGCGTCCTGCAATGTCCGCCAGTTCCTCTGCGAATCCTGCAACAGGACGCCCTCGCTTGATATCCTGATTGATTTCCCTGATCCGCTGAACGACATCCGGGTCAGCTACGACAATAGCTGCAGCACCCTGCGGATCTTCCCTTAATGCTTCAGCGACAGTATATTTGGTTGTTCCCACGCGCGGTCTATCTAACTTCGCTCTGACATCAATTCCAACAATGGCCATGTCACCGAAAACGATTACTGTTGCATCGTTAACGTTTGGAACACCTGTCGCTAATTTCGCCAAGCGTTCAGCTGTTGCTTGGGAATCTTGATTCGTTTTCGTTTGCTTGGCCGTTTGAGGAACACGTTCAGTTTGCTGAATCTGGGTGTTGCCTTGGCGAGCGGGCTCCCCCTGTTGCCTGCCCATTTGGCAGCCTGATAGTACCAAGGTAAGCACGGTAAGAGCAATTAGACTTTTATTCATGCAGGATACATCCTTCCTTCATTATTTTGTGCTGGATGGGAAAGGTTTTTCCCAGAAGCATATTCCTCTTAAGCTGGTCTGAGTTCCATGAAATGCTTCAATGGACGCTAAAGTGTTAAAGCGAACGAAACTTTCCGGAGGCATCAAAAGCTTCCGCTAAAGAAAAATTCGACTACATCTCCGAAAGGGCTTCGATAGAAGCTTTTCTTATTCTTCGCTTTACTCCAATAAACATGCATACATATTTCCATAATTTCATTAAAATAACTCGTCTATAATTCTTTTTTCTTCATAAACTAAAAGCAAACTCCTAATTTCAGACCATTATTTCCCTAACCTGCATAAAATAGCATGAGACACAAAAATTTGTGTTCAGTTGAGAAGAATTATAGGAGGCGAGATATTGAACAAAATCTACGTCTTGGATACGAATGTATTACTTCAAGATCCAAATGCGATCTATTCTTTTGAAGATAATGAACTCGTAATTCCGGCAGTTGTTCTCGAAGAGATTGATTCAAAAAAAAGATATATGGATGAAATCGGAAGGAATGCAAGATTCTTCTCGAGGTTATTGGACAGCTATCGGGCAAAAGGAAAACTTCATGCAGGTGTCAAGCTGGAAACGGGAGGGACTCTGCGGATTGAGCTGAATCATAAATCCTTCACTCGGATGCAAGAACACTTCGGGGAAGTAACTAACGATAATCGCATATTAGCAGTTGCTTTAAATATTCAAGCAGAACAACAAGAAATGGGGAATGGTCGTCCCGTTATCATTGTCAGCAAAGATGCTCTGGTCCGGGTTAAAGCAGATGCCATAGGGATTGTGGCGGAAGACTTCCTATCCGACCGTGTCGTTCATGAATACACGAATCTTTATACCGGTCACCTGAAAATGGCAGTCTCAAGTCAGTATATTCAGGAATTCTATTCCAATGGAAAGATTGATACAACCAAACTAACCACGAGATATAATTTTTGCCCGCATCAGTTCGTAATATTGCGAGATGAGCTGGGGGGCTCTCAATCTGCCATTGGGAAGGTGAGTGCGGATACAAAATGGCTGGAAGTACTCCGCAGGGATGAGGAGCAGGTCTGGGGCATCAAAGCGAGAAATGCTCAACAGCGTATGGCGATGGAGCTGCTGATGAACAACAATATCCCGCTCGTAACTTTAACGGGTAAAGCGGGGACAGGAAAAACGCTAATATCTTTAGCAGCAGGCCTTCATTTAATTGAAGATGAGCGAATTTACAAAAAATTGCTAGTTGCCAGGCCTATTGTTCCCATGGGAAAGGATATCGGGTTTTTGCCTGGGGAAAAGGAAGAGAAGCTACGTCCATGGATGCAGCCGATTTTCGATAACCTGGAGTATTTATTCAATACGAAAAAATCAGGCGACTTGGATAAGATTTTGGCCGGCATGGGCAGCATTCAAGTCGAAGCCTTAACTTATATACGGGGGAGAAGTATCCCGGAGCAGTTCATTATCATTGATGAGGCGCAAAATCTAACCAAGCATGAGGTTAAGACTATTCTTACCCGGGTGGGTGAAGGAAGCAAAATTGTCCTTATGGGCGATCCTGAGCAAATTGATCACCCTTACCTAGATGAGTCCAACAATGGACTTACTTATGTAGTCGAAAGCTTTAAGGATCAGAAAATGGCAGGCCATGTAAGATTGGAAAAAGGCGAGCGTTCCTCTTTGGCTCAGCTGGCAGCAGATATTTTATAAGTATGAAAGGAAAACCCGTTATGATACGGGTTTTTTTTATGCCCTGCCGTTTTTCAAAAACTTGACAGTAGTGTAGAATAGAATAAACATATTCTTTATTAAAGGAGGTAGCCCTTGTGAAAATATTCATGTTACCCTTGGGGCCGCTGCAGACAAACTGCTACGTTGTAGGTAATGAAAAGACGGGAGAAGCGCTTATCATTGATGCGGGGGCGGGACCGGATGTGCTGTTGAGCAAGGCATTGGATTATAAGGTGAAG
This sequence comes from Ammoniphilus soli, assembly GCF_040813775.1. Lineage (NCBI taxonomy): Bacteria > Bacillati > Bacillota > Bacilli > Caryophanales > Paenibacillaceae > Ammoniphilus > Ammoniphilus soli. Next base: position 244,149 of record NZ_JBEGDL010000001.1, read on the forward strand.
GCCATTCTTTTGACTCATGCTCATTTTGATCATATTGCGGGTCTGAATTCAATCAGACAAGCAACCAACGCACCAGTCTATATACATAATTCAGAGCAGTCTTGGCTCCGGGATCCAGACTTGAACGGATCATCCCGTTGGCCGTCAGTAGCGGAGAAAACCATTTGCGAAAAGGCGGAATTCGAATTGGAGGATGGACAAACCCTCGAATTGGCGGGATTCTCCATCAAAGTCCTGCATACTCCAGGACATTCCCCGGGGAGTATTTCATTTGTAATTGACGAACATTTATTTTGCGGAGATGCGCTATTTGCCCAGTCGATCGGCAGAACAGACCTCCCGGGAGGGGACTACAACCAACTCATGCAAAGCATTCAGGACAAGCTAATGGGATTGGCTGATGAAACCATTTGTTATCCTGGGCACGGTCCGAAGACGACCATTGGTACAGAGAAGCTTTATAACCCTTTTATTACAGGAATGGTGAAATAAGCGGGAGATGGTTTTCAGGACGAGGGTGTCCCAAAACAAAGTCCAGGCACCTCCTGCACCATATTTAGTACATGATCTCTGATGACAAGTGCAAAATATGGTGCAGTTAGGAGAGGCCAGGCGCTTTTGGGACACCCTTTGATTATGCTCAACAAAATAAAACACAACCTTCGGGGTAGAAGGTTGTGTTTTGGGGGAGGTTTAAAATTCCGAAATATAAATAGGGTGGGGGAGATTCCCCAAGGTTCATCACATTTGTGATGTGGGATGGTTCATTTTTATAATATAAGAATATTGATAACATGTCAATAGTGTTAATTAAAGATTCGACGGCATGGAAAGGGTTGGAGGGAGAAAAGGTGAGCTTACTCGAGATAATTAAGAACATGATCAAACAAGATCCTGATCATTCTATATCCTATTACGACTATATGGAGTTAGCGCTGTATGAACCAGCCATAGGTTATTATAGCAAGGAGAAAGTAAAAGTAGGAAAAGAAGGAGACTTTTATACGAGCTCATCAGTAGGAGATGTTTTTGGCGAAACGCTGGGAGATATCTTTGCAGATATGATGTCGCGCTTGTCCTTCAATAGCCCAGGCTGCCTCGTCGAATTCGGTGGGGGAAATGGGGAGCTGATGGCTCAGATCTTAAGGAAGTGGGTAAAATCCAACCCGGATTTGTTAAGAGTGGTTAGGCCTGTCATGATTGAGAAAAGTGAATTTCATCGGCGCCTCCAGAAAGAGAAGCTTGCGGACTTTCCTGTGCAATGGTTTGAAGAATGGAGTGAGCTGGTTTCGGCGAAGGATTCGATAAATGGCGTGGTTTATTCCAACGAGCTTTTGGATGCGTTCCCCGTTAAAATAGCAGAGTGGCGCAACGGGGAATGGAAAGAAGTCAGAGTAGGCTGGAATGAGGAAAAAGCAGAATTGGAAGAAAGATTAGTGCAAGTGAAGGATATTGACCTGCTCCACTACTTAAAGCAGGAGGAGCCTTATATCCCAAAATCTTTGGGGTATCGCGTGGAATTCAATCAGGATGCTGGATCCTGGATAAGGGAAATTGGGCGAAACATGGTATCGGGCTACCTGATAACTATTGACTATGGTTATTTGCGTCCTGAGCTTTATCTCCCCCAGAGAAAGCGGGGAACCGTGATGTCCTATCGGCAGCATATAGCATCGGAGGATGTTTTAGATTTGCCTGGAGAAAAAGATATAACCTCTCATGTGAATTTTTCTTATATGATCGAAGAAGGAGAGAAACATGGTCTGTCTCATTTAGGTTTTTTTACCCAAAGTCAATTTTTAATTAACGGAGGAATTCTTTCAAAGCTCCAATCCCATCAAGAGAGTGATCCGTTTCATGGCGCCATGAGTAAGCGAAATCGTGCGATTCGTCAGCTGATCTTACCGGGAGGGATGGGGGATGCGTTTAAAGTATTGGTGCATGGCAAGGGAGTGGCTCGTCGTGAAGTACTTGGATTGGAGCCTAAAGGTTGGGTGTAGGTGAAGGAAAGAAAAAAGAAGCTTGTCGCCCGACAAGCTTCTTTTTATGTAGCCCTGCCTCTTACGCATGACAGGGGAGGAAAACCTTCAGCTTGCACTATCAAGTTTCCTATTGGGTTAAAGCACAAGCGAAGCCATAGCGTGATGTTCTCCGCCAAGCGGCATCATAAAGAAGGCGTAATAAAAGAATCCGATGAAAGAAAAAACCATATAAGCCGCAAACAGCAGCATGTACGATCTTTCGGAAAGGTTAAGATAGCTCAAGGCCACAAACAAGGCTGTTTGAGCAAAGAAAATCAGCGCCGCAGTTGTTAAGCCAGCCCACATAGACATGAGCCCAAACATTAGGGTCCAGAAGCCTAAAACGCGATACATGCGATCCATTTGATTTCCCTCCTTTTTTTGTATAAGTCCATGATAATACCAGTACCATTATAAAGGAGAACACAAGGGATGTAAATCGAAAAGGTTTTGTCTGAATTATGAACAACCTAATATGTTTTCCTTTAATTTGGCAGTTTTAGTACGGTGTAATCACACGTACGGCACCCGCCCATAATGGAATTCTCTTCTATTAATGTAATATCTCCAAAGAAGGTCTCAAAAATTCCTCGCAGGAACGTTTGATGCATTTGACAGATGCTATCGGGCATTTTCTTGGCTGCTTCCTTAAACGTGCAATTATAGATACGAAACTTGATTGTTTGTTCATCCAACTGCTCAATTTCAGGGTTTAATCCTTGGGCATAGATCAGTCGACGAATATAGTCTAGCTTGACTTCCGAATCCGCATCCGGATGAATCCGTTCGCTTTCTATGGCTCTCTTGGCGGCTTCTTGACCGAAGCGGCGGCCCATCTCGCGAAGAGCCTTTTGTCCAGGTTCCCCTAAAGAAACAAGCGTATCGATTGCAATCTCTGCAAGCAGCTGATAATCGCGCGGCGGAAACTGAAGATTCACCACTTGTTCAGAAATGGAGTAAAGACGGCTTGGTCTACCGCCTTTTCCAGTCTTTTCAGAGCAGGAGGTCAGCAGGTTGACATCCTCCAACTTGGTCAAGTGAAGTCTGGCCACGTTCGGATGTATATCAAAATGGTCTGCAATTTCTTGGACGGTCACCTGACGGTGGCTGGATACTACGTATTGATAAATAGAAAAACGAGTGGGGTCGGCCAAGACACTCGTAAGCTTCAGCGTTTCGTTTTCCACGGGCGAATCCCCCTTTGATGTTTAGTGAAAAAACGTAGCAAAAGAGTTGCTCAGTTTAAACTTATCATAACATAACCAGTATATAAGAACAGATAGCAAATAGTACTTGTCATTACTTTGTCAATGTTTTTAAAGATAAATACGGTATTTAAAGAAGGGACCATTGACGCGGATATTAAACACTATTGACATAGTAATAAATTAAGTAATATACTTTTATATAGAAAGTACTTTGGGAGATCTGAAGCTGGGATAACGAGGTGAATTGGAGATGAATGGAGCTGTTAAGTTTTATACATACCCTAGCTGTACCTCCTGTCGGAAGGCGAAATCGTTTTTGAAGAAGAACGGGATCGCTTATGAGGAGAGGCATCTTTTCCGCGAGCCGCCTACGAAGGAAGAGCTTCTGGAAATTATCAAAATGACGCATAATGGACTAGATGATATCTTATCCACTAGAAGCAGGAAGTTTAAGGAGCTAGATATCGAGATCGATGATATGACTGTATCCCAGCTTCTTGAGATGCTTCACGATGAACCGCGTCTATTGCGCCGCCCTATTCTTGTGGATGGGGAAAGATTAATTATTGGGTACAATCGCAATGCTATGGAAGAATTGCTTGCATAAGCCGAAAGAGGGCTGCCTTTAACCAGCGCACGATGGTTAAAGGCAGCCCTCTATTTTTTTGTCTCAAGCCAATAGCTTCATAAGGCTATTAAATTCAAATCGTTCAAACATGTCCTTAATTTTGTCTTGGTCAAAATTGCAATGGCACGAATTCCATACGCAGTCTAAGGGTACTAGGGTATTAATGGCAGCTAACTCCCGAGACAGGTAGATTTGATCTTTGTTTTCTAGCAGTCGCTGCTGAAGTTTACCGGAGACCTCGTGAATGGCGGCAAATACTCCGTCGATGGTACGGTAGGCAAGCAGCAGCTTTTCAGCAGTTTTGGGGCCGACGTTCGGACACCCCGGGATGTTATCGGATGGATCTCCCATTAATCCCTTTAATTCAATAATTTGGCTTGGGTGCTCAAGCCCTTTCCTATCCTTTAGGTCAGATAGAGTGATAACATCATAATTGCCGAAGCCTTTTTTCATCATAATAATAGAGGTGTTCTCATCTAAAAGCTGAAGGGTATCGCCATCTCCCGTGAGAATGTAAACGTGGGTATCCTCATTAGCATATTTTTTCGCAAATGTCCCCATGATGTCATCAGCCTCGTATCCGCTTAGGCCAACAAAAGGGATATCAAAGCTGTCTACGACTTCTTTAACCAAATCAAACTGAGGAAGAAGCTCGAGAGGGGGTTCTCCTCTGTTCGCTTTATACAAAGGGTACAGTTCATTCCGGAAGGTAGCTTTTCCCATATCTGTTGCGCAAATGATGTGCGTGGGCTGAAATTTCTTTACCGCATCCATGAAATATTTAATATATTGATAAATTGCATTCGTGTAGAGCCCACTCTTCGTTTGCATGACCGGACCGAATCCATAAGTGGCATAGAATCCACGAAACAGGAGGGCCATGCTGTCAACGATGAGCAGTCGGTTCTTCTGCTTTTCCATTTTTATTCCCCGTTTCTTATACTGGCTAAAGTATTCTTTGAAAACTGCGTTCAATTATTTACTATGCAGGAACGAACGAATAAAGTAAAGGGTAGATAAAACATAACTAGGAAAAGGCAGGTAGACAAGGATGATAGAGAGTACCTTGAAAATAGTGCTAGAGAATCAAATCGCCCTCGTCTTTTTCGATCGTCCCCAAGTGAGAAATGCGATCAGTTTCGAGATGGCGGAAGAGCTGGATCAATTGCTTGATCAGCTAGCTGCGAATCCGGAGGTGAAGGTCATCATATTCACGGGCAGCGGGGCTCAGGCGTTTGTTTCCGGGGGAGATTTAGAGCAATTCCTATCGGTTAGGGGAAAGGAAAAAGCCCTTCCTGTACTAGCAAGGGTAGGCAAATTATTAAGCAAAATAGAAAAACTGAACAAGCCTACCATCGCTATGATTAATGGTGCCGCGATAGGTGGGGGATGCGAATTGGCAACGGCTTGTGATTTCCGATTTTCAAGTGATCGGGCCGTGATGGGTTTTGTTCAGATCGGCATGCATATTACAACAGGCTGGGGATCGGGCAGTCGCCTGGTTAGGAAGATCGGCCGCAATCGAGCACTGGCTCTTTTGTTGACCGGAGACGTAATAAATGCTAGTCAAGCTATGGAGATCGGCTTCGTAGATAAAGTGTTTGAGCACAATAGCCTGCAGGAGCAAACGATTGCTTTTGCCGAAAGGATTGCAAAACAGCCTTTGAAGGGCATTGAAGCCTATATGAAAATGGTTCATGGGTTGGATGAGGGGCTGGATCTTGAAGAAAGCATTGAAAGGGAAATTGATAGATGTGCGGAGATGTGGGGATCGGATGAGCATGTAGCTGTGGTTAATTCTTTCTTGAATAAATCGAGGGGAAATTAGGTTTAAACTCCGTTTTGATTGGACATACTGTTCTACTAGAAAAATCATTCTATGAACTCTATTACCTGCATAGAATAAATTACGACCAATCAAAACGGAGGGATTCAAAAATGACAGCAGCTAGACAAGATGCTTGGACGCCTGATGATGATTTGTTGCTGGCGGAGGTGACCCTGAGACATATTCGCGAGGGCGGCACTCAGCTGGGAGCGTTTGAAGAAGTAGGAGAGAAGCTAGGACGCACGGCAGCGGCATGTGGTTTTCGATGGAATAGTTTTGTGAGAAAAAAGTATGAAGCGGCTATCCAAATTGCTAAGGCTCAACGCAAGCAGCGGAAGCAGTCGCAAAGATTGAAGCCGTCTGTACCCGTTGCCACAGGGCTTGAGGAAAGCGCGATGTCTTCGTCTACGGCTAGTCAGGTTGTTTCTAGCACCCCTTCTACTCCTGTATATGCCAGTTTAGAAGACGAACTGTCATATGATGCCGTCATCCGTTTCATAAAGAATCAAAAGGATTTAAGTAAGAGAGTCAAGCAATTGGAGAAAGAAATTGAGGAAAAGGATGCAGAGCTTCTTCATCTTCGAGAAGAAAACCATAAAATGAGCAAACAGCTTAACCATGTGCAAAGCGATTATCAAGTGGTAAACGAAGATTACCGCACACTCATTCAGATCATGGACCGGGCTCGGAAGATGGCACTTCTTACGGAAAATGAAGATCTGGATTTAAAGCCTAAATTCAAGATGGATGCTAATGGAAACCTAGAACGTGTCGATACTTAACCAAGGGAATGCGCTGAGCCATTCCCTTTTTTTTTTATGTCAGAGCGGCTACCTTTGTCATATTCTTTGGATAGGAGAAGGGTCTTCCTGAATTTATCCAACTGCAAAATATTTTTAAAAAAACGTAAAGTCTGAAAAGGAATTTTATAAAACCTTGTAGAAGTATAATTAATTAGAAAAATTTTCTTGGTTTTGGGGTGAGTGAATGATCATTCAAAAAATATTAATCGCTAATCGTGGGGAGATTGCTAGGCGAGTGATCCGTACATGCAAAGATAGGGGAATAGCAACAGTAGCTGTTTTTTCAGAAGCGGATCGCGACATGCCTTTTGTGCGGGAAGCGGATGAGCGCTTGCTCATCGGACCGCCTCCTGTTGCCCAGAGCTATCTGAAAATGGAAGAGGTTATAAAGGCAGCTAAACAGACAGGGGCTCAAGCCATTCATCCCGGCTACGGATTACTATCGGAAAACAGTGTATTCGCCCAACGCTGCGAAGAAGAAGGAATTATATTTTTGGGACCAAGTCCAAACGTTATCAAATCCATGGGCGATAAGATTGAAGCAAGAAAGATTATGGAAAAAGCAGGAGTTCCGGTCGTTCCAGGATACAGCGGGAACATCGACTCTGCCGAAGAAGCCTGCAAGATAGCGACTCAGGTTGGTTACCCCGTTATGCTGAAGGCAAGTGCTGGAGGCGGCGGCATTGGCATGCAGCTATGCTATAGCGATGAGGATATTAAAAAGGCTTTCCAATCGGCACGAGGACGCGCTAAAGCCTATTTTGGAAGCGATGCCATGTTTATTGAGAAATATATTGAACACCCTCACCATATTGAAGTACAAATTGCCGGGGATGCGCATGGGGGTGTCATTCACCTGCTAGAAAGAGAGTGCTCCGTGCAGAGGCGTCATCAGAAGGTCATTGAAGAAAGCCCTTCTCCATTCCTTGATGAAGCGACAAGAGAAGCGGTTTGCCAAGCCGCAATCCGGGCGGCTCAAGCGGTTTGTTATACGGGAGTAGGAACGGTCGAATTTATCATGGGTAAAGACAGATCCTTTTACTTTTTGGAGATGAATACCCGCTTACAGGTGGAGCACCCCGTAACAGAAGAGATTACCGGAATCGATTTGGTCGGTATGCAAATAGATATTGCAGAAGGAAAGCCTTTGCCCGCTAAGCAGGAGGAGATAAAGGCGAAAGCTCATGCTATAGAATTGAGAGTATACGCTGAGGATCCGAAGACATTCCTTCCTTCACCTGGAAAGATCCTTGCTTACGAAATGCCTTCTGTAGCAAACCTGCGCATTGATGATGGCGTGGAAGCTGGGTCTGATATTACTCCGTACTATGACCCGATGATAGCCAAAGTGATTTTAAGCGGAAAAACAAGGGATGAAGCGATTGATCGTGCACTGAATGTCCTTCAAGGAATAAAAATAGAAGGGATTAAAACCAATGTTCCCATGCTGAAACAGGTGCTTGAGCATGAGAGATTTCAAAAAGGGGACTACGATACGACATTTGTCCAAACTTATCTGAAATAATCTTACGAAAAGGGGAAGGTAAAAAATGAAAGAAGTAGCAGCTAGCATGGCAGGGACTATTATTAATGTATTGGTGGCAGCAGGAGATCAGGTCTCTGCCGGTCAGGACGTGATTGTTCTTGAGTCTATGAAGATGGAAGTGCCCATCGCTTCGGAGCAGGACGGGAAAGTGACGGAAGTAAAAGTGAATGTGGGGGATTTTGTAAACGAGGGAGACGTCATTCTCGTGTTGGAGTAATTCTTGCTTATTTATTTGCAGAGAAAAGGGGGGTTGTAATGGAACCCATTAAAATTTTTGAAGTTGGACCGAGAGACGGCCTACAGAATGAACAAGAATTCATTTCAACAGAAGACAAGGTTCAATTGATTTCCCTATTAGCTCAAGCGGGAGTTTCCCATATCGAAGCAACCTCTTTTGTCCATCCGAAGTGGATCCCGCAGCTGGCCGATGCGAAGGAAGTAGCTAGCCGCCTCCCTCAGGCAGAACGGGTTCACTACAGCGCTTTGGTACCAAATATCAAGGGGTTAGGGGGAGCAGCGGAGGCAGGGCTGAGGGAGATCGCTGTTTTTATGTCTGCCAGTGAAACGCATAATCAAAAAAACATCAATAAGCCCATTGGGGAAACATTTCCTATCCTGCAAGAAGTCGTGGAAAAAGCCGGAGCTAAAGGGATGAAGGTACGCGGCTATGTTTCTACCGTTTTTGGCTGTCCCTATGAGGGGGAGGTCTCCATTGAATCGGTTATTAGAGTCACTGGGGAACTCTTGAGCATGGGAGTTTATGAAGTGTCCCTTGGGGACACGATTGGTGTAGCTACACCAAAGCAAGTAAAAGAAAAGCTGGAAATACTTATTCAGCATTTTCCAACGGAACGGCTTGCTGGGCATTTCCATGATACGAGAGGTACGGGCTTGGCCAATGTATACGCCTCATTGGAGGCGGGACTCCGTACCTTTGATAGTTCGATAGGCGGGCTTGGGGGATGTCCCTATGCTCCAGGAGCTTCAGGGAATATTTCTACAGAAGACTTGGTATATATGTTGGAGGGAATGGGGCTTTCCACGGGGATTGATCTGGAAAAGCTGGTGAAGGCCGGCTCTTTCATGCAGGAGCGCCTGGGCAGGAAGCTTCCTTCCAAGGTTCTGGCTGCTTCTCTGGCGCAATGAAAGAAAGTTAGAGCTTCACAGACACATGAAGGGGGAGGAACGGATGAGTACATTGGATTCGGCGAAAACGCTAAATGACATTTTAAAGGAAAGAATCGCGCAGGTAGAAAAGGGCGGAGACGATAAATATCACGAAAAGCTAAAAGAACAAAATAAACTGTTTGTCCGTGACCGGTTGAATCTGTTTTTTGATAAGGGCGAGTTTCAGCTCGAAGACGGATTAATGGCCAATTTTTTGGCTGGCGATCTTCCAGCAGACGGTGTAGTGACGGCAATAGGCAAAGTAAATGGGCAAACCGTTTGCGTGATGGCCAACGATTCAACGGTAAAGGCCGGGTCATGGGGAGCACGGACGGTAGAAAAAATTATCCGCATTCAAGAGACCGCCGAGAAACTTCGCGTTCCTATGGTGTATCTGGTGGACTCTGCTGGAGCAAGAATTACGGATCAGATTGAAATGTTCCCTGGACGCCGTGGAGCGGGAAGGATATTTTACAACCAAGTGAAATTTTCCGGCATGATCCCGCAGGTTTGTATTTTGTTCGGGCCTTCTGCCGCTGGAGGGGCCTACATTCCTGCTTTTTGTGATATCGTCATTATGGTAGATAAAAATGCAAGCATGTATCTAGGCTCGCCGCGGATGGCAGAAATGGTCATAGGGGAAAAAGTAACGCTAGAAGAAATGGGCGGAGCCCGCATGCATTGTACGGTCAGCGGATGTGGCGATGTACTGGCTGCTAGTGAAGAGGAAGCGATCTCTTCTGCGCGTCAATACCTTTCTTATTTTCCTGCCAACTTTGCTCAAAAGCCACCTATTAGCGAATCAAAACCGGTCAAGTCGGATGCAAGGAGCCCAGAAGACATTGTACCCGTGAATCAAAACGCTCCATTTGATATGTATGAATTCATTCATTCCATTATAGATGAAGGTTCTTTCTATGAAATTAAGAAATTATTTGCTGCCGAGCTTATCACATGTTTAGCGCGCATCGATGGCAGGGTGGTAGGCATTATCGCCAATCAGCCGCGGGTAAAAGGCGGAGTTTTATTTGTGGATTCCGCCGATAAATCCGCAAAGTTTATGCAGCTTTGCGACGCGTATTCTATCCCGCTGCTGTTCCTAGCCGATGTTCCTGGATTTATGATCGGAACAAAGGTGGAGCGGGCAGGCATTATTCGTCATGGAGCTAAGATGATCTCTGCTATGGCGCAAGCCACTGTTCCTAAAATTTCTGTTATTGTAAGGAAAGCCTACGGAGCAGGATTATATGCTATGGCTGGACCTGCGTTTGAGCCGGATTGCTGCCTGGCTTTGCCTACAGCCCAAATTGCAGTCATGGGACCTGAGGCTGCGGTAAACGCAGTATACAGCAATAAGATCAATGCCATTGAAGATCCGAAGGAACGCCAGGATTTCATTATGCAGAAGCGCAAAGAATACCAAGAGGATATCGATGTCTACCGACTGGCTTCCGAGTTGATCATAGATGGTATTGTAAGCGGATCTATGCTTCGGCAAGAGCTGATCCATCGATTTAAAGCTTATGAAAGTAAAAACATGATTTTCTCCCATCGAAAGCATCCGGTTTATCCGGTATAATGGGAGAGGGGCTGTCCCTGCTTGAGGGCCGGCCCTTTTTTGTTTAGCGGAAAGTAACGATTAGCGGGGTGTAACTATGAAAATCGGGATTCTTGGCGGTGGTTCGATCGGATTGCATTTGGCGGCTCAGCTCAAGATGGCTGGAAAGGAACCGGTGGTTATCTGCCGCCAGAGGCTTCAAGCTGAAAGCATTCGTTCAAACGGACTAACCTATAGCAGATTGGATGGATCAATGGAAAACCTAAAAGTCCATGCTATCCATATTGAAGAGACAATCCCTTTTGATTGGGTGTTCTTGACCGTAAAGCAGCCTCAAATCGAGTCTGCTATCACTTATCTACATAGATTAGGGGAACGCTCTTTTTCCCTGCTTTGTTTTCAAAACGGAATAGGCCACGAAGAGGCAGTGATGGAGGAATTGCCAGAGATTCCTGCTTATTTTGCAGTAACGACGGAAGGTTCCTGTAAGGAAGGCTTCACCTCTGTTCGCCATACTGGCCATGGGGCAACTTGGATCGGAAAGTGGAAGGCTCCTGTTTCTGCCGACCCAAAGGTTGAAGAGTTGCTGGGTTTGTTTGAAAGAACTGATCTTCAAATCATTCCAGAAGATAATATCCGAGAACGAGTGTGGAAAAAACTAGTCATTAATGCGTGTATTAACCCATTGACAGCACTGCTTGGTATTAAAAATGGAGAATTGCTGGAATCTCAATATACTCTTGATGCCATGACGATGCTTTTCGAGGAAGCAAAAAGGACGGCAGTATTAGAAGATATAAAAATAGACTCCCAATTTATGCAGGAAATTGTCACAGTTTGTAGAAATACTTATGGAAATAAATCATCTATGCTACAGGATATAGAGGCAGGCCGGATCACAGAGATTCAGTATATTAATGGTGCGATTGAAAGAATAGCTGAGAAGCACGGGAGCAGCGTGTTCTATCATTCTCTGATCGTCCGTTTAATTCAAGCGAAACAGCAAAAGTGATAAGGGGGAGCGGCTGATGGAAGTCATTTCAAAACTATTGGCTGGAATTGTGACCGTACCAGTATTCATTCCATTTGCCGCTTTTGTTGCGGTATATTTTCTGTTTTCTTTATGGAAGAAAAAAAGCAAAAAAGAGTCCTTAAATTTGGCTGCGAATGTGACAACCTTCTTTCTTATTACAGCGGTATTCTTCATGCACGGACTCATTAAGACGGAAGATTCAATATCCGCTTTTTGGTGGATTCTTGCTTTTTTTCTTTGTACCGCGGGACTCATTGCTTGGCTTCAGCACAAAGTGAAAGGCAAGATCGACCCTCTCAAGATGCTTCGTGCGGTATGGCGATTGGCCTTCGTTATTTTTACAGTGGCTTACTTTTTCTTATTTTACTCTAGCATCAATTACTTTCTGGACCTTACGTAAAGATCCCTACACGTCAAGCTTAATGTTCTCAGAATGTTCACAATGAGGAGCAGGGATGAAACCCCCAGGTGTGGAAATTAAGCAAGAGCAGAAAAAAATTCGATGTGTATGATAGTTTAGGGGAGTGGGGGAGCCATGAAGCTACCGATTGAAAGGATTGGGGGAAAAATTAGGAGTCTTCGGAAGAAGCAGGCCCAAACGCTGGAGGACTTATCTCAAAGTACGGGACTGTCTAAAGGTTTGCTCAGCCAAGTGGAAAGGGGGATTTCACAGCCCTCATTAGAAACGCTCTGGAAGATTACGAAAGCTTTAGATACCTCTATTGTTCATTTTTTTGAGGACGTTGCCCATACTCAGGTGCATGTTGTTCGCAAGGAAGAGCGAAACCAAATCCTGTTTCCCGGCACTACGGGAACTTGCTATGTTTTGGGGCATACAGATAATACGAAGCTGAGAATGCTGGAGATTGTCTTAAATCCTGGGGAAATGATGAAGGACCATTTTTTAAACCGTGAAGGGGAACAGTGTCTAGTAGTCACAAGGGGAGAACTTTTCCTTAGGATTGGGGAAGAAGAACTCGTCTTGCATGAAGGCGACAGTTTGTTCTTAGACAGCACCTTAGCCCATTCTGCCATAAACAATACGGATCGGCCAGTCACCTACATTTGGTCGGTAACTCCTTCGAAGTATTCATAAATAATAGCGGAAGCCTTGTATCTTTGGGTTGGGGATGCAAGGCTTTTTTGCGTTGCTCCATTTTCATCTAAAGCAAATGTGTTAGGGAGTGGATGTTCGGGTGGTGGTTCCTTGAAAATATGTTAAAATGAAATTTGTATCATTTGGAAATACTCATGGTGGAGGAGGGATCCCTTTGCTGTTGGAGGAAACGAAGGCTTTCTTTGGAAGCCGCATAGTCGAAGATTATGTTTCCGCCTTTGATCAAGTGCAAGATTTTTTCGTGCATGACCCTTATCGGGCTTCGTCCTGGAAAAGCCGAAGGGAATGGTTGTTTCAGCACCCTCTGCCTCATCGGGAACAGTTGGCAGAAGGCTTGCGGGTCTACAATCTCTCCTTGGAAAATCACCAAGCGGTCATGCTGAATATAGAAAAGCTGAAACAGGAAGATTCATTTGTTGTCATTGGGGGACAACAAGCGGGTGTGTTAACAGGACCGTTATATGTGATATACAAGGCGATCACGCTGATTAAGCTGGCTAAACAGCAAGAACAAGAGACAGGAAAGCCGGTAGTTCCTGTATTCTGGATTGCTAGTGAGGATCATGACTATGATGAAGTAAACCATGTCTATGTTTCGGCTTGGGAAGAAGCAGTTGAAAAGCTTCAACTCGAATTTAGCGCGCCTCAAAGGGCGTCTATAGCTCATTTGTCCATTGGCAGCGATAGTTTCGAAAAGATGATTCATGACTTTTTTTCGCGATTACCAGACAGTACATACCAATCGAACCTAAAAGAGAAGCTTCTGGAAGTCTCTAATTCCGTAAGCAAAATGAATGATTTCTTTGCCAAGATTATGGCTTGGTTATTCGGAGAATATGGGCTTGTGTTGGTAGATTCCGCAGATCCTTTTGTCAGAGAGTTGGAAAAGCCTGTGTTTGCCTCCTTTATTAAGAATGACATAAGCAAGGAGCTTGCTCAGGTGCAGGAACGCCTGCTTTCCCGAGGGTTTCATTCTCAATTGAACATTCAAGAAGAACTGGCTCACTTCTTTGTTTACGAGGAAGGAGAGCGTCAATTGATGGTGAGGAAAGGAGGCTGCTTCCAGGCGAAAAACGGCGGGAAATTATATGAGCCGGAAGAGCTATTGCGCCTTCTTGATGACAGCCCATGCTCCTTTAGTGCTAATGTGGTCAGCCGGCCCATCATGCAGGAATGGCTTTTCCCTGTATTGGCTTTTGTTGGGGGGCCCGGGGAGATCGCTTACTGGGCGCAGTTGAAACCCGCTTTTGAGAAGATGAATATGCAAATGCCAATCGTTTTCCCGCGGATGTCTTTTACTATAATGGAGAGAGATGTTCAAAAGCATATGGAATCTTTCCAATTAACTTTAAAAGATGTTTATGAGTACTGGGAGGAAAAACGAAAAGTTTGGATCGCAGAGCAAATATCGGTGGATTGGCAGCAAAGCTTTAAGGATCTCAAAATCGGCTTGCAAGAAGTCTATATGCCTTTCTTGGATCAGCTGATTCAAAATGAGCCTGGAGTAAGGAATCTAGGGGAAGCGAATTGGAAGAGAATCATGTCCCATGTTGAGTTTTTGCAGAGAAAGACGGAAGAAGCCATCGAAATTCGACACCAGTCTAGCCTAAAGCATTGGGAGCAAATTCGCCAAGCCTTGTATCCGATGGAAAAACCGCAAGAAAGAGTTTATAATGTTTTTGGTTATCTTAACAAATATGGTCAAAACTTCATCCGAGATCTTATGAATCAGCATATATCGTTTAAACCCGTGCATATCCTTATTTACATATAAACCCTAATAGGAGGAACATAAATGAGTACAACGAAAAAAGAAAGTATCGTCAAGGATATGTCGCTTGCCCCTAACGGTCATTTGAAGATCGATTGGGTGAAAGAGCATATGCCGGTATTAAATCGCATTCGAGAAAAGTTTGAACAGGAAAAGCCGTTTGCCGGTTTAAAAGTTGCGATCTCCCTTCACTTGGAAGCAAAAACGGCTTACCTTGCTAAAGTGGTTCAGGCTGGCGGAGCTGAGGTTACCATCACCGGAAGCAACCCCTTGTCTACCCAGGATGATGTGTGTGCGGCTCTGGTTGAAGATGGCATTCAGGTGTTTGCGAAATACAACCCAGCCCCTGAAGAGTATAAGTCTCATCTCATTAAAACTTTAGAAACCAAACCGGATCTCATTATCGATGATGGAGGGGATCTAGTAACTATCCTTCATAGTGAGAGGCAGGATTTGGCCGGACAGGTGCGCGGCGGAGCGGAAGAAACAACAACTGGCATCCTGCGCCTGAAGGCTCTTGAGAAATCCGGGGAATTGAAATTCCCGATGGTTGCTGTTAACGATGCTTTCTGCAAATACCTATTTGATAATCGCTACGGAACTGGACAATCCGTGTGGGATGGGATTAATCGAACAACCAATTTGGTTGTTGCAGGGAAGACTGTGGTGGTTGTCGGTTATGGATGGTGCGGCCGAGGTGTGGCTCTAAGAGCAAAAGGATTAGGGGCAAAAGTGGTCGTGACGGAAATCGATGCCATAAAAGCGGTAGAAGCCTATATGGATGGCTTTGAGGTCATGCCGATGGCAGAGGCAGCGAAGGTTGGAGACTACTTTGTCACCGTTACAGGGAACAGAGACGTCATTCGCGGGGAGCATATCGAAGTGATGAAAGAGGGAGCGATCCTCTCCAATGCGGGACACTTTGATGTGGAGATCAATAAGGTAGAGCTTGAAGCCTTATCAGTATCAAAGCGAGTAGTGCGAAAAGATATCGAGGAGTATCAATTAAAGGATGGAAGAAAAATTTATCTTCTAGCCGAGGGAAGATTAGTCAATTTAGCTGCAGGCGATGGCCATCCGGCAGAGATTATGGACATGACGTTTGCTTTGCAGGCGGTATCTTTAGCTTATGTTAATGAGAATTATAAAGAGTTAGGGAAGCAAGTTGTCAATGTTCCTTATGAATTGGATGAACAGGTTGCTCGTTATAAGCTGGAAGCATTGGGAATTTCAATTGATCAGCTGACAAAGGAGCAAAAAGATTACCTGGATAGCTGGGCGGAAGAATAAAAGAATAGGTATAGGCCGTGTGAAAAAAATTCCTGCCGGTTAGCAGGAATTTTTTTTTGCTTTCGCGAATACTACAACAGAGTGGGACAAAGTGGTGTAAAGTGGGGGATTTGTGGGGAGAAGTGGGGTGAATAAACATGTTCATGGGGGAATACCAGCACAACATCGATGAAAAGGGGAGAATTACAATTCCTGCGAAGTTTCGAGAAGCGCTGGGCGAAAAGTTTGTCATGACCCGTGGACTGGATAAATGTTTATTCGTTTACGCCATGGATGAATGGAAGCTGCTGGAGGCAAAGCTTAAATCACTTCCCTTTACCCGTTCTGATGCCCGAGCCTTTACGCGATTTTTCTTTTCGGGTGCCACTGAATGCGAACTAGATAAGCAGGGAAGGGTAAATATACCAGGATCTTTACGGCAACACGCCCATTTGGATAAGGATTGCATTGTCCTTGGCGTTTCCAATCGGGTAGAAATATGGAGCCGTGAGCTGTGGGAAACCTATTTTGAGGAGTCTGCAGAATCCTTCAATGAGCTTGCAGAAAAAATTGTAGACTTTGATTTGTAAATGAGGTGATAAAATGTTCCACCACGTCACGGTAATGAAAGAAGAAGCAGTGGCAGGGCTGCGTGTTCAGCCTAATGGAGTATATGTGGATTGTACCTTAGGAGGAGCAGGGCATAGCGAGAAGATTGCGGCCCAGTTATCCGATGAAGGAAGGCTAATTGCTATTGACCAGGATGATTGGGCTTTAGATAATGCCCGGTTACGCCTTGGTTCTTATGGACAGAAGGTCATTTTGGTGAAAAGCAATTTTCGAAGAATCGCTCAAGTCGTACAAGAAGCAGGGCATCCGCAGGTCGATGGCGTACTTTTTGACCTGGGTGTTTCATCTCCTCAACTGGATGAAGGAGAGCGAGGATTTAGTTATCACGCCGATGCCCCGCTGGATATGAGGATGGATACAAGTCAAGAATTAACGGCAAAGCATGTTGTCAATGAATGGGATGAGAAGGAACTTGCACACATCATTTATCAGTATGGGGAAGAGAAGTTCTCCAGACAGATTGCCCGTGAAATCGTCAAAGCAAGACAGACCCAGCCTATTGAGACTACAGGGGAGCTCGTTGAGCTCATAAAAAAAGGGATTCCAGCCCCTGCACGGAGAACGGGGGGACATCCCGCGAAACGTACCTTTCAAGCGATAAGAATTGCTGTGAACGATGAATTGAATGCTTTTAAGGAAGCTCTTCATGATGCGATTCGCATTCTTCGCCCTGGCGGAAGGGTTAGTGTCATTACCTTCCACTCTTTAGAAGACCGCATCTGCAAGCAAGTGTTTCAGGAATATAGCGGGGGCTGTACGTGCCCGCCCGATTTCCCGCAATGTGTTTGCGGAAATCAACCAACGATCCGAATTGAAAATAGAAAGCCAATCTTACCCGGAGAGCTGGAATTATCAGAAAACAACAGATCTCGTTCAGCCAAGTTGCGAATTGCTGAGAAGCTATAATAAATGAGACTAAGAGGGGGATAAACTTGAGCAGGAACCACTACGGAAATTTGGCTGTTCAGCTAAACCAGGAAAGAGTGCAACAAAAGGTAAGGGAACCCAAGCAGGCTGCAAAAGTAACGGTACGTTACGGCATTCCATTGGAAGAGAAGCTGCTGTATCTCTTAAGCGTTATCGTCATTGTTTGTATTTCTGGGTTTATCCTCTCGAGATATGCGTTGATCTCCCAATATAATTACGAAATCGAAAAAACGAAGGAAGCCGCAATTCAAACCCAAGAACAGAATTCGAGTCTGAAGCTTAAGGTGGATGAATTAAGCAAGCGGGAAAGAATATTGGATATCGCACAAAAAGAGCTGGGGATGACAACAAAAAATAGCACAGTGCGGGTTTTGTCCCACTAACGAGCAAATTGCGGAGGGGAGAACCATGACAGAAAGAAGGATTAAGCTTCGCACGCGGTTCTTGGGAGTAGCTTTTACTCTCTTATTTTTTTTGTTAATGTTTCGGCTGTTTTATATTCAAACGGTCAAAGCGGACTTATGGGTAGAGAATGCGCAAGCCCAGTGGGAGCGAAACGATACGCTGCATCCTAAACGCGGGACCATCTATGATCGAAATGGTGAGGTTTTGGCGTATACTTCAAAAGCCTATACCGTTATAGCGAAACTGAAGCCTTGGGATAACTCGGATAAGCACTATATTCAAAACTCGCTAGAAACGGGACAAAAACTAGCTCCCCTATTAGGAATGTCGACGGAAAGGATCGTTAAACTAATAGAAGAAGGACGAGAGTCAGAGAGAACCCAGGTGGAGCTTCGTCCAGGCGGTTGGAAAATTGATGAAGATAAAGCCAAACAAGTCCTTGAGCTTAATCTTCCGGGAATAATCCTTTATCCAGAAACGAAGCGATACTATCCAAATGATGCTTTTGCTTCGCATGTTGTCGGTTATACGGATTTAGACGGGAAAGCCATCATGGGGATTGAGAGACTGTTTGATGAAGAGCTTCAGGGGAAGGAAGGCTCCTATAAAGTGCTAAAGGACCGGAAGGGGTTTAAACTGCCAGACGGGATTGAAAGCTTCAAGCCAGCACAAAACGGAAATAACATCTACCTGACGATAGATTATCAGATTCAGAATTATGTGGAAGACGCGTTAAATAAGATTACGCAGCAATATAAGACCAAAGGAATTTCTGTCATCGTTGCGGACCCCAAAACGGGGGAAATCTTAGCGATGGCAAACCGTCCGCAATTTAATCCGAATGAATACAAGAATATCACCAATTGGACGAATTTTGCCATCAGCAGTACCTTCGAGCCTGGGTCTACCTTTAAAATCGTGACCTTGGCTGCAGCCATTGAAGAAAAGGCTTATCGCAATAATGAAACTTATTTATCCGGGACATACCGCAAGATTCCCGGGCCGCCTATCCGTGACCATAATGCCGGTAAGGGATGGGGTACCATCAGCTTTCTACGTGGGGTGCAAGAATCAAGTAACGTGCTGTTTACTATCCTTGGCTATGAGCGGTTAGGAAAAGATAAGTTTTATGATTATCTTGAGAAATTTGGCTTTGGACAGAAAACGGGCATCGGACTACCCGGAGAAGCTGCCGCTGACCTGAAGGATTTAAATCGCTTATATCCCCGGGACGTGGCTTCTATGACGTTTGGGCAAGGGGTGGTTGTAACATCCATTCAACAGGTTGCAGCCGTTTCAGCGATCGCCAATGGAGGCGAGCTCCTTAAACCTTACATTATTAAGGAAATTCGGGACTCTCAAACCGGCCAAGTCATACAAAAGCATGAGAAAGAAGTAGTTCGGCGAGTAGTGTCGGAAAACACGGCGAAACAAGTCCGCGACATCCTGGAAACCGTTGTAACGGATGGAACAGGGCGATATTACTACCTTGATGGTTACCATGTCGCAGGAAAGACGGGTACAGCGCAAGTCGTAGGCCAGGACGGCAGTTATTTATCCAACAAATATATTTATTCCTTCATTGGCTTCGCTCCGAAGGATGATCCGGAATTCCTTGTTTACGTTGTTGTGGATCAGCCTGAGATCCCTGATGCGAACTTTGGAGGGCGGGATGTGGCCTCTCCGATCTTTAAGCATGTGATGCAAAACAGCTTGCAATACAAGAAGGTTTCCCCCGATGCGAATAAACAGCCGATTGCGGTAAGCAAAGCGAAAGACTTGATTATTCCGCACTTGGTTGAGCAAACTCCTACGGTGGCAGCGCAGCTGCTTAGAGACGCAGGGTTAAATGGTGAAGTATTAGGAGCCGGAACGAAAGTGGTAAGGCAATATCCGGAATCAGGGCAAACGATCATGCCGGAGAGTAAGGTTTATCTCATTACGGATAATTTAGAGGAAATCCAAATGCCAGAGTTTACTGGGATGACGCTTCGGGAGGTTCTTGAGTTTTGTAACATCTTAGGGTTGAAAGTGGATCCTGAAGGAAAAGGGTACGTTACGAATCAAAGCATCCCGCCAGGCACAGTGACTGCTCAAGGAGAAACGCTGAAGATTCAATTAAAGCCGAATTCGCCATCTGAATTAGATGAGCTGCCTGAAGCGGAAGGCAATACCGAAGAAAAGGGCACGCAAGAAACAGAAGGTGAAGAACAGTCTCAGCAAGAGGAGAGATCTTCATCTACAAACTTTATGAACTAAATGGGGAGATAGGACGTGTCAAGCGTTCTATCTCTCTTCTTTTTTGAATAGGGTTTAGGGAGACAAGTTATGGACGAAGAAATACTGGGAAACGGGGGTTGAAGGGTGAGAGTTTCCAATGTTACCGTACGAAGGCGCATTTTTATTGCGCTGCTGATAGGGGTTTTTCTCTATTGTCTTTTAGTTGTGCGGCTAGGTTACGTTCAAGTCATTAAAGGCCCATGGCTGACAAAAAACGCCGAAGAATTATGGACTAGAAATATTCCTTTTGAGGCCAAACGGGGGATGATCTACGATCGCAACGGAGAGGCGCTGGCCTATAATATAAGTGTTCCGTCCGTTATGGCCATCCCTATTCAGGTGAAGGACAAACCAGGCACAGCCAAGGAATTGGCACGAATATTAAAAGGGAATGAGCAAGAGATTTACAAGCAGATTTCGAAACGGGCTTCCATTGTCCGGGTACCGGGAGGAAGAAAGATTTCAGAAGAAACGGCAAAGCAAATTCGTGAGTTGAATCTGCCTGGAATCCATATTGCGGAAGACAGCAAGCGGTATTATCCTTTGGGTGCCTTTGCCTCGCATATCCTCGGGTTTACAGGGATAGATAATCAGGGGCTTGCAGGGATTGAGAAAGTTTATGATGAGATGCTAAGCGGCGAAAGAGGGGCAATTAAATATGACGCCACGGCCAAGGGGGAAAAAATGCCTGGAGACACCCAGAAATTCACCCCGCCAAAGGACGGGCTTAACTTGTACCTCACCATCGACGCAAAAGTCCAGGCCATCATTGAAAGGGAGCTTGATCAGGCCTTTGCCTTATATGATCCGGATGATGCTTTGGTCATTGCAATGGACCCTAAAACCGGGGAAATACTAGGCATGGCTAGCCGGCCCAATTATCATCCAGAATTGTTTCGTGAATATCCCTCTGAAACATACAATCGAAATTTGCCCATATGGAAAACCTATGAGCCCGGATCAACGTTTAAGATCATCACATTGGCCGCAGCCTTGGAAGAAGGAAAAGTGGACTTAGATAAGGAACGGTTCAGCGATCCGGGAAGCGTCAATGTAGCGGGTGCCCGTTTGCGATGCTGGAAGCCAGGGGGCCACGGTGACCAAACCTTCCTGCAGGTCGTTGAAAACTCGTGCAACCCGGGATTTGTAGCTTTAGGCCAAAGGCTTGGAAAAGAAACTCTCTTTGATTATATCGGAAAGTTCGGTTTCGGAAAAAAAACAGGAATTGATTTGATTGGAGAAGAAAACGGGGTTATGTTTAAAATGAGTCGAGTGGGGCCGGTTGAGCTGGCTACAACAGCGTTTGGCCAAGGGGTATCGGTCACTCCGATTCAGCAAGTGGCTGCCGTATCCGCAGCGATTAACGGCGGAAAGCTCATCAAGCCGCATTTGGCAAAAGAATGGCACCATCCCGTAACCGATGATGTGGTTGCTAAAATTGAACCTGACGTAGTGGACCAAGTCATCTCGCCGGAAACCTCAGCCAAGGTTCGTTATGCGCTAGAATCTGTGGTAGCGAATGGTACGGGACGAAACGCCTATATCGACGGATACCGCGTAGGAGGAAAGACAGGTACAGCACAGAAGGTAGAAAACGGCGTTTATTCCAAGAGCAAGCACATCGTTTCGTTCATCGGCATTGCCCCCGCCGATGATCCTCAGATTGTCGTGTATACTGCAGTAGATAACCCTAAAGGGGTCAGGCAGTTCGGGGGGACCATCGCGGCGCCAATTGTCCGTAACATTTTAGACTCCGCTTTGCGCTCCTTAAATGTACCTAAACGACAAAACCAAATGCCTAAGGAATACATGTACCCGGACAAAAAGCTGATTGAAGTTCCGAACTTAGTCGGTATGGAAAAGAATCGCCTGCAGTCCCAATATTACGCTATTCCTCTTGAAGTGGAAGGAAATGGAGATGTAGTCACCTATCAATCGCCGGAACCGGGGACGCAGATTGAGGAAGGGAAAACGATTCGCATTTATCTAGGTGACAAAAAGAGCAAAGAGAATTAAAATGGTACTCGTATTTGTGATTTTCAGGGGGTGAAGGCATGAAGCTAAGTGAACTTCTATCCCCTTTAGCGTTCTTTCAAGCTAAAGGGGAATTGGATATGGAGATTACAGGAATTGCAACGGATTCAAGAAAGGTAAAGCCAGGGAATTTATTTGTGGCTCTGCGAGGCTTTACCGTAGACGGGCATGACTTTATCCAACAGGCTCAAGAGAAGGGCGCTGCTGCCTATCTGGTGGAAGAGGATATGGACATCCCGCAGGTATGCATTCGGGTTTCGGATACCACACGAGCATTAGCTATACTTGCCGCTCAGTTTTACGGGCATCCGACAAGCAGTCTCCGTTTGCTTGGCGTAACGGGGACAAACGGAAAAACAACGGTTACCCACTTAGTTGAACAAATCTTAAATGATGCAGGGCACTCCACAGGCATTATTGGAACCATTCAAATGCGCATGGGGGATTACGCTGAAGAGGTGAAAAATACGACACCTGACGCCTTAGAGCTGCAAAGAATGTTTGCGATTATGCTAGAAAAGGGAGCGACTCATGCCTGCATTGAAGTATCCTCGCATGCCCTCGAGATGGGGAGAGTCTGGGGATGCGATTTTAAAACCGGGATATTTACCAATTTGACCCAAGATCACCTCGATTATCATCGAACGATGGAAAACTATAGGCATGCGAAATCCCTTCTTTTTTCTCAGCTAGGGAATACTTATAATGGTAAACAGCAGAAGTTTGCTGTTTTGAACATTGATGATCCCAGTACTGCAGTTTATCGGAAGATGACAGCGGCTCAAGTGATTACATACGGCATAGACCAGGATGCTGATGTTCAGGCGCTGAATATTTCGATTGGTTCAGGGGGGACCGCCTTCACGCTGCAAACCTTCCAAGGTTCAGCCGAAATCGAAATGAAGATGATGGGGAAGTTCAGTGTGTATAATGTATTGGCAGCAACGGCAGCATGCTTGATGGAAGGGGTATCGCTCCCGCAGATCAAGGCAAGCATTGAACGAATGGCTGGCGTTCCTGGCCGATTTGAGGCAGTTGATGAGGGACAGGACTATGCCGTTATCGTTGACTATGCCCATACGCCTGATAGTCTGGAAAATGTCTTGGCGACGGCCCGAGAGTTTACAAAGGGGAAATTATACTGTGTGGTCGGCTGCGGCGGTGACCGAGACAAGATAAAGCGTCCCATCATGGCCCAAATTGCATCCGAGAATGCGGACTGTACTATATTTACGTCGGATAATCCGCGATCCGAAGATCCGCAAGCCATCCTGGATGACATGGTTCGAGAATTGAAGAAGGAAGCAACAGGAAAGTATGAATGCATCATTGACCGCAAGCAGGCTATCGAGCGCAGTATTGCCTTAGCAAACAGCGGGGATTGCATTGTTATAGCGGGAAAGGGTCATGAAACGTACCAGATTATCAAGGGCCAAGTATTGGACTTCGATGATCGTAAAGTGGCGTCATTTGCCATTCGAAAAGGAATGAAGTAACATAGAAAAGATTGTATCGAGGTGGAAGGAGGCTGGGGGATGCCGATACGCGTCTTATTATTTGCCATAGCAGCAGCTTTTCTCATTGCCGTACTATTAGGCCCCCTTTTCATCCCTTTCTTAAGAAGACTTAAGTTTGGGCAGAGCATTCGAGAGGAAGGACCAAAATCTCATCAAAAAAAAGCAGGCACTCCCACAATGGGAGGAATCATAATTCTTGTGGCCTTATCAATTACTGTTTTTAAATTCGCTAATTCTTCCATGGAGCTTTTCTTATTGATGTTCCTAACCCTTGGATACGGATTGATTGGTTTCTTGGATGACTTTATCAAGATCTCCTTTAAGCGGAATTTAGGGCTTACCGCAAAGCAAAAGCTATTTGGGCAGTTGGCTATTGCCGTGATCCTTTACTATGTATTAATGCAATATAATTTTGATACTAAAGTCTATATTCCCGGTACGTCCTGGGGAGTGGATCTTGGCTGGATGTATTTGCCATTCCTTATCTTCATTACCGTAGGAGCCTCCAATGGCGTGAATCTGACAGATGGCTTGGACGGTCTATTGGCTGGAACGAGCGCGATTGCCTTTAGTGCCTATGCTATTATCGCTTGGATGTCTAGCCAAATGAATGTAGCTATTTTTTGCGCTGCCGTAGTAGGGGCTGTTTTAGGGTTTTTGGTCTACAATTCGCACCCAGCTAAGGTATTTATGGGGGATACCGGTTCCCTCGCCTTGGGAGGAGCACTTGCTGCCGTATCCATCCTAACCAAAACGGAACTCTTGCTCGCTATAATTGGCGGGGTCTTTGTACTTGAAACCCTATCGGTCATGATTCAGGTTATTTCCTTTAAAACGAGGGGAAAGCGAATCTTTCGAATGAGCCCGCTTCACCACCATTTTGAGCTAGGTGGCTGGTCGGAGTGGAGGGTTGTCGTTACTTTTTGGATTATTGGCCTGCTGTTTGCTGGTTTAGCCGTATATATAGAGGTGTTGAACTGATGAATAAACATTATGATAGAGAATGGTTAAAAGAAAAACATATCATTGTTTTAGGATTGGCCAAAAGTGGCTTGGCAGTTGCCAAGCAATTGGCTGCCCGAGGAGCGAATGTGATTGTGAACGATCAGAAGCCGGAAGCCGAGCTTAATGGGATTGAGGAGCTACGGGCAATGGGCATACAAGTCATTGCCGGACATCACCCTGAGGGCTTGATCCATCCTGGAGTGGATCTGATCGTTAAAAATCCGGGGATTCCCTATTCTAGTCCACCCGTTCAGGCGGCTGAGCAGCTAAAGATTCCTGTCATTACGGAA
Source organism: Ammoniphilus soli (assembly GCF_040813775.1). Lineage (NCBI taxonomy): Bacteria > Bacillati > Bacillota > Bacilli > Caryophanales > Paenibacillaceae > Ammoniphilus > Ammoniphilus soli. Next base: position 269,186 of record NZ_JBEGDL010000001.1, read on the forward strand.
ATTGAACTCGCCTACGATTGGGGTACAGCCCCAATGATTGGGATTACAGGTTCAAATGGGAAAACAACGACCACTACCCTTGTAGGCAAAATTCTAGAAGAAGCAGGGAAAAGTCCCATCGTTGCAGGGAATATTGGTACTGTATTATGTGAAAAAACAGAAACAGCTCGGCCTGATCAGATTATTGTGGCCGAGCTTAGTAGTTTTCAGTTAAAAGGTACGGTTCACTTTCGTCCAGCCATTGGCTGCCTGCTGAATGTTACTCCCGCTCATTTGGACTATCACCAGACATGGGAAGACTACATAAGCTCTAAAGAAAAGCTCTTCGTCAATATGAAGGACCAGGATATCGCAATATTTAATGCGGATAATCCCGGATGCAAGGAAGTGGCACAACGAGTTCAATGCCGCAAGCTTTGGTTTAGCAGGCAAACAAAGGTAGACCAGGGATGCTTCGTCAAGAATGATGCTGTATACTACCGCGGCGCGAACAGGCAGGAAGAGGAAATTGTGAAGGTCAGCCAGATTGGCATACCGGGCGCCCACAATCTGGAGAATGCTCTCGCTGCTGCCCTTATTGCCAAGTCTCTAGGTATTGAAACAGACATTATACAAAAGGTCTTGATCGGTTTCAAAGGGGTAGAGCATCGTCTGGAATTTGTCACAGAGATTAACGGAGTCAAATATTATAATAATTCTAAAGCAACTAATGCTGAAGCGACACTCAAAGCACTTGAATCCTTTAAGTCTCCGATTGTGCTCATTGCTGGGGGATTGGATCGAGGGTTTGATTTTTCCGAGTTAATTCCTGCTATTGCACAAAGGGTTAAAGGAATCGTTGCTTATGGGCAAACCAAGGAAAAGTTCATAAACATAGGAAAGGATGCAGGACTGAAGCTGCTCTCTCCCGTCGATAATGTTAAGGAAGCCGTTAAACAGGCTAGCTTAATGGCAGAGTCCGGTGACATTGTCTTGCTTTCTCCCGCATGTGCCAGCTGGGACATGTACAGTTCCTTCGAGGAAAGGGGAAGCATTTTTAAGGAGTCTGTGCATAAGCTTAAAACAAGCCTGCATTGATGGAGGCAAGCCTTAGGGCTGCTCTCGGGTATGTATTGCCTTTTCCCATTGCTTGCCTCAATGTACGGCTAATAAGACGATGTAGAGGTGGCCGCTGTGGCAAAGGCAAGATCAACTCCAGATTTTATTATTATTATTTCTACCCTTATTCTATTGTGCATCGGTGTCGTCATGGTTTACAGTTCCAGCGCGGTGGTGGCTATTCGCATGGGAGATCCATTCTTCTTTACGAAAAGGCAGCTGATCTTCGCGCTGCTTGGAATTGTAGCCATGTTTTTTATGATGAACATGGATTACTGGATTTGGAAGAAGTGGGCTAAGGTTGGGCTGTATGTCTGTTTCGGCTTGCTGGTATTAGTTTTGATTATTGGGAATACGGTGAATGGAGCGAAAAGTTGGTTGGGAATCGGTGCTTTTGGGATTCAGCCAGCCGAATTTACCAAGCTGGGAATGGTCGTCTTTCTTGCTAAATGGCTGTCAGAAAACCAAAAGAATATTGTCACCTTTCGAAAGGGACTAGTTCCTGCTCTGGGTATTCCCGGACTGGCGTTTGCTCTTATTATGCTTCAACCGGACTTGGGAACCGGAACGGTATTAATGGGGACGGCAGTACTCATGATTTTTGTGGCGGGTTGTCGAATCCAGCACTTGATGGGCTTGGCTCTCTTGGGCGTGGGCGGGTTTGTTGGACTTATCTTAGCCGCACCTTACCGCATTAAGCGGATTACAGCTTTTATTGATCCTTGGCAGGATCCGCTAGGTTCAGGTTACCAGCTCATTCAATCGCTTTATGCTATTGGTCCGGGAGGAATTATGGGACTCGGACTCGGAATGAGCAGACAAAAATTCCATTACTTGCCCGAACCATATAATGATTTTATATTTTCTATTTTGGCTGAAGAACTGGGCTTTATCGGCGGATCACTGGTGCTCATGCTATTCTTGCTGATTTTATGGAGAGGCATGCGAGTGGCCATTACAGCTCCTGACCAGTTTGGAAGCTTGCTTGCGGTCGGCATTGTCGGTATGATTGCCATTCAGGTCATCATTAATGTAGGAGTTGTAACAGGCATGTTCCCCGTTACCGGGATTACGCTGCCTTTCCTGAGTTATGGGGGGTCTTCGTTGACTTTAATTCTTACAGGGATGGGCGTCTTGCTGAATGTCTCCCGCTTTGCCAGATGATAGAATAATTCCAGTGTCACGCATTGGATGAACATAAGTGGTGATTAGAAAATGAAAATAATTGTTTCAGGTGGAGGAACGGGCGGCCATATTTATCCAGCCTTATCTCTAACTAAGGAGATTATGGAGCAGCATCCGGATGCCAAAATTCTGTACATTGGCAGTGAGAAAGGCTTAGAAGCGAATATCGTACCCAAAGCAGGAGTTCGTTTCGAATCGATTGAAATTAGCGGCTTTAAGCGCAGTCTATCTTTGGAAAATGTCAAAACGGTGATCCGTTTCCTAAAGGCAGTAGCCAAATCCAAGAAGATTATCCGAGAGTTCGGTGCCGACGCAGTAGTAGGGACTGGCGGATACGTTTGCGGTCCAGTGGTTTACGCGGCAGCCAGAATGGGAATTCCAACCATGATTCACGAGCAGAATGTCATTCCTGGGTTAACGAATAAATTCTTAGCCCGCTATGCTAGACGAATTGCGGTTTCCTTTTCCGCTTCGGCATCTTATTTTCCTTCTGGGAAGGTGATTGTTACCGGAAATCCTCGCGCTTCAGAAGTGGCTAAGGCGGATCCGGAGCAAGGGCGTTCTTCACTAGACCTGCGTTCCAGCCGAAAGATGGTATTGGTTGTTGGCGGCAGCAGAGGGGCGAGGGCAATCAATGAGGCCTTTCTAGAGGCAGTACCCATCTTAGCGGAAAAAAAAGAGCTGCATTTTGTCTATGTTACGGGAGACGTGCATTACGAGAATGTGGTAGCTAAGTTGAAAGAAAAAGGGGATATTCCTACGAATGTCAGCATCTTTCCATTCATTTACAATATGCCAGAGGTCCTTGCTGCAACGGATTTAATCGTTAATCGGGCAGGAGCCTCCTTCTTGGCTGAGATCACCGCGTTAGGCATTCCCTCCATTCTCGTACCATCTCCTTATGTAACGAATAACCATCAAGAGAAAAACGCAAGATGGCTGGAGGAAAATGGGGCAGCTACTGTTCTGCTGGAGAGGGACCTAACCGCAAGTACTCTCATTCAATCGATTGAAGAAATAATGTTAAATCCTTCCAAATGGACTTCCATGAAGGAATCGGCAAAAAAATTAGGAGAACCACAGTCGGCTGAGAAGCTTTATGGTGAGTTGAAGCGACTTATTGTTCCATAGGCTGATGTCACAATAAGTGAATGGCCCGCATAAAGTATACTATTAGCGTGATACAAGAAAGCTTGTGAATAACGCTAACAAGTTTTCTTCATCCTATGCGATTGACTTGGTACAGGATGAAAGATCCTACGGCATCTAACGGAGGGGGTAAGGGAAATGGAAGAGGCAGTTAGGGAATTAAAAGCAGAAGACGTAGGATTAATCTTAGAACAAGAGCCCCTTGCCAACCATACGACATGGAAAATCGGTGGCCCAGCAGACTTATTTATACAGCCAAAAGATAAATTTGGGCTGGCAAAAGCAATGAGAGTCGTAAAAAAACACAACCTGCCCTGGCGCGTGATTGGAAAAGGCTCCAATATGTTAGTACGGGATAAGGGAATCCGCGGAGTAGTGTTTAAATTGGCTGATGGATTGGATCATCTTCGATTTGAGGATGATGTGGTGCATGTCGGAGCGGGATATTCATTTATTCGGCTATCTGTTATGGCAGGAAAAGAGGGACTCACGGGATTGGAGTTTGCCGGCGGAATACCCGGTTCTGTAGGCGGAGCCGTTTACATGAATGCAGGTGCCCATGGATCGGAAGTATCACGAATTTTTAAGTCAGCCGAGGTATTGCTGGAAACCGGGGAGTTAGTTGAATTCTCGCATGATGATATGAAATTTAGCTATCGACATTCGATCCTTCAGGAAACAGGAGGATTGGTGGTTTCGGCGGTATTCAGACTGGCTCATGGTAATCGTAAGGAAATTGCCGATGCCATGGCACGCTATAAAGACAGGCGAAGATCGACCCAGCCTCTGCAGTTGCCTTGCGCCGGCAGCGTATTCCGCAACCCCCTGCCGGATCATGCAGGGAGGCTCATTGAGGCAGCAGGATTAAAGGGATATCGTATCGGTGATGCGCAGGTCTCTGAGAAGCATGCCAATTTCATCGTCAATCGGGGGAAAGCGACTGCCGAGGACGTACTTACCCTAATAGAGTATATAAAAGAGGAAATTGCTGAAAGGTATAAGGTTCACTTAGTTCCAGAAGTTGAGGTGGTGGGTGAAGGATAATCCGGAGGTGAAACCATGGAGAAATTTGCTGTCCAAGGTGGAAGGCCATTAACCGGAAGCCTTCGCATCCAAGGATCCAAAAACGCGGCCCTTCCGATACTTGCAGCCACTGTGCTGGCGGATGGCCAGTACTCCATTCAGGATGTTCCTCACCTTACCGACATTTCAGTCATGCTCCAGATTCTTACTGCTCTCGGAGCGAAATGCAACCATGAACAATCCGCCGTGACGATAGACACATCCTCGCTTTTTTCTCCACATATCCCTGTAGATTTAATGGGACAGATGAGATCATCAATCTTCCTCATGGGCCCGATGCTTGCCCGCTTCGGTGAAGTTACGATATACCCGCCGGGCGGGTGTGCAATCGGGGAGCGAAAAATCGATCTTCACATTCAAGGATTGAAGGCACTTGGAGCAAAGTTCACATCTTCTGAGGACCATATTCATTGCCAAGCAAAAGAATTGATTGGAGCAGAAGTCAAGCTTGCTTATCCTAGTGTCGGTGCAACAGAGAATATAATGATGGCTGCTACATTAGCCAAGGGAAGGACCTTAATATGTAACGCGGCTAAAGAACCTGAAATTATAGACCTGCAAAACTTTTTAAACGCCATGGGAGCACGAATTAGAGGTGCGGGGACCCCCATGATTGAGATTGAAGGGGTCAATCGTCTGGAGGCAATAAGCTATAAGGTTATTCCTGATCGCATTGTAGCTGGTACAATAGCATTGGCTGCCTGTATGACAGGAGGCAGTCTAACAATCAATAATATAGTTGTGGAGCATCTTCAATCCCTCATTGATATTCTTCAGCAATGTGGTGTTGAAATAGACTATGCCCATGATATAATGATGGTATCTATGAATCAGCCCATTCGGCCTGTTTCGGTTAGGACTGAACCCTACCCAGGGTTTCCTACGGATATGCAAGCTCAGTTGATGACTTTACTCACCTTGTCAAGCGGTACTAGCGTCATTCAGGAAACGGTATTCGATGCTAGATTTAAACATGTGGAAGCCCTGAGAAAAATGGGGGCGAGGATTGATATCAACGGGAACGAAGCTTTTATTCACGGGAACGCTAGATTTAAGGGAGCCGAAGTGGACGCCACCGATCTGCGAGCTGGAGCCGCGATGATTTTAGCTGGCCTGGCAGCAAATGGAACAACATACGTTAATCAAGTTCATCATATTGATCGCGGGTATGAGAGAATTGAAGAGCAACTGCAATCGATCGGTGCTTCCATTAAACGAATACGGACGTAATAGCTTGAAGCGGCATAGTTGATATGCCGCTTTTCAATCGTAGGTTAAAAGAACAAGGCATTTGAAGGCAAGGCGCCAGGCAAGTTTTCAGTAGGGAGGAGACAAGCAATGGGAGATATGGAGAGGGTTCCGGCGCTTACGAAAGATCATAAAAAGAAGAATAGGGGGACTCGCATTCTTCGAACTCTTGGATGGGTCATTTTACTGGGTCTGTCCGTGCTTATTTTTTTTCGCTCTCCTCTGAGTAAGATTGACTCGATTTCCATAAGAGGTGAAGATATGGTTGAAGAGACGCAGATCATCGGATTAGCTAAGATAGCCAAAGGGGATTCGTTTTTCTCTATTGATCCGAAGGAAATGGAATCAGCTCTCATGGCATTGCCCGAAATTAAGGAAGTGTCAGTTCAACGGGATTTTCCGGGAAAGGTGTTTATTGACATAAAAGAACACCGTCATGTCGCTTTCATGTTAGAGGATGATAATAAGATCATTCCAGTTTTGGAAAATGGAATGAGGTTGGAAAACAGAGAGTGGAATGATAGAGTTATAGATAAGCCCATTCTGCGGGAGTGGAAAGACCAAGCCCTTCTTCCTAAGCTTTCTGAGGAGCTATTCAAGCTCGAACCTATCGTATTGCATGCTATTTCAGAAATTCAGCCAGCCATGACAGAAGATCCGCAGAGACTAGTTCTATATATGAAAGACGGCTATGAAGTGCACACGTCGGTGAGGCATTTTGCCAAGAATATGTCTTGGTATCCATCTTTTGTAGCCAATTTAAAGCAAGAAGGGAAGGACAAGGGGATGATCATGCTGCTTGATGGGAAATGGTTTATCCCATATAACAACCTCGAAGGCACCGGAGAGGGGACTGAAGAATGAAGATCCGCAAGATACATGTTTATCTAACCTTGGTATTGTTGGCTTTCGGATTCATCATTTCTTATTCCGTGCAGTTTACCAAGAGCATATCGTCAACGGACTCAGCCATTACGGATTCCCAATGGGAGAAAAAGCAGAGGCTGCAAGAGAAGATATTGGAAGAGCAGACTCAAGTTCAAAACCTAGAGGAACAGCTCCAGAAGATTAAGCAAAGGGTCTCAGAAATCGAGAAAAAAATGGGGGACCAGGAAGATCAGGCGAGGGAAGTCTTAGAAGAGCTGGATGAGATCAGGATGTGGGCGGGCCTGTTGCCGGTCACGGGAAAAGGCCTTGTGGTCACCCTGAATGATAGCAAAACCCTGCCAGAGTCAGGAAACATGAATGATTATATTGTGCATGAGGAACAGATTCGCCAGGTTGTTAATGAACTGTTTTCTTCCGGTGCAGAGGCCATTAGCATCAATGGGCAACGCTTAACTACCAATTCGGCTATTCGATGCGTGGGACCTACCGTGCTCGTAAACGAGGTAAAAACCGTTCCGCCATTTGAAATCTCGGCAATAGGAGAATCTGAAATCTTGTTAACCGCATTGGACATGCCAGGAGGGGTAGTTCAAAATTTAAAAGAGTTCTCTAATATAGATGTCAAACTCGAAATAAAGGAAAAGATTGATCTTCCCGCTTATACGGGTGATAGCCAGAAGCTGTTTCGTGCGGACCACCTAGCCCAGAAAGAGGATTCATAGAATGAAGCCTACAAGAGAAATTCCTTTTATTATTATTTTAATAAGCATCATTATTGGGTTTATGCTTGCTGTACAATTCAGATCCTACAACACCAGTGCTTCTCCAGAAGCAAAGGATATTTCCCAGCTTCGGCAAGATCTGCAAAAGGAAATGGAACGCCATCAAAGAATTTTAACGGAAATCTCCAAATACGATCAATTGCTGTATGAATATGAGAACCCTCTTAATCAAGCGGATTCCCTCAATGTGATGAGAGAGGAGCTAGCTCGGATCAAAGTTTTTGCCGGCTTGTCCCCTCTTCAGGGAAAGGGTCTATCGATCAAAATTGAAGAAATTCTCTCCCATACTAGCGATCAGGAATTAAGCAGCTTAAGTCAAATATTTGACGATGACATCAGATATATCGTTAATGAACTGTTTGGTGCAGGTGCGCAAGCGATTTCCATTAATGGAAATCGAATGACGCCAACAACCTCTATACGAAATGTAGGGAGTGACATTCAAGTCGATACGAAGGTGATCAGATTGCCTTATGAGATTCGGGTCATCGGTGATCCGGAGGTATTGGAATCGGCGCTGAAACTCAAAGGGTTTGAAGAATACTTTAATGTAATTAACAAGAGAATTACAATTAAAAAGCTAGACAAATTACTTATTCCTGCCTATGATGGAAAAGGTATGATCCATTTTATGAAACCGTTAAAGGAAGGGTCATAAAAAATATGTGGTTGCCAATTATCGGACTTATTGTAGGTGTTATTTTAGGACTTTCATCAGAATTTACTGTTCCAGTAGAGTATCGAAATTACCTGTCGATTGCTGTACTGGCTGCTCTAGATACCGTGTTTGGAGGAATTCGATCCTATCTAGAAAATATTTTTGACATTAAAGTGTTTATGTCAGGGTTCTTTTTCAATACGCTCTTAGCCGCTGGACTTGCTTTTTTAGGGGTATATATGGGAGTAGATCTCTATTTGGCGGCGATTTTTGCTTTTGGTGTCAGGCTGTTTAACAATATTGCAGTGATTCGCAGAATTATGATTGGTCGTTGGTTCAAAGACAAATCATACAGCGAGTAAGGAGACTAAGAACTATTCGTCTTATTTCTGGGTAATACGACTCTTTGTTTAACACCCTATGTCTGAACAGGTCCAAATTTTGACGTTGTTGTAAATTATTGTTTTACAGTTTTTGCGAAAAAATAGCATAAAAAAAAAAGGGAATCTACAAAGGATGTTGAATTTAACTAAATAGGCTAAAAAATTACATTAACTTTCTGTTACTGAAAGTAAAATTGGCAGTGCCAATTCCCTCACTTGACATCCTCTCTACGGGTCAAGTCTGAGTAAAATCCTATTTTATCAGACTTGGGGGTTTACCCCTTGATGTCAAGTGAGGGAGAAGCTACAAGAAGAAGAAGGACATCCTTTTTCTTTAGAAAATAAAATGAAGCGTTGATAGATTTGAAAGATGGAGTTCATGCAGGGGAGGTGCCAAGGGATTGAACAACAACGACCTACTAGTAAGCTTAGACATCGGTACATCCAAAGTGAGAGTCATAATTGGGGAAGTCCATAATGGATCCATTAATATTATAGGGGTTGGCACAGCCGAATCCCAAGGGATAAAAAAAGGAGCCATCGTAGACATAGACCAGACGGTTTTTGCTATAAAAGAGGCTTTGGATCAAGCAGAACGCATGGTGGATGTAAGCATTCGTGATGTATATGTTGGAATTTCCGGTAATCATATTGAACTGGTGATTAGCCAAGGTGTCGTTGCCGTTTCCAGTGAGAATAAAGAAATTGGGGATGAAGATATCCGTAGGGTCACGGATGCCGCAAAAGTTATCGCTATTCCCCCTGAGAAGGAAATCATTGATGTCGTTCCTATTGAATACACCATCGATGGTTTGTCCGGAGTAAACGACCCGCATGGAATGATTGGTGTGCGCCTTGAGATGGAAGGAACCATCATTACGGGTTCTAAAACCATTATCCATAACTTGTATCGTTGTGTGGAGAAGGCAGGATTGAACATAGCGGGATTTTACTTGCAATCTTTAGCAGCCAGCGATATCGCCCTATCAAAAGATGAAAAGAATTTAGGTGTAGTTCTTGTGGATATGGGAGCCGGTTCGACGACGATCGCCATATTTGAGCAGGGAACGTTGGCAGGAGTTAGCACGGTACCCATTGGGGGAGACTACATAACAAGCGATATTGCCTACGCCCTGCGAACTTCAACGGAAGAAGCCAAACGGTTGCAGTTGAAATATGGATGTGCTTTGATTGACCAAGCATCACCGAACGAGAAATTCAAGGTTAAGCGAATTGGAAGCAATACAGATCTTGAATGTACCCAAGCTGATCTGGCCCATGTAATTGAACCAAGGGTAGCTGAGATTGTTGGATTGGTCCAAGAAGAAGTGATTAAGCTGGGTTACTTAGGTGATATTCCCGCAGGTTACGTGCTGACCGGAGGAGTAGCTGGAATGCCAGGTGTCGTGGAATTGGCTAGAGAAGAACTTCAAGTGCCAGTGCGGGTAGCGATGCCTGACTACATTGGTGTTCGAGATCCTTCCTATACGATAGGTGTCGGTTTGATTAAATATGCATCTAAGCATTCAAGTCCCCGCCAACCTGTGATGGTCGAGAAGGAGAAGGTCCCTGTACAAGTTAAACCTGCAAAGAAGCCAAGCCAACCAAAGGAAAAAGATAATGGCATGATTGATAAAGTGAAAAACTGGTTTAGTGAATTTATTTAATATCCGATAATAAATTTTTGAACATGCTTCAAAGACATGTGAGGGGGACTACCAAGAATGTTGGAATTTGATTTGGAAAACGACTCACTTGCTCAGATTAAGGTTATAGGCGTTGGAGGCGGTGGAAGCAACGCGATCAACCGTATGATTGAGATGGGTGTGCAAGGTGTAGAATTTATTGCTGTAAATACGGATGCTCAAGCGCTCCAATTATCCAGAGCGGAGCAAAAGCTGAAGATTGGTGAAAAGCTGACAAGAGGTCTTGGGGCAGGTGCCAATCCGGAGGTAGGAAAAAAGGCAGCGGAAGAAAGCCGTGAACTAATTGAAAACGCATTGCGCGGTTCAGATTTGGTGTTCGTCACAGCCGGAATGGGTGGAGGAACAGGTACAGGAGCCGCTCCAGTGATTGCGGATATCGCAAGGCAATTGGGAGCCTTAACTGTGGGTGTTGTAACCAAGCCTTTCTCTTTTGAAGGAAGAAAAAGATCCTTGCAAGCAAATAATGGAGTCAACGCGTTAAAGGAAAAAGTAGACACGCTGATCGTGATTCCAAATGATCGTCTACTTGAGATTGTTGATAAAAACACTCCAATGCTTGAAGCGTTCCGTGAAGCGGATAATGTACTTCGCCAAGGGGTTCAAGGGATCTCTGACCTAATTGCCGTGCCGGGACTAATTAACCTTGACTTTGCTGATGTGAAGACCATCATGACAGAGCGAGGATCTGCATTGATGGGAATAGGTGTTGGCACAGGTGAAAACAGGGCAACAGAAGCTGCTAAACAGGCGATTAACAGTCCACTATTGGAAACTTCTATTGATGGAGCACGAGGTGTGCTTCTGAATATTACCGGTGGGCATAACTTGAGCCTTTATGAAGTGAATGAGGCAGCCGATATTGTTGCATCTGCTTCAGATCAAGAAGTGAATATGATCTTTGGTGCCGTTATCAATGAGAATTTGAAGGACGAAATCATTGTTACGGTTATTGCGACGGGATTTGAAGAAGCTGCCCAGAAGCCTATTAACAGTTTGGACAAGCGACCTCAAAATACCGCTTCTAATGTTAATACTGCAAGAACACAAGTAGCTAGTGCTAAGGAAGAAGAGCGGACAGAAGTTCGTCCATTCCAAAGTTTTAATAGCAACAGTTTAGATGTTCCTACATTTCTGCGTAATCGCCGCAATCGAAACAATAAATAGCTTTTTGGTAAAGAACCCCGTAATGTTAAACTTTATGGGGTTCTTTTTTGTTTCTATTAATAGATATGAATAGAACAGTTTTATTTCGACGAAAAAAGTGCTGGATGACCGGCAAGATTAGACAGACTTTGATTAGGCTTTATTATATACTGATAACACATATAGTTGATGTCATTATTTGGCAACCTCTTTGCTTCTGAGAAGCACCATCGGAGTGTTAGAGGAAGGGGGGCTTTGAGATGAAGTGACAGTTTATTTAGATGTAATATTTATAACTAATTTTCTCATTGACCTGATTCTTTTATGGTCAACGGCTCTGGTTTTAAAGATCAAGCCGCGTTGGTATCGTTTGGCCTTAGGTGCAGGCATAGGAGCCGCCTATACGCTAGTGATCTTCTTTCCTTATTGGAGTGGACTTTTTACTTTTTTCACAAAGCTAATCTTTTCTGGTCTTATGGTTTTTTGTACTTTTGGTTTTCACCGATTAGGAGTTTTCTTACAGAGAATTCTTTGCTTTTATATGGTCGCATTCGTTTTAGGTGGAGGATTATTAGGCCTTCATTTCTTTTTTCAAACAGAAAGTGAGCTTATATCAGGGATTGTATTTACGCAAACAGGCGGGTTGGGCACATCTATTACCTGGGGATTTATAGCATTGGTTCTTCCTTGTATCTGGTGGCTTTCCGGCAAGGCTTTAAAGCAACTAAAAGAAAATAATAGGAAAGCATCCTTTTATGTGGAACTCGAGGTATTTATAAACGAACAAGCCGTGACATGCAGAGGTTTAATTGATACAGGGAACCAATTATACGAGCCGGTTACCAGGTGGCCGGTCAGTATTATGGATCTTGCCTTATGGAAGGATCTCTTGCCTCAGCATCTTTATATGGCGGTGAAAGAGAAGAAAGATTTGAGCTCTCTTGATGTGTTTTCAGAAGTAGGGGATGATTGGATCCAAAGAATTCGATTAATTCCTTATAGGGGTGTATCTAGAGGAATGGATCTGCTTTTAGCTTTTAGGCCGGATAAGGTACGCCTTGTGATAGAAGGGGAAATATATGAGACGAAGCGTGCTCTAATAGGGTTAAATCCAGTTGCTTTGTCATCTGATGGCTCTTATCAAGCTATAGTTCACCCACACCTAACAGATGAAGATTCAAGAATGCCAAATAAAGACACTGATCTTCCCAAACAAGCCATATGAGCAGGGGATGAAAAAGTAAGGAGGAATCTATGTTAACACAGTTCAGACTAATGGCACAAATCTGGTGGTTTAGACTTTTACTTTGGCTAGGCGTCAAGGCAGAAGAAATCTATTATATTGGTGGCAGTGAAGCGTTGCCCCCTCCTCTGAGCAGGGAGGAAGAAGAATATCTCCTTGGAAAGCTTCCTAAAGGAGATGCAGCCGTCAAGGCTATGCTCATTGAGCGAAATTTACGTTTAGTTGTTTATATTGCGAGAAAGTTTGAAAACACGGGAATTAATATTGAGGATCTGGTGAGTATTGGAACGATAGGATTAATTAAAGCAGTCAATACTTTTGACCCCGAAAAGAAAATCAAGCTGGCAACGTATGCTTCTCGATGCATTGAAAATGAAATCCTCATGTTTTTGCGCCGAAACAGTAAGCTGAAGTCAGAGGTTTCTTTTGATGAGCCCCTAAACATTGACTGGGATGGCAATGAGCTCCTGCTATCCGATGTATTGGGAACAGAAAATGATACTATATATAGGGACTTGGAAGATCAGGTGGATCGCAAGCTGTTATATAAAGCATTAGATAAATTATCTGAACGTGAACGTACCATAATGGAACTTCGTTTTGGATTAAACGGTCAGGAGGAAAAAACGCAAAAAGATGTGGCAGACATGCTGGGGATTTCTCAATCCTACATCTCCCGACTTGAAAAGCGAATCATTAAACGTTTAAGGAAGGAATTTAATAAGATGGTGTAGCGGGAAGCTGTGCTTCCTTTTTCTTTTGGCGCTAATCCTCCAAAATTGGTTTATCCCTAAGGTAGATGAAGGCGGAGGCTAAGTTAAACATGTTGTGCATAAATTTTCCCTCTCAGGAGATAATTAACTGTAACGCTGCTCCTAGGAGGGAGAAAGGTGACACGAAACAAAGTCGAGATTTGTGGCGTAGATACTTCTAAATTACCTGTATTAACCAACAAGGAGATGCGGGAACTATTTGTAGAGCTACAAAGTGGGAATTACCAGGCCAGGGAAAAACTCGTCAATGGCAACTTGCGTTTAGTGTTAAGTGTAATCCAGCGTTTCAACAACAGAGGTGAATACGTTGACGATTTGTTCCAAGTGGGATGCATTGGGCTAATGAAAGCCATCGATAACTTTGACCTCGGACAAAACGTTAAGTTTTCCACTTATGCTGTTCCGATGATTATCGGAGAAATTCGTCGATATCTTCGAGACAACAATCCTATAAGGGTATCGAGATCTCTTAGGGACATTGCCTACAAGGCTCTACAAATCCGGGATTCTCTAACAAACCGGAATTCTCGTGAACCAACCATTTACGAAATTTCCGAAGCCCTTAATGTTCCGAAGGAAGACGTTGTTTTCGCATTGGATGCGATCCAAGATCCAGTTTCCTTGTTCGAACCGATCTACCAGGATGGCGGTGATCCCATCTATGTGATGGACCAGATCAGTGACGAAAGAAACAAGGATATCCAGTGGGTGGAGGAAATCGCCTTACGGGAAGCCATGCATCGATTGAATGATCGAGAAAAGCTCATCTTGTCCATGCGATTCTTTGAAGGGAAAACGCAGATGGAAGTGGCAGAGGAAATTGGCATTTCTCAAGCCCAAGTATCTCGGCTTGAAAAGGCGGCCATTTCTCAAATGCAAAAGCACGTACAATAGAATATGAAATTTGTCCATGCTGTCTTCAGTGTAAATTCTGACAGTGTAAAAAGCATCCAGCACGTCTGGGTGCTTTTTCCGTATGCTGAACAATGGCATGAGACAAGTGATCCGTTTTTTTAGTCACATGTTTGCCCGCAAGAGACATATATATGTTAGTAAGGTTGGAAGAGCCATGTTAAGGGTGGGCTAGCATATGATGAAAATCTCTGAGTTCCAAACCAAAGATGTTGTCAATGTGTTGGATGGAAGAAGACTAGGCCAAGTGACAGACTTGGAAATTAATTTGAAGCTAGGTCAAATTGATGCCATTGTCGTTCCCGGACAGGGGAAATTTCTCGGATTCTTTGGCGGGGGAACCGATATAGTGATTCCTTGGAAGAATATTATTAAGATTGGAAAAGATGTTGTTCTTGTTCGTCTAGAAGAAACACATTATAAGGAACAGAAACAGTTGGAGGAAGAAGGCTATAAACCATATTGATCCTTTTCTGGCATGCTCAAGAGGGAAAACCTCGCCTATAAAAGAGCATGCTATTTTAGTGGAGCCATCTGCTTGACAAACCTAGGACATTGAGGTAGTAGAAGGGAATATGGTAAGATGAATTATAATTAAAATGGGGGGGATTTGACCTTTGGAACCATTTGTTTTGGAACAGGAGACTGTCCTTCTTAGAATAGCTGAATGGGAGAAAGAATTTCCAGGTTTAGTTGCAGGATTTACGACACGGCAAGGTGGCGTAAGTAATTTGCCCTTCGAGTCGATGAACTGCGGTCTGCATGTAGGGGACCAACTACAGTCTGTAGTAGAAAATCGCAAGCAGCTATGCCGGCTACTTGATTTTCCCTTTGAGAGCTGGACTTGTGCAGATCAGATACATGGGAGCGAGATCGCGGTTATCCGGACGACCGAGCGAGGACGAGGCCGTACAAGGATGGAAGACGCAATCACAGGGACAGATGGCTTAATCACTTCAGAAAAAAATGTTTTATTGACATCATTTTATGCCGACTGTGTTCCTTTGCTGATCATGGAACCAGAGCAGAAATGGGTGGGAATTGCCCATGCGGGATGGAAAGGTACAGCAGCAGCTATTTCCCAGAAAATTGTCGAATCCATAGTAAGCGAGCAGGGCGTAAAAAAGCAAAACTTGCGCGTTGCGATCGGACCTTCTATAGGCGGTTGCTGCTACGAGGTAGATGATTACGTCGTAAACCGAATATCCGAAAAGTTGCATCCTGAAACGGCAAAGGATTGGCTCGAGGATACAACGAATGGCAAGTATCATATCGATCTTAAACGTGTTAACTATCATATGTTCATTCAAGCAGGTATACCGCATGAACATATCCAAGTCAGTTCATGGTGTACTAGCTGCCGAAACGATTTGTTTTTTTCCTATCGGGCGGATGGAGGAAAGACAGGAAGAATGGCGGCGTTTCTTGGATGGCGTGAAGAGGTGTAAAAATTGCAGGATATCCAACTATCTTTTCAAACAGTCAAAGAACGCATCGAAACCGCATGCAAGCGTGCTCAACGGGATCCCAAGGACGTTGAGATTGTAGCTGTAACTAAATATGTGAGTTTAGAAACGACTAAGCGAGCCTTGGATGAGGGCATTATTCATCTTGGAGAAAGCCGAGTGCAAGATGCTGTACCGAAATGGGAGGCACTTGGAGACCGGGCCACTTGGCATTTCATCGGACACCTGCAGACGAATAAGGTGAAAGATGTGATTGGTCGGTTTTCCTTTATTCATTCTCTTGACCGGCTTTCCCTTGCCGAGGAGATCGAGAAGAGAGGCCAGCAAAAAGAGATTGTTACAAACTGCTTCATACAGGTCAATATCTCAGGAGAAGAGACAAAATTTGGATTACAGCCTAATCAAGTGTTGGAATTTGTCAAAGAAACAAGTAAGATGAAATATATAAACTTATGTGGATTAATGACGATGGCCCCTTATGAATCCGTCCCGGAACAAACGCGTGTTGTTTTTAAGCGATTGAGAGAACTGCGCAGGGAATTGAATGAACTTCATTTGCCTAACGTACAGCTCCAACATTTATCTATGGGGATGTCGAATGACTTTGAGGTTGCAATTGAGGAGGGGGCTACCTTTATTCGCCTAGGTTCGATCCTGGTCGGAAATGAGACAAAGTAGGAGGAGATAAAAGCCATGGGAGTGTTAAAAGGAATCATGGGTTTTTTAGGTCTCTCGGGAGAGGAGACTTACGAGGAGGAGTATCCTGAACGAACTCATCAAAAGCATGAGCCGGAATCGGAAGAGCCTGTTTCGATAAACAAGAAGGGTCGAAATAATGTCGTAAGTCTTCAACATGCCAAGGAGCAAGTTAAAATGGTCCTCGTGGAGCCTAGATCCTACGAAGAAGTCCAGGAGATAGCCGATCATTTGCGCTCAAGAAGGCCAGTCATCATTAATTTGCAAAGGGTTAATCCAGAGCAAGGGAAACGAATCATCGATTTTTTAAGCGGTACGGTTTATGCATTGAATGGAGATATCCAGAAGGTAGGCCTCAACATCTTCATGTGTGCACCAGATAATGTAGATGTGCATGGAACCATTTCCGAGTTATTAATGAATGATGATACATATCCCAGATAAGTAGAGCAATATACTTATAGAAAGTATATTAATAGGGGTGAAGCCGTTGGTAGCAGCGATTGAAACGGTCATACGCATGGCATTGCAAATTTACACCTTCATGATTTTCGGTTATATCCTTATGTCATGGATTCCGCAATTGAGAGATTCAGCTTTAGGGGATTTTCTGAGAAGGGTGGTCGAGCCGTATTTGCGTCCATTCAAACAGATTATCCCACCTTTAGGAATGCTTGATATTTCCCCGATCGTAGCTTTATTTACCTTATATTTCGCTGAAGAAGGATTAATCTATTTACTCTATCTACTATTAAGTTAAACTAATAAATTAAACTAAGTAAGGAATATATACATGAGTCTGTTTGAACACTTTAGGCCGGAAGAAAAACCGTTTATTGAGAAAGCCATCGATTGGCTGGAACAAGTCGATCGCCAACATAACCATAAGCGTACGGACTTTTTGGATCCTAGGCAGGTGCATATCTTACGCAACTTGGCTGCTAAGTTTCCCCAGGTGAACCTGACGCTGTTTGGGGGATATGAAAATGCCGAAAGATGCCGAGTCCTCATCCATCAAGAATATTGGGTACCAGAAGAAGCGGATTTTTCGCTGGCTGCTTTCCGAGTGACAAGTCCATCCCCTGGTTTTGGGCAATTGAAGCATAAGGATTTTTTGGGTGCCTTAACGGGAATTGGCTTAAAAAGGGACAAGTACGGCGATATTCTAGTTCATGCCGATTCGGCCCAGCTTATTGTTGCAACAGAAATTGCTGATTATGTTCGTGCTCACTTAAACCAGGTCCACCGGGTATCCGTTCACTCTGAATCGATTCCATTCAGCGAAATACACCTGAATGCAGAAGAGTGGAAGGAGCTCCATCTGACCGTTTCTTCCACCCGTGCGGATGTGGTGGTGGGAGATGTGTTTCGCCTCTCCCGCTCAAAGGTCCTCACTCCCATCCGGGCTGGCCATCTGAAGGTGAACTGGATGGTTGTAGATAGCCCATCTTTTCAAGTGAGAGCGGGAGATATGGTATCGCTGCGAGGTTATGGACGGTTCAAGGTCAGTAAGGAAGAGGGAATAACCCGAAAAGGGAATATTCGCTTAGAGATAGGTCTATTGTCGAATTGAAATTTTGCGGAGGTGTAGGAAGTGGCTTTAACTCCATTAGATATTCATAATAAGGAATTCAGTAAGGCTTTTCGCGGTTATGATGAAGATGAAGTGAACGAATTTCTAGATCAGATTATTAAGGATATGGAGATACTGATTAAGGAAAAACGGGAACTTGAAGAAAAGGTAGGGGCCATTACGGAAAGGTTGGCTCATTTTACCAATATTGAAGAAACGTTAAGCAAGTCCATTTTAGTTGCCCAAGAAACGGCTGAAGAAGTAAAGAACAATGCTCGTAAGGAATCTCAGCTTATCATAAAAGAAGCGGAGAAAAATGCGGACCGAATTATTAATGAAGCGTTAGCAAAGTCCCGAAAAGTAGTGATAGAGATTGAAGAACTGAAAAAGAAGGCTGCGGTTTACCGCATTCGATTCCGCAGTCTTCTAGAAGCCCAGTTAGAAATGCTTGATAGCGGAGACTGGGATAACTTCGAAAAATTGGAAGAAGAGTTGATCGCGGAAAAAGAGTAAGGACTTGAACTAGAGTAGGATTAGGGTTATACTTGTCTAAATCTTTTTCTCCTGTAGCTGAGCAGGAGCCTTCTCCATTAGATAGGAGAAGGCTTTTTGCCTGGATGGGAAAGTTTAAGTTCGCAAAAGTTAAAAAGAAACCTAGCTCTTTTTCTCGAACAGCCTAGTCTAATTGTTTATTTTTTCAACTATAATAGTAGATATTAACCATTTGTAGGAGTGAAGCCGGTATGGATTATAGTAAAACACTGAATTTGCCCAAGACAGACTTCCCTATGCGCGGGAATTTGCCTACACGTGAGCCCGAAATGCAGGGCTGGTGGGATGAAATAAACATTTATAAAAAAGTGCAGGAACGGACATCCGGCAGACCTAAGTTTATTCTTCATGATGGTCCTCCGTATGCGAACGGGGATATCCATATTGGACATGCTTTGAATAAAGTCATAAAGGATATGATTGTCCGCTATAAATCAATGAATGGGTTTGATTCCCCTTATGTTCCTGGTTGGGATACCCATGGTTTGCCTATCGAGCATGCCATTATAAAAAATGAGAAAATTGATCGCCATAAAGTAGGAGCCGCAGAATTTAGAGAGCGCTGTGCAGAATATGCCTATTCCTATGTTGACAGACAACGCGGGCAATTTAAGCGGCTGGGTGTCAGAGGGGATTGGGAAAATCCATATATCACCCTGAAGCCGGAGTATGAAGCGAGACAGATTCGCGTTTTTGGAGAAATGGCAAAAAAGGGATACATATACAAGGGATTAAAGGCTGTATACTGGTCGCCATCGTCCGAGACAGCTCTGGCTGAAGCTGAGATCGAATATAAGGATAAGCGATCTGCCTCCATTTATGTTAAGTTTCCAGTTGTTGATGGAAAAGGAAAGCTTGACCAAAACATGAAAGTTGTCATTTGGACGACTACTCCATGGACGATTCCTGCGAATTTGGCCATTGCCATTAACCCTGAGCTTGAATATTCCGTCGTTGAGACAGGCGGGGAAAAGCTTGTTCTGGCATCTGGATTAGTTGAATCCGTATCCCAGCTAGTGGGATGGGAAGAGTTCAAGGTTGTGCAAACCTTTAAAGGAGAAGAACTGGAAGGTGTTGTATGTCAGCATCCTTTCTATGATCGCACGTCTCCGCTCCTGCTTGGAGAACATGTTACGCTCGATGCCGGTACAGGCTGTGTGCACACAGCGCCGGGCCATGGGGAAGAAGACTTTTACCTAGGCCAAAAATATGGTTTGCCTGTTCTTTGTCCTGTTGACGACAAAGGAAATTTTACGAAAGAAGCTCCGGGGTTTGAGGGCTTATTCTATGATGATGCGAATAAGGTGATTACGGAGAAGCTCAAAGAAGCAGGGGCTCTGCTTCATATGAATTTTATCACTCACCAGTATCCGCATGATTGGAGAAGCAAGCAGCCCGTCATTTATCGGGCGACTGAACAATGGTTTGCTTCCATTGACGGATTCCGGGAACAGCTGTTAAAAGCGATCGAAGAAGTAAAGTGGATTCCCGCATGGGGAGAGCAGCGCTTGCACAACATGGTAGCAGACCGCAATGATTGGTGTATCTCCCGCCAAAGAGTTTGGGGAGTTCCGATCCCGATGTTCTATTGCCGGGAATGCAATACCGAGATTATTAATGACGAAACGATTGATCATATTGCCAACCTATTCCGCCAAGAGGGATCTCAAGCGTGGTTTACCAGAGATATTTCTGAGCTTGTACCAGCGGGCTTGAAATGTCCGAGTTGTTCCTCCATGGAGTTCCGTAAAGAAACAGATATCATGGATGTTTGGTTTGACTCAGGTTCAAGCCATGAGGCGGTATTGAATGAAAGAGCGGAATTATCTTGGCCAGCAGACCTTTACTTAGAGGGTTCTGACCAATATCGCGGTTGGTTTAACTCTTCGTTATCCACTTCTGTTGCTGTACATGGGCAAGCACCATATAAAGGAGTATTAAGCCATGGTTTCGTTCTGGATGGCGAAGGGCGAAAAATGTCTAAATCCTTGGGCAATGTAGTCATTCCGGCAGAAGTGATGGATAAGCTCGGGGCGGATATCCTTCGTTTATGGGTGGCATCTGTAGACTATACAGCGGATGTCAGAATCTCAGATAAGATCATGACGCAGATTGCAGAAGCCTATAGAAAAATCCGCAATACATTCCGTTTCTTATTAGGGAACCTGGAGGGATTTGACCCTGTCGCCGATCGAGTGCAATTCAAGAAATTCCCTGAACTGGATCAATACGTGTGGATGAAGATGCAGCGCGTCATCGAACAGGCACTCAAGTCTTATGATCAATATCAGTTCCATTCGGTTTACCATGCTGTGCATAATTTCTGCACCATTGATCTAAGCCAGTTTTATCTTGATGTTTCCAAAGACCGCCTTTATACAGAAGGTCCGAAGTCGGAAGAAAGACGGGCAGCTCAAACGCTCATGTATGATATATTAGTTTCCTTAGTCAAGCTAATTGCTCCTATACTTCCGCATACGGCTGATGAGGTTTGGAAATACATTCCTGGCGTTGAAACTGCAAGTGTGCAATTGACAGATATGCCGAAGCCGCAAGCAGAAACCATTAACGCTGAGCTTGAAGCCAAGTGGGACCAATTCCTGGAAGTGCGGGATGATGTGCTAAAAGCTCTTGAAGAAGCACGTAAAGAAAAGGTGATTGGACATTCTCTTGGGGCATCCGTGAATTTGTACCCTTCCCAAGAAACTGCGGATCTTCTGGCGAAATTTGATCGCTTAAATGAACTGTTTATTGTTTCAGAGGTGAATGTCCATGATCATGCGGCTCCGGAAGAGGCTGTGAAATTCGAGAACCTATCTGTAGTGATTAAGCAAGCTGCAGGGGAAAAATGTGAACGTTGCTGGATCGTAACTCCTCATGTGGGACAGGACGAGGAACACGCTACAATTTGCCCTCGCTGTGCAAGTGTAGTAAAAGATCATTACTCCCATGTAACGGAATAGAACCCGAAGGGTGACAAGAGATAGCTTTATGGCTGTCTTTTGTCACCCTTTTTTGTTTTTATCGACAAAAGTAGAGGAGAACAGGGTGCATATTTTGACAGACATTTCCATTTTCCTTCTCTATAATAAATAGGAGTCGAATGAACTTGGAAAAAGAAGGAGGTGCTTGAGACGATGGACGTTGATATCCAGGAGCTTCGAAAGAAGAAATTCACTATTGAACAAATTGCAGACCATTTAGGGATGACAGTCGGACAAGTGAAGTACCGCTTATACAAGAAAAATGACGTGGCTCATCCTGTACAAGAAGAGCAGCAGGTGACCGCCCATTTAAGGAAAAGGCCCATACTGCCACTCTACTATGGGGATCAGGAAATCGTTCTGATGGTTCAGGGACCTACTGTTCTTTTTACATATTGGGAATTAACCTGGCCGCTGATGGCGATGGTGAGCGACTGTTTAGGCATGCCTTTTGAGCATTTGACAAAAGTCATCCGAATATACGATGTGACAGACATCCTGTTTGACGGAACGAATGATCACGGATATAAGGAAATCAGTTTCCAGGCGGGAACTGATAACTGGTTTTTCCATGGCATGGTGCCGAATCGCACCTATATTGCGGAATTAGGAGTTTTGCGCGAGTTGAATTATATTCCCCTTATGCGCTCTAAGCCAAAGGCGACTCCCAATAATCGACAGGCTGCGGAGTATAGTCCATTCGTGGAGGTAGTCCCTTCTGTCCCTAAAGAAAGAACAAAGCCTAAGTGGTTTGAGAATTTCTCTACTTACACAATCTATTAAGCGCAAGGGGATGAAGACCTTGTTGAATGGAAAAGAGATAGGGTATTTAGCGCTCGTGCTTCATGCCCATTTGCCTTACGTCAGGCATATTGAAGAAGATTGTTTAGAGGAAAGATGGCTATTTGAAGCCATAACAGAAACTTATGTCCCGTTGCTTCAGACATTTGAGGATCTGGTTCAGGAAGGGGTGGACTATCGGGTGACGCTATCCCTCTCCCCTACTCTATTAACGATGCTTTCAGATTCTCTTTTGCTCTCCCGTTACGAGAAACATCTTGAAAAATTAATAGAGTTATCTATGAGAGAAGTAGCGAGAACGAGAAGAGATGAACAGATTAATTCTTTATCTGTGATGTATCTGAAAACTTTTGCTGGCATTAAAGAGTACATGGAGAGGCATCATTACCTGCTCATCCCGCAGTTTAAGAAACTAGCGGATAAAGGAGTCCTAGAGCTTATTACCACGTCGGCCACTCATGGTTTCATGCCATCTATGGAAACAGAGGAATCTGTATTTAGCCAATGGGAGACGGGTCTTGCTGTGTTCCAGCAGCATTTGGGTTATCGCCCCAAAGGAGTGTGGCTCCCGGAATGCGGTTATACGCCAGGACTTGATCGTATTCTTCAACAACTGGGAGTCCAATATTTCTTTTGCGACAGTCATGCTGTGGAGCATGCTGCTCCAAAAGCCAACCGAGGGGTTTATGCTCCCATCATGACGGGATATGGCGTTCATGCCTTCGCTCGGGACCCTGAGTCTTCCTCCCAGGTTTGGAGCTCGTTTGAGGGCTATCCGGGGGATTATGACTACCGGGAATACTACCGGGATATCGGATTTGATTTGCCGATGTCATACATTAAACCATATATCCATCCAAAAGGAATCCGTGTCAATACGGGGATTAAATATTATCGCATAACGGGAAAGGAAAATCACAAAGAACCCTATGTACCGGGATGGGCAGAGGAAAAGGCCGCTATGCATGCGGGAAATTTCATGTTTAACAGGGAGCATCAAGCTATCCATTTAAGAGGACAAATGGATAGAAAGCCAATCATCGTCGCTCCTTATGATGCGGAGCTTTTTGGACATTGGTGGTATGAAGGTCCACAGTTTATCAAGCATTTGTGCAGGAAACTATACTATGACCAAAATCATGTGCGAATGATTACTCCTTCAGAGTACCTTGAGAGTCATCCATACAGCGACAGTGCTCATCTTCCCGAGTCGAGCTGGGGGCGAAACGGATATGGAGAGGTCTGGATTAACCCAAAAAATGCTTGGATCTACCGGCATCTCCATAAGGCTGAAAAAAGAATGATAGAGCTTGCAGAGCGCTTCCCCAGCCCATCTGACTTAGAGGAAAGAGCACTCAATCAAGCCGCAAGGCAATTGCTTTTAGCACAGAGCAGCGATTGGCCCTTTATCATCGACAATCAATCTATGGTCGAGTATGCCAAGCAGAGGCTGCAAGATCATTTAGCAGCCTTCCACTTGCTTTATGAGGAGTTGCAAGGACAGCGAGTGGACGAGGAGTGGCTTGAAGAACTGGAAGCCGAATGGCCCATCTTCGAACAAATCAACTATCGCGTCTATTTGCCTGCCCAAGAGCATATGTTAGCAATAGCATCCGGCTTGGAAACGGGAGTTACAAGCTCAGGAAGAAGAATTCTCATGCTGTCCTGGGAGTATCCTCCTAAAATTGTAGGGGGGCTGTCTCGCGCCGTTTATGATCTTTCCCGATCCCTTGCCCAACAGGGGGAAGAAATTCATGTCTTGACCAGTCATGTGGACGGATATCCCAATTTTGAGTATGCGGAAGGGGTCTATGTTCACCGACTCTCTTGTCTGAAAGAAAGTGATAGAGTCGATTTCATAGATTGGGTTCTCCAATTTAATGTTGAGATGGTCCGTTATGTTGAGAAATGTCTAGGCATAGGAGTCCGGTTTGATTGCATCCATGCTCACGATTGGCTGGTTTCGCCAGCTGCGAGGGAGCTAAAGAAAAAATTCCAGCTGCCATTGGTTGCAACCATACATGCGACGGAATTTGGACGGAATCAAGGCATTTATTCCGATCTTCAACATAAGATTCATCACCAAGAGTGGCAGTTGACCTATGAGGCAGAAAAAGTGATCGTGTGCAGCAAATATATGGAAAACGAAGTGATAAGATTATTTGAGCTCCCGCGAGAAAAAGTGTTAGCTATTCCCAATGGCGTTGACGTAAGGAAACTGGAGCTGGGGGCAGAAACCTACTTCCGAAGGGATGATTACGCTCTTCCGAACGAGAAAATTATTTTCTTTGTAGGACGTCTGGTTCGCGAAAAAGGCGCCCAGTATCTTATTGAAGTCGCACCTGAGATTCTTGCAGCATGCCCGGAAGCGAAATTCGTCATTTCGGGGAGAGGCCCCATGATGGATGAATTAAAGCGGATGGCCGCTGAGCGAGGAGTAGACCATAAATTTTTATTTACAGGCTTTATTGATGATGAGCAAAGAAATGGCCTCCTGCATCATGCCAACCTTGCTGTTTTTCCAAGCATTTACGAGCCTTTTGGCATCGTAGCCCTTGAAGCGATGGCTGCAGGAACCCCTGTCCTCGTTTCAGATACGGGTGGTTTATCTGAAATTGTTGAGCACGGGGAGAATGGGTTAAAGATATACCCGGGGATTGCAGCTTCGCTGAAAGACCAATTGCTCTATGCTCTTACCCATGAACAGCAGATGAAGGCAATGGCCGAATCGGCAAGGGAGACGCTAATCCGGACTTATCATTGGGCAGATATTGCCTCGGTGACTAGAAAGGTTTATGACTCCCTGCGTAGAGATCTGATAATCTCCTAAGAGAACAAGGAGGGATAAAAGCATGAAAGCGGTCATTATGGCAGGCGGAAAAGGAACCCGCCTCCGTCCTTTAACTTCAAATATGCCAAAGCCAATGGTCCCTTTGCTCGGGCGTCCGTGCATGGAGTATATCATTGAGTTGCTCAAGCGCTATGGAATAACTGAAATTGCTGTGACATTGCAATACCTCCCAGAATCCATCAAAAGCTATTTTGGCGATGGAACCGATTTTGGCGTTAACATGGTTTATTTTGAGGAAAGCCGCCCTTTAGGGACAGCAGGAAGTGTAAAAAATTGCGAGGATTTTTTAAATGACCGCTTTCTTGTCATCAGTGGCGATGCCCTGACTGACTTTGATTTGCAAAGTGCGCTTGATTTTCACGCCACCCATCAAGCATCCGCAACGCTTGTTCTCACTCGGGTTGACAGTCCATTAGAATATGGAGTAGTAATGACTGATGAAATTGGGAATGTAACCCGCTTCTTGGAAAAACCGACATGGAGTGAAGTTTTTAGCGACACGGTAAATACAGGCATTTATATTTTGGAACCTGAAGTCCTGCAGCTGTTTGAAAAAGATGTGGAGTTTGATTTTAGCAAAGAACTATTTCCGTTGCTACTATCTCAAGGAAAAAAACTGATGGGTTATGTAGCGGATGGGTATTGGTCGGACATAGGAAATCTGGAAATTTACCGCCAAGCGCAATTCGACTTATTGGATGGCAAGGTTCAAGCGGAAATCAAGGCACAGGAGTATGCCCCTGGCATTTATGTTGAGGAGGATGTGCGCATTGTCCAGCCAGCTTTGATCCAGGCGCCCGCTTTTTTCGGAAGGGGGACTTACATCCAAGGTGGTTCCGTCATTGAAGGCTACACGGTTTCAGGACGCAATAATGTGATAAAAGAAGGAGCCTTGTTAAGCAAGTGCATTTTATGGGATCACAATTTCATCGGCAGCAAAGCCGAGATCATCGGATCTACCATATGCCATCGGGCTTTTATTGGCGAGGGATCGCAGTTGGCAGAAGGGGTGGTCATGGGAGATGATTGCCGGATCGGTTCTAAGGCTCACATTAAGGCGGGAGTAAAGATTTGGCCAAATAAGGAAGTCGACAGCAATTCCACGGTTCATTCCTCCTTGATCTGGGGAGTGAAGTTATCTAAAGCTCTTTTCAGCTCCCAAGGGATTCGAGGAATTTCCAACGTTGATATAACCCCTGATTTTGCTGCGCGATTGGCAGCGGCTATGGCCACGGCTTTCAAACCAGGGTCAACGGTCAGCTTAAGCTCTTGCCCTTATCCTTTTTCCGGATTGCTTAAAATGTCGATGATCGCGGGGCTGAATGCAGCTGGCATCCACACGCTGGATTTTGGTACTACCATTTCAGCGGCAGCAAGATACGGCGTGAAGGCTTACTCAGCCGATTGGGCGATTCATATTCGAGCAGAGCAGGATGGCGAGACCGTCATTGAAGTGCTGGACCAACAAGGTCTGCCCATCTGCAAGAATACAGAGAGAAAGATTGAAAATGCCTATTGGCAGGAAGATTTCGCCAGGTCAACCGCAGATAAAGTAGGGATGAATCGTCACCATCCCGTCCTTGCGGACGACTATCTTCAAGCTTTGAAAAGAGAGATTCAACTCGATCAGGTTGCGTCGAGCAAGTTTCTGGTGGTGTTGGATTATGACTCGACGGTGTTGGGGCACTCAGCTATGGCTTTATTAACCGGTATGGGCTGCCGGGTGATCCAGATGAATTCCGACGACCGATCCCATTTAGGGGAGCTGGTTGAAACGGTCAGGAAGAATAAAGCGGATCTAGGGGTCCGCATGGATCGTGACGCCAGACATTACACCTTTGTCACAGACGAGGGTAAAGGGATCAGCGATGATCGAATGATTGCTCTGCACTTGCTCATTCATAGTCATCAAGAGGAACAGGAAAAAGTACAGCTTGGTATACCCGTCAGTGCACCGCTTGAGATGGAGCGGCTGGCTTTACAGCTCAATACCGAGGTATTGCGAACCAAAGAAAACATTCGCGAAATGATGCAGGCGGTGCGAAGCATTCGCTTCCAGCCATTATTTGATGGACTATACAGCATGGTAAAAGTAATCGGCTATTTGGCTGAGAGGAGAATCCTTCTCTCTGAGCTAATGCAAGATTTGCCTTCCTTCCACATGGCTCGCCAGGCCGTTTTTTGCGATTGGAAGAACAAGGGGAAGGTAATGCGCATGATGATGGAGGAAACAAAAGGCAAACAGGTGGAATTGCTTGATGGGATAAAGGTATACGATTCGGACGGTTGGGTACTGATCATGCCAGACATGGATCAGCCTCATTTCCGTGTCATTACGCAAGGGGCTTCAAAAGAGATTGCATCTACACTGGCTAAGACCTATGCCGAGCGGATCCAAAAATACCAAACCATATAGGATGTGATGCAGATGCCTCGGCCACTGGTTATCGGAAATGGGAAGATGCTGATTAATTTTGATGCTTCCTTAAATATGCGTGACTTGTTCTACCCCTATGTCGGGCAATTAAATCAAATTGGGGGTTATTTTTCGCGAATCGGCGTATGGGCTGAAGGACAATTCAGCTGGTGTCAAGAAGAGGGCTGGGATATCCGTTTGGCCTACTTGCCTGAGACGCTGGTTACCCATGTGGTTGCGGAAAACAAGCGAATGGGAGTGCGCCTGACGATCGAGGACGCGATCCACCAGCGGGAAACCATTTATCTGAAGCATGTCAAAGTAATGAACTTAAAGGATTATGCGCGCGAAGTCCGCTTGTTTTTCAATCATGACTATAGTATTAATGAAACGGAAGTCGGGGACACGGCGCTCTATGATCCGCTTTTAAAGACGATTTATCACTATAAGCGAAATGTTTATATTATGATCAATGGAAAAACGCAGGAGGAGGGCATTTACGAGTACAGCACGGGGGTCAAGCGTTTTAATCATGCGGAGGGAACCTGGCGGGATGCAGAGGATGGCGTCCTGTCAGGGAATCCCATTGCTCAGGGCTCCGTTGATAGCACGGTTAGCTTTCGGCTCCAGGTTCCGGGCAAGCAAGAATCTCCTCTTTGGTATTGGATTTCTATTGGGAAAACATTAAGCGAGACAAAAAAGCTGAATCAGTATGTACTGGATAGTCATCCGAATTCGCTATTGGAAAGAGTAAAGGTTTATTGGCAGCGCTGGGTAAATAAAACGAACCGTTCGTTTGGCAACCTTCCTGAAGATGTTGTACAGCTTTACAAAAAAAGTCTGCTGATTGTCCGCACGCAAACGGACCAGTATGGTGCTATTGTCGCTGCAAATGATTCGGACATTCTTCAATATAATAGGGACCATTACAGCTACATGTGGCCGCGTGATGGGGCGCTGGTTGCGTATGCAATGACCAAGGCCGGGTATGAAGGAATGGTAAGCCCTTTCTTCGAATTTTGTTCCCGAGCCCTGACAGAAGAAGGCTATCTTCAGCACAAATACAACCCCGACGGCTCTGTCGGCTCAAGCTGGCACCCTTATGTCAATAATGGAAAATTCCAATTGCCCATTCAGGAAGACGAAACGGCGTTGGTTTTGTTTGCTCTCTGGGAGCACTATAGTCAGCACAAGCAGATTGAATTTTCCCAATCCTTGTATGCCGACCTGATCCGCCCGGCCGCTAAATTCTTGACCCGATATATCGATGAAAGAGTAAGTCTGCCTAAGGCTAGTTACGATTTATGGGAGGAACGAAGAGGAATTTTTACCTTTACCGCCTGCAGCGTCTATGGGGGATTAATGGCGGCGGCGAAGTTTGCTTCCCTGTTTGGCGATGACCGACGGTGTAACCGGTATAAAGAAACCGCGGAGCGGATTCGTGAAGGCATTGAAAACTATCTTTATGATCAGGAGATTGGCCGATTTATCCGGGGCATATATGTAGATGACAATGGGTCGATAACGAAGGATTTAACATTGGAAAGCAGCTTATTTGCGCTGTTTGCGTTTCAGGTATTTGACCCAGCGGATGAGCGGGTGAAACGAACAATGGAAGCAGTAGTAAAAGGGTTAACGGTTCATTCTAAGGTAGGAGGGATCTGCCGTTACCAAAATGACTATTACTTCCAGAAGTCTCAGGATATTGTTAATATCCCCGGTAATCCATGGATCATCTGTACCTTATGGATGGCAGAGTGGCGAATAGCTCAGGCTCGCACGCTTAAGGACTTAGAACCGCCTTTGCAAACCCTCAAATGGGTGGTGGCCAATTCGCTGGAAAGCGGAGTGCTGCCGGAGCAGCTTGATCCGTATACCGGCAAGCCGCTATCTGTTGCCCCATTAACTTGGTCCCACTCGACGTTTGTGCTAACGGTTTTAAAGTATTTGGAGAAGTATGAGGAGATTAAAGCTCGCCAGAGCGATGTTGGAACACAGCGGGAGTAAATCCCGCTATTTTTTATTGAGCCTTTTTAATGGCCAATGGAAATCAATAATGTAGTAATAATTCGCATCTAAATTTTTTAGTATATCTAAACTTTTCCTGCTGAATTGTCCAGGAGCATTATCTAACCAGATATACTGCACCTTTCCCAGTGTTCCCGGAAAATTGATTTGCCCAATACGTTTTTTCATGATGTCACCCTTTTGCAATTTTTGAATACACGTCTCAGCATTTATATTCATCACTGGTTGCAATGTATTGGGTCAAGGAAAATATAGATGGGGCCATGTTAAGGTTCGATTGGCTTCTTGCCTTGTCCCTTGCCATTGCCTATGCTAAAATTTGAGTATTGTGCCTAAATGCGGAAGCATCCTGGGAGTTATGGAGGTTATGGTTGTGTTTTATTATATTCTTGCATTAATTGTCTTCGGTCTTGATCAGCTCACTAAGTGGATTGTCGTGAAGAATATGGAGCTTGGGCAATCTATCCCTCTTCTTGAAGGGGTCTTTCACTTTACTTCCCATCGAAACCGTGGAGCTGCCTTCGGGATCCTCCAGGACCAGCGGTGGTTTTTCATTGTGATTACGCTGGTTGTCATGGGAGGAATCATCTATTATTTGCGCATGTTAGGGAAAGATAAGCCTATGGTGTCTTATGCGCTGGCCTTGATTTTAGGTGGGGCTGTAGGGAATTTTCTAGACCGCTTATTGTTTGGAGAAGTGGTAGACTTTTTAGATTTCACGTTAATTAATTTTCCTATTTTTAATGTTGCAGACTCAGCTATAGTCATTGGTGTGGGACTGATGATATGGGATACGATTTTAGAAATGAAGAGAGAGAGAAGGGGTTAAGCATGTCGGCGTTCGAGCTGTATGACTGGGTAATTGAGCCCGGGGAAGAAGGCGAGCGAATTGATAAGTTCCTGGCAGAAGCCAGTGAGGATTGGACCCGATCCCAAATTCAGAAGTGGATTAAGGAGGGGTTGGCGCAAGTCAACGGACAACCGGTTAAAGGAAACTACCGCCTGACTTTGGATGATGAGGTTTCGCTCAAAGTGCCTCCTGTAGCTGAATTGGATGTCCAAGCCGAACCGATGGATCTCGATGTGGCCTATGAGGACCCCGATGTTATCGTGGTCAATAAACCAAGGGGATTGGTGGTCCATCCTGCTGCAGGTCATTACTCAGGAACGTTGGTGAATGGACTGCTTTATCATTGCAAAGATTTATCGGGTATCAATGGCATCCTTAGGCCGGGGATCGTTCATCGGATTGATAAAGATACTTCAGGGTTAATTATGGCTGCAAAGAATGATAAAGCGCACCTTTCTTTGGCCCACCAGCTAAAGGAGCATACGGTAAACCGCAAATATATAGCCTTGGTTCATGGAGTCATTCCTCATGAGAAAGGCACGATTGATGCACCGATTGGGCGAGACCCCAAAAATAGGCAGCAAATGGCTGTCGTTTTCGAAAACGCGAAACATGCAGTTACACATTTTGTCGTGCTGGAGAGATTTGCTAATCATACGCTAGTCGAATTGAAGCTGGAAACCGGCCGAACCCACCAAATCAGGGTACATATGAAGTATATTGGCTACCCTCTTGTCGGCGATCCTAAATATGGGCCAAAAGGCGAGGATTACCCAATAGAAGGACAAGCTCTTCACGCCGCAGTGCTGGGATTCCAGCATCCGAGGACAGAGGAATATTTAGAATTTACGGCTCCAGTTCCGGAGGATATGGTCAAATTAATGGAACAATTTCGCCTATTGGGCTAAACGTTGACAAAAAGTACAAGTTCATGGCATACTTTTCTTAAATTTTATAGCAAGAACCTTTAAAATCAGTCCTGTGAGGCTGACAAGGTTGTCGGATTGCATTTGCAGGCGGTTTTTGCCTGCATAATATTGGGTTGCTATGCGCATCTAACCCTCTATTTCATGCTATACGTAGGCTTCCTGTCAGTGACAGGAAGCCTTTTTTGCATATTCCGATTTAATCTTTCCATATTCTACACACTTCGTGACATACTAAGAGAATCATAGAGGGGGACATGGAATGGGGATCTTACTCAAGAATGGAAAGGTAATGCAGAATGGGCAGTTGGTGCAACGGGATATTTTAATTATAGATCAAGTGATCGCCAAGGTTGCCGAACAGATTGAAGATGAGGGCTATAAAGAAATGGATGTGAAAGGGAAATTCATATCTCCTGGGTTTATAGATATGCATGTCCATCTGCGGGAGCCCGGTTTTGAAGCTAAAGAAACCATTGCAACGGGAACGGCGGCTGCGGCTAGAGGCGGATTTACAGCCGTAGCCTGCATGCCGAACACGAGGCCTGTAACCGATCGGGTGGAGGTTGTGAAATATATAAAAGATAAGGCAGCGAAGGAAGGGGTTGTCCGTGTTCTTCCGATTGGCAGCATCACGCTTCGGGAATTAGGCGAAGAGCTGACGGATATGGCAGCGATGAAAGGAGCAGGAATCATCGGCGTATCCGACGATGGGGTAGGCGTACAAAGCAGCCGGGTGATGAAAGAAGGAATGAGGAGAGCTGCTGAAGCAGGATTGCCCCTCATAGCCCATTGCGAAGACGACTCTCTGGCAAAAGGCGGTTCCGTTCATGAAGGAGTTTTTTCTGCCAAGTACGCGCTCAAAGGAATTCCGAATGAAGCAGAAGCCATTCAAGTGGCCAGAGACATTATCCTTGCCGAGGCCACGGGAGTTCACTATCATGTCTGCCATATCAGTGCCGAACAATCCGTGCGACATGTCCGCTATGCCAAACAGAAAGGGCTAAGGGTGACCTCGGAAGTTTGTCCCCATCACTTATTACTAACTGATGAGGATATTCCTGGCTTGGATTCAAACTATAAAATGAACCCCCCTTTGCGCTCGAAGACAGACCGAGAAGCGCTAATTGAGGGATTAAGGGATGGAACCATTGATATCATCGTTACGGACCACGCCCCCCATACGGAGGAAGAAAAAAAGCGCGGAATCGCTTTGGCCCCATTCGGTATCGTCGGTCTGGAGACGGCGTTTCCGCTGCTTTATACTCATCTTGTACTAACTGGAGAATTTACACTTGAAACCATAATAGAAAAGATGACAAGAAAGCCGGCTGAACTGTTTGGTCTGCCTTGGGGCAGGCTGGAAGAAGGGGCAGAGGCAGACCTAACGATTATTGATTTGGAGACAGAGCGGGAAGTGAATCCACAGGAGTTCGCCAGCAAGGGGAAAAACACCCCGTTTACAGGCTGGAAGCTAAAAGGCTGGCCGGTCATGACGATGGTTGCCGGATCAGTCGTATGGAAGCGTGAAGAGGTTTTAAAAACCGTATAAATTATAAATCAGCATAAAGAGAGGGTGGAGCGAATGTTAGCTAGATTAATATTAGAAGACGGAACTGTATTTACCGGAAAAACATTCGGAGCATCAAGAGAATCTTACGGAGAAGTCGTATTTAATACAGGGATCACCGGTTATCAAGAAGTTCTTTCCGATCCATCATATTGCGGTCAGATCGTAACCATGACGTATCCTTTAATCGGTAACTACGGCATTAACCGAGATGACTTTGAGTCCGTTCGGCCTTTCATTCACGGTTTTGTGGTAAGGGAGCATGCGGAAGATCCAAGTAACTTCAGGAGCCAGCAAACCCTCGATTCCCTGCTGAAGGAATATGACATTCCAGGAATTAGTGACATTGATACGCGGAGACTTACGCGCAAAATTCGTGAATTCGGAACGATGAGAGGAGTCATTACGACTTCCGGAGCAAGCGTTGAGGAATTCTTGAGTAAGCTTCAGCAATCCGGAAATATGAACGATCAGGTATCCAGGGTCTCCACAAAAAGTGTATTCACTGTACCGGGCACTGGACCGAGAATCGTTGTGGTCGATTTTGGATCCAAGAGCGGCATTTTGCGTGAGCTTACCAAGAGAAACTGCGATGTGATCGTCGTTCCTTGGAATACGACAGCCAAGGAGATTAACCGACTTCGCCCCGATGGCATACTCCTGTCTAACGGACCTGGAGATCCTAAAGACGTAGGGGAAGCCGTAACGATGATCCGCGAGATTCTCGGAAAGTACCCGCTGTTCGGTATTTGCTTAGGACATCAATTGTTTGCCCTAGCCTGTGGAGCGGATACGGAGAAAATGAAGTTTGGGCATCGCGGAGGGAACCAGCCGGTTAAAGAATTGGCAACGGATCGAACTTTTATCACATCCCAAAACCATGGATTTGCCGTAACTAAGGAGTCACTGAAAGGCACAGACTTGAATGTTTCCCATATCGCCATTAATGACAATACCATTGAGGGGCTAGAGCATAAGAGCTTGCCTGCATATTCCGTCCAGTACCATCCTGAGGCCGCACCAGGTCCATATGACTCGGGTTATTTGTTTGATCGTTTTCTAAATATGGTAGAGCAGCACAAGAAGGAGGTAAATCCATATGCCATTACTCGCTAATATAAAAAAAGTACTCGTTATCGGTTCCGGCCCCATTGTGATCGGACAAGCTGCAGAATTTGATTATGCAGGTACGCAAGCTTGCGAAGCGTTAAAGGAAGAAGGTCTAGAGGTCGTTCTGATCAATAGCAATCCAGCAACCATCATGACGGATACCAATATGGCAGATAAAGTCTACATCGAGCCGCTTACGGTGGAATTCGTTTCACGAGTCATACGCCAGGAAAAGCCGGATGGCTTGTTAGCGACACTTGGAGGGCAAACCGGCCTCAACCTTGCGAAGGAATTGGCAGAGGCTGGCATCTTGGAAGAAGAAGGAGTTACTCTTCTGGGTACAGACCTTGAAGCCATCACGAAGGCGGAAGATCGCGATTTATTCCGCGGCCTCATGTATGAAATCAATGAACCGGTTCCTGAAAGTGACATCATCACGACAGTAGAGGAAGCCGTGGCCTTCGCTAACCGCATTGGTTACCCCATTATCGTTCGCCCAGCCTATACCTTAGGAGGAACAGGCGGAGGTATTGTTCATGATGAAGAGAGCCTGCGCGAAACGGTAGCAAGCGGGTTGAAATATAGCCCGATTACGCAATGTCTGGTAGAAAAAAGCATTGCTGGATATAAAGAAATCGAATATGAAGTCATGCGGGATGGAAAAGGGAATTCCATCGTCGTTTGTAACATGGAGAACGTGGATCCAGTAGGTATTCATACCGGAGATAGTATTGTCGTTGCACCTAGCCAAACTCTCTCTGACCGCGAGTATCAAATGCTCCGGTCTGCTTCGCTCAAAATCATCAATGCCTTGAACATTAAGGGAGGCTGTAATGTCCAGCTAGCTCTGGATCCGTACAGCTTTAACTACTACATTATTGAGGTAAACCCGCGCGTAAGCCGTTCCAGTGCTTTGGCTTCTAAGGCTACAGGCTACCCGATTGCCAAGATGGCAGCGAAAATTGCGCTCGGCTATACCCTGGATGAATTGGAAAATCCAGTAACGAAACGCACTTCTGCTTGCTTTGAACCATCGCTTGACTATGTGGTGACAAAAATCCCTAGATGGCCATTCGATAAGTTTATTTCAGCCAATCGTAAATTAGGTACCCAAATGAAAGCAACCGGTGAGGTCATGGCGATCGGACGGACCTTTGAGGAGTCGATTTTGAAGGCGGTACGTTCCCTGGAGGTGGGCACTTACCACTTGGAATTGAAGGATGCACCGGCCATTTCTCAAGAAGAGCTGGAGAAAAGATTAGCGGTAGCGGATGATGAGCGGATCTTTTTGGTGATGGAAGCTTTCCGTCGGGGAATGACAAGAGATCAGATCCATGAGCTAACAAAAATTGACCATTTCTTCTTAGTCAAATTTGAGCGCATTGTGGCTTTTGAATCCCGCCTGAAGGAAGAAAAGCTAGACTCTAACCTGCTTCGAGAAGCGAAGCGTCTTGGCTTTGTCGATCGCAAAATCGCTGAGCTGACCGGTTTAACGGAAGCGGAGCTGCGCAAGCAACGCAAGGAACAAGGGCTTGTGCCGGTTTATAAAATGGTAGACACGTGTGCAGCGGAATTCGAGGCAGAAACACCATATTATTACTCAACCTATGAAGAGGAAGATGAGCGGGAAGAAACCGGAAAGAAGCGAGTAATCGTACTCGGTTCGGGACCGATCCGGATTGGCCAAGGGATTGAGTTTGACTATGCCACCGTGCACGCAGTCTGGGCAATTAAAGAAGCGGGCTATGAGGCGGTTATCGTCAATAACAACCCAGAAACGGTTTCGACTGACTTTAACACATCCGACCGTTTATACTTCGAGCCATTATTTATTGAAGATGTTCTGAATATCATTGATGCGGAAAAGCCTGAAGGCGTGATTGTCCAGTTTGGGGGACAAACGGCCATTAACCTAGCGGATGCTCTCGTGCAAAATGGGATTCGCATTCTTGGCTCTGACTTGGAAAGCATCGATACGGCAGAGGACCGGGAAAAGTTCGAGAAACTGCTCAGAGATTTATCCATCGCTCAACCGCTGGGTAAAACGGTCACTAATGTCGAGGCTGCAGTGGAAACGGCAAACAGCCTAGGTTACCCTGTGCTCGTTCGTCCTTCCTATGTCTTGGGTGGACGTGCGATGGAAATTGTTTATAACGAGAACGAACTCATGAGCTATATGGAACAAGCCGTAAAAATCAACCCGCAGCATCCGGTGCTCATCGACCGCTATATGCTGGGACGTGAAGTGGAAGTTGATGCGATTTGCGACGGTAAGGATGTACTGATTCCTGGCATCATGGAGCACATTGAGCGTGCAGGGGTTCACTCAGGAGACTCTATTGCTGTTTATCCGCCGCAAAGCATCAGCCCAGAGATCAAGGAAGAAATCATCAAGATTACAACCAAGATTGCTCTTGGTTTGAGGGTGAAGGGATTAGTCAATATCCAATTCGTCATTCATGACAATCAAGTGTATGTGATCGAGGTAAATCCGCGTGCCTCTAGAACGGTACCGTTCCTGAGCAAGGTAACGGGAATCCCGATGGCTAATTTGGCAACCAAGCTAATTCTGGGTCACACCATTCAAGACGAAGGCTTTACTCCAGGCTATCATCCGGAAGCGGAGCATATCTCCGTCAAGGTTCCTGTCTTTAGCTTTGCTAAGCTGCGCCGCGTCGACATTACGCTCGGACCTGAAATGAAGTCTACTGGAGAGGTCATGGGACGTGATAAGAACCTATCCAAGGCGATTTATAAAGGCCTAGTAGCATCGGGGATGAAGATTCCTGTTCACGGAAGCGTCTTGGTTACCGTAGCGGATAAAGATAAGGATGAGGCAATGGAGCTCATTCGCGGCTTCTATGATTTAGGCTTTAAGCTCATGGCAACAAGCGGAACAGCGGCTATGCTGGAAGAAGCAGGATTCTCCGTAACTACGGTCAACAAAGTAACGGAAGGGACGCCTAATCTTCTGGACCGTATCCGCAATGGAGAGGCTAGTATCGTAATCAATACCTTGACTAAAGGAAAGACGCCTGAGCGCGATGGTTTCCGCATTCGCCGCGAAGCGGTGGAAAACGGGGTGGTATGCTTAACCTCCCTGGATACAGCTCGAGCCCTTCTTCGCGTCATTGAAACCATTACCTTTGGAACGGAGCCCATGCCATCCTTTATACAGCCGAAACGGGAGGCTGTACTTCATGGATAAGGGATTTCTTAAAGTGATCAGCAACGAGCCAGTGGCGGACCGGGTCTTCCGGATCCGCCTTCAAGGCGATCTGGTGAAGCAAATGGATTTTCCCGGTCAATTTCTGCATGTGAAGTGTGGTCCAGGGATTGACCCTTTGTTGCGCCGGCCCATTAGTATTTGTGATGTCAACTTAGAAACGGCTACCTTGGATATGATTTACCGGGCAGAAGGTTCCGGGACAAAGATTTTAAGCGAATCGGTACCAGGTGCCGAAGTGGATGTATTAGGCCCTTTAGGCAATGGTTTCCCCATCGAACATCGAAAGCAAGGGGAACATGCGCTGCTGATCGGTGGAGGTGTGGGGGTTCCTCCTTTGTTGTATCTCGGTAAGCGATTGGTTGAGATGGGTGTGAAGGTAACAAGCGTGATTGGCTTTGGAACAGCGAATCAGGTTTTTCTGGAGAAAGAGCTTGGCCAGCTAGGGGAAGTCTATGTGACTACGATCGATGGAAGCCAGGGGCATCAGGGACTCGTAACCAACCTGCTGACAGATGAATTTGGTTTAGGGGATCAATCATGGGATGTTCTCTATTCCTGCGGTCCGTTTCCCATGCTAAAAGCTTTGCAGGATCGTTACGCTGGAACGGAAAAGGAAGGCTATCTCTCGTTAGAGCAACGGATGGGTTGCGGAGTGGGAGCTTGTCTGGCATGCGTGTGTCCGGCTGCGGAAGGCTCGAAGAAATCTTATCATAAAATTTGCTCAGATGGACCGGTGTTTGAGTTAAGGAAGGTGGTGCTGTCATGACCGCTTCCCGTCTTGAAGTGAACCTAGCAGGAATAACGATGAAAAACCCCGTCATGCCGGCCTCCGGATGTTTTGGATTTGGCCGCGAGTATGCGAGGTTCTACGATTTAAGTAAGCTGGGTGCTATTGCGGTCAAGGCGACGACCGTTGAGGAAAGGCAAGGGAATCCTACTCCCCGGGTAGCCGAAACGCCTGGCGGCATGCTGAATGCAATCGGATTGCAAAATCCAGGGGTAGAACAAGTCATTTCAGAAGAGCTTGCTTGGCTGGAGCAATTCAAGGATCTTCCCATTGTCGTGAATATTGCTGGCACAACAACCGAGGATTATGTTGAAGTCGCTGAAAAAATTTCCAAGGTCTCCAATGTATCGGCTTTGGAATTAAACATCTCTTGCCCGAATGTGAAGTGCGGAGGCATTACGTTCGGAACAGACCCTGTCATTGCAGGAGAGCTTACAAGGGAGATTAAGAAGGTAAGCCAGGTACCTGTCTTTGTAAAGCTTTCGCCAAATGTAACGGATGTCGTTTCCATTGCCAAAGCGGTAGAGGAAGCAGGAGCCGATGGTTTGAGCATGATCAATACTTTGCTTGGCATGCGCATTGATCTGCGTACGAGAAAGCCGATCCTAGCGAACCAAGTGGGGGGATTATCCGGACCGGCTGTCAAACCTGTAGCGATACGCATGATCTGGCAAGTAAGCCAGCAAGTGAAGATCCCTATTATCGGAATGGGGGGGATTCAGTCTGCAGAGGATGTGATCGAGTATTTCCTTGCCGGTGCATCAGCTGTAGCTGTCGGTACAGCCAACTTTGTCGATCCGTACGCCTGCCCCACAATTATTGATGAGCTTGAGGCCTGGCTGGATAAAATGGGTGTACACTCCATTACCGAATTGATTGGAGCGGGGTGGAAATGATGGACGCAAAGAATCGAATCATAGTCGCGCTGGATTATTCATCGATGGATGAAGCTCTGGCTTGCGCCAAAAAACTGCAGGGAACTGCAAGCTATGTAAAAGTGGGAATGCAGCTTTATTATGGCGCAGGTCCGGGCATTGTGGCCGCGTTGAAAGAGATGGGCTTCCAAGTGTTTGTCGACTTGAAAGTGCACGACATTCCGAATACCGCAAAAGGGGCGATGCAAAGCTTAGCCGCACTTGGGGTAGATATGGTCAATGTACATGCATCCGGGGGCAAGGAAATGATGATGGCTGCTCGAGAAGGACTAGAAAAAGGAGTGGGATCCGGTTCTAGGCCTCTCTTGATTGCCGTAACCCAATTGACAAGTACCACTCTAGAGACCATGAATCAGCAAATTGGAATTCCCGGTTCAATAGAGGATTGCGTGAAGAATTATGCTCTTTTAACGAAGGAAGCCGGGCTTGATGGGGTGGTGGCCTCACCGCTTGAAGTTCGTTTGGTAAAGGAAAACTGCGGGTCTGGCTTTATCACGGTTACCCCCGGCATTCGTCCGGCAGGGGCGGATATTGGGGATCAGAAGCGGATCACGACACCTGAGATGGCCTTTTCATTAGGTTCGGATTATATTGTGATTGGCCGGCCTATCACGGGAGCCGTTGATCCCGCCCAGGCGATGTCGCAAATCTTAGAAATGGTGAGGGATATGAATGGAACAGCGTGAAAAGCAGATCGCAAAACAATTGCTAGAGATCGGTGCAGTACATTTGCGTCCAGAAAATCCGTTTACGTGGACTTCAGGCCTCAGGTCGCCGATTTACTGTGACAATCGGATGACAATGTCTTACCCGGAGGTGCGCCGAATGGTCGCTCAAGCGTTTGCTGATGTCATTCGGGAGAAATACCCGCAGGCCGAAGTCGTTGCGGGTACAGCAACAGCGGGAATCCCCCATGCTGCATGGGTAGCGGAACTGCTCGGATTGCCGATGATCTATGTTAGAGATAAAGCGAAAGGGCATGGCCGCAATAATCAAATCGAAGGCGTATTGCGCGAGGGTCAGAAAGTGGTCGTAATTGAAGATCTGATCTCAACAGGCGGCAGCTCCATTAAGGCTGCGGACGCCGTAAAAGAAGCGGGCGGCCAGGTTCTCTCGGTCCTCGCGATCTTCTCTTACCAGTTTGAAAAGGCAGAGAAAGCTTTCATAGAAGCGGGCTATGCTTTTGAAACAATCAGCAACTACACAGCCTTGCTAGAGCAAGCGAAAGAGCAAGGGATCCTGCAAGAGGAACAAGTGGGCGAATTAGTGCAGTGGAGAATCAACCCTGAAGCGTATACGGAAAAATGGAATAGTCAAGGCGTGAATTAGGAATCTATCTACCTGGGTAAAGTATAGATAGATCTTTCCCTAGGAGATGATGAAATGGAACAGAAAAAAGTGAAAACGGAAGGCTCTTTTAAGGAAATGGCTCAATACAGCGGAGTGGACCAGCAAACCGTAGAAGAAGCCATTAATCTTGTGGAACAAACCGCCAATATTGAAGTGGAAGTTCCGCAAGAAAAAAAGTAGGAGAGGGAAGCCTCTCCTACTTTTTTTGTGATTTATTTTGTTGCTACAGTTTCTAGAACAGCCGTATCAACCAGTCCTTCAAGCTTTGGCTCTTCCTTGATGAATTTCAGAGCATAAGAAGCGTTGGCCCATTCCTGCAAGGCATCAGTATGAACGTCTGACGTAAACGTCATTCGGTCCCACGATTTAGCAAGTACGTTTTCAGGCAGCTTTTTCTGAGTCAATTCATAAAGAGTTTCATTAATTAATTGAATAGATTCTTCCTTGTTGTTGTTTACGAAATCAACAGATTCAACGTGCGCCTTAAGAAGCTTCTTCGTCAGTTCAGGATTTTCCTGTACGAATTTCTTGCTGCTGACTAAAACAACGCTCGGAAGAGTCGTTCCCCAGGCAACCTGATCCCACTCGGCGATCACGTTAGCTCCTGTTGTTTCAACCAGGTAAGTTCCCCAAGGCTCCGGCAAAGCGGCTGCATCCATTTGTTTGGATTCGAACAATGCTTGCACATTCGCAGGATTTTGCTTCTGATGGACTACGGTTCCGCCAATTCGATTTGATGTAAGACCGATATCAGACATCATTTTTTCAAGCTGTACGTCATGGGTGCAACCAATTCCTGGTGTGCAGAAAGATCTTCCATCCAGATCCTCAACCTTTGTAATGCCTGAATCTGCTCGAGAAACAACCAGGGTGGCCCCGTTAGCGGCAGAAGCGAGAATGACGACGTCGTTGCCCTGCATAAAGCGGTTAATCGCCGGTCCGGGACCTACATAACCGATATCTAGATTCCCGCTGTTTAGGGAGTCCATAAAGGCATTCCCATCAGGAAACACTTGAGTCTCAACCTTTACGCCTTCTAGATTTTTTGCGAAGATTTCCTTCTTTAAGCCAACGATGGCAGGCGCATGGTCAAGATTTGGAAAGTGGCCAATGCGTATCTCTTGCTTTTCCGCTGAAGCCCCTTCATTTCCTGTTGCCGCTGTTTCTTCAGAAGAATTACCGCAACCGGCCAATACCATACTGCCAAGCAAAACGCTCGATAACAGTCCTAATTTCCATTTTCTCATTTTACCCATTCCCCTCAAATTCTTCTTTTTATTTTTACGCTTCTTTTTCAAGACCCCAGCGAGTCAACACTTTTCTCTCTAATGGCTGGAATACGACATAGTCCATTAAGGCACCGATTACCGCTATAATCACCATAAGGGCGACGACCAGATCCATATTTCCTAATTCTCGGCTAAACATCAGCATATAACCCA
This sequence comes from Ammoniphilus soli, assembly GCF_040813775.1. Classification (NCBI taxonomy): domain Bacteria; kingdom Bacillati; phylum Bacillota; class Bacilli; order Caryophanales; family Paenibacillaceae; genus Ammoniphilus; species Ammoniphilus soli. The sequence continues at coordinate 311,003 of NZ_JBEGDL010000001.1, forward strand.
ATCCAGGTCCAGGACCAATTAATTCTCCCGCCATCAAAGCTCTCCAAGCAAAGGCCCAGGCTAGCCTCATTCCCGTGATAGCATAGGGGATCGAAGCGGGTATCATCACTCGGCGAAACAGATCGACGCCGGAAGAGCCCATCGTTCGCGCAGCTTTTATCAAAATGGGCTGAACATTCTTAAACCCCATTCTCATATTCATAATCATGGACCACATCCCGCCAAGTACAACGACAAAGATAATAGCCTTTTCTGAGAATTGGAACCAAACCATGGCGAGCGGCAGCCAGACGATGCTGGGAATACTTTGCAAGGCAATAACTAGTGATCCGATGGTATCATCGGCCCATTTGTATTTGGCCAACAAAACCCCAACAAGCGTACCGATCAAAATCGCTAGGATAAAACCGATGAGCAGGCGCTTCATGCTATTTAGTGTAGCAAAGACAAGCGTTCCTTCCGCCAGTCCCGTGTAAAGGGCTTCGGCTACCCCTAAGGGGCCAGGGAACATGGTTGGCGGCCACCATTGCATGCGGTATACGGCCTCCCATACAATAAAAAGACCAGCAAAGAAGAGGAATCTCTTAAGTGCTATATTCATGATCGCGTTCCTCCTGCATAACTTTAGAGATCTCACCTTCAAGGTAGGACATGATTTCCTGCTCTAAGGTAATAAAGTCCGGATGAGAAGAGGGCCTTGGTCGTTCAATATCCACATTAAACTCCTTCATGATGCGACCTGGCCGCGTTCCCATAAGTAAAATCCGGTCTGACAATAAAATGGCCTCACGGATGTTATGGGTAATAAATAAAATTGTTTTTTGGGTTTTCATCCAGATTTCCTGCAATTCTTTATGCATCATCATTCGGGTTTGCTCGTCAAGTGCCCCAAACGGCTCATCCATCAGTAACACCTTAGGATTCATGGCTAGGGCGCGTGCGATGGAAACGCGCTGACGCATCCCCCCGGATAGTTCATGCGGAAATGAATCAGCAAAACGACTTAAATGGACCAGCTTTAAATGCTCTAAAGCCACTTGTTTTGCTTCGTCTTTAGGCAGATGGGCCAAGCCGAACATCACATTCTCCATAACGCTTAGCCAAGGCATCAAGGCTGCCTCTTGAAATACAAATCCACGATCGGGGCCTGGCTCTTGAATGGGTTTGCCATTCATCTGCACACTTCCCTCCGTGGGTTGATCCAATCCGCCGATAATATGCAAGAGGGTTGATTTACCACAGCCTGAGGGGCCAAGAATGGATAAAAATTCCCCTTCTTTTACTTGGAATTGAAGGTCACTAAATACCGTGTAGGATTCCTTGTTTTTCTGTGGGAATGCCTTTGCAAGTCGATCTATGGTCAAAAACATGGGATAATCCTCCAATTCATATCAAACAAGTAGGAATTATGATAGCTAGTATAAAATGGGTAAGAAGATCTGTCAATTCTTTTTTGTAAAACAAAAAGAGAGGGCTTACCATTGAAGGTTTGCCCAATCCTTACAGTTATTGATTTTTACTCAGTTCAATCAAGCCTAATACTTTAAGCGCCTGGAATTCTTCAGGAGACAATCTGGATAGAAGGGTAGATTTCAATTCTTCTTTTTCTTCTGAAGTTAACCCCCCTTGGGTCATAGATGCCAGGTTTGTCAATTCACTCATTGTGAATTTAGTTAGGAGAAACTTCATCGCCTCTTCTTTGGTTGCAAACGTAAGAGCGGCTGAGGATGCAGGCTGGGAAACAGCTGGCTGTTCCTTTCCAGCCTGAGTAGCTTCCTCACCTGGAGCAGGAACAGGGGCAGCTTCTTTTAACTGCCCGAACGCATCTGTTCCTCCTTGCTGCTCAATGGCTTGCTGGATTGCCGGGTCGTCAAGCAATTTTTTTACTTCCTCAGGAGTTAAGACCTCCTGGCTAACTTGATCCATCATTTTTTCAGAAACATAATTCATCCCGATTTTATAGCCTGCGAAGCCCAGTATGACAAGGATACCGAGCGATATGAGCCATTTTTTCATGGATTTCTCCTTTTTTCAGTTTTTTATCCGAAGGCCGCGAACGAGTTCCTCATCGGAGGAAACATAGATGGTTTTTTGGTGATCATAAGTCACAAAACCAGGCTTGGCACCGCTAGGCTTTCGTACGTGCTTAATCAGCGTATAGTCAACAGGGATTTGATTCGAACCGCGAGCTTTACTAAAAAAGGCTGCAATAGAAGCTGCTTCTTTTAAGGTTTGCTCTGGAAATTCCTTGGCCCGGATGACAACATGAGAGCCGGGTATGTCCTTGGTATGAAGCCAGGTTTCCATCGGATGAGCAAGCCGGTTCGTTAGATATTCGTTCTGCTTGTTGTTTTTGCCTACAAGAATTTCAATATTGTCTGTGGAGAGATATTTCTCCACCTGGGGCTTCTCCGCTTTTTTCTTTGCTTTCTTGCCCCGGAATCGAAGATAGCCTTCCTCTACCAATTCCTCTCTTATTTCAGCAATGTCATCTAGGGAAGCATCAGAAAGCTGTTGGACGAGTCCATCAAAATACTCCAGTTCCTTTTGGGCCAGATGAATTTGCTCTTCAATTACATGCAGGCTATTGCGAGCCTTGTTGTATTTTTTATAGTAGGCCTGAGCATTGTCGGCTGGGCTTTTTAGTGGATCAAGGGGAATTTCCAGCATAGCTGAATCTTCGTCATAGTAGTTTGCTACGTTGGCCACCGTGTCTCCTTTTTTCAGCTCATGCATATACGCCGTAATCAATTCTCCGCATAGCTTGAATTGTTCTGCTCCTTGAGCTTCCTTGCGAGTTTCTTCTAGCTTGACGATTTTCTTTTCATTTTTCTCTCGTTCATTGGATACGAAACGGATAAGGTCATGCGCCTTTTGTTTAACGGCATCTTGTTCCGCTTTGCGGTCAAAGAATGCTTCAAGGCAGGCATGAATGGAAGCAAATTCTTTTTTTGCGCCCTCAAGATGGGACAAGTTTACTACGGAGAAAAAGGATTTGTTCTCTTTTTTCACCATTTGCGGGTCATATTGTTGTTCACGGATATGGTGCATCATATCATGAAAAACGTTCCAAAGCTCTTCACGGTCACCCAGTTTTGCCCGGTGGACGATTTCTCTGGCGACGAGAGGGCTAATGCCTGTAAAGTGATCAACGATCTGCTTATCTAATTTTCCAGCATTATAGTCAAATGAACTAATGAATTGATTTTTTTCGCAATCCAAAGGATTCTTTTTTCCTTGTTCAGGCGGGGCCACATAAGGCCTGCCGGGGAGAACCACCCGATGCGTGCTCATGGCAGGAGTCACATGATGGATGCCATCCAGGATAATGTTTCGCTCTACATCCAATAGAATAATATTGCTGTGTCTCCCCATTATCTCTACGATAATTCTTCTTGTTTTCCAATCGCCCAGTTCATCCCTGACTTTCATATCAAGATAGATGATTCGTTCCATGCCTACTTGGGAGATGCGATCAATGATCGCTCCTTCACAGTGCTTGCGCAGCAGCATACAGAACATAGGCGGCTCGACTGGATTGGAAAAGGTTTCATTAGTCAGGTGCACCCGCGGGTAGGTTAGGCTGGCTGAGATCAGCAGTCTTCTATTTTCGCCTCCGGCTCGAACCTGGAGAATGATATCGGTGTCATTTGGTTGATAAATCTTTGAAATGCGGCCTGATTCAATCGTTTGCTTGCACTCATCTACTACTGCTTTTGTAACTAAACCGTCAAATGCCACGGTGTTCACACTCCCCTCCGAACCCATTATCCAAACAAGTATAAACCAAAAGAGCAGTGAGGTAAAATCAAATCATTTTTTTATGCTTGTCTGAATATGTTAGCTAGGGAAGAACCCACAGGGCTAGTACTAGATCCAGGTTAGGCAGTATTAATAAGGAAAAGAGGTGGAATAGCAGTTGGATACGAACCAATGGTACAACCTTACCGTGCAGGAATGTATCGATCGGATGCAAACTGATCCGGTGAAAGGGTTAACCAGCAAGGAAGCGGAGAGACGGCTGGAGCAGGTGGGAGAAAATACATTGCAGGAAAATCAGAAGGTTTCACCTGTTGTGATTTTACTCAACCAATTCAAGGATTTTATGGTGCTCGTGCTGCTCGCGGCAACACTCATCTCTGGATTGTTAGGTGAATATACTGATGCCATAACAATCATCGCCATTGTCATTCTTAATGGCATACTCGGTTTTATTCAAGAGTATCGTGCCGAAAAATCTCTAGGAGCCTTAAAAGAGTTAACGGCACCTACCGCCCACGTCGTCCGAAACGGGGAACTGATGCAGATTCCGGCGAAAATGATTGTCCCCGGAGATCTTGTTTATTTTGAGGGAGGAGACCGGATACCAGCTGACCTGCGGATTTTGACAAGCCAAGGCTTGCAGATTGAAGAATCAGCCCTGACAGGGGAATCGGTGCCTGTCAGTAAAATAGATGGGGTGATTGCCCAGCAGAATGTAGCGCTCGGGGACCAGAAGAATATGGCGTTTATGGGAACATTGGTGACAAGGGGGACAGGCCAAGGGGTTGTCACAGGGACCGGAATGCATACGGAGATGGGAAAAATCGCCCATTTGATCCAGACGACGGATACAATGCAAACTCCGCTCCAGCAGCGACTGGAGCAGCTGGGGAAAGTATTGATCGTCATTGCCTTGGCTCTGACGGCTATGGTTGTGATCGCAGGTATTATGCATAATCATAATCCTTACCAAATGTTCTTAGCGGGGGTAAGCTTAGCCGTAGCCGCAATCCCTGAGGGGTTGCCTGCCATTGTTACCATCGCCCTTGCGCTAGGCGTTCAGCGCATGATCAAGCGAAAAGCCATTGTACGGAAGCTTCCCTCGGTAGAAACGCTGGGATGTGCGAGCGTGATTTGCTCGGATAAGACGGGAACCCTTACTCAGAATAAAATGACGGTTCGCAGGATCTGGGTAGAGGGAAAGCAGGTAGAAGTGACAGGAACGGGTTACGAGCCTTTCGGGGAGTTTGTTTTTGAGGGCAAAGAAATCCGCCCGGAACGACATGCGGCTTTCAAGCGTTTGCTCGAGATAAATGCCCTATGCAATAATGCCAGGTTAGTGGAAGGGAAAGAAGGGAAGAAGTCCATTTTAAGCAGGGAGAATAAGGAGTGGGCCATTGTCGGGGACCCGACCGAGGGAGCGCTGTTAGTGGCATCGGCTAAAGCAGGGTTTCAGCCAAGCAGCTTAACCCAATGGGAGCGGCAAAAAGAATTTCCTTTCGATTCGGAGCGGAAAATGATGTCCGTTCTAGTAAAGGATCGCAAAGGGGAGCAAATGATCGCTGTAAAAGGAGCGCCAGACGTTCTTTTATCGCGTTGCACCCATATATTATGGAATGGAAAAGTAGCCGCATTAACCCCATCGCTGAGAAAGGAGATTGTCGAAAGCAACCAACAGATGGCCGAGCAGGCTCTGCGCGTGCTGGGTGTCGCCTATCGGGACGTAGCAGCGGGGGAACGGATCGTCGACGAAGGGCAAGCGGAATCTAAGCTGGTTTTTGTCGGCTTATCGGGGATGATTGATCCGCCGCGTGAAGAAGTGAAGGAAGCTATCCGCAAATGTCGGGTGGCGGGGATTCGGACCGTAATGATTACGGGTGATCACCAAACGACGGCTGAAGCTATCGCCAGGCAGCTGGGGATCCTGCCAAAGGGCGGGTTGACAATAAATGGGCAGGATCTATATAATATGTCCGATGAAGAGTTCGATAGCATAGTGGAGAAAATTTACGTTTATGCCCGGGTTTCACCCGAGCATAAGCTGAAGATCGTCCGCGCGTTGCAGGCAAAAGGACACGTTGTGGCGATGACAGGAGACGGTGTCAACGACGCACCGGCAATTAAAGCCGCAAATATTGGGATTGCTATGGGGATCACAGGGACGGATGTATCGAAGGAAGCGTCCTCACTGATTCTTGCGGATGACAACTTTGCCACCATTGAAGCGGCCATTGAAGAAGGTCGAACGATTTACGATAACATACGTAAATTTATTCGCTACTTACTTGCGTCCAATGTAGGGGAGATCTTGGTGATGTTCTTTGCCATGATGGCCGGAATGCCTCTTCCTCTTGTGCCCATACAGATTCTTTGGGTTAACCTAGTCACGGATGGTCTGCCCGCCATGGCATTGGGTGTTGATCAGCCCGAAGGCAATACGATGAAGCGTCCGCCGCGCTCCAGCAAGGAAAGTATTTTTTCAAGAGGATTGGGATGGAAGATTCTCAGCAGGGGCTTTCTGATCGGGATTTCTACCTTAGCCGCGTTTTGGATTACGCTGCAAGCGAATCCGGATGATTTAGCGAAGGCGCAGACGATGGCATTTGCTACCCTAGTGATGGCCCAGCTTATTCACGTCTTCGATTGTCGGAGTGAAAGGACGGTGTTTCATAGGAACCCCTTGCAGAATAAATGGCTGGTATTAGCCGTCATTGTATCGGTGTTGCTATTGGTTGGGGTTATTTACCTTGAGCCGCTTCAGCCGATCTTTAAGACCGTTGCGCTCGACCTGCAAGAATGGATCACCCTGCTGATATTTGCCGCCATTCCGACCGTTGCCGTAGGGATCCTGGGCCTGGTATGGGATGCCGTAAAAGGAAAAAGGACAGCTTAAAAGCAACGGCTTTATAGCCGTTGCTTTCTTTCAACCCAAATGATAAAGAATATAGATGATTGTTTTAGGTCGGTGATATGAATGATTAAGAGTATGACAGGATTTGGACAAGCTTCTTCGCAAACCGGGGAAATTCAGCTCACAGTTGAGATGAAAAGCGTAAATCATCGTTTTCTAGAGTTAGCCGTACGCATGCCTAGGGAATTGATCTCACTAGAAGAACAGGTAAAAAGGAAGATTGGAGCCTATATTCGCCGCGGAAAAGTAGATGTCTTCATCAAAGTGGAACGACCTGACGGTCAAGACCAGAAGGTCGTTGTGAATTGGTCTCTCGCCGGAGAATATTATAATGCCTATCAGGCCCTTCGGGAGCGCTTTCCCTTTCAGGATGAAGCGGTGAGTCCCATAGAGTTTCTCTCGCTGCCGGAAATTGTGCAGCTGAAGGAACCGCAAGAAGATATTCAAAAATATGCTAAAGATATTCTAGATTCCGTGGAATTAGCTTGTCAGCAGTTAATACATATGAGAAAATCGGAAGGAAAGAATCTTCATGAAGATATTGCCAAGCGAATCGAATCCATTGATCATATCATTGATGGAATTCGACTGAGAACACCTGCTGTTGTACAGCAATATCAGGAGCGTCTAGCCTATCGGATGAAGGAAATGCTTTCTGGGCATTGGGAAGGCGATGAAGGCAGGATTCTGACTGAGGTTGCCATATTTGCCGAGAAGGTTAATATAGATGAGGAATTAACAAGATTAGCGAGCCATTCTCAGCAATTCATGGCTATATTGCAGGAGCAGGAGCCAGTCGGCCGCAAATTGGATTTTCTTGTTCAAGAGATGAACCGAGAGACGAATACGATCGGCTCGAAAGCGAATGATTTGGAAATAAGCAAAAGGGTAGTAGATTTAAAGGCAGAATTGGAAAAGATTAAAGAACAAGTGCAGAATATAGAATAATGGGGGGTGCCAGAATGGCCATTAAGCTTATAAATATAGGATTTGGTAATATCGTATCTGCCAATAGGATCATTTCAATAGTAAGCCCTGAGTCGGCCCCGATTAAACGAATTATCCAGGAAGCTAGGGATCGAGGGATGCTTATCGATGCGACATATGGACGCAGGACGCGAGCAGTCATTATTACGGACAGTGATCATGTGATATTATCTGCGGTTCAGCCAGAAACCGTTGCCCAGCGTCTGTCTACAAAAGAGGAGGATCCTGATGAATAGGAACCAATCAGACATCGAATTCGACAAGGGCCTGCTCATTGTTTTATCCGGCCCCTCAGGAGTGGGAAAAGGAACAGTCTGCGCCGCTCTTAGAAAAACGATGCCTCAGCTGGTGTATTCTGTTTCTGCAACGACTCGGGCAATGCGCCAAGGGGAGCAAGAAGGGGTAAATTACTTTTTTAAAACGCAGCAGGAATTCAGGCATATGATTGAAAACGATCAGCTGTTAGAGTGGGCCGAGTATGTCGGGAATTACTACGGAACTCCTCGCGGTTTTGTTGAACAGACCCTTGATGAAGGCAAGGATGTCATCCTGGAAATCGAGGTTCAGGGGGCACTGCAGGTAAAAGAAAAGTTCCCGCAAGGAATCTTCATTTTCTTAGCCCCGCCAGATCTTGAGGAATTGCGCAATCGCATTGTCGGACGAGGGACGGAATCGGAAGAAACCATAAACTCCCGGATGAGCGTAGCGAAGGAAGAAATTGAATTGATGGATAAGTACAACTATGTTGTTGTCAACGACCAGGTTGAGTTGGCCTGTCATCGAATACAATCGATTGTTCTTGCCGAACATTTAAAGAAGGACCGGCAAATTGCCAAATATCGCAAATGGCTTAAGGAGGTTTAAACGATGATATACCCATCGATCGATAAACTGGTGGATAAAGTGGAAAGCAAATATACCTTAGTCAGCCTGGCTTCCAAGAGAGCAAGGCAATTAAGGGAGAATGAAAAGGATATTAAAGTGGGTAAGCCTAATTCCAAGAAGTTTGTAGGAATTGCCTTAGAAGAGATCATTGAAAACCAGCTCTTGTTCGAAAGGCCAAAGACAGTAGATCGCTAGGAAATAACAACCCTTAGAGGTTGTTATTTTCCATTTGTAGGAGTATCGGTTGATTAGAGGAGGGGAAAACCATGCTGCAGGGAAAAACCATTGTCCTAGGGGTGACAGGGGGGATCGCAGCCTATAAGGCAGCGGCTTTATGCAGTGCTTTGGTCCAAAAAGGAGCCAATGTCCGTGTCATCTTGAGTTCATCGGCGATTCAGTTCATCCAGCCGCTTACTTTTCAGGCCTTATCACGGAACCATGTGGTCGTGGATACGTTTGAGGAAAAGGATCCGACGGTTATCGCTCATATTGACTTAGCCGATCGGGCTGACCTGATTGTGGTGGCTCCAGCTACCGCGAACTTCATCGCCAAAGCTGCACTTGGTCTAGGGGATGATATGCTTAGTACCACGCTGCTGGCCACCGAGGCTCCCATTCTGGTTTGTCCGGCCATGAACGTCCATATGTATCAGCACCCTGCTGTGCAACATAATATGAATATATTGAGGTCGCGAGGGATCCGTTATGTTGAGCCCGGCGAGGGGTTCCTAGCCTGCGGATACACTGGGAAGGGCCGGATGGCGGAACCAGAGGAAATCGTCAGCGCCATCATTCATGAACTTACACCTAAGCAAGATCTTGCAGGAAAAAAGATTTTAATTACCGCGGGGGCCACAAGGGAAGCAGTAGATCCTGTGCGGTTTTTTACCAACCGTTCCACGGGGAAAATGGGTTATGCCATTGCGGAAGCGGCTAAGGAACGGGGAGCTGAGGTTATCCTTGTCAGCGGAAGATCAACCGCGCTAAACCCGCCTGCAGGCGTAGATTGGGTTCCGATCGAGTCCGCAGAGGATATGTTCCAAGCCGTTGCAGCTCGGGCGGATCAAGCTGATGTGATTATCAAGGCGGCCGCTGTTGCGGATTATCGTCCGGCTGTTGTCCATGAACAGAAGATGAAGAAAAAAGACGGGAATCTAACCATTGAGCTGGTTCGTACCAAAGACATTCTTCGCCATCTTGGGGAGCACAAGAAACCGACCCAAGTTCTGGTCGGTTTTGCTGCGGAAACAGAGAATGTAGAAGAAAATGCAATGAAAAAGGTACTTGCCAAGAACTTGGATTTTATTGTAGCGAATAATGTGGCCATGGAAGGGGCAGGCTTCGGGACGGATACCAATATTGTCAGCCTATACGACCAGAACGGCCTCATTCATTCTCTCCCGCAGCTCTCGAAACGCGAAGTGGCAGACCGCATACTTGACGAAGCGATATCCAGAAGTGAGGCAAAAGCCAAATGTACGCCCAAGTAATAGTGGATGTTCCTCACGTCGATACGGATCGGGCGTTTGACTACGAGGTACCTCAATCCTTGTCTTCGTGGATTGCCGTGGGAAGCAGAGTTTCCGTTCCTTTTGGTCGCCGGTTGCTTCAAGGGTACGTCGTAGGCCTATCCGAACAAAGTGAAGTGGCGCAGCTAAAGGAGATTCAGGATGTCCTGGATGTGGTCCCTCCGCTGACGGAGGAGCTCGTAAGTCTTGCCCATTGGGTTAGCCAGCGTTACGTTTGCCGCTTATACAGTGCTTTGCAGGTGATGGTTCCCGCAGCCTTGCGATCGAGCTATAAGAAGGAGTTAAGCGTCACTCCAAAAGGAAGAACGACTTCCTTTCTGCTTTCGGAAGAACAGCGAATGATGGAATATGTTTCAGCAAGGGGTACAGTTGAATGGGATCAGTTCCTTACGGAGTTTCCGGATCAAGGCCAGTTTCTCGCCACTGCCATTCGTGAAGGCTGGATGGACTGTGAACAAGTCGTACGGGATAGGATTACCAAGAAGACACTCCTCTATGTCAAAAAGGCTGTGAGTGATGATACTCTTAGAGATTCGATCGGGAGCTTGTCAAAGCAAGCCCAAAAACAAAAGGATATCCTCCGCTTTATGCTCGGACAATCTCGGCCCATTCCCTTAAAGACTTTGCTTGCCACATTGGAACTGTCTTCTTCTTCTGTGAAAGCCTTAGTTGAGAAAGGGCTGCTGGAATTGGAGGAGGTCGAAGAGCGCAGGGATCCTTATGCAGGGAAGGTCTTCGGGGAACAAAAACCTGTTCGGTTCACTCAAACGCAGCTAGAGGTAATGGAGGAACTTCATTATGCCTTGACCCTTGATCAGTATTCTGCTTATCTTCTTCATGGGGTGACGGGAAGCGGGAAAACCGAGGTGTATTTGGAAAGTATAGCAAGGTGTTTGGATTTGGGCAAAGAAGCCATTGTTCTTGTACCGGAAATTTCCCTGACGCCACAAATGGTGGATCGGTTTAAAGGGAGATTTGGGGATAGGGTTGCCGTTCTCCACAGCCGGCTTTCCCAGGGGGAGAGGTACGATGAATGGAGTAGGATCAGAAAAAGGGAAGTTAAAGTCGTAGTCGGAGCAAGATCGGCTGTTTTTGCCCCATTTTCTAACTTGGGACTTATTATTATGGATGAAGAGCACGAGGGCTCATACAAGCAGGAAGAAAATCCGAGGTACCATGCTCGCGATATCGCCATGCAAAGGGCGAAGTCTCATCGGGCCATTGCGTTGTTCGGAAGTGCTACGCCAGCCATGGAAACTTTTTTTATGGCATCCAATGGTCAAATGGGTTTGCTATCGATGCCTGATCGGGTGGGATTTCGACCGCTGCCCTCCGTGAGTATCATCGACATGCGGGATGAGCTGAGAGAGGGAAACCGTACGATGTTCAGTCGGGCGCTTTCAGCGGCGATTTCCGATCGGTTGGATCGCGGCGAACAAATGGTTCTTTTCCTCAATCGCCGGGGCTTTTCCACGTTTGTCATGTGCCGTTCCTGCGGTCATTCCCTGCAATGTCCCCACTGTGATATTTCCCTCACGTACCATCGATCGAATCAAACGGCTAGGTGCCATTATTGCGGATATGCAGAACGGGAGCCGGAGAAATGCCCGGCATGCGGAAGCGGGCACATTCGCTACTTTGGTACAGGGACGCAAAAGGTGGAGGAAGAATTAAGCAAGCATTTTCCAGGCATCCGGGTGATCCGGATGGATGTGGATACGACTTCGCAAAAAGGGGCTCATGAAAAGCTTCTGACCATGTTTCGGCAAGGACAGGGGGATGTGCTGCTCGGCACGCAGATGATCGCTAAAGGCTTGGATTTTCCGAAGGTAACCCTAGTCGGAGTCATTGCTGCCGATACCATTCTTGGCATGCCTGACTTCCGGGCGGCTGAACGAACTTACCAGCTCCTCACCCAAGTGGGAGGGAGAGCCGGGAGGCATGAGCTGCCTGGCGAGGTTGTGATACAAACCTACAGTCCGGAGCACTATAGTATTGAATTGGCGAAAACTCAAAAATTTGAGAGCTTCTTTTCTATTGAGTTAAAGCATCGCTATGAAAAAGGGTACCCCCCCTATTTCCGTCTGATCTTATTTACCTTTACCTCTGCGAGCGTACCTTTAGCAGTGAAAAGCGCCGATGATTGGGTTCAGAAGCTCCGCCGCATTCTTCCTTCCAGCGTCTATTTACTAGGACCTGTGGCTTCGCCGATCCCCCGGATCAAAGATAGATATCGGTTTCAATGCATGATAAAATATAGGGATGAACCGGAAGTGCTGCCATTTATTAAAAAGATGGCAGAATCCTTTGCAAGCAAGCATAAGCCGGATGACATCCAATTGACAGTTGATGTCGATCCGCAAATGCTCATGTGATAGATGATAACAAGGAGGTCCTTGGACTATGGGAATTCGAATGATCGTTAAGCATCCTGAAGCCGTTTTACGAGAGAAATGTGTAGAAGTGAAAAATTTTAATGCGAACCTCCATAAGTTGTTGGATGATATGGCTCAAACCATGTACGATGCGGATGGCGTAGGACTTGCTGCCCCGCAGGTAGGGATTCTCAAGCGCGTTATTGTCATGGATTGCGGAGATGGGCTGATTGAAATGGTGAACCCGGAAATTATTGAAAGAGAAGGGGAACAATTCGGACCTGAAGGGTGCTTAAGCATCCCTGGCGTGATGGGAGATGTTCGTCGAGCCATGCGTGTCAAAGCGAAGGGCTTCGATCGCCACGGAAATCAGATTGAGGTAGAGGGGGATGAGCTGCTCGCCCGCTGCATCCAGCATGAAATTGATCATCTGAACGGCGTCTTGTTTATTGATTTAGCCGAAAATATGTATGAGAGAGATCCAAATCAACCGGATCAAGGGTAGAGAGAAACTGGCGCATGAGCCAGTTTCTTCTTTGTCCTTTTTAATCTTGGCCGAGCATAAGAAAAGGAGCGGAGACATGTTGAACATTATTTTTATGGGTACACCGGACTTTGCCGTACCTTGCTTGGAGAACCTGATCCGTTCAGGGTATAACGTAATGGAAGTGATCACACAGCCTGACCGGCCGAAGGGGCGAAAGAAAGAGTTGACCCCCCCTCCCGTTAAGGAAGCAGCGCTAAAGCGCAACCTTCCTGTTTTCCAGCCAGAAAAACTAAGGGATCCAGAGGCCGTGCAACATTTGCTTTCGCTCAAACCGGACCTTATTGTCACTGCAGCATATGGCCAAATCCTTCCAAAGGAAATAATTGATTTGCCTCAATGGGGCTGTATTAACGTACATGCCTCCCTTCTCCCGAAGTATAGGGGAGGGGCTCCCATTCATAAGGCGATTGTGGATGGAGAAACGGAATCAGGGGTCACCATTATGTATATGGTTGAAAAGCTAGACGCAGGGGACATCCTTACCCAGGTCAGAGTGCCGATCGAAATGGAAGATACGGTGGGAACGCTTCATGATAAGCTATCCGCTGCAGGGTCAGATTTGTTGCTGGATACGATCCCCAGACTCGTAGAGGGATCGATTGTCCCCCGCAAGCAAGAAGAAGAGTTGGTTACATACGCCTGGAATATTCGCCGAGAAGATGAAAAAATTGATTGGAATAACCCAGCCAGGGCAATCTATAACCAAATTCGCGGCTTGAACCCTTGGCCGGTGGCTTATGCGCTGCTGGAAGAGCAGGTATTTAAAATCTGGTGGGCGGAAATCATCGAAGAAGACAAGACGTCTGCTGCCCCGCCCGGTACTATTATCAAGTCGGACGGAGAAGGGATCGACGTCGCCTGCGGAAAAGGGATTCTTCGCTTAAAAGAAGTTCAGCCGTCCGGAAAAAGAAAAATGAGCGCATCGGAATACGTTCGCGGAATCGGGCAGCAACTGCAGCCGGAAATGAAATTCTCCTAGGAAAGGGGACATGGGTGGTATGGCGCAAGCCACGAAGGCATCTGCACGTTCCATAGCTCTTCAGGTTTTAATTGATGTGCAAGATCACAAGGCTTTTAGCAACTTGCAACTCAACGCAGCCTTAAAACGGGAAGGTCTAGACCGACGAGAGGCGGGACTTGCCACCGAGCTGGTCTATGGCACTCTTTCACGTTTGAATACGCTAGATTGGATCCTATCTAAATTGATTAATAAGCCCATTTCTAAATTAGAGATTTGGGTTCAAAATCTTCTTCGTCTTTCCTTGTATCAGTTGCACTATCTGGATAAGATTCCTGAACGGGCTGTCGTTCATGAAGCGGTAGAAGAAGCGAAACGGCGAGGACATAAGGGAACGATTGGACTCGTCAATGGCGTGCTTCGCAATTATTCGAGAAGAAAGGAAGAATGGGTTTTCCCTGCACAATGGCCAAAGTTTAAGAAAATCGCCTTGGAATATTCTCATCCCGAATGGCTGGTTAAGCGATGGTTAAGCTTTTTTGGGGAGACGGATACGATCGGGATGTGCAAGATGAATAATCAGCCGCCCCCTGTCAGTGTTCGCATTAACCCATTGATGGCGACGAGGGAGAAAGTCCTTCAGGTTGTTCAAGAAGAATTGGAAGGGGCGGAGATCGCTTCTTCCGATATAGCCCCTCAAGGCTTATTGCTAAAGCAGGTAGGGAACATTGCTTTTTCTCAAGCCTATCAACGGGGGATGTTCACAATACAGGATGAAAGCTCGATGCTGGTTGCCCATGCGGTTGCAGCAAAACCGGGGATGCACGTGCTGGACACTTGTGCCGCCCCGGGAGGGAAGACTACCCATATCGCTGAACTCATGGAGAATTCAGGATCCATCCTGGCGCTAGACATCCATGAGCATAAATTAAAATTGATTACTGCTAACGCCGATCGCTTGGGAGTAACGATCATCGAGCCGAAGCAGGCCGATGCCCGGAAATTGCCGTCTGATTTGCATAAGGGCTTATTCGACCGCATTCTTGTTGATGCTCCTTGTTCCGGGTTTGGTGTGATTCGGCGAAAGCCAGATTTGAAGTGGCAAAAACAGCTGAAAGATATTGAAGAAATTGCCCAGACTCAATATCAAATCTTGGAGCAGGCGGCGCGCTGGCTTAAACCGGGCGGATGCTTAGTTTACAGCACCTGTACGGTAGATCCGGAAGAAAACAGCAGATTGATCCACCGGTTTATTGACGCCAATCCATCGTTTACACTAGATGCCAGCTTGGTTACCGATATGCCTCCTAATCTGCGCCAGCATTTCCATAAATCGGGAGGCTATATTCAAATTCTTCCCCATCAATTTGGGAGCGATGGTTTTTTTATTTCTCGCATCACGCGACAGACTTAGTGTTTTCAGAACTCCTATGTTAAAATGATTGGTAGTATTGATCAAATGTGGGAAACCTAGATAAAAACGAAAGAAATGGTGATTTTCAATTGAAACCATTAATTTATGATTTGCGCTTTGAAGCATTGCAGAAATGGCTGGAAAGCAACGGAGAGAAAGGATTCCGGGCTGGCCAAATTTTTGATTGGCTCTATGTCAAGAGAGTGAATCAGTTTGAAGAAATGAGCAATCTATCAAAATCCCTGCGAGATAAGCTCCAGTCCTCTTTCCATTTGGCCGGGCTTAACGAAATAACGAGACAGGAATCGGCAGACGGAACCATTAAATTTTTATTTTCCCTGCACGATGGACATGCCATTGAGACTGTCGTCATGAGGCATAACTATGGAAACAGCATTTGTGTCACAACGCAGGTTGGATGCCGAATCGGCTGCACCTTTTGCGCTTCTACGCTAGGAGGGCTTAAGCGCAATCTGACCTCCGGGGAAATTGTATCCCAGGTGCTCATGGCTCAGAAGGCTCTAGATGAGGAGGAGCAGAGAGCGAGCCATGTTGTCGTGATGGGGATAGGAGAGCCCTTTGAGAATTTCGAAGCCCTTCTTGATTTTCTTTATGTGATCAACCATGATAAGGGGCTAAATATTGGACAGCGCCACATTACAGTTTCTACAAGCGGCATTGTGCCGAAGATTTATGAATGGGCGGACGATATGAACCAATTTAACCTGGCTATCTCCCTGCATGCACCCAATACCGAGATCCGCTCTCGGTTAATGCCTGTCAATCGGCGGTTTCCCTTGCCTGATTTGATGGAAGCATGCCGGTACTATGTGAATAAGACCGGGCGAAGGATTACTTTCGAGTACGGTTTGTTCGGAGGGGTCAATGATCAGGTAGAGCACGCCCTGGAGCTCGCTTCCTTAATAAGCGGCATCAATTGCCATGTCAATCTCATTCCAGTGAACTATGTGCCTGAAAGGGATTATGTCCGGACTCCTAAGGATGACATTTTTGAATTCCAGCGTGCGCTTCAAAAGCGAGGGATCAATGCGACGATTCGCAGGGAGCACGGGAGCGACATTGCGGCAGCTTGCGGACAATTGAGAGCCCAGCATGCCAAAACGCAAAAAGAAGCTGAAGGGAAGGATTCTTTAGCGGAAGCAGGCGGAGGAAAGATACAAGCGGTGAAGGAATTAACGAGGTGAGACCGAATGCAAGCAGCCTACAAAACACATATTGGCTGTGTTAGAGCCTTTAATGAGGATAACGGAGCGGTTGTCAATCTGGAAAACGGGAATCTAATGGCGATCGTAGCGGACGGCATGGGTGGTCATCAAGCGGGGGATGTAGCCAGCTTAATGGCTGTGGACATTGTAAAGATGGAGCTGCAAAACCTGCCTGATGATTTGGGTCCTGATGAGGCGATTGACCGTCTGGACCAAGCTATCCTAAAAGCCAATGACGCTATTTACAGCTATTCCAAAAGCCACGACGATTGCCACGGAATGGGGACCACAATTGCGGCTTGTCTGGTGAATCCGGAGTGGCTTGTGATAGGCCATATTGGGGACAGCCGAATTTATCGCGTCTCCGACAAGCAAATTACCCAGCTGACAGAAGATCATTCTCTGGTAAACGAACTATTGAAAAACGGGCAAATCACGAAAGAAGAGGCAGCAAACCATCCTCAGAAAAACATTCTGGTCCGTGCCCTGGGAACGGACTATGATGTGGAAGTCGAGCTGAAGGCTTTAGAGTGGGAACCGGGGGATCGCCTGATTTTATGTTCGGACGGATTGTCCAATAAAGTGGTTCCTGGGGACATTATGAGAATTGTCAACGCCGCAGGGACACTGGACCAAGCGGTTGGAGAACTGCTGCAAGCAGCCTTGCGAGCGGGTGGGGAAGATAATATTACAGCTATCGTTATTGCTGAATACGATGAACCTCGTGCTGAGAGAAGCGAGGTGTCTGGATGATCGGTAAGCGCCTTGGCGGTCGATACGAAGTCGAACAGCGAATCGGCGGTGGTGGAATGGCTGTCGTTTACAAGGCTCACGATAATCTTCTGAACCGGACAGTGGCTCTCAAGATACTCAGATCCCAATTTGGTCATGATGATGATTTTATCGGCAGGTTCCGCCGTGAAGCTCAAGCGGCCGCAAGTCTGTCTCACCCGAATGTAGTCAATGTATATGATGTTGGGGAAGAAGATGATATCCAGTATATTGTAATGGAGTATATTGAGGGCTTAACGCTCAAAGAGCTTATCACCCAAAAAGGGAAGCTCGATTTAGAACAAGCGATACATATTGCCATTCAAATCTGCGATGCACTGGAGCATGCCCATCATAACCATATTATCCATCGGGACATTAAGCCTCACAATATCTTGATCGGTTCGCGAGGACGGGTGAAAGTAACCGACTTCGGCATTGCCCGGGCAGTAACTTCCGCAACGATTACGCATACGGGTTCTGTCATTGGTTCTGTCCACTATTTTTCTCCGGAGCAGGCTAGGGGAGGCATCAGCGGAGAGAAATCTGATTTATATTCCCTTGGGATTGTAATGTATGAGATGCTGACCGGGCAGGTTCCTTTTTCAGGAGATTCTCCCATCAGCGTAGCGCTTAAGCATTTGCAAGAGAATATCAAGCCGCCCAGGGAGATAAATCCAGATATACCCCAAAGCATAGAAAACGTGATTATGCGTGCCTTGGTGAAGGACCCTTTGCATCGTTACCAATCAGCGAAAGACATGCAAAGGGATTTGCGAACTTGCTTAAATCCCGATCGTCTACATGAACCGCCGATCGTTATTGAACAGGATGAAGATGAGGCGACGAGGGTGATCCCTGCCATAACGCCAGAAATGCTGAAGCAAATGGATAGCATGGAGGGAATGGATGATCATGAGGAGCCGGAAAACAGTCAGCGCCGTGAAACAGAAAAGAAGCCCCGCAAGTGGCTTAAGTCTATTGCCTGGTTAAGTTTTTTGTCTGCCTTTTTTATTATTGCATTGTATGGCTTTAATTTCCTGTTGGGCATTTTCTATGTACCTGAAGTAGTGACGCCAAGGGTGGAAGGAATGTACTTGGATGAAGCGCTGGAGGTTCTCAAGGAAAAGGAATTGAACCATGTGATTCAGGAGCGGTTCAATGATGAGGTACCTAAAGATATGGTCATTCGTCAAACGCCTCCGCCCAGCATGAGAGTGAAGCAAAAATCCGAGATCACGCTTTTCGTAAGCAAAGGGCAGCAGCAGATTGCCATGCCTGAACTGGTGGGCTTGCCAGAAAGGCATATTGAATTGCAGCTTGAGAAATTTGCGAATGTGAAGGTTGAGCGAAAACCCAGCAACGAGTATGCCAGCGGAATTGTCATGAACCAGGAGCCCGCAGCGGGAGAAATGGTGACGCCTTCCCAGACGAACGTCATCATCACGATTAGCACAGGAAAACAAACCGTTCTGATGCCGGAACTAATTGGTTTGCCTGTCGAGCAGGCACAAGCCCTCCTTGAGAAAAACGGTCTGAAGGGCAAGCTAAAACCCGAGCCCAGTTATATGAAAAAAGGCACAGTCTTCAGGCAATATCCCTTTCAGCCTGGCAGCCAAGCCCCTCCTGGGGCCGAAATCGAAATGGGTGTCAGCAACGGGTTTCCTTCGGATGCGAAGGTGATTTCAGAGCCTGTACTCGTTTTGTTGGGAGACCAACCAACCGCGGATATTGTCATCATGGTTTCCGATGCCCGCGGGAAGGATATTGAATTAATCAGAGAAACCATTCGCCAATCGGACACGTTTGATGTGGAGGTCGTCCTGTCTCCAACCCAGGATGCCACCATCACGATTCACAAAGATGGAAGTTTACTGGAAAAACGGAATATCCAATATTCGGATGTTCCTTGATGCACAGGAGGATAGGCATGCCTGAAGGTAGGATAATCAAGGCATTAAGCGGCTATTATTATGTTCTGGATGGCCCTTCCGTTTGGCAGTGCAGGGCCCGCGGCTTGTTTAAGAAAAAGGGGATTACTCCCTTGGTTGGCGATTGGGTGGAATACGATCAGGAAAGCAATGAGGAAGGATATATTCAGTCGATCCGGGAGCGGTCGACGGAGCTGATCCGCCCACCTATTGCGAATGTCGATCAGGCAGTCCTTGTATTTTCCTTGGTTCAGCCTGAGATGAGTCATTTGCTGCTAGACAAATTTCTCGTTCATACCGAATCTGCCGGATTGCGATCGATCATTTGCCTTTCCAAGGCAGACTTGGCAGAACAAGAAGGTACGGATGAAATAGAGCAATTGTATCGCCGTATTGGATACGATGTATTGGTTACTAGCAAATACTCCGACCGGGGTATTGCCAAGCTTCGTCAAATGCTCCAAGGTCATATCACAGTTTTGGCAGGACAATCAGGCGTCGGGAAATCGACCTTGCTAAATGCGTTGTTTCCCGGTTCTAATCTGCAGACGGGTGAAGTCAGCGAAAGATTAAGAAGAGGAAAGCACACCACAAGACACGTCGAATTGATTGCTGTTGAAGGTGGATTCGTGGCGGACACTCCGGGATTCAGCCAGCTGGATTTTTTCGATATTGAACCGGAAGAGTTAAGCCACTACTATGTCGAGATGAAAACGTATATTCCCGATTGCAAGTTTAGGGGATGTACTCATCTAAGCGAACCGAAGTGCGCTGTACGAGAAGCGCTGGAGGAAGGGGCCATATCCCCGTCCAGGTATGAAAGCTATAAGCAATTTATTCAAGAAATAAAAGATAAAAAGCGGAGGTATTAAAATATGGCACGACCGATTAAAATAGCCCCGTCCATCCTATCCGCTGATTTTGCGAAGCTGGGAGAAGAAATCAAGGAAGTGGAAGCAGGGGGAGCAGATTACATCCATGTTGATGTCATGGATGGCCATTTTGTGCCGAACATTACGATAGGGCCTTTAGTAGTGCAGGCTATTCGGCCTCATACGAAGCTGCCGTTAGACGTACATTTAATGATAGAGGCCCCGGACCGTTATATTCCCGAATTTGCCAAGCAGGGCGCCGATATCATCACTGTGCACCAAGAAGCATGCACGCATCTTCACCGCACGATCCACCTCATTAAGGAAATCGGGGTAAAAGCTGGGGTGGTGCTGAATCCAGCCACTCCTATCGTTACGATTGAGTCGATCCTTGAAGACCTCGATATGGTTCTTTTGATGACCGTTAACCCTGGATTCGGCGGGCAAAAGTTTATTTCGAGCGTCCTTCCTAAGATTAGTCAGCTACGTCAGATCCTTGATGAACGGGGATTGCATCATGTGGAGATTGAAGTGGATGGGGGAATACAGCCCGAAACCGCGCGCTGGGTGATCGAAGCGGGAGCTAACGTCCTGGTAGCGGGGAATGCTATCTATAACCAGCCAGATCGCAAAGCAGCCATTCAAGCGATAAGAGGATAGAGGAACTAACGACTTTGCCCTCTAATAAGGCGGGTACAGGCGATAACGGGAGATTTTCCGACTATTCGTGCGATTAGACTGAAAAAGTGAAAAATAAGCGGAGTATTTCCGGCTAAACCTCAAAAATCATGATTTTTTTAGTTTTTTAGAGAAATAGCCGGACTTTCTCCTGTTATCTGAAACCTGCCTTTTACATTATTCATCCCAAAAGAAGTATTAATCGACTGTCTCGTTTATCCTGTTATCCCCTATTCACCAAATGAACCTCGTTTTTCGAATTACAGGACTTTCTGCCGTTATATCCTCTCTCATGATGAATAAACTTAGATGAGATTCTTAGAATTCTATACCTTTTGCGTTTCCTTTTGCCAAAAGCTTTCATAAACTTCTCCCTTTTCTTCATCATCCAGGATGCGGAATCCTTGCGTCTGGAAGAATCCGATCAAGTCTTTCTCAATATGGCTGGCGTAAATGGGCTTTTGGAGCAGATAGGACTCATATTTTAAAAATTCGAGAGAACGGGCAGCATCGGGCATGGCTTTAGGTTTGACGCTTAACTCTGCCAGATCAATGTGCCTGTGATAGATTTGATAGTGAAGCTCGAAGTGTTCGTTGACTACGGTAACTAATCCATCCTGATTGGCCGTATACTGTCCTTGGATGCTCTTGATAAATTGCTTTAGCCGGCTGCGCTGGAAATATTGGGGGAAAATGACCATATTTGATGCATGAATGGGTGGGGGGGTAAAGAGTCCCGCTTGTCCCATGTTGAACCCTCCTTCTCATGTGTTTTGGTGCAAGCTCTTATTGATAAATTATGTAGGCAAATAATAGCTTAGAACCTAATGTTATCAACGTGCTAGAGGGTCTGGACTGTTTGCCTAAGAATTTTGGAACATTTCTGGGTGGTTTTTGAATATACTTTACTAAATGTTAATTGTTCATCAATCCGTTTGGGAGTCCCTGGGGGTCAAAGATTCTCAATAAAAATGGCTGATGACGGTAAATGAATTTTTCAGGAGGTAAGGAGGGGCAGTCATGAAATTCTATACCATCAAGCTTCCAAGGTTTATTGGTGGAATGGTTAAGGCTGTTTTGGGAGCTTTTAAGAAAAAATAAGCAGAAAAAAAGCACCTGGCAAAAGGTGCTTTTTTTGTTTGTCCAATCGGACAAGACGTGAAATCTATGAATTAAACTCGGGTTACTTTACCGGACTTAAGAGCCTTTGCACTTACATAAACGCGCTTTGGCTTACCATCAACCAAGATACGCACTTTTTGAACGTTAACGCCCCAAGAACGCTTAGATGCGCGATTGGAGTGGCTTCTTTTATTTCCAGTGCTTGCTTTTTTTCCAGTTACGAAACATACGCGTGCCATTTTTTCCACCTCCCTGATACAACACTATCAGTTAAAGAAATACTAAAACATAATAACATATAACCTTTAGTTACGCAATATGTACTAGATCATTTGTATTTTGAAAGCCTTTCAAATGCACTATAATTGTAGTAAAATGAGTAGAATGACTCCCATGCAAAGGAGATTTAAATGATGAGTGTAGAAATCAATACTTCTTTAGGAAGAATCGACGTTTCTAACGATGTAATTGCCACAATTGCCGGAGGAGCGGCTGTAGACTGCTATGGACTTGTTGGCATGGCTTCCCGAAAAGCTTTGAAAGATGGCTTTACAGAGCTGTTAGGCAGGGAAAACCTGAGCCGTGGAGTGGATGTGAAGGAACAAGACGGACGAGTAGAAATCGATTTGTACATTATAGTGAGCTATGGAGTGAAAATCTCCGAAGTGGCTCATAATGTGCAAACAAAAGTGAAATATACCTTAAACCAAACGCTTGGCCTAGACGTGTCAGGTGTTAATGTCTATGTTCAGGGCGTT
Organism: Ammoniphilus soli; assembly: GCF_040813775.1. NCBI lineage: Bacteria > Bacillati > Bacillota > Bacilli > Caryophanales > Paenibacillaceae > Ammoniphilus > Ammoniphilus soli. The sequence continues at coordinate 333,729 of NZ_JBEGDL010000001.1, forward strand.
AGGGTGTCCGCACCGTAAACAGGAGGTACTGTAAGTGATAATAAAGGAACTAACTGCAAAAGAATTGACCCATATGTTACTAACAGGTGCTTCCAATCTCTCTCGGCATGCAGCCAGAGTAGATGCTCTCAATGTGTTTCCCGTTCCGGATGGAGATACGGGGACGAATATGAATCTCACGATGAATTCAGGAGTAGCTGAACTGAAAAGGCAGTCCGGAGAGCATGCAGGGAGAGCAGCCCAAAGCTTATCCAAAGGTTTACTAATGGGGGCAAGGGGAAATTCAGGGGTCATTTTATCCCAATTATTCCGCGGCTTTGCCAAGGCGATAGCGGAGGAGGAGAAGGTAACGGCCGAGAAGCTGGCTCATGCCTTTACCCAAGGGGTATCCATGGCTTATGATGCTGTAATGAAGCCTGTTGAAGGGACGATTCTTACTGTAGCGAAGGACGCTGCTGCGGGAGCGGTGCGTGTATCTAAACGAAGTCATGATGCGGTAGAAATTGTTAAGGCAGCCCTGGATGCAGCAGAAGAATCCTTAGCTCGTACCCCGGATCTGCTTCCGGTCCTGAAGGAAGTGGGGGTAGTGGACTCTGGCGGTCAAGGATTAGTTTACATATACCAAGGTTTTTATCAGGCTTTGCAAGGGGATGCGGTAATCGGTGATGAGGATATCTCATATGAATCCAACTTAACCGGAATAGAGAGTCCACTCATTAATGAATTCTCCGAGGAACGTGCTCAAATACACCTGAAAACGGAAGATATACACTACGGTTACTGCACGGAATTTCTTGTCAAGCTGGATGGCCGGAATGAATTCAAGCAAGGAGATTTCAGGGAAAAGATAAGCCATTTCGGTGATTCCTTGCTTGTCGTTTCAGATGATGACTTGGTCAAGGTTCACATTCATAGTGAACAGCCTGGGGATGTTCTCTCCTTTGGGCAGCGTTATGGTGAACTGACTGGCATTAAGATAGAGAACATGAGGGAACAGCATTCGCATATTATCTCAGAAGAGATGGAATGGAGCGGTGTGACGGAAAAAGGGACCCCTAGAAAACCTAAACAGCCGTTTGGAGTGGTGGCGGTTGCGATGGGGGAAGGAATTTCTGACATCCTCAAAAGCTTGGGTGTGGATGAGGTCGTGTCAGGGGGGCAGTCAATGAACCCAAGCACCGAAGATCTAGTCAACGCTGCAAGGCGGATTAAAGCCGAGCACATCTTGTTTCTTCCCAATAACAAAAATGTGATCATGGCAGCTGAACAGGCCATTCAACTATTGGATGTCCCTTCCTTTGTGATTCCAAGTCGCTCTATTCCACAAGGCATGTCAGCCATGTTAGCTTTCCAGATGGGAGCTGATGCCCTGACCAATACAAGAGTAATGACAGACGCTTTAAGCCGGGTGAAGACAGGACAAGTCACTTTTGCTGTACGGGATACCAAATTAGAACAGCTTGAAATCAAGGAAGGGGATTACTTAGGCTTATCTAATGGTGAAATTGTAGCAACGGGTTTATCCCCCTTAGAGGCAGCCAAACAGTTGCTTTCTGCCATGATAGAGAAGTCCGATGAAATCATCACCATTCTGTACGGGGAAGAAATCAACCGGGAACAGGCTGATGAATTGACTGAGCACCTTCAATCCTCTTATCCGGATTTGGAAGTAGAGATACATGCAGGGGGCCAGCCGCTATATTCCTTTATTTTTTCGATTGAATAGAAAGGGGACAGTCTGATGGCTCAAATTTGTATAGTAACGGACAGTACAGCCGATATCCCTGCACCTTTGGCGGAAGAATGGGGGATCCATATTGTTCCGCTTAAGGTACATATTAATGGGGAGACCTATTTGGATGGAGTCAATATTACCCCAGCGGACTTTTTTGCAAAACTGGTAAAAAGCGAGCAATTCCCCACCACGTCACAGCCATCTCCTGCCGATTTTGAACAGGTATATGCTGAACTTGGGAGGAAGTATGGTCCGGATGTTCAAATCATCTCCATCCATCTATCGAGTTCGCTAAGCGGAACCTTTCAATCGGCCAATATAGCCAGGACCATGGTTGAACCCCCATCGGACATTACCGTGATTGATTCCAAAAAGGCGGCCTATTTACTAGGAACGATAGTGGTACAGGCGGCTAGGGCTGTTAAGGAAGGGAAAAGCAAAGAGGAATGTTTGGCACTGATTGATCGGATGATAAAGGGGCAGCGTGAATTCTTTGTCCTCGACACTTTGACGTATTTGCAAAAGGGCGGAAGGATTGGAAAAGCTCAAGCGTTGATCGGCACCCTCCTCAATGTGAAACCGATCTTGTCGCTAAATGAAAACGGTGAGGTTTACCCTTTTGATAAGGTGCGCGGGAAAAAGAAAGCGATGAGCACCATGATTGGTGAACTCAAGCAATATGCTGGTGATGAACAGGTGATTGCTTCTATACTCTATGCGACCAATCCTGATGAAGCGGAACAGCTTAAGGAACAGCTTACCCAAGAATTTAACATCGCGGATATTTCGATGTCGGAGATAGGGCCAGTCATTGGAGCACATGTAGGCCCGAATGTTTTGGCGATCTCGATGTATAAAATATAGAGTAGAGGGAAGGAATGACTGTCATCCTTCCTTCTTCTGTTTTTCTGTCCGAAATCCAGGAAACTTTGCTGCCCCAGATAACTAAAATGAATTAGGAGAGGAGGAGGTTGCGTGAAGTATCGCTCTGTATTTGATATCATTGGTCCCATTATGATTGGGCCGTCCAGTTCTCATACAGCCGGGGCTGCCCGCATCGGTTTACTGTCCCGAAGGCTGTTTCAGAGACAACCTCAATCTGCGGAAATTTTATTTTTGGGCTCTTTCGCTAAAACCTATAGGGGGCATGGCACGGATATTGCCTTAGTCGGGGGGGTTTTAGGCTTTAATACTTTTGATAAAAGAATCGTCGATTCGCTTGAATGGGCCAAACAAATGGACGTCAACATTCAAATAAGCGTTTCCGAGGAAGTCCCCAACCACCCCAATACGGCACGGGTCATCTTAAAGGATGATCAGGGCTCCCTGATGGTGGAAGGCATTTCGATCGGTGGAGGAAAAATGGAGATTACAGGTGTGGACGGCTATCCCCTTCGCCTGACTGGAGAAAGTCCGACTCTATTAATCTGGCACGATGATCGTTATGGTATCGTAGCATCGGTTTCCCAAGTATTAGCCAAACATCAAGTCAATATCGGTTACATGGAGATGGCCCGAAAGGCAAAAGGGCTGGAGTCGATTATGGTGATTGAAACGGATCAGCCGATTCCTCCAGAGGTTTGCCGGGAAATTGAAGCGCTAGCGCATATTTCCAGGGTAGTTTCCCTGGAGCCCATGGAATAAGCAGGGGAGGAAATATAAAAAATGACCTTTCGTACCATTGCAGAATTAGTTGAACTTTCGGTAAGGGAAAATAAACCAATATCCGAAATCATGATAGAGGCTGAAGTAGAATTGTCAGGCAAAACGAGAGATACGGTTTTTCAGTTGATGGAGAGAAACCTCGATGTCATGGAAGAAGCTGTGAACCGTGGAATTGCCGAGACTGAACGCTCACGGAGCGGCTTAACCGGGGGAGATGCGGTCCTGCTGCAAAACTACCTTCGCGATCACCAGCCGTTATCCGGAGAGCTTTTGCTTGATGCAGTGAGTAAATCCGTAGCGACCAATGAGGTCAATGCAAAAATGGGGACTATTTGTGCTACGCCAACGGCTGGCGCCTGCGGAATCGTACCGGGAACCTTGTTTGCGGTAAGCAAAAGGCTGCAGGCGACACGCGAGCACATGATTCGCTATTTATTTACATCTGGGGCAATTGGGTTTGTCATCGCAAATAATGCCTTTATTTCCGGGGCAGCTGGCGGGTGTCAAGCTGAGGTCGGATCTGCCACAGCCATGGCGGCAGCAGCCATTGTCGAGATGGCGGGAGGTAGTGCCGAGCAATCGGCTCAGGCCGTTGCGATTGCCCTGAAAAATATGCTCGGATTAGTATGCGATCCTGTTGCCGGTCTAGTCGAGGTCCCTTGTGTAAAGCGCAATGCAATGGGCGCTGCGATAGCCATGACGGCGGCAGACATGGCCCTGGCCGGAATAAAAAGCGCCATCCCTACAGACGAAGTGATTGACGCGATGTACCGCATTGGTTGTACAATGCCAAATACGCTAAAGGAGACAGCCCTTGGAGGTTTGGCGGCTACACCTACTGGCCGGGAACTAGAACGCCGAATCTTCGGTTCGGCGACAGAATAGGATGGGAAATCGATTGTGGTCACCAATAACTGAAGTAAAAGGAATAGGGGAAGAGAAAGCCAAAGATTTGCAGGCATTAGGCATTGCAACCGTACATGACTTATTATTCTATTTTCCCTCTCGCTACGAGGACTACACCATTAAGGATCTGACCGAGGTAGAAGACGGGGAAAAAGTAACGATTCAGGGTACGATTTATGGTGAGCCATCCGTGCGTTTCTACGGAAGAAACAAATCGAGGATGACAGTTCGGCTTGTTGTGGATCGGTTAGTCGTGACGGCAATTTGGTTCAACCAGCATTTTTTGAAACCGAAACTCTCTCCAGGCAAGGAAGTCCAAATTAGTGGCAAATGGGAGAGAAATCGTCTGCAAATGACCGTTGCGGAAACCAAAGTTGGCCCGCCATCCCCCAGCAAAACAGGGGATGAGCAGCCAAAGATTCAACCTGTATATCCGGTTTCTTCATCTGTAACGGTAAAGCAAATGCGGAAGTATATGACCCAGGCTTTACGGCAGTTCCATCAGGAGATTACAGAAGTTCTCCCCGCGCAAATCCTCGAAAAATATGAGTTTGTGGATCGAGCTGAGGCTATTGGCTCCATACACTTTCCTTCGTCTACCGACGCTGGGAGAAAGGCCAGGAAAAGGCTAGCCTTTGAAGAACTTTTTTTCTATCAATTAAAAATGCAGGCTTACCAGCTGATTCAAAAGAAAAATCAAAAAGGGCTAGCTTTACCTGTCCCTCTTGAAGAGGTACGGCAGTTTGTCCGTTCCTTGCCCTTCCGCTTGACCAATGCCCAAAAGAGAGTATTGAAGGAAATCCTGGATGATCTTCGACAGGATCAAGGAATGAACCGCTTGCTGCAAGGAGATGTAGGTTCGGGAAAAACGATTGTAGCTGCAGTTGCCTTATTTGCAGCAGTAAAAGCTGGTTATCAGGGAGCCCTGATGGTACCCACCGAGATCTTGGCAGAGCAACATATGCAGTCCATGGTTCAATTATTATCCGGATATGGCATTCAAGTAGCACTGCTGTCTGGAAGCTTGGCTGCAAAAGCACGGAGGGAAGTGATCGGAGGGCTGCAGATGGGGACCATTGATGTGGTCATCGGAACGCATGCGCTAATCCAAGATGATGTATTTTTTTCGCGGCTGGGGCTCGTCATCACGGATGAGCAGCACCGATTCGGCGTGGAACAGCGAAGGATTTTGCGAGAAAAGGGTCTTCAGCCGAATGTGCTTTTCATGACCGCAACCCCCATTCCCCGCACGCTGGCAATATCGGTATTTGGAGATATGGACGTGTCTACGATCGATGAACTGCCTGCTGGCAGAAAGCCCATCGAAACCTATTGGGTAAAAGAAGAAATGTTTGAAAGAGTCCTTGCATTCGTGGGCAAGGAACTCAAAGCAGGCAGACAAGCTTATGTGATCTGTCCGCTTATTGAAGAATCCGAAAAACTGGATGTGCAGAACGCCATTGATGTCCATGCTCAGTTGACGCATTATTTCGGTGGAGAATTTGGGGTGGGTCTGATGCATGGAAGACTATCTGCTCGCGAAAAAGATGAGGTCATGAAAGCATTCAGTGAAAATCAGGTTCAGGTTTTGGTCTCTACTACAGTTGTGGAAGTCGGCGTGAATGTTCCGAATGCTACTGTAATGGTCGTCTATGATGCGGAGCGGTTTGGACTTGCCCAGCTTCACCAGCTTCGCGGCAGGGTAGGCAGAGGCTCCGAGCAATCCTACTGCATACTCATCGCTGACCCAAAAACAGAGGTAGGGCGAGAGAGGATGCGTATCATGAAGGAAACCAATGATGGATTTGAAGTCGCTCGCAGAGACCTGCAGCTGCGAGGTCCCGGTGACTTCTTTGGGACAAAGCAAAGCGGTCTGCCTGATTTTAGGCTTGCGGATATCTCCCAGGACTTCGAACAATTGGAGTTGGCTCGCCAGGAAGCTGTTAGTTTGTTAAAACGGACGGACTTTTGGCAGAATCGGGAGTTTTATGATTTGCAGGTTTACTTAGAGAACCAAGGGATATTGGAAAGGGAAATACTGGACTAGCTATGTTAGAATCGACAGGGAGAACCTTTTTTGGATCAAGGAAAATATTTCCCTTATCTTCAAAAACTCAAAAAGGCGTGAGTTTTCACGTCACGCCTTCCCAAAACTCTACTTACTCAATGAATGAATACCATGTCCCGCAGCGGCTTCTGCCGCTTCCATGACCATTTCCGCTAGGGTTGGATGGGCGTGGATGGTTAAAGTCAGGTCTTCCAAAGTAGCGCCCATCTCAATGGCTAAGGCGACTTCGGAAATCAGGTTAGAGGCTTCATAACCTGTTATATGTGCTCCAAGTATTATTCCGGAGTCTTTCTCCGCCACCACTTTGACTACCCCTTCGGACCTGTTGGCACTCAGGGCTCGGCCGTTGGCACCATAGGAAAATCTTCCGGTGGTGATATTCAGTCCCTTTTCTTTGGCTTCGGATTCACTCAACCCTACACTGGCGATTTCTGGGTCAGAGAATACAATAGCAGGGATGACTTTATAATCAATAGCGCTAGGCAGACCAGCGATGACTTCTGCGGCCACTTTTCCTTCATAGGAAGCTTTGTGAGCGAGGGCAGGACCTGGAACGATGTCCCCGATGGCATAGACATTAGGAATGCTTGTTTTGCATTGGTGATCGATCTGGATGTAACCTCGCTCATCCATTTGCAATCCGATGCTCTCCAGTCCGAATTCATCGGTGTTTGGACGTCGGCCAACCGTTACCAGAAGATAGTCAGCAGTAACGGTTTTCGTTTCTTCTCCAACTTGGTAGGTGACGGTCACTTCTGTATCGGTCTGTTCGGCTTTTTGAGCAAGAGCCTTGGTGTGAATGGTTACATTTTTCTTCTTTAATGCTTTGTTGACCAACTGCGTGATTGATTTTTCAAAGCCAGGCAGGATTTGATCGGCCCCTTCCAAAATGGTAACCTGGGAACCCAGCTTGGCATAGGTTTGTCCTAATTCGACGCCTATGTATCCGCCGCCGATGACGATCAGCCTAGAGGGAACCTCTTTCAAGCTAAGAGCTTCCGTAGAAGACAGGATCCGGTTCCCATAAGGAAATGCCTTGAGCTCGATCGGACGGGAACCCGTAGCGATGATGCAGTGGTTAAATTTATAGCGGTTGCTTTCATAACCGCTTAGGACCCTTACTTGATCTTTCTCCACAAAGAGAGCTTCTCCAGAAACAATTTGTACCTTGTTGCCTTTCAAAAGCCCTTCAACGCCCTTTGTTAGTTTGTTGACCACACTTTCCTTCCACGCCTGCACTTTGCCAAAATCCATCTGGACCTGCTCGGCCGTAATTCCCATATCTGAGGGCTCGTGCAACTCCTCATATCGATGGGCTGCAGAAATTAACGCTTTGGACGGAATGCATCCGCGGTTTAGACATACTCCGCCAACATTATCCTTATCGACAATGACGACATTTTTCCCAAGCTGGGCAGCGCGGATGGCAGCCACATAGCCTCCTGGGCCGGCACCAATGACTAGCACATCGATTTCTGTTGTAAATTCGCCTACGACCACTTTGCTTACACCTCCATTAGCAAGAGCTCAGGGTCTTCGAGTACTTGTTTGAGATAATTTACAAACTGCTGGGCTGTAACCCCATCGATTAAGCGGTGATCGAAGCTTAGGGACAAGGCCATCACGGGCGCGGCTTGAACCAATCCGCCCTTGACAATCGGTTTGTCAGAGATCCGGCCAACGCCGAGAATGGCAACCTCAGGGTAGTTGATCACAGGTGTGAAAAACTGTCCGCCGGCTGAACCGATATTGGTAATCGTAAATGTCCCGTTCTTCATTTCCTGAGGGGTAAGTTTTCCATCCCTAGCTTTGACAGCCAGCTCATTGATGCGGGTAGCAATCTCCCAAATGCTTCGCCGGTCGGTTTCGGCTATGACAGGTACCATAAGGCCGTTATCCGTATCGGTAGCGATACCTACGTTATAAAACTTTTTGTAAATGATTTCACCTTTGTTATCGTCAATCGAAGCATTAAGAGCTGGAAATGCTTTTAAAGCACCGACTACCGCCTTTACGATAAAAGGCAGGTAAGTGACTTTGATCCCCTTCTTTTCGGCAACAGGCTTAATCCGTTGACGGAAGGCTACTAATTTGCTGACGTCCACCTCGTCCATGATCGTCACATGGGGAGCTGTGGATTTCGAACGAACCATCGCCTCGGCGATGACTTTACGGATTCCTTTAAGCGGAACGATTTCAACCGCATCGGCAAGGCTCGCGGCAGTTTGGGCAGCAGGCTGCTTGGCAACAGGTGGATCAGCTACAGCTGCGGATGGCGCTGGAGCATTGGTCTCCGCTGCTTGTGCTGCAGGGGCTTGGCCCGTAAAGCCCAGGATATCTTCCCGTGTAATTCGTCCATTGGTTCCTGTTCCCTTTACTAAAGACAGGTCTACCCCTTTTTCGCGGGCGAGTTTTCTTATGCTTGGCGTAGCTAGAATTAACGTTTTATCAATTGGTGACGTTGGGGTTCCCGCCACATCCTTGGTTTCGGGAGCTGCCTCATTAGCTTCCGGAGCAGCTTCTTTGGCTGCAGGCTGTTGTGCTGGCTCTGAAGTTGGCTCTGCTGCGTGGGCTGGTGCAGTCCCTTCATTTCCGGCTCCTTCCACTTCAAAAGTGACGAGGGGATCCCCTACAACAGATACAGTGCCTTCCGACACTTTAATCTCTTTTACGGTTCCGTTTACAGGGGAAGGAATTTCAACTACCGCTTTATCATTTTGGACCTCTAATATGGTCTGATCCTCTTGAACGTTATCACCTGGTTTGACATGCCACTTGACAATTTCTCCCTCGTGAATGCCTTCTCCAATATCTGGAAGTGCAAAGGTAAACACACCCATCTTACTCACCACTTTTCTTTAAAAGTTCAAAACATAATCCATGCCTTCGATGACCCTCTTTGGATCAGGCAGCCAATCATCCTCGACTGTTGCGAAAGGGAAAACAGTATCCGGTGAAGCCACCCGAATAACGGGAGCTTCCAAGTGGAGGATGGCTCTTTCATTAATTTGGGCAATGATTTCTGCCCCTGCTCCGGCTTGTTTTTGGGCTTCCTGTACGACGATAGCGCGGTTCGTCTTTTGAATTGATTTTATGATGGTGTCCATATCAAGCGGACTAATTGTTCTTAAGTCGATTACTTCTGCTTTAATCCCTTTGGCCTTCTCCAATTCCTCCGCCGCCTTCAGCGAAGTATGGACCATGGCTCCGTAGGTAATCACGGTGATGTCTTGGCCTTCTCGGACAATATTTGCCTTGCCCAGCGGAATCGTATATTCTCCTTCAGGAACTTCTCCGCGGAAGGAACGGTAGAGCTTCATATGCTCCAGGAACACAACGGGGTCATTATCGCGAATGGCAGAAATTAATAATCCTTTCGCGTCATAAGGATTAGAAGGGATTACGACTTTTAAACCGGGCGTTTGAAGCATCAATCCCTCTAGGCTATCCGCATGAAGCTCAGGGGTTTTCACTCCTCCTCCGAATGGCGAACGGAATACGATGGGGCTGTGGTATCTTCCCCCGGAACGGTATCTCATGCGGGAGGCCTGAGCGGCAATGGAGTCGAACACTTCAAATACAAAACCGAAAAATTGGATCTCTGCTACAGGCCGGAAGCCTTGCACCCCAAGACCGATAGCGAGTCCGCCGATTCCTGACTCCGCTAGGGGAGTATCAAAAACCCGTTCTTCCCCAAATTCCTTCTGCAATCCTTCGGTGGCACGGAAGACCCCTCCATTTTGCCCAACATCCTCACCGAAAACAAGAACTGAAGGGTCACGCTGAAGTTCCACTCTCATGGCATCGGTAATGGCTTGGATCATGGTCATTTGGGCCATTTACTTACCCTCCCTTTTCATAAACTCGGCTTTCTGTTCTTCCAGATGCGGGGGAAGATGCTCGAACATGCTGTCGATCATATCTGTCACTTTAACTTTAGGCGTCTCGTCGGTTTTTTTGATCGCATCGGCGATGTCTTTCTTGGTTTGTTCTATAACCTGATTTTCCTCATCCTCGCTCCATAAGTTTTTGCTTTGAAGGAACTTTCGGAAACGAATGAGCGGGTCCTGCTGCTCCCATTCGTTCAATTCCTCTTTTGTCCGGTAACGAGTGGGGTCATCCCCAGCCATGGTGTGAGGACCAAAGCGATAGGTTAAGGCTTCAATTAACGTTGGTCCTTCTCCATTTATTGCCCTTTGCTTAGCTTCCTGGACTGCCTGGTATACGGCAAGTACATCCATGCCATCAACTTGGATGCCGGTAATGCCTGCAGCAACGGCTTTATGTGCAAGTGTTTTGGCGGCCGTTTGCTTTTCTACGGGAACTGAGATAGCATACCGGTTATTTTGAACGACAAAAATGGCTGGCAGGCGGTAGGCGCCAGCATAATTAATGCCTTCATAGAAATCTCCTTGAGACGTCCCGCCGTCACCTATATATGTAATGGCTACATGCTTTTGTTTTTTTAGTTTAAAACCCATGGCAATGCCAGCACATTGGATGATTTGTGCCCCAATGATGATCTGAGGCATGAGGACGTTTACGCCTTCCGGAATCTGACCTCCATGCTGGTGTCCTCTTGAATAAAGAAAAGCCTGGTAAAGGGGGAGGCCATGCCAGACAATTTGAGGGATATCCCGATAACTGGGAAGAATAAAGTCCTCTTTATCCAAAGCGGACTGACTTCCGACCATAGAAGCTTCCTGGCCGGCCACGGGAGCGTAAAAACCCAGCCGTCCCTGGCGATTTAAGCTAATGGCCCGTTGGTCCCATACCCTGGTATACACCATTTTCCTCATAAGCTCTTTCAAGGTTTGGTCGGGTAGCGCTGATATTCCCTCAGATGATACGAGCGATCCGTCTGGGCTTATAACCTGAAGGGGACGGGTGGTTTCGTCTTTCATCAGGAGTTCAGTATTCATGGTTGTCACCTCTTTATATAGATAGAAACAAAAGTGTGGCATGTTTTGCGCTTAGAACAAAGGCAATCATGTTTATGTTTTCTCGTTTTGTTTCAATCATGCAGAGGCGGGAGAAAAAATCATATGTGAGGATCAATAGATTTGTGTTATCCAAGCAAGATGCAGACAGAATACCCCAAAGTACAGGGCGGTGGTTAGGACGAGAAATCGGTGAAGCAGGCTGGAAATGTTGCGGATAAGCAATAAACTGCAGGGCAATCCGAGTTTGATGGCATAAAACAAAGTAACGCCTTGTTCGTAATAAATATAATTCATGATGGGATTCAGTTCACCAATCCAAGCAAAGGTAAGTCCCAGATCTGTAAGGACTGCGTCAGCTGCACAAAAAAACAGAAGAAGAGGAATGATGAGGCGTGGCTGGCAATAGCGAAAGGATTTCATTCATATACCCCCGTCTGCGATTATCTAAAATCCCGTATTCAGTTTAATTCTTCGTTAAGAACGAATAAACCTTTTTATAGAACGAAAAAGAAAAAAAAGCGCGAATGCAGACTATAAGTCACATTCACGCAATGGGAGAGGAGAAACCGGAGGAAGAGCTTATGGGGAAACGTAAGTCTTCTCCGCGGTTGTCAGTAACATTTAACATGTTACTATCCATATTATGGTCGCCTGCTTTAAAACTTATACATGTCTTTTAAACTTTCTTGTTTTTAGCGGGGAGGTTGCAAACATTTACCAGCTTTCCCGATTATGTTAAACTTATCAACGTGTAAACCACGATAAATAATGGAAATATAGATATTGCATCCTGAGTACCAGGAGGGAAGACATGCGAGTAATCTCTGGCTCCAAAAAAGGCAGGCCGTTAGCTGCTGTTCCAGGCAAAGGGACGCGCCCTACCGTAGATAAGGTAAAAGAATCTATATTTAGCATGATAGGGCCCTATTATAAAGGGGGCGTTGCTCTAGACTTATATGCCGGAACTGGCGGACTAGGAATTGAAGCTCTGAGTCGAGGGATGGATAAGGCCATTTTTGTAGACTTGGATAAAAAAGCCATTGCAGTTATAAAGGAGAACCTGGAACGGACAGAGCTAACCGAACAAGCTGAGGTCTATAAAAATGAAGCAAGTCGAGCCTTAAAGGCTTTGACCAAACGAAATATAAAGCTTGATCTCGTTTTTCTGGATCCTCCCTATGCTTATCAGAAAATAAATACGGAAATAGCGATCCTCCATGATCATGGCATGCTGAATGATGAGGCTTATATCGTGGCGGAGACGGATGCAGAGGTGCAGCTTACTGATAGGATTGGGAATGTACATAAGATTAAAGAAGTGGAATATGGAAATACGCGCATTACCATTTATCAAGTGAAGGAAGATGGAGGAGAAGAAGGGGGTGGGATTATATGAGGATCGCCGTTTGTCCTGGAAGCTTCGATCCCGTAACGAAGGGTCACCTTGATATCATTCAGCGGGGCGCGAAAGTATTTGATAAGGTGGTTGTTGCTGTTCTCGTCAATCGCAGTAAGACGCCAATGTTTACGATTGAGGAGCGGGTCGAATTGCTCCGCGAGGTGACAAAGCATATACCGAATGTAGAGGTCGACTTTTTCGAAGGGCTTCTGATTGAATATCTTAGAGCAAAGAAAGCGCAAGCCATTATTAAGGGATTGCGTGCCGTCTCAGATTTCGAGTATGAGATGCAAATGGCATCCATCAATCGCTTGCTGGAAGATAACATTGAAACGTTTTTCATGATGACGAACAATCAGTATTCTTTTTTAAGCTCCAGTATTGTCAAAGAAGTTGCAAAGTATGAAGCAGATGTCAGCACGCTAGTGCCTCCTATTGTGGAAACGGCACTGAAAAAAAAGTATGCGGAACAAAAAATAGATAAGCGACTGTAAAAAGCAAGAGGAATTTCTCCCGTTAAGGTGTTGTGGATCACCCTATAACGGGAGATTTTCCGCTTATTTACAAGAATCTCTCCAAGCTGATTGATCTATGGTCGAGAACTCAATTTCTTTATAACAAAGGGGATAATAGATAGAATAGACATCACAAAGATCGTAATTATAATGTATTGGCTTAAGTACTGAAAGGCCTCCATGGTGTAACCCATCCCTCCTTGCGGGGCATTTTTCGCGAATGCAGGTAAGGAATTAAACCAGTGAGCTGTAAACGGTTGGAGAGGTTTCCAGATCAGATAGCAGATGATTCCCGTTAACAAGGCATGGATAGCCTTCCAGAAAAAATAAGGCTGATATCTCAAATCTGTGGAACTGATGATGCTGGCCACCTGGGCATGGACGGAAATGCCTCCCCATGCGATAAGGGCGGATGCAATGGATATTTTTATTTGCATATCGACTTGTACAGCCAGCTTGCTTAAATATTGCATGCTTTGTGTGACCTCAAAAAAACCAATAATCAACGATTGGGACATATCACTCGGGAAATGAAAGATGGCTAGCAGTAAAGCTGCCGGTAATGTAAGGAGTTCGGCCAATAAGCCTAAAGAGACGAATTTGATGACAACAGAAAAGATAATGATGAATCCACCCATAATAATTAAGGTTTGAAAAGAATTCAGTACAGCATCTCCCATTAATTTTCCAAGGGGACGATTGTCTTTGATTCGGGCCCGATGCATGGCTTGCAGCGCCCGGACCAAGAGAAAATCCGTGTGCTCTCGAATAGGCGGGGTAATTTCGCCTTTACGGTCATGATAACGCAGCAGGATGCCGATAAGAATTGCCCCGGCAAAATTGGCTATAGCTATAGACACTCCAAGAACGGCATCATGGAAAAAGCCCACTGCCACTGCGCCAAAAATGAAGATCGGATCAGATGTGCTGGTAAAACAAAGGAGTCTTTCTCCTTCAGATCGTGAAACGAGGTTTTGCTCTCTCAAGCGGGCAGCTAATTTGGGACCAACGGGATAGCCGGATGAAAAGCCCATGGCCAGTACGAAACCGCCGGTCCCTGGTACATTAAATAGGGGCCTCATGAGAGGTTCTAGGAGAATTCCCATAAAGTGAACCACTCCAAAGCCTAGCATGAGTTCTGACAAGACCATAAAGGGCAAGGTAGCCGGGAATACAACCTCCCACCAGATCTGCAAGCCACGCAGAGAAGATTCAAAGGCGATCTGCGGATATCGAACTATAGCTAGTACGAGAATGAAGGTAACAGAAGCGAAGAATAAGGTGAGAATGTAGGGTTTGTAGCGCATTTCATGGCCTCCATCAGTGCATGATTCCATATCATTAAACTGTACGCATCTGCCCTTGGGTTTAGACCAAGCTTTCCGCCAGCGAATCGGAGAGCGTTGATCATTTTCTTTTTGCTCTCATATAATAGTGGCGAGGAGAAACCTTGTGAAATGTGGGCATCCAGGGGAGGAGTCGTCATGTATAGACCGAAGGTTGGTTTGGCCTTAGGTTCGGGGGGAGCCAGGGGAATGGCTCATATTGGGGTAATTAAAGTGCTGGAAGAGGAAGGGGTGCCTATCGACTTTATAGCGGGCAGCAGTATGGGCAGCTTGGTGGGCGCTTTTTATGCATCGGGGATTAATCCCGAGATGATGAGAAAGCTGGCTATCCATTTGAAACGAAAATATTGGATTGATTTGACGGTTCCGAAGATGGGCTTTGTTGCCGGTGACAAAATTAAAGAAATGGTCCGCATTTTAACCCATGGAAGAAATATAGAGCACCTTCAAATACCCTTGTCCATTGTTGCGACGGATCTTCAAAAAGGGGAACGGGTAGTCTTTACCGATGGACCTATTTCTCAGGCAGTGCGAGCCAGTGTATCCATTCCGGGAATATTTGTACCCGAAATCGTTAATGGAAAAATGCTTGTGGATGGCGGAGTCATCGATCGGGTTCCCATTACGGTGGCAAGGGATATGGGAGCAGATATTGTGATCGGAGTGGATGTAGGGATGATGTCAAGCGAAGGGAAATTAACCTCTATTTTTGATGTTATTGCCCAGACCATTCAAGTGATGGAGCGTGAGATTTTTCGGTACCGCATCATGAATGCCGATGTGATGATTACGCCAGACGTAGGAGGGTACAGTGCCACCTCTTTCAATGAAATAGAAGAACTGATCAATGCAGGAGAAAGGGCAGCTAGAAACGCCATGGATCAAATAAGAGAAGTACTGCAATCTGGAGGACATAAATGAAAAACAAGAAAATTTGGGGAACTATAGCTATTATCATTGCAGTTATATTTGCAATTAATATCAAAGTCCCTTTCTACATAACTACTCCTGGGGGAGCAATATCCTTGCATGACATGGTTGTAGTAGAGGATGCCTATGAAGACGAGGTAGGAAGCTTTCGCCTCACCACGGTAAGGACGGGCCAGACGAATGTGGCGGGCTATATTTATGCTCTTTTAGATCCTTATGCGGATTTGGTGGAGTCTTATCTCGTTCATAGTCCACATGAAAGCAACGAACAATACATCCAAAGGCAAATTGAGGTTATGAAGGCCTCTCAAGACACAGCCAAAATTGTTGCCTTTCAAAAAGCTGGGTATAACGTGAACTTGAAAAATGGGGGAGCGATTGTCATGCAATTTGTTCCTGGCTACCCGGCTGAAGAGGTTTTGGAGATCGGTGATATTATCACTGAAGTAGACGGTAAAAAGATTGAAACGGCTGTGGAATTAATTAATTCTCTAAAGGGCAAGAAGGAAAATGATAAAGTTAGTCTCACTTTCATTCGGGAGGGAATAACCAAAGAGGCCGCCATTGCCTTAAAAACCCTTCCGGGAACAGATGAAAAGGGGGAGAAAAAGCCGGGAATCGGCATCGCTTCCCCCATTACCAAGCGCCAATTTGAAATTCCGAAAGAAGTAACGATCAAATCGCAAGATATTGGAGGCCCCTCTGCCGGCTTGATGTTTACCCTGGAGATGATCAATCAGTTAACTCCGGATGATTTAACGAAGGGATATGACATCGCGGGAACTGGTACAATAAATGATGATGGTTCCATCGGCCGCATCGGCGGGGTTCATCACAAGGTAGTAGCCGCCCATAAAGAAAAAGTGGACATATTCTTTGCCCCGGCAACGGAAGATGAGAACGGGGTATCGAACTATGATCAAGCTGCCGAGCGGGCAAAGGAAATCAGCACAACCATGAAGATCGTGCCTGTCAAGACGATCGATGATGCATTGAGCTATCTAAAAGAGTTGCCTCCCAAATCCAAGGATTAAGCTACCAAAGGATTGGGGGGCGGGCAAATTCGGACAGTTCTTCGGTCTGCTTTTCAGGATAGCCTAAACGGTAGACGGAAGCAGCACGAAGATCAAGTTCCAGCATGGAGCTCTGATTTTTGCCTATTCGGCTGATAAGAGGAACTTTCATGCTATGTTTCGCTGCTTGCAGCAATTTTCGCCCTTTCTCCGAAAACCCAAGTACTCGGACATAAGAAACCCCCTGTGCAGGGTTCAGTGCCGCCATTTGTTTCTTCTGAAGGTTTAAGAGAATATATAAAAGGGCCCTCTGCAATCGATTCCATGTATATCTTTTGGTTTTAATCCCTTCCATGAGCTCGTTGAATCCTAAGGCTGTCGGGGAGATTTTTTTGATGCGATGTTCCAGTCCTTCCTCGATCTCGTGGATCAAGGACAGCTCTTGACCCGATTTAACGGTGAGACTATGCTTAAGGAAAGGGTAGAATGGATCCCAGCTCATGGGGAATCGATGCTCCGTCTTCTCCCTTTGCAATATGTCAAAAGTAGTTCTAGGGACATATGGCTGAATGGCCTCTAGATTTTCTTCAAAGATTAATTTTCTCAGGGCGGTTGCACTTGCTATTCTCGCATCCGTAATCTCCGTTTGATGATAACCGGCTTTTTGTCTAGTAATGGTTGCAGGTTGCATGGGGCTAGATAAACGTTTTAAGGCAAGTACATAATTTAAGCCGAGTATATTGTTGGGCTGAGCCAATAGTTGTTCATCTATTCCTACAAGAGAAGAGGCAGCGCGTGCGTATGCCCGAGGATATGGAAGGCCTTCTTGCAGCGATGCTTTGAGTATCGATTTAAAGGCTTCGGGTTCATGGACGAGGTGCTCGGCAAGGTGCTGTATCCAATCGATATTGCCGCTTTCGCTGCCGAAACAAACTTGATGGACAGCGCCTAAGGCATCTAATGTAGAAATGGCTCCAAAGGCAAACATTTCTGCATTCTGTGTGCAATAGGCCGCAGGAAGCTCGAGAACTAGATCGATGCCGATGGATAATGCCATTTCCGCTCTGGCCCATTTGTTTACAATAGCGGGCTCTCCACGCTGCAAAAAGTTTCCGCTCATTACGGCGACGGCGGCATCTGCTCCCGTAACTCGAATGGATTCGCGATAGTGATGCAAATGGCCGTTATGAAGCGGATTATATTCTACGATAAGTCCGACGACTTTCATGAACGTTCCTCGCTTTCATTCTTCTTAGATTCTTATTATAGAGACAAGCTTTCTTATTGACAAACGCAAGCTGGGAAATATATAATAGTTTCTGTTGTCTTAGGAGTGATTTTTGATGATAATTCAAGTGAAAGAATTGGAAAAGGCAACGGGAAGGTTCCAAGATCTAGAAGGACCTGTTGATGTTGGAAGCATCCGGCAGCCGGGTGTTGCACTTGAGGATTTTCGCTTCAGCGGGAAGGCGCGCAAGGAAGGGGAAATTGTTTTTGTAGAAGGAACCCTATCCGGCGATCTGAAGACCAAATGTGCTAAATGTCTTGCTCCAGCGGTCTATTCCTTCGAGACCCACTTTGAAGAAGGATTCACTGAGGGAGAGGTAGACGAGGAAAGCGATCTTCATTCGTACCAGGGAGGCAAGATCGAACTGGATCCCTTATTCGATCAGGTGATTATGCTTGAGATGCCTCAAGTTTTTACCTGTACGGATGAATGCAGAGGCCTTTGCCCAACCTGTGGGATTAACCGAAATGAGCAGCCTTGCGCTTGCGTGAATGAACGGATAGATCCCCGATTAGCCGATTTAGCCTTGTTCTTTAACAAAGACAAAAGCTAGTTAAGGTTATTTCTGGTGCTGATCCTATAGGGGAGCATCAGTTATAATATATTTCTTTCGTAAAACCCCATGGTAGTACGAAGAAGAACCTTGAATCAATCCATTAACACTCATAAAAAGAGTGCAAGAATATCCGAAGGGGGTGGAAGAAATGGCAGTACCTCAAAGAAGAACTTCCAAAACTCGCAAGAGAATGCGCCGTACTCACTTTAAGCTAGAAGTACCAGGTATGGTAAAATGCCCAAATTGCGGAGAATATAAATTAGCTCATCGTGTTTGCAAAGCCTGCGGATCTTACAAGGGCGAAGAAGTGGTAAACAACTAGTGAGTTCATAAGGCAAGGCGCCATGGTGCCTTGCCTTTTTGATGCGAAAGCTTAAGTCCGATGATTTTCGACAGTTTCAGCCTGTTGCAGGGGCTGGTTTTTTTTTATATACTCTTAGTACCAGGTAACAAAATCCTTACAGACACATCTCATCATGGCGGTGAGGAACATACCACGTTTAAAGAAACAAGAAAGACAGAACAGATTAGCCAATGAATTGCAAATAAATCCCTTCCTTACAGACGAGGAATTAGCTCAGTCGTTTTCGGTCAGTATACAAACCGTACGGCTCGATCGTATGGAACTCGGGATTCCCGAATTGCGGGAACGAATCAAACATGTGGCCGAACAGAAGCTTGACCCCGTCAAGTCTCTGCAGTTGAATGAGGTTATCGGAGAATTGCTTGATTTGCAGTTGGATCATAGTGCAATCTCCCTGCTAGAGATTCGGGAAGAGCATGTTTTCTCCCGTACCTTGGTTGCTAGAGGGCATTATATTTTCGCCCAGGCGAACTCGCTTGCTGTGGCGGTAGTCAATGCGGATGTGGTGCTGACAGGTGCAGCAAGGATTCGGTTTATCCGTCCAATCAGGCTGGGTGAGAAACTTTTAGCAAAGGCAACCGTGCGGTCTGCTGCCGGGCAAATCAAAGTCAGAGTAGAAACGAGGGTAGAAGGGGAGCTGGTTTTCAGCGGGACATTCCGAGTGTTCAAGGCGACGGATTTGCATAAACCATAGGAGGGAAAGCGTTGAAGATCGCGGTTGATGCGATGGGTGGCGATCATGCTCCCCACGCAATTGTGGAAGGGGCGCTTCAGGCAGCTCAAGCGTTACCGGATGTACATATCATTTTGGTTGGAGATGAAACTCGGATTAAGCCGCTTGTAGGAAGTCATCCTCCACCTAACATTGAACTTATTCATGCATCTGAAATCATCACACCGGACGAAAAGGAACCTGCCAAAGCGATTCGCAGAAAGAAGGATTCCTCAATGGCTGTTTCCTTAGATCTGGTTAAGGAAAAGCAGGCTGATGCCGTGATTTCTGCCGGGAATACCGGCGCATTCATGTCGGGAGGCATCTTTATAACCAAAAGGATTGAGGGAGTGGAACGGCCTGCTTTAGCTCCTATTCTGCCCACATTGGAAGGGAAGGGCGTGCTTGTCCTCGATGTAGGGGCGAATATGGATGCGAAGCCAGAGCATTTGCTTCAATATGCGATTATGGGCAATATCTACGCCCAACATGTCATGGGCATTTCACGACCAAGGATCGGCTTGCTTAATGTGGGCACAGAAGAATTGAAGGGAAACGAACTCACGAAAGAAGCTTTTTCTTTGTTTGAAGGGCAATCCTTTCATTTTATCGGCAATGTTGAAGCGAGGGACATTCCTTTCGGTGTTTGCGATGTCGTGGTATGTGACGGTTTTTCAGGGAATATATTATTGAAGTCCATGGAAGGCATAGCCAACGCTGTATTCCAGGTGATGAAGGATGAATTTTCTCGTTCGTTGATCTCAAAGCTGGGAGCAAGCCTTTTGAGACCCAGCTTTCGGGGGATTAAGAAAAAGATGGATTATACGGAATATGGAGGAGCCCCGTTACTGGGGCTGCAAGGCAAGTGCATTAAAGCCCACGGTTCCTCCAATGCCCACGCCGTTAAGAATGCCATTGTGCAAGCCGTCCGATTTGTGGAGAAAGATGTCATTGGACATATCAACCATGAGGTGAATCCGGAAAGAGGGGAAAGGGATGCAGAAGCTTAAATCCGTAGGAATTTTAGGTACAGGAACTTATGTCCCTAACAAGGTCCTCACCAATCAGGATCTTGAAAAAATGGTAGATACTTCGGATGAGTGGATCGTCACTAGAACAGGGATTCGGGAAAGAAGAATTAGCGGGGAAGATGAAGCAGCCTCAGATCTTGCCTATCAAGCTGCACAAAAAGCTTTGGAGATGTCTGGAATTACAGCTGATCAATTGGATTTGATTATCGTTGCAACGGTTACGCCGGATACAGCGTTCCCCTCAACGGCCAATATCTTACAGGATCGATTAGGGGCTACTAAGGCTGCAGCTTTTGATTTGGCGGCAGCCTGCACCGGATTCCTTTATGGGATTGCGACAGCCAGCCAATTTGTCCAGAATGGACTTTATCGCTATGCTTTGGTCATCGGTGTCGAGTGCTTATCCAAAATCGTGGACTGGACCGATCGCAACACTTGTGTTCTCTTTGGAGATGGGGCTGGAGCTGCGGTCCTTGGGACGGTAGAGGAAGGGCATGGGTTTCTCTCCTTTGATCTTGGTTCTGACGGAAAAGGGGGGGAGTTGCTTAAACTTCCTGCAGGGGGTTCACGGATGCCGGCGTCCAATGAAACGGTGGCGAGCCGGCTGCATTACATATATATGTCAGGCGGAGATGTGTTCAAGTTTGCTGTCCGTGCGATGGGATCTTCTGCAGAAGCTGCTTTGGAGAAAGCCGGGCTAACAAAAGAGGATATTGATTTCCTCGTCCCTCATCAGGCGAATATGCGCATTATTGATGCTGCTGTAAAGCGTTTAGGTGTATCAAAGGATAAAGTGGTCGTAAATCTGGACCGATATGGGAATATGTCCGCTGCCTCGATTCCGGTTGCTCTAGACGAAGCGGTGCGCAAGGGAAGTATCCAGCAAGGGGATCACCTGGTGCTGGTTGGCTTTGGCGGTGGATTGACCTGGGGGGCAACCGTTCTAAGATGGAGTATGAAAGAAAAGGAGTAGTGCGACGATATGGGTAAAATTGCGTTGGTTTTCCCGGGACAGGGATCCCAGTACGTGGGAATGGGGAAGGAAGCACAACAGAATAGCAAGGCGGCTGCAGGGATTTTCGCCCAAGCTGATGACGCTTTAGGTTTTTCCTTGAGCCAGCTTTGTTTTGAAGGTCCGGAAGAACAATTGAAACTGACGGTAAATACACAACCTGCGATTCTTACTGCGAGTATTGCCGTATTGGAATGGTTAAAGGAAACGGTCGAAATAACGCCTTCTTTTGTCGCCGGGCATAGCTTAGGGGAGTATTCTGCGCTTGTGGCTGCAGGGGCCATGAGCTTCAAGGATGCGGTTCTTGCGGTACGCTCAAGAGGGCAGTTCATGGAGGAGGCTGTACCTGCAGGTGAGGGAGCGATGTCCGCTGTCCTCGGCATGGATCGGGACAAGCTCCGAGCCATTTGTGAGGATATCACGGCAAGCGGCGATCCCGTTCAATTGGCTAACCTCAATTGCCCGGGGCAAATTGTCATATCCGGGTCAGCCCAAGGGGTTGCTAGGGCGGGAGAGGAAGCGAAATCCCAGGGCGCGAAGCGTGCCATCCCTCTCAATGTAAGCGGACCGTTTCACTCTAGCCTATTACAGCCTGCTTCCGTAAAGCTCGAGCAAAGGCTAAAGGAATTAAAGGTTGAGGATGCAAGTATTCCTGTGGTGGCGAATGTGTCGGCACAAGCCTTGACTGATGCGAACGATATATTTACCTCCTTAGTCGAACAGGTTTCTTCACCTGTATTATGGGAGGATTCGATCCAATACATGGTTAGCCTTGGGGTAGACACGTTTATTGAAGTGGGCCCAGGTACCGTACTGGCGGGATTAATTAAGAAAATTGATCGATCAGCTAAGGTTTTTTCTATTCAAGATGCAGCTTCATTGAATAAGTTTAAAAGCGAATGGGTATAGAGGTGATAGGGATGGTACAAAACAAGGTAGCTGTCGTTACAGGGGCATCACGAGGTATAGGGCGTTCCATTGCTTTGGCGCTGGCTGAATCCGGGGCTGATGTCGTTGTGAACTATGCGGGAAGTGAGCAAGCGGCAAGAGAAGTAGCGAGTGAAATCGAAAAGCTGGGAAGAAAAGCTCTAGTCGTTCAGGCTGATGTGGCCGACAGCGAGCAAGTAGCCCAGTTGATTCAGCAAACGATTGAAGCATTTGGACGAGTCGATGTTCTTGTCAATAATGCAGGAATTACTCGAGATAATTTGCTGATGAGAATGAAAGATGATGAATGGGATGATGTGATTGCCACGAATCTGAAGGGCGTATACAACTGCATCAAAGCCGTTACACGGCCCATGATGAAGCAGCGCTCGGGTAGAATCATCAACATTTCCTCTGTTGTAGCAGCCTTAGGGAATGCTGGACAAGCTAACTATGTAGCCGCAAAAGCTGGAGTTATCGGGTTAACCAAATCGGTAGCCAGAGAGCTCGCAAGCAGGGGAATTACAGTAAATGCTGTGGCCCCGGGCTTTATTGAAACCGATATGACAGCTAAGCTGAGCGAAGAGATTCAATCCGGCTTGATGAATCAGATCCCGCTTGGGCGATTGGGCAAGCCGGAAGACATTGCTCAGATGGTCCGTTTCTTGGCCTCTGATCAATCGTCTTACATTACTGGACAAACTTTCCACGTGGATGGCGGAATGTACATGGGTTAAGGAATTTTTTGAGGCTTGGACTAGTTTTCCATACGAAGTTTAAGTATAATACCTGAGAGGAGGTGAAGGTAATGGCAGACGATATCTTGGAAAGAGTGAAAAAGATCATTATTGATCGCCTTGGTGTGGATGAATCAGCTATCACGTTAACAGCTTCTTTTAAAGAAGATTTGGGAGCGGACTCTCTAGATGTTGTTGAATTGGTTATGGAATTGGAAGACGAATTCGACATGGAAATCTCTGATGAGGATGCAGAAAAAATCTCCACTGTGGGCGATGTAGTGGAATACATAAAGTCCCACAAATAATCACGAAAGTCCCGTTCATCATGACGGGACTTTCCTTTAAGTTTCAAGGTTTCATTATTCCAAGAATGGTATTTTGAGGTGATAGGATGAAAAATCGAGTTGTCATTACCGGTATGGGTGTCATCTCTCCAATCGGGAAATCGGTTGAGGAATTTTGGGAGAATTTATTGGCCGGAAAGTCCGGCGTTGATCATATTACAGCTTTTGATGTTTCCGACTATCCGACACGCATTGCGGCGGAAGTGAAGGATTTTAACCCGGAAGAATTTATGGATAAGAAAGAAGTGAAGAGAACAGATCGCTTTGTTCAATTCGCCATTGCAGCAGCTAAGTTAGCGATGGAAAATGCTGGACTGAATATGGAAGAAGTAAACCGTGATCGTGTTGGGGTTTATGTGGGTTCAGGCATCGGAGGCCTGGGTACCTTCGAAGACCAGCATCGTACCCTTTTAGAGAAGGGACCGAAGCGAGTCAGTCCATTTTTTATTCCTATGATGATTGCGAATATGGGATCTGGCCTGGTCTCCATCATTTTAGGGGCAAAAGGGCCAAACAGCGCGGCTGTTACAGCTTGTGCCACAGGAACCAATTCGATCGGGGATGCTTTTAAGATCATTCAGCGCGGAGAAGCCGATGTCATGTTTGCAGGCGGTTCGGAAGCAACCATTCGTCCTACTGGCTTGGCTGGGTTCTGTTCAGCTAAAGCGATGTCGACAAGAAATGACGAACCCCAAAAGGCTAGCCGCCCATTTGACCTGGATCGTGACGGATTCGTCATGGGCGAGGGATCGGGTGTTCTTGTCCTGGAGTCACTCGAGCACGCGAAACAGCGCGGGGCAAACATCTTGGCAGAGATTGTGGGTTATGGGATGAGCGGAGACGCCCATCACTTGACCATGCCGGCTCCAGAAGGGGAAGGAGCGGCTCGGTGCATGAACATGGCTATTCGGGATGCAGGTATTAATCCTGAAGATATTGATTATATTAATGCCCATGGCACATCGACGGAATACAATGACAAGTTTGAAACGATGGCCATTAAAGCGGCGCTTGGAGATCACGCCTACAAAGTTGCCGTAAGCTCAACCAAATCGATGACGGGACATTTGCTTGGGGCAGCCGGAGCCATTGAAGCAATCGCGTGCGTGAAGGCCATTCAGGAGCAAATTATTCCTCCTACGATTAATTATGAGACTCCAGATCCGGATTGTGACTTAGATTATGTACCGAATGTGGCAAGAAAGGCTAAGGTCAATGTGACGTTGTCCAATTCCCTTGGTTTCGGCGGACACAATGCAACCATTATCATTAAAAAGTTTGAAGAGTAATATTTAGGTGGAATAACGTGGACTTTCAACAATTACAAAATACAATCGGAATCCAATTTAATAATGAAAAGCTCATGAAACAGGCGTTTACCCATTCCTCGTACGTCAATGAACATCGGGGGAAGCCTTTTCAGGACAATGAACGTTTGGAGTTTTTAGGGGATGCCGTTCTTGAGCTGACCGTTTCGCAGTTTTTATTCACCCACTTTCCTAAGATGTCTGAAGGGGAGATGACGAAGCTGCGTGCGGCTATCGTCTGTGAACCATCACTCGTTCGTTTTGCCGAATCCTTGCAGTTTGGAAAATTGGTGCTGTTGGGCAAAGGGGAGGAAATGACGGGAGGAAGACAACGGCCAGCACTTTTAGCGGATTGTTTCGAAGCCTTTATCGGCGCGCTTTACTTGGACCAAGGATTGCCGACTGTGACAAGCTTCCTTAACCAGTTTGTGTTTCCCTCCGTGGACCGGGGAGAGTTTATGAAGGTAACCGATTATAAAAGCCAGCTTCAGGAGCATGTCCAGCATGATAATTTGGGAGAGATCTCTTACCGCATTATTGAAGAAAAAGGCCCCGCCCATAATCGAGAGTTCGTTTCTGAGGTATTGCTGAACGGCATATCGATGGGGGCAGGGAAAGGGCGCTCCAAAAAGGAAGCGGAACAGCATGCAGCAGCTGTGGCTATCGAAAAACTTGGCATCAAGCGATGAGGAAAGGGAAACGTTCAGATGATTCATCGACGAATTGCTCTATTTGTTCCCCATCAAGGTTGCCCTAAAGACTGTACGTTTTGCAACCAGTCCAGGATTACAGGGCAAAAGCGGGAAGAGAGGCTTACTGAAGAACAAGTCCGGCAAACGATTGAACAACATTTAGCCACCATCGCGGAAGGCGTATATGTTGAAATTGCTTTTTTTGGAGGCAGCTTTACCGGTTTGCCACGATCCTACCAAAAAATGCTGTTAGGTGTTGCGAAAGAGTATATTGATGCTGGCCTTGTTCAGGGGATACGCTTCTCTACCCGACCTGACTATATAGCTGACCATATTATGGAGTTCATCTTGCCCTTTGGCGTAACGGCTATTGAATTAGGGACACAGTCCCTCGATGACACGGTACTCGAGCTTTCTCAACGGGGACACACTGCGGCTCAGGTAGAAAAAGCGGTACAAATTATACGGAAATATCCTCAGGTGCAAGTTGGCTTGCAGTTGCTGCCGGGCTTGCCGGGGGATACGAAGGAAATTGCTTTGCAGACCACGAGACAAGCCATATCCTTGCAGCCGGATTTTGTTCGGATCTATCCTGCTCTGGTCATTGCAGGAACAGAATTGGAGCGGCAATATCGGACAAAGCAGTATACGCCGCTCACGGTAGAAGAAGCCGTAGATATGGTGGCCAGCATGTGGGTTTTGTTTATGAAGGCGAATATTCCTGTTATCCGCATAGGCCTGCACTCTTCAGAGGATCTGCGCTCGGAAGGGACTATTATCGCAGGTCCGTTTCACCCTTCTTTCCGTCAGTTGGTTGAAGCTGAGCTTTTCCATAGGCTGTTAAAGAAAATAGCAGAAGAAAGGCCTCACGGTGTGGAGCGGTTGGTGATTCACCCTGCCGATGAAACAGCTGTACGCGGGCTGCGTGGCATGAACTGGAAGAAATTCCAGCAGCACTATGAAACCTTGGCTCCTCAGCTTGTCCTTGATCCCACAGCCATGCGGCATGAGATCCAATGCATCGGAAAAGACGGATACTCCATTCTATATCGCTTGTCATCGTTAGAATCCAGTTAAGCATTAACTGGGTTCTTTGTCTTCTTTGGGTTAAAGTATGATAAAATAATTCAAGTCCAGGAGAAGGATCATCTGAGAGAGAGCAAACTGGGTTAGGGGGAAGGGACATGTATTTAAAGCGCCTAGAACTTATAGGCTTTAAATCCTTTGCCAACCGGACGGAGCTGGAGTTTGTGCCAGGGGTAACGGCTGTCGTAGGACCAAACGGGAGCGGAAAAAGCAACATATCCGATTCGATTCGCTGGGTATTGGGGGAACAAAGCGCAAAATCCCTTCGCGGAAGCAAAATGGAAGATATTATCTTCGCAGGGAGTGATGCGCGCAAACCTGTGAATTACTGTGAAGTTTCCCTAACGTTAGATAACTCCGACCATACGCTAAAGATTGATTATAGCGAGGTTACGATCTCGCGCAGGGTGTATAGGTCTGGAGATAGTGAATATTACATCAACAAGCAATCCTGCCGACTTCGAGACATCATTGAATTATTTATGGATACAGGAGTAGGGAAAGAAGCCTATTCGATCATTGGTCAAGGCAGAATTGAGGAAATCTTAAGTACAAAATCGGAAGACCGAAGAGGAATTATTGAAGAAGCAGCCGGCATTGTAAAGTATAAGGCACGCAAGAAGGAAGCTGAAAAAAAGCTGGATGAAACGGAAGCCAATCTGGTTCGAATTTCAGACATCGTTTCCGAAATATCCGATCAGATTGAGCCGTTGAAAGAACAAGCGGATAAAGCCAAACATTATCTTTCCTTACAAGAACAACTCAAACAACAGGAAATTGGCCTATATGTCTATCAAATCGAAAATCTGAATGATCTTTGGAATGAAACGAAGAAACAAGTTATTCATCTCAAGGAGCAGCATGCTGTAAGCTCCTCGGAGCTAAGTGCCATTGATGCCCAGCTTTCCAGTTGGCGCTGGAAAATGAGTGAGCAGGACGAACAGCTGGAAAAGTGGCAGGTCAACTTGTTGAAGGTGAGTGAGGAAGTAGAAAAAAACGAGGGAAAAAGAGAAGTCCTTCGGGAACGAAAGAAGAACGTCCGGGAAAACCATAAATTAGCAGTGGAAAAACAAGCACAGCTTCAGGTTCGCATGGAAGAGCTTACCAAGCAGCTGGAGACCGAAAAAGAGCTTCTTGTTCAGCTGGAAACGGACTGGAAAGCGGTACAGCTTCAGCTTAAGGCTCAAGAAGGCTTGTTGAGTGAGGTAACCAAGGGCTTGGAAACCGATGTGGAGCAGCTGAAAAGCGATTATATCGAGTTGCTGAATCAAGTGGCATCTACGAAAAATGATCTCCGGCACTGTGAACAGGCGATTGAGCAGACCTTAAGGAAAAAAGAGCGGCTCCAAGAGCAACTCCTGGATTTGGCAAGCCAGCAAAACCAAGTGGATCTAAAAATGAAAGATGCGCAGAGCAAGCTCGATCTGACGACATCGGCTATTGACCAATCCATTACTGCCTACAAAGAGATTGTTTTAAAGCAACGAGAGAAGCAAGCTGAGAAAGAAGAGCAGGCAAGCGCCTTGCAAAAGCTCGAACAGAAAATAGAATCCATGTCCTCCAGAAGAGATGTACTGCAAGAAATGCAATCTGCGTTTACTGGATTTATGCAAGGGGTAAAGGAAATTTTAAAGGCAAGAGAAAAAGGATTTACGGGAATACAGGGGGCCATCGCGGAGCTGTTATCCGTTCCATCCCAATATGAGACTGCGTTGGAGGTAGCTCTAGGAGGGGCATTGCAGCATGTGGTTGTAGACAATGAAGCTGCAGGAAGAAAAGCCATTCTTTGGCTAAAGGAAAATCGTCTCGGCCGGGCGACTTTTTTACCGCTTGATGTGATACGTTCCCGACGCATTTCCGGCCAAGATGAGTCTTTGCTGCGAAAGAACCAGGGGATTGTGGGGGTAGCTTCTGATCTGGTAGAATGTGATCCCAAATACCGCCATATTAGTGAAAATTTGCTGGGTTCGGTCATCGTGACAGAAACCTTGGAACAGGCGAATATGGCAGCCCGAAAAACAGGATACAGATATCGGTTTGTGACCCTGGATGGGGATGTTGTCAATCCTGGGGGAGCGATGACGGGAGGAACGATTCAACAGAAAAGCACAAACCTGCTAGGTCGATCCCGGCAATTGGAGGAGCTGGAACAAGCCCTGCAGCTTGCCAAAGGTACCCGGCAGGATCTCGTGTTTTCGCTGGCTAAGCTTGCCGATGAGCTAAAGGATATCCAACAGCAGCAGGAAGAGCTTCGGATTCAAGGGGAGCAAAGGAGGATTCAGGAGCAAGAAGCCAAAGGCCTCCTTAACCAAATCGAAATGGAGGCTCGTAACTTTAGTGAACGAAATAAAGTGCTTGAGCATGAATTGAAAACGATCCTAGACGAAAAGCAGTTCCATCAGGATCGTCAAAACTTACTTGCCAAGCAATTAAAGGAGCACGAGGCAGAAGAGGTGGCCTTGAAGAAGCAAATTAGCGATATCGAGACACACCGCTCCAATCTTCAGCATAGCAAGGAAGAACATGCGCAGGTAATTACCGAATTAAAAGTAAGATCTGCTGAACTGCGCAAGCAGCAAGAAGCTGGAAAAGCCATTATTCAAAGATTGCAGGAAGAGTTGGATACCCAGCGTTCCGAATGGAATAACGGAGAAGGATATGTCAAAAACTTGGCTGATCTCATGGAAGGCAACATGGAAAGTGAGGAACAGCTAGATCAGTTGATCCAAAAATACCGCGCCGAGAAAGAAGCCGTCAGCAAGCAAATTATCCGCATTAAGCAAGAGCGGACCGAGACGCTGCAGCAAATTGAAAAGCTGGAAGCGGAGGCAAAAGGAAGCCGAAAGCAAATTAAGGATTTGGAAGATCGTCTGCATAAGGAAGAAATGAAGGCAGGTCGCTATGACGTAGAGTTGGATAATGTATTGCAAAAGCTGCAAGAGGAATACGAGCTAACCTATGAATTGGCCAAAGAAAGGTTTGCTCTTCCAGAAGATCCGAAGGCGACAGCGGAACAGGTTAACCTATTAAAGAAACAGATTCAGGGACTGGGAGCGGTAAACATTGGCGCCATAGATGAATATGATAGGCAGTCAGAAAGGCTCAATTTCCTAACTGGCCAAAGCCGCGACTTAGAGGAAGCCAAGGAAACCCTTTACAAGGTTATTCGGGATATCGAAGAAGAGATGTCAAGAAGATTCCTGGAGACCTTCGAGCAAATTCGGGCTGAGTTTCAGCAAGTCTTTACCCATTTGTTTGTCGGTGGCCGAGCGGACTTACAGCTGTCTGATCCCAGTCAGGTCCTGACGACCGGAATAGATATCGTTGCCCAGCCTCCGGGCAAGAAGCTTCAGAATCTTGCCCTGCTATCGGGGGGAGAGAAGGCCTTAACGGCGATAGCCTTGCTATTTGCTATCCTGCGAGTCAAGCCCGTTCCCTTCTGTGTACTGGATGAAGTGGAAGCTGCTTTGGATGATGCGAATGTTTATCGCTTTGCTGAGTATTTGCGCCAGTTTAGCGGGCAAACCCAGTTTATTTGCGTTACGCATCGCAAAGGGACCATGGAGGGAGCTGACGTGCTGTATGGCGTCACCATGCAGGAGTTTGGCGTATCCAAGCTTGTCTCTGTCAAATTAGAGGATAAGTCTTCGTTTGTTTCAGAAACAGCTTAAAGATTGGATAACTGATGAATATGGAGGGTTCTGCGTGAACTTTTTTAAAAAGCTAAAAGACAAGATTTCACTAAAAACAGAAGAAGTTACGGTCAAGTTTAAAGATGGCTTAACGAAAACGCGGGAGGCTGTGGTGGGCAAGGTAGAAAATCTTGTTCGCCGCTATAAGAAGATTGATGAAGAGTTCTTTGAAGAGCTGGAAGAAATTCTAATTTCTGCCGATGTTGGGGTCAATACCGTAATGGAGCTGGTGGACGAGCTCCGCAAGGAAGTAAAAAAGCAGCGTATTGAAGATGCAGCCCAATTAAAACCTTTAATTTCCGAGAAGCTGGTGGGCCTGTTCAAGGAAAATACAGCGGACTATTCGCTGAATATCCAGGAAGGTCGCTTAAACATCATCATGTTTGTAGGGGTCAATGGCGTAGGAAAAACCACAACCATTGGCAAAATGGCGCATATGTTTAAGCAGCAAGGCAAGAAGGTGCTATTGGCAGCCGGTGATACCTTCCGCGCAGGCGCTATTGAACAGTTGGAAGTATGGGGCCAGCGCGTCGGTGTGGACGTGGTGAAGCACCAGGCCGGTGCGGATCCAGCAGCAGTGGTTTATGACGGAATACAGGCTGCTCGTTCAAGAGGGGCGGATATTCTCCTCTGTGATACGGCAGGAAGGCTGCAGAACAAGGTCAATTTGATGGAGGAACTCAACAAGGTTTATCGAGTCATTGCTCGCGAGATTCCGGATGCCCCTCACGAAACCCTGCTTGTTCTAGATGCCACTACGGGTCAAAATGCGATGAATCAAGCCAGGGCGTTTGGTGAAGCAACCAAGGTCTCAGGCATTGTCTTGACGAAGCTGGATGGTACGGCCAAAGGCGGAATCGTGATTGCGATTAGCAATGAGCTGAAAACGCCTGTGAAATATGTTGGTTTGGGAGAAAAAATGGACGACTTGCAGCCCTTTGATCCGGAACAGTTTATCCACGCCCTGTTTACAGGCTTTATGGACGAAACGGAAGCAGAGGAAACGGTTTAATTGGCGTAAAGTTTTTTTCTTGACATTGGCCTGTTGGATAGGTATTATAGATTCCTGTAAAGATATTTTCTTGACTTCAATTTTAGGGGAATCCAATGCTCGAGAAAACAAATCGGGTAAACTTATTATTCGATTTTTATGGACCTTTGCTCAAGGACCGGCCGAGGCAGTTCCTCGAGATGTACTATAGGGAAGATCTTACCTTGAGTGAAATTGCTGAAATTATGGAAGTGACTCGTCAAGCAGTATACGACCAGGTGAAGCGAACGGAAGCCGTTCTGGAACAATATGAGAACAAACTTCAGTTGTTGTCTCGGCATGAAGAAAGACATTCGCGGATAAGCCGCCTTCTTGACTTAGTGGATGCTGAATCCCAGGGCTGGGATGTGGAGAGTATTCGTGCTTTAGTTAAGGAACTGGCTGAGTTGGAATGGAATGAGGAGGCATAACATGGCCTTTGAAGGTTTAGCCAATCGACTGCAGGCAACTTTTGACCGGTTGCGGGGCAGAGGGAAAGTGACAGAAGACGATGTCAACGAGATGATGCGGGAAGTCCGCCTTGCCTTGTTGGAAGCTGATGTCAATTTTAAAGTGGTCAAGGATTTTGTGGCCAAGGTGAAGGAAAGAGCTATTGGACAAGAGGTTCTTAAATCTTTGAGTCCAGGTCAGCAAGTCATTAAAGTCGTCAATGATGAGCTGACGGAGCTTATGGGCGGAACGCAAAGCAAAATAGCCCACGCCAATAAGCCGCCAACTGTTGTAATGATGGTTGGTTTGCAAGGGGCAGGGAAAACCACAACAACGGGGAAGCTTGCTAAACATCTTCTCAAGCAAAACCGAAAGCCTCTTCTCGTTGCAGGAGATATTTATCGCCCTGCTGCCATTAAGCAGCTACAGGTGTTAGGTGAACAATTAAAGGTTCCTGTTTTTTCTTTGGGTGATCAAGTCAGTCCTGTCGAAATTGCAAAACAGGCGATCGAAAAGGCAAAGACCGATCATCATGATTACGTCCTCATTGATACCGCCGGGAGACTTCATATTGATGAAAAGCTGATGGACGAGTTGAAGGATATAAGGGCTTCTGTGAACCCCCACGAGATTTTGCTTGTCGTTGATGCGATGACGGGGCAGGATGCCGTGAATGTGGCAGAAAGCTTTAACAGTCAACTGGAGCTTACCGGAGTTGTATTAACAAAACTTGACGGGGATACCCGAGGTGGTGCCGCCTTATCGGTTAAAGCTGTAACAGGAAAGCCGATCAAGTTTGCGGGGATGGGCGAGAAGATGGATGCCCTGGAGCCATTCCACCCTGACCGTATGGCTTCCAGAATTTTGGGGATGGGCGATGTGCTATCCCTAATCGAGAAGGCACAAGAGGCTGTGGATCAGGATAAGGCCAAGGAAATGGAGCGAAAGCTGCGCAAAGCGGAATTTACGTTTGAAGATTTCCTTGAGCAGATGACCCAGGTTCGAAAAATGGGGCCTCTGGAAGATTTGCTTGGAATGATTCCCGGAATGAACAAGGTAAAGGGAATGAAGGATCTTAAGATTGATGACAAGGCAATCAATCGAGTCGAAGCGATTGTCAAGTCGATGACGACTGAAGAAAAGCAAAATCCAGAGATCTTAAAGAGTGCTAGCCGCAAGAAGCGCATTGCTAAAGGAAGCGGGACAACGGTTCAGGAAGTCAACCGCTTCATTAAGCAGTTTGAAGATATGCGGAAGATGATGAAGCAGTTTGGTAAGATGGCCGATCAAGCCAAGAAGAAAAAAGGGAAAGGAATGTTTAAATTCCCTTTTATGCCTTAGTACAGGCTTTATTCCTGGAATAGAAGAATATGTAACAAGCAAACTATAACAATTTACTTAGGAGGCAAGATTATTATGGCAGTAAAAATTCGTTTAAAGCGTATGGGTGCAAAGAAAACTCCTTTCTATCGTGTAGTAGTGGCTGATTCCCGTTCTCCTCGTGATGGCCGTTTCATCGAAGAAATCGGATACTATAATCCAGTTGCTCAACCTGCAGTAGTAAACATTGATCAGGAAAAAGCAGTAAAGTGGATGTTGACAGGAGCTCAACCTACAGATACTGTTCGCAACCTGTTCAGCAAGGCTGGTATCTTGAAGCAAGTTCACGAAGCAAAATACCAAAAGTAATTGATCCTTTAGGGAGGGAAAGCTTAGCATGAAGCCATTGATTGAGGTTATTGCCAAAGCGCTAGTAGATCACCCTGAGGAAGTACGCATCAATGAAGTCGAAAAAGATCGCCTTACCGTTTATGAGCTGTCCGTCCATGCAGAAGACATGGGAAAAGTCATTGGCAAACAGGGGCGTGTCGCCAAGGCGTTGCGTTCGGTTGTCAATGCGGCAGCTGTGAAGGAAAATAAGCGTGTTACGATCGATATAGTATAATGTTCAGGAAGCTGGGATGCCGTTATGGAATTCCCAGCTTTTTAAGCTTTTCAAGGAGGACGGCTTATGAAGCTGAAGCGTACCGTATTGCTGAAAATGGTTTTGACCCCTGACCTCCGAAGCGAATTACGGGAAGAATACGAAGGGTTTATCCGCAAATACGAAGTGGAATTAGAACAGCTTCATTTTCAGAGTAAGAAATGGATTCAAGAGGCTTTAAGAAAAGGCCCTGATGCCCAAAAGATTGTGCAAGACAGGCTTCAAAAAGAGGAAAAAGCGCGCAAAGATAAAGTGAAGCAATATACCGAGATGCTTCATCAGCTTTCGCTTTTGCCGGACGAAAGCGAAATAGTCCATTCCCAATTG
Source organism: Ammoniphilus soli (assembly GCF_040813775.1). Taxonomy (NCBI): domain Bacteria; kingdom Bacillati; phylum Bacillota; class Bacilli; order Caryophanales; family Paenibacillaceae; genus Ammoniphilus; species Ammoniphilus soli. The sequence goes on from NZ_JBEGDL010000001.1 coordinate 367,791, forward strand.
GAGGGGGAAGTTGAAGTAAACATCGGCGACCATTGGGATAAACTAATTGGCAAATCGGAAATTGTTGTACGTGACGGAATTGTCATCGAGATTCGAGAAGGAGGCGTGAAATCATGACGGCGCGCTATTATGATGTTGGAAAAATCGTAAATACTCATGGGATTAAGGGAGAGCTCAAAATTCACTCCGTTACGGATTTTCCTGAGGAGCGATATCGAAAGGGCAGCAAGCTATTATTGTTTCACGGCAGCGTAGGAGAGCCTTTAAATGTGACGGTAGAGACAGCAAGGCTTCATAAGAATACATATATCGTAAAGTTTAAGGAATATGGGAACATCAATGATGTTGAGAAATATAAGGGTGGTACTCTAAAGGTCCCGGAAGATCAGCGAATGGATTTAGAAGAAGATGAGTTTTACTATGATGATATCATAGGCTGTGAAGTCTGGACGGATCAAGGAAATAAGCTAGGCGTTGTAAAAGAGATCATTACCACGGGAGCAAATGATGTGTGGGCAGTTGAAACAGAGGAAGGAAAAGAGGTCCTTTTGCCTTTTATTGAAGAATGTATTCTTGAGGTAGATATACCGAATCAAAAGGTGACGGCTCATATCATGGAAGGGTTGATGTAAGTGCAAATCGACATCTTAACCTTATTTCCGGAGATGTTTACAGGGGTCCTGGGAACGAGTATTGTAGGTAAAGCGGCCGAAAAAGGTCTTGTTTCATTTCGTACCCTCAATTTTCGTGAGTTCTCGGTGAATAAACACGGCCAGGTGGATGATTATCCTTACGGTGGCGGTGCGGGTATGGTCCTGCGGCCTGAGCCCCTGTTTCATGCGGTAGAGTCCTTAACCGAAGACACAGAGAAAAAGCCCAGAGTGATTCTGATGTGTCCCCAAGGAGAAAGGTATACCCAAAAAAAGGCGGAAGAGCTTGCAAAAGAAGAGCATCTCATTTTTTTATGCGGTCATTACGAGGGCTATGACGAACGGATTCGCCAATACTTGATCACAGATGAAATTTCGATTGGGGACTTTATCCTAACGGGCGGGGAACTGCCGGCTATGACGATTATAGACAGCATCGTCAGACTTTTGCCAGGGGCACTCGGCAATGAAGTGTCTGCGCACACGGATTCCTTCAGTACAGGGTTGCTAGAACACCCCCATTATACTCGCCCCGCAGAGTTTAGGGGATGGAAGGTACCCGAAATTCTCCTTTCTGGCCATCATGCAAAAATTGAGGAGTGGAGAAAAAAAGAATCGCTAAAGCGGACCTTGCAGAGAAGGCCGGATATGCTAGATCGTATTTTAGCGGAAAATCCTGAGCTGACGAAGCTATTGGATGAGATAAGGAAGGAAGAACAAAAATAGTTAGACGCAAGGGTTGATCTCCTCGTTAATATGTGATAAAATGCTTTTTGTTGGGCTTTTTGCCCGTATTACGGTGGTCCGCTGTCGCTGAGAAGACATTCGCTCTTTCCTCACGATATGAACGCTGGTTGGAAGGAGGAAATTACTATGAAGCAAATTCTTCGCGAAATTACTCAAGAACACTTGAAGTCTGACATTCCTGCGTTTCGACCTGGTGACACAGTTCGTATTCACCTTAAGGTTATCGAGGGACAGCGCGAGCGTATCCAGCTATTCGAAGGTGTTGTTATCAAGCGCCGCGGAACTGGAGTAAGTGAAACTTTCACTGCACGTAAGATCTCTTACGGAGTAGGTGTTGAACGTACATTGCCATTGCATTCTCCCAAGATCGAAAAGATCGAAGTGATTCGCTATGGTAAAGTTCGTCGTGCGAAGCTTTACTACTTGCGTGAGCGTGTGGGTAAGGCAGCTCGTATCAAAGATCGCATTCGCAAATAAGGCTGAAAGGAGCTTGGGGACAAGCTCCTTTTTTCAGCTTCTTGGAATATTGCTAATTGTACCTGAAAAGATTACATATAATCAATACATACAGCCTATAGGGAGGAGAAGGAATGGATCAACAAGAAACCAACCAACAAGAACAAGCGGTCCAGCAAGAAAAGCCTAAAAATGAAGTGTGGGAATGGCTGAAGGCCTTGGCCATTGCTGTCGTTCTGGCCTTTGTCATTCGTTCCTTCTTATTTGCTCCTTTTGTCGTGGATGGAACCTCAATGATGCCAACCTTACACGATAGAGAGCGGCTTATTGTTACAAAGTTAATTTATTTCATCCAGGAACCATCCCGTGGAGATATTATCGTATTCCATGCTACGGCGGAAAGAGATTATATCAAGAGGGTCATTGCAGTTGGCGGAGATAAAATCGAAATGAAGGCAGATCAATTGTATATCAATGATCAGCCTGTGGATGAACCCTATCTGGATGAATTTAAACAACAAGCCCTTGCGGAAGGCTACCCTCTAACCGGAGATTTTGGACCCATTGATGTTCCAGAGGGTGAAATCTTTGTAATGGGGGATAATAGAAGAAATAGTAAAGACAGCCGTGCTATCGGAACGGTACCGTTAGATACGGTCGTAGGAAGGGCTGACGTCGTTTTTTGGCCATTGACTGATTTCCGCTTTCCGAATAAAACAGACAAATAAGCAGGTGACTAGTTATGACCATTCAGTGGTTTCCGGGGCATATGGCAAAGGCCCGCAGACAGGTTACGGAAAAACTGAAACTGATTGATGTGGTAATCGAGCTGCTTGATGCAAGATTGCCGCTTTCCAGTCGGAACCCGATGATAGATGAGATCGTAAAGGATAAACCGAGGTTAGTGCTTTTAAATAAGACTGATCTGGCTGATCAAAAGGTAACAGATCAATGGATTGAGTATTTCCGCTCAAAACAGCTCACTGCCATGGGGATCGATGCTTTATCCGGAAAAGGGGTCCATAAGATTCCTGATCAGTGCAGGAAGCTTGTAGAGCCGATCATGGAGAAGCGTCGAGCCAAAGGTATGAATGACCGCGCGGTGCGGGTAATGATCCTGGGTATTCCCAACGTAGGAAAGTCTTCCTTGATCAATCGCCTGGCCGGGAAAAAAGTCGCTCAAACAGGAGATCGCCCTGCGGTTACCAAATCCCAGCAGTGGGTCAAGATGACGGATGGTCTAGATCTTCTGGATACTCCAGGCATTTTGTGGCCGAAATTCGAAGACCCGCTAGTCGGGTACAGATTGGCAGCAAGCGGTGCGATTAAGGATGAAATCTTGGATGTTGGAGAAGTAGCCCTTTTTGTCACCGAATATCTGCGAATGTATTACCCTGAGCAATTAACTGATCGCTTTAAAATGGAAGACATTCCAGAAGATCGAATCGAGCTTCTGGAGGAGATTGGAAGAAAACGCGGATGCATCATGGGAAGAGGTCAAGTGGATTACGATAAAGTAGCCCAGCTCATCCTTCGGGAGCTTCGTTCCGGCAAAATGGGACTAATTTCCTTAGAACGACCGGATGACCAATTCTCCATTGATCTCCTGCGATCGGAACTAGCTGAAACATGATACAATGAACGTATGGGTCGATGACCTGTGCGTTTTTTTTGTGGATTCATTGGTAGGGCTTACGGATCTCCGACCGAGACGATCAATGCTTATGTCGGGAGAAAGATAAGGGAACAAACTTCCTTTATATCAGGAAAGTTCGAAGGGAAGATCTTTATAACGGAAGAATATTCCCTTATCTTACCCATGAAATCATTAACAGCCGCCGGAAAGGAACGAAACATCATGAATCATATACATACACTTACGATAAAAGAAATCAAAAATCTACTGGAAAGTGAGGAACTGGATCCATCCGTATGGCAAACACTAGCTTCCGATACCCGGCAAGGAGTCAAGCAACTCCTCACTCAGCATCAAAAAAAGATTGACCGCCAGCGTCTTCTTGAAGAGCATTGGGTCCACATGACGACTCAAGAAAGACGTCTGAGGACTCTAGGCTATCGTTCTATAGCTGGCGTGGATGAGGTCGGGAGAGGCCCCCTTGCTGGTCCTGTAGTGGCAGCCGCCGTCATTCTACCGGAAGATTTTAAGCTCATCGGGTTAAATGACTCGAAAAAAGTCTCTCCTGCTTTAAGAGAAAGCTACTATGAAGTAATCGTCGATCAAGCGGTATCATATTCCGTGGCTTTTGCCTCTCCAGAAGAAATCGATCACATGAATATCTACCAAGCCACGATGAAAGTCATGCGCAGTTGTGTAGCAAGTCTTTCTCATCAGCCTGACATCTGTTTAGTTGACGGATTGGAGGTCAAACAGTTTCCGGTTCCCCAATTAGCTTTAGTCGGCGGCGATGGCTTAAGTGCTTCGATTGCTGCGGCCTCTATTATAGCTAAGGTGACTAGGGATCGCTGGATGGAAGAGGCAGCGGCCCTTTATCCACAGTACGGATTCGACAGTAATGCAGGCTATGGGACACCTGAACATTTGTCTGCCATCGCCCAGTTTGGTCCTTGTCTTCTCCATCGGAAGTCCTTTGGCGGGGTAAAGGAATGGGTATTATGATTAATGGTGCTCTGATTCATCGTATATTGCAGAATCCCTCTGCATTAGCGGGAGCATCAATGGAGATCAGGCCTGGACAAATTCTGAAAGGAAAAGTACTCGAATTATTGCCGGGCAGCCAAGCTATTGTGCAATTGGAAAAGATAAAGGTCGTGTCCCGGCTGGAAGCATCGTTAAGGCCAGGGGATAAAGCATGGTTTCAGGTTCAGGCAAATCAAGGAAAGGTTGTATTGAAACTACTCGCCGATGAGGGGAAAAGTTCCCAAAAGGACGATCCTTTATTGTCCCTGGCAAGATCTCTTGGTTTGGGAGACAATCCGGAACACAAAATGTTGTTGGAGCGGATCGTCAACGAACAAATCCCATTATCCAAAGAGCATATCTACCAGCTCAAAGAACTACTGCGAGAACTGGGAATAGACCAGAACATCGTCGAGGCAACGTTAGTCGCGTTGAAAAGGGAGATACCCTTAGCCAGAGATGTTATTCAAGGTTTATCCGCGTTCCTTTTCGGATCCGATATCATCGACTTAATGAACGAGCTGAAAAATGAAGTGAGACATTGGAAAGCAGAACCATCCAATGAGCAAACGGAAAACCTATTGGAAAAATTGCAAATGAAGTTAGATAGCTTGTTGCAGTTCCGATCAGATCCTATAAGGTCGGGTCCTGACCTGGCCAGGTGGTTTCATGAAATCGGTGTTCATTGGGAAAACCAAATCGGTAGGGAGCAACCGCTAGAAAACGATTCATTGAAATCAATTTTATTGCAATTAAAGGATGCGCTGCCTTTGGAGTCCTCAGCGAAGCTTCTTTCTTTTGTTACGGGTCAGCAGCTTTTTCTGGCTCCATCAGAATCCGTATTCCAACAGCTTATTTTGCATATTCCGTTCTTGCCGTTCGAGCATGCCTTCGCACAGGTTGAAGGAAAGAAGAAGCCAAATGGAGAATTGGATCCTGATAACTGCCGACTGCTTTTTTATTTGCAGTTTCCTCATTTGGGCAACTTGTTGCTGGATGTTAGGATTATTGAGCGGATGGTGGGTGTGGAATTCCATGGGGAGGAAAAGAGGCTAACAGCCCATTTGCTAGATTTTAAGCAGGAGCTTCAACGTTCTTTACAAGCACAAGGCTATCGTCTTTCATCCGTGAAGATCACCTTACCAAAGGATAAAGAACCCGGCGCTCGTATGTTACCCAAAGGACTAGCTATGCCTTATAAAGGGGTCGATTTTCGTATATGACGAATGAGCAAAAACCTATCAAAAGAGCTGCAGCCATCACCTATTCTACAGGAGAGTATGAAGCTCCAATAGTGTCAGCGAAGGGAAAAGGCGAGATTGCGGATTCCATAATAAAAAAAGCGCAGGAGCATGGAATTCCTATACAAGAGGATAAAGCATTGATAGAACTGCTCTCCAAAATCGAACTCCATCAGCAGATTCCGCCGGAATTATTCCAGATTGTTGCTGAAATTTTGGCAAGTGTTTATCGGATGGAGAGAAAGGCCAGGGGAGAATCATGACATTTAATTCAGTTCAACAAGGGCGTTATGGAGAGGATATGGCGGTTCTTTTCTTAAAAGACCGTGGTTATCAAATTCTAGATCGGAACGTTCGGATGTTGCGGTGCGAGATGGATGTGGTGGCACAGTTAGACAGCGTGATTATTTTTGTTGAGGTGAAGGCGCGCTCGAATGAAAGGTATGGGAAAGGATTTGAACAAGTTACACTTCAGAAGCAAAAAAGGCTTATTCGGTTTGCTCAGCTTTACCTCACTCGAAATAAGCTAGAAGATCGCCTGATGAGGTTCGATGTCATTTCCATTACCCTCGACCCTGCCAGCGGAAAAGCAAATAAGCTTGAGCACTATACCAATGCGTTCGGATTATAAGAGGCGCTAAAATAGGCGCAAAAATGGGGATTTGCCTTACTTCATCCGCTTCGTATGATGCGTATAGTATAGTGTACTCGACGCGAAAGACTCCTCCATTTACCTCGCCGCTTATGTGGTGAGGTTCTTTTTTTATGAAGATGTATCCAAGCAAAGAAAAAACCCAGCTATTGCTGGGAGAGATTTAAGTCTAATTTCCGTTGTTGTATTTCATCTAGTAATAAGCCAATAAATTCTTTATCTAGATCGAGGTTAACGGATTTGTGATAGGCATCAATGAGAGCTTCGTCACTTAGCAGTTTCATAGAATCACCTCGGATTAATAGTTTTTCTTTTCCCATATTATAACACCGAAGGTAAAAGAGAACAATCGTTCGGTTATCCACATCTTCCTGTGAATAATATGGGGATGAACTGTGGAGAATGTCCGGAAAACGGATTGTTATCAAGGGGATATTGTGATTAAAATTATCCACAGGTGTGGAGGGCTAAAAATTTTTTTTTTCTATATTCCGGAATTGTACCGCTTCGGCAATCTCACTCTCTGAAATCTGCACTACTCCTTTCAGATCAGCAATTGTTCTAGCAATTTTCAAGAGGCGATGATGGGCGCGATGACTTAACTGCAATTGCTCATAGACTACTTTTAAGAGATTGCGGGCGGAACGGGAAAGGCTGCAAAAAGCTTTGATTTCGCTAGGAGTCATTTCGGCGTTACTGCGAGTGGCAGAGGTGCGAAAGCGGTCTTGCTGAATTTCTATGGCTTGAAGTACCCGTTCGCGAATATGAAGCGAGCTTTCTCCTGGATTAATGGGATCAATAAATGAATCCGCGGGGAGTCTAGTAACCTCAACCTGAATATCAAAACGGTCTAATAAAGGTCCTGAGAGTCGTTTTTGATAACGTTCGATTTGGATTGAAGCACACTTACATTCACGAACCTCATTTGCATAGCCAAAGTATCCGCAGGGACAAGGGTTTCTGCTTCCAATGAGCATAAATCGAGCAGGAAACGTGATACAAATTCGCTGGCGGTGCAGCTCAATCTTCTGTTCTTCGAGAGGTTGGCGCAATAGATCAAGGACGTGCCGTGGGAATTCGCATATTTCATCCAAGAATAAAACACCGTGGTGGGCAAGGGTTAACTCTCCCGGCTTCATTTGGTTTCCTCCGCCTATTAATCCGGCGGCTGTAATGGAATGGTGGGGGGCGCGGAAAGGACGCTCGGGTTTCGAGAGCAGCAGATCTTTTCCTGAAGCGCTGTAAATCTTCACAATCTCTAGCCATTCGCGAAAGGAGAGTGGTGGAAGGATAGAGGGCAAGCAAGAGGCTAACATCGTCTTTCCTGTACCAGGTGGTCCAATAAAAAGCACGTTATGAAAACCAGCTGCTGCAATTTCTAGGGCTCTCTTTGCGTAGCTTTGACCTATAACATCAGCAAAATCAGGGGAAATCGGATGTGCAGACGGATGTTCATGGGGTTCAAACGCTTTCTTAGTGAGACTGAGGGGGAAATCTTGCAGATGATCCAGGGGGTATACGCTTAAGCCGGACAAAGAAGCTTCCCATGCATTTTCTCTGGGGACGGCCAGCTGTTCAAACCCTTCTAGCTTTGCAGCTAAGGCCATCGGCAAAACGCCCTGAACAGGCTTGATGTTTCCGTCTAGCGAAAGTTCGCCGATCAGCACGGAATTTCTGAGGTTAGGAAGGTTCCATTGGCCTGAAGCGGCAAGGATACTCACGGCAACAGGAAGATCATATGCCGGACCGACTTTCTTGACATGGGCAGGCGCGAGATTCACCGTAATTCGTCCAAGGGGAAAATTAAATCCGCTGTTGCGGATGGCTGCACGTACTCTTTCTTTGGATTCTTTCACTGCAGAATCAGGTAAGCCGACGAGCGAGTATTGGGGTAATCCGGGGGATATATCGGTCTCTACATCAACCATGAAACCATCAATCCCGAGGACACCCGCACTATGGGTTTTGTAAAAGATAGTATTCACCACCTAAAAAGAATATTTGAACAACACTTGCTTATTTCGACATAATTCTGCTAATTCCTCTCTCGACAACAAAGTTTAAATATTTCTTAGAGAACAAGCGAAATCAATGACCTTAATCCGGTTAAGTACATATTTTAAAATTCATGATTGCATAGGTAAATACTTTGGTATAATAATCTTGTGGAAAAATGTAGAAACGAAAGAAGGATCTTGGAACATTTAGTCGAATATGTTATATTTGTTTGTGCAGAATAGGTTGCTAGGGAGTCTTTCATGCCCTGTTTTCTGAAGAAGACGACTATTCTACATACAGGACAGATACCGTGATAGGAGGATGGAGAATGAATATCCATGAGTATCAAGGGAAAGAGATACTAAGACAGTACGGCGTTGCTGTTCCCAATGGAAAAGTGGCGTTTACGGCCGACGAAGCAGTAGAAGCGGCAAAAACGTTAAATTCAAGTGTTTATGTCGTTAAGGCCCAAATCCATGCAGGTGGAAGAGGGAAAGCCGGTGGGGTGAAAATTGCAAAGAGCCTGGATGAAGTCCGTACATATGCTGACGAACTAATCGGCAAAGTGCTAGTTACCCACCAGACAGGTCCAGAAGGTAAGGAAGTCAAGCGCTTGCTTATCGAAGAAGGATGCGACATCAAGAAAGAATATTATGTTGGGGTTGTTATCGACCGTGCGACTAGCCGCATTACGATTATGGCTTCTGAAGAAGGCGGTACGGAGATTGAAGAAGTAGCTGAAAAAACTCCGGAAAAGATCTTCAAGGAAGTCGTTGATCCAGCGATTGGATTGCAGGTGTTCCAAGCCCGCAAACTGGCTTATAGCATCAATATTCCTAATGAATTAGTAAATAAAGCGGTTAAGTTCATGATGAGCCTATACCAAGCATTTGTTGATAAGGACTGCTCGATCGCAGAAATTAATCCACTTGTTGTTACAGGTGATGGCAATGTAATGGCACTAGATGCCAAGCTAAACTTTGATTCCAATGCTCTATTTAGACATAAGGATGTTGTAGAGCTTCGCGATTTGGACGAGGAAGATCCAAAGGAAATCGAAGCTTCGAAGCATGACCTTAACTATATCGCTCTTGATGGAAATATCGGATGTATGGTTAACGGTGCCGGCTTAGCAATGGCTACGATGGATATCATCAAATTTGCTGGCGGCGAGCCTGCAAACTTCCTTGATGTTGGGGGCGGCGCTACAACAGAGAGAGTAACAGAAGCTTTTAAGCTGATCCTTTCTGATGAGAACGTTAAGGGAATTTTCGTTAATATCTTCGGCGGTATCATGAAATGTGATGTTATTGCAAACGGAGTAGTTGAGGCTGCGAAGCAGGTTCAGCTTGATCGTCCATTGGTTGTTCGTCTTGAAGGAACAAACGTGGCTTTGGGTAAGCAGATCCTGAATGAGTCCGGACTAAACATTGTTGCTGCTGAATCAATGGCTGACGGCGCAGAAAAAATCGTTTCCTTGGTGAAATAAAGGGGTGTGAGAGAATGAGTATTCTTGTAAATAAAAACACAAAGGTTATTACACAAGGGATTACCGGTGCTACTGGTTTGTTCCATGCCAAAGGTTGTGCGGAATACGGTACACAAATGGTGGGAGGCGTAACTCCCGGTAAAGGTGGAACAGAAATCGAAGGATTCCCTGTTTATAACACAGTTCAAGAGGCTGTAAATGCTACTGGTGCAAATGCATCCGTTATCTACGTAGCACCTCCATTTGCAGCAGATGCGATTATGGAAGCTGTAGATGCTGAGCTTGATTTAGTTGTTTGTATCACAGAAGGTATCCCTGTATTGGATATGGTTAAGGTTAAACGCTATATGGAAGGCAAGAAAACGCGTTTAATCGGGCCAAACTGCCCAGGGGTCATTACTCCTGGTGAATGTAAAATCGGGATTATGCCTGGATACATTCATGCACCTGGTAAAGTAGGAATCGTATCCCGCAGTGGTACCTTAACTTACGAAGCTGTACACCAGTTAACTACAAACGGAATTGGTCAATCTTCTGCTGTTGGTATCGGTGGAGACCCTGTAAATGGAACTGATTTTATCGATGTTTTAAAGCTGTTCAATGAAGATCCAGATACAGAAGCGGTTATCATGATCGGTGAAATCGGCGGTACGGCTGAAGAAGAAGCTGCTGAATGGGTAAAAGCTAACATGAAAAAGCCTGTAGTCGGCTTTATCGGCGGTCAAACGGCACCTCCAGGAAAGCGTATGGGACATGCTGGAGCCATTATTTCTGGCGGTAAAGGTACAGCTGAAGAGAAAATTCGCACCATGGAAGATTGCGGAATTCGTGTAGCGAAAACTCCAGCAGTCATGGGGCAAACTCTTATCGAAGTACTTGAAGAAAAAGGATTGCTTGAAACTTGTAAGACTGTGAAGTAATGCCCTGGAAGAGGAGTCTATAGGAGAATAGGCTCCTCTTCTTCTGCTTTATCTTTTTATTCAAGGAAAGGATGAAAAATATGATACCATCTTTGCTAGAACCTAGAGATTGGCTTGTTTCCATTAGCCAAATCGAAGGTATCGGCCGAAAGTCATTAGCTGCTATTCTCCCCCATCTTGAAGAAATCGCTTCTCATTCCACTTCAATTCATTATCCCTTCCCTAACATTCCTAACTTATCAGTCAAACGCATAGAAAAGATGAAACAATTAACCGCCGTACAAGTTCAAGAAATAAAACAAAAGCTATTGGAAGCAAGAATCCATACGATCACGATCCTCGATTCAACCTACCCGCCCCTGCTTCGAGAAATCCACGACCCCCCATTTGTCCTGTATGCCCGAGGAAAATTAGAGCTGTTAACAAAACCCGGAATTGCTGTCGTAGGGACTAGAATGCCTACTCCGTACGGAAGGCAGGTGGCTTTCCGTCTGGCTGAAGAGGTCGACAGAGCTGGATTTGCCGTCCTGTCAGGTTTGGCTAAAGGGGTGGATGCCGAAGCGCATAAAGGTTCCCTGGCTGTGAACGGCCATACGGTGGCGCTATTAGGAAGCGGCATTAATGTGATCTATCCTCGTCAAAATGAAGAACTCTACAGAAAAATCCAGGAACGAGGCCTCATATTATCGGAGTATCCACCTGGCTATCCCTCCCACCCGCTTCATTTCCCTGCACGCAATCGCTTGATCAGTGGTTTATCACTGGGGGTACTCGTCGTAGAAGCTGCTGTAAAAAGCGGTTCAGCCATTACGGTTCGCTGTGCGCTAGAACAAGGAAAAGACGTTTTGGCTGTTCCGGGTTCCATCTTTTCTCCTCTTAGTCAAGGGACAAACCGCTTAATTCAGGAAGGAGCCAAATTAGTCACATCGATTGCGGATATTCTGGAAGAGTTTCCGACTCAGCAAGCGATCCAGGACGAGAAAATGTCGGTTAAACAAATACAAATTTTGGATATCCTAGAGAATACGAAGCTGACTGTAGATGAGATTGTCATAAGGAGCAATCTCCCTATACAAGAGGTCTTGTCTGAGCTTCTTTCCTTGCAGTTGGGAGGTAAGGTTTTCCAACTGCAAGGCAGTATCTTTACCAGGAAGATTTAAAAGAAGTTTGACAAAAGGTAAGTGCATATTTAATAATAGGGAAGATTAACCATTCAATATCGTTTGTATATATGTTTTAATATCAAGAAGCTTGCGATCAGTTGGGAAAGGGGGAGGACATCGATGGCAGATGCCTTAGTAATTGTAGAGTCTCCCGCAAAAGCTAAAACCATCGGGAAATATCTCGGGAAAAAATACATTGTGAAAGCTTCCATGGGGCATGTTCGCGATTTGCCAAAAAGCCAAATGGGAGTGAATGTCGAAGAAGGATTTAATCCTAAATATATTACGATCCGAGGTAAAGGGGACGTATTGAAAGAGTTGCGCGATGCTGCGAAAAAAGTCAAGAAGATCTATTTAGCAGCTGACCCCGACAGGGAAGGGGAAGCGATAGCTTGGCATCTTTCCCATAGCCTTAATATGGATCAGAGTGAACCATGCAGAGTGGTATTTAATGAAATTACGAAGCAAGCCGTGAAAGAAGCTTTTAAACAGCCGAGAAAAATAAACATGGATCTCGTCAATGCCCAGCAGGCCAGACGGATTTTAGATCGTTTAGTCGGTTACAATATAAGCCCTCTTCTTTGGAAAAAGGTCAAAAAGGGTTTAAGTGCAGGGAGAGTGCAGTCAGTTGCGGTAAGGCTCATTATCGATAGGGAAAATGAAATTAAGCATTTTGTGCCTGAGGAATATTGGTCGGTTACGGCTTTTCTTAAGGGTGCAACAGGAGAAGTCTTTGAATCCAAGTTTTACGGATACCAAGGCAACAAAACCGAATTGAAATCCGAGCAGGATATCAAGGATTTGCTGCAAAGGATCGGCGGCGCCTCCTTCATCGTCAAAGACATTAAGAAAAAAGAGCGCAAGCGCAACCCAGCACCGCCATTCATTACCAGTTCCATGCAACAGGAGGCTGCGCGTAAGCTGAATTTCCGAGCAGCCAAGACGATGATGATTGCCCAGCAATTATATGAAGGAATTGATCTTGGCAAAGAAGGTACAGTCGGTTTAATCACTTATATGAGAACTGATTCTACCCGAGTGAGCCAAACGGCCATTGAAGAAGCCAAGTCGTATATAACAGAATCTTTTGGAAAAGAATATGCCCTAGAAGAAGCGAGAACCCATGCCCAGAAGGGAAATGCGCAGGATGCCCATGAAGCGGTGCGCCCGACCTCTGTTCTTCGCACCCCAGATTCTCTGAAGGAATTTTTAAGCAGGGATCAGCTCCGGCTTTATCGTTTAATCTGGGAACGATTTCTAGCCAGCCAAATGGCTTCTGCTGTCATGGATACCATGACCGTAACAATTGAGGCAGGCGAGGCAACCTTCCGAGCAAACGGGTCCAAGGTGAATTTTCTTGGTTTTATGAAGGTCTACGTGGAAGGCAACGATGATGGCAAAGAAGAAAAAGACAACATCCTTCCTCCTCTTACCGAAGGGGAAACGCTTGGACTGGATCAAATGGATCCCAAGCAGCATTTTACCCAACCGCCGCCTCGTTATTCCGAAGCTCGCTTAGTGAGAATGCTAGAGGAATTGGGCATAGGGCGTCCAAGCACCTACGCGCCTACACTTGACACCATCCAAAAAAGGGGATATGTAGCTCTAGAAGACAAACGATTTATCCCTACGGAATTGGGTGAGATCGTCATTGAGCTGATGGGAGAATTCTTCCCTGAGATTTTAGATCCAACCTTTACTGCAAAGATGGAAGAAGATCTGGATTATGTTGAGGAAGGAAAGGCTGACTGGGTAAAAGTGCTCGATGGTTTTTACCGGGGATTTGAAAACCGGCTGGAAGTAGCTGATAAGTATATGCAGGAAGTGGAAATCGAAGATGAGGTTTCCGACGAGATCTGTGAAAAATGCGGAAAGCATCTGGTTTATAAATTAGGCCGCTTTGGCAAATTCCTTGCCTGTTCAGGTTTTCCTGAATGCCGGAATACCAAGGCAATATTAAAGGAAACGGGTGTTGGATGCCCTAAGTGTGAAGGAATGATCGTAGAAAGAAAGAGCAAGAAAAAAAGAACTTTCTACGGTTGCAGCCATTACCCCGAATGTGACTTCGTTTCCTGGGATAAGCCTATTGAGCGAAAATGTCCAAAATGCACCTCCATGCTTGTGGAAAAGAAGGGCAAAAAGAAAGAAGCGAGCGTTCAATGTATCGCTTGTGATTATATGGAAGAAAACCAGTAAAGAAAAAAGAAATATGATGTAGGAGATTGGATATGGAAAAAGTAACTGTAGTAGGAGCAGGTTTGGCTGGCAGTGAGGCGGCATGGCAGATTGCCAACCGCGGTGTCCAGGTCGAGCTCATCGAGATGAGACCGGTCAGGCAAACTCCCGCGCATCACACGGACAAATTTGCGGAATTGGTTTGCAGCAATTCCCTTCGGGCAAACACGTTAACGAATGCTGTAGGAATCCTAAAGGAAGAGATGCGGAGGCTTGATTCCGTTATCATTAAAGCGGCTGATTCATGCTCTGTCCCTGCAGGAGGAGCGCTTGCTGTAGATCGCCATGAGTTTGCAGAGGCCGTAACCCAGTGGGTCCGCAATCATCCGAATGTTACGGTGCGAAATGAAGAGATGGGGGAAATACCTGAAGGGATTTGCGTCATTGCAACGGGCCCCCTGACTTCCCCGACTCTGTCAGAGCAATTGAGAAAGCTGACGGGGGAGGAGTATCTTTATTTTTATGATGCAGCAGCTCCTATTATAGATAAAGAAACGATCGATATGGAGAAGGTGTTTCTTGCTTCTCGATATGATAAAGGCGAAGCGGCGTATCTTAACTGTCCAATGTCGGAAGAGGAATTTGACCGATTTTACGGGGCTTTGACTACAGCAGAGGTTGTTCCTTTGAAAGAGTTTGAGAAGGAAATTTACTTTGAAGGATGTATGCCTGCGGAAGAAATCGCGAGAAGAGGAAAGCAGACCCTTTTATTCGGTCCGATGAAACCCGTCGGGCTCGTTGATCCTCGGACAGGTAAGCAGCCGTTTGCTGTCATTCAGCTCCGTCAAGACAATAGTGCGGGTACGCTTTTTAACATGGTAGGGTTTCAGACCCACTTAAAGTGGGGAGAACAAAAGCGCGTGTTTCAAATGATTCCCGGCTTGGAAAATGCAGAAATTATAAGGTATGGAGTCATGCATCGCAATACGTTCATTAACAGCCCTAAGCTGCTTAACCCAACCTATCAGTACCGTGAAAGGGATACGCTTTTCTTCGCTGGTCAGATGACAGGCGTTGAAGGTTATGTGGAATCTGCAGCAGCAGGTTTGGTCGCCGGAATTAACGCCGCTCGAGTGGCCAAAGGACAAGTGCCCGTCACCTTGCCGCCCGAAACGGCGATTGGAAGCATGGCAAACTATATCACGACGGCTAACCCTGATCATTTCCAGCCGATGAATGCGAACTTCGGTTTATTCCCTCCTCTAGATAAAAGAATCAGGAGCAAAAAGGAAAGATATGAAAAGCTGGCGGAGAGGGCATTGGAGACAATTCAGAATTTTACTAGCCTGTAAGACAATTTAAGTTGCCAATAATGCGCATTCTATGATAATATTTATTAAGCTTGAAGGGAGCTGTGCCAACAGCTCCCATTCTTCAGCTTGCGGTTTATTATCTTGCAACATTCTGCAGCAATCTTGACACGGGACCCAACACCAATCATCCCTGCATGAGGAGAAAGGGGCAATCAAGTTGGAAATGACTTTTCATGCTACAACCATATTCGCTATCCTTCATAACGGCCAAGGGGCTATGGCTGGAGATGGTCAAGTTACCTTTGGAAACAGCGTTGTGATGAAACAAAGGGCTAAAAAGGTAAGAAGGCTATATCGAGGGCAAGTCATCGCGGGCTTTGCTGGTTCGGTTGCCGACGCAATAACATTATTTGAGAAGTTTGAAGGCAAGTTGGAGGAATTCCACGGAAATCTGCAGCGCGCAGCTGTAGAACTAGCCAAGGAATGGAGACAGGATAAAATCCTGCGAAGGCTTGAAGCGATGATGATTGTCATGAATAAAGAAAATTTGCTCCTGATCTCCGGGAACGGGGAGATCATCGAACCGGACGATGGTATTTTGGCTATAGGTTCCGGTGGGAACTACGCCCTTTCGGCAGGCCGCGCTTTAGCGCAGTACGCTGGAGGGAATATGACAGCCAAGGAGATTGCCCATGCATCCCTTACTGTCGCAGCGGAGATCTGTGTCTTCACCAATCATAATATTGTATTGGAAGAACTCGAATAGCGGGGTGGGTAGGATGAAGAAAGCTGATAACTATACACCGAGACAAATTGTTGAGTCGCTTGATAAATATATCGTTGGCCAATCTGAGGCCAAGAAATCGGTGGCTATTGCCCTGCGCAACAGATTTCGCCGAAGCTTGCTGCCGGAAGAACTGAGGGAGGAAATTGCTCCAAAGAACATTTTGATGATCGGCCCAACAGGTGTCGGAAAGACGGAAATTGCTAGGCGTTTAGCCAAATTGGTTGGCGCCCCATTCATTAAGGTGGAAGCGACAAAGTTTACGGAAGTCGGTTATGTAGGAAGAGATGTGGAATCGATGGTCCGAGACTTGGTAGAAACCTCCATCCGAATCGTCAAAGCTGAAAAGATGGAAGGGGTCAAAGACCGAGCAGAAAAGCAAGCCGAAGAAAGGCTTGTTCAACTTCTCGTGCCTTCAGCAAAAGAAAATAAAAACTTTAAGAACCCTTTCGAAATGCTTTTTTCCAATCAGATGCAAGCGAATCAACAAACGAATCAAGCTGAAGACCAAGATGTCATCCAGAAGAGAAGGCAAACGGCCCACAAGCTGGCTATGGGTGAACTGGAAGACCATATGGTAGAGCTGGAGGTTGAGGACTCAATGCCTACCATGCTCGATATGTTCAATGGGGCGGGCATGGACCAAATGGGAATGAACATGCAGGAAATGTTTGGCAGCTTGCTTCCCAAAAAGATGAAGAAGCGAAAGCTCACGGTCCGGGAAGCCAGAAAGATTTTGGTTCAAGAAGAAGCGCAGAGATTAATTGATATGGATGAAGTCCATCAAGAATCCATCCAGAGAGCCGAGCAGCAAGGCATCATTTTTATTGATGAGATCGATAAAATTGCCGGCGGGCGGTCGAATGGATCTCCTGACATTTCCCGGGAGGGAGTGCAACGGGATATTCTTCCCATTGTTGAGGGATCGGCCGTGAATACAAAATATGGTATCGTCAAGACAGATTATATTCTTTTTATTGCAGCAGGTGCTTTTCATATCTCAAAACCTTCAGACCTAATTCCGGAATTGCAAGGAAGATTTCCGATTCGCGTGGAACTGACCAGTTTGGGTGTCGAAGACTTTGTAAGGATCTTAACTGAGCCTAAAAATGCACTTATTAAACAATATTCTGCACTTTTGGAAACAGAAGGAATAAAAATCGAATTTTCTGACGAAGCTATTAAAGAGTTGGCAAACATGGCCAAAGAAGTGAATGATCATACAGATAATATTGGAGCTAGACGATTGCACACTATTTTAGAAAAACTCCTAGAGGATTTATCTTTTAATGCCCCGGACATAACGATGGAGAGGGTTGTGATCACTCCAGAGTATGTAGAGGAGCGATTAAAAGGGATAGTGAAGAACAAAGATCTCTCTCAATATATTCTGTAAGTAAACTCAAGTTATTCTTTAGGAGGAAAAGTAATGGATTTACTATCAAAGATTAGAAGAATTAACCGCTTATTACAGAAAACAGCGGGACACCCGGTTAACTTTATGGAAATGGCTGAAGTGTTAAGTACAGTTATTGAAGCAAATACTTTCATCTTGAGCCGAAAAGGAAAAATTCTCGGGTACGCTATTGCTCAGGAAATCCATAATGAGCGAATTGCAGGAATGCTGCAGGAAAGAAGATTTCCGGGGGATTACAGTCACCTCCTATTGAAGGTGGAGGAGACAACAGCAAATCTAGACATCGAAAGCCCTTATACGGCATTTCCTGTAGAGATGAAGGAAGTGTTTAATGAATCGGTCACGACGCTAGTGCCAGTCATCGGTGGCGGGGATCGACTTGGAACATTGGTTCTTGCTCGTGTAACAGAGCGATTTACGGACGATGACCTGATCCTTGCTGAAGTGGGTGCAACGGTAGTAGGAATGGAGATTCTGCGTGAGCGTGCAGAAGAAATTGAACAGGAAGCCCGCAGTAAGGCTGTTGTTCAAATGGCTGTCGGTTCCTTGTCATATAGTGAGTTAGAGGCTGTAGAACATATATTTGAAGAGTTGGATGGCAAGGAAGGTTTGCTGGTTGCTAGTAAAATTGCCGATCGTGTAGGAATCACTCGTTCGGTAATCGTAAACGCACTGCGTAAGCTAGAAAGTGCAGGGGTTATTGAATCGAGATCATTAGGCATGAAAGGGACTTACATAAAAGTTCTTAATGATAAGCTTCTGCCTGAATTAGCTAAACTAAAATCTTCATAAATTTACTTATTGTTTGCCTACGTAAAAAGCCCTATCTTGAAGATAGGGCTTTTCTTTTGTTTCACGTTATTTATATCTTTTTGGTTGCTAACAATTCGACAAATTACTATGTCTTACATCGGTTTTCGCTAGCGAAAAAGGAGGAATTTTAGGAGATTGTGTGGAATAAATACATACTGCGAGTGAGGGGAAGCGAAACAGGAAGGGGGAAGTGCTTTGCTAAATTCAAGCAAGCTTTTCATGATAAGTAGTGCTTTAGATGCTGCAGCGATGCGGCAAAAAGTGATTGCGGATAATATTGCTAATGTAGACACTCCAAACTACAAAAGTAAGGGAGTTGCATTTGAAGAGGAACTAAGAAAGGCAATGAAGGCGAAGCCTGCTTTTGAAGGATTCAGAACAGACCCCAGACATATTCCCTTTGGTGGAGCGGCTAAATCGACGATTACTCCTAAAATATTTGTCAAACCAGGAATTATGCAAAACCATCTAAATAATGTGGATGTCGATGCAGAGATGACAGATATGGTAAAAAATCAAGTTTGGTACAATGCGCTAATAGATCAAACAAACAGCCACTTTTCTGGATTGAAGAAGGCCATTTCGGGAGGCAAGTAACTATGAGCATGTTTTCAGGGATGAACATCAGTGCTTCAGCGCTGACGGCGAACCGTTTGCGAATGGATATCATATCCTCTAATCTGGCAAATGCAAATACGACGAGGGGGAAGCAAGTCAACGGAACGTGGGAGCCATTTCGCAGAAAGATGGTACAAGTCGCGCCGTTGAATTCCACCCCTTTTGACGCTGCATTACAAGCGGCAATGGGGAAAGCGGCCAAGCCTGCGGTAGCTGGAGGAGTTAAGGTAATGAAGATTATTGAGGATCAAACCCCATTTAAACGAGTATATCAGCCAAAGCATCCCGATGCAGATCCCGAAGGCTTCGTGTTGCTTCCTAATGTCGATCCGTTAAAAGAGATGGTTGACTTAATGACTACAACGAAGTCATATGAAGCGAACTTAACCGCTTTTAATGCGACGAAATCGATGATGGTTAAAACACTTGAAATCGGAAGGTAGGGAGCTTAATGGCTATAACTCCAATTCATTCGAAATTTATTCAATCAGCGGTGAAGCCGGCGGACAAGACACCGGGGGAAGCGCTTCAAACCTTTTCTTCCTTTTTAAATCAGGCATTGGAAGATGTGAACAAACAGCAAGTCACGTCTTCTGAAGCATCGAAGCAGATTGCTGCTGGAAATGTTAATGAACTGCACAAGGCACTGATTCTTAAGGAACAGGCTGGTGTAACCCTTGATCTGACTTTGCAAGTGAGAAATAAGGTAGTGGAAGCTTATCAAGAAATCATGAGAATGAGCATTTAGATAGTATGATCCTCCAACAGGAGGATTCATTTTTCTTCTAAGAAACTAGATCTGAGGAAGACCCTGGGGTGGAGATATGAATGAGCAGCTACAAGCATTAAAAGGAAGGTTATCGGAATTATATCATTCCTATACAACGAAGCAGAAAATCATCGCTGCTGCGACTTTTTTGTTTCTCGTGGTTTCTCTCTCGCTATGGGTCTATTTCGCATCAAGGCCAGAATTTATCCCTTTATTCAAAAACTCGTTAAGTATAGAAGAAATAGGAGAGGTCAAGGCGGAACTAGAATCCAAAGGAGTCCAATTCCAGCTTTCGGAAGATGGAAGAAACATCCTTGTCCCGAGAAAAGATGCTCCTGCCCTTACTGTGGATCTAGCAGCAGCTGGATTGCCGAAGGGAAGCAACATAAGTCTGGATATCTTTGAGAATATGGGGTTCGGTATTACGGAGCGACAATTTGATGTAGCAGAAAGAGATGTGCTCCAAAATCATTTGGCTAAACTCATTAAAGGCTTTAGTGGGGTATCAGACGTTAGGGTGATGATTACGCTCCCTAAAGAACAGCTATTCCTAAGCAGCGAGGCCGAAACGGCAACCGCCTCGATCTTGCTCCAGCTGGAACCTGGCACCAAGCTGGACCAAAATAAAATTAATACCCTATACCACTTTGTTTCTAAGACTGTGCCCAATCTGCCGATCGAAAACATTGTCATAACGGATCAATACAGCAACATGATGGAGTATGTCAATGGAGAAGGGTCAAACATGGGGCTTACAGCCTATGAGCAGCAACGTTCCATTGAGAGAAGGGTACAGGACGATATTCAGAGAGATTTGCATAACATGCTTGGTACTATTATCGGCATGGATAAGGTTTATGTTTATACCAAAGTTAGGTTGAATTTCGATAAAGTCAAAGAGGATCAGCAGCTTGTCGAAGCGGTTGATAAAGAAAATCAGGAAGGTATCGCCATTTCAGTAGAAAAGATACAAAAGACTTTCAGCGGAACGAGTAGCGAAAGCGGTGGGGTCCCGGGGACAGGAGAAACAGATGTTCCTCAATATCCTGGAAACGAGCAGGGTCAAGGGAAAAGTGAGATGGAGGAAATAGAGGAACGGGTCAATCGAGAAGTGAATCGGATTTCTCGAGATATTGAAAGAAGTCCCTATTTTGTCGAAGACTTAACGATTAATGTCGGTGTTGATCTGCCTGCTGATTCTCAGGATGCCGAAACTACGAAAGAAGCGATTGAAGAGATCCTGAAAAACGTTGTCCGTTCTGCGATCAGCAAAGAAGTAGATGATCAATATATTTCCGATCGCATCAAAGTCGTTGCTCAACCATTCCAAGGAAAACAGGTACCGCTTCAGAACAACGAAAGCATGATGCTTTATTATATTCTGGCGGGGGTTGCAGGTGCAGTGCTTATCGGTGGAGGAGTCTACTGGCTTATGCGCAGAAAGAAACAGCGTGCGCAAGAAGAAAATCTTTTACTGTCAAATGAACCCCTCGCGGAAGCAGAGATCCCTGACATTGAATATACGGAAACTGAAGAAGTGATCGCGCGCAAACAGCTGGAAAAACTGGCCAAACAGAGGCCCGAGGAGTTTGCTAATCTATTGCGGGTATGGCTTCAAGAGGACTAGAGGTGAAAGGATATGGCGAATAAGGGATTAAGCGGCAGGCAAAAAGCTGCAATATTATTAATATCAATGGGACCCGATATATCAGCGCAAGTATTTAAGCATCTTAGAGAAGATGAAATCGAAGATTTGACGTTAGAAATTGCAAACGTGCGGAGAGTAGATAACTTAGTGAAGGAAGAGGTCGTTGACGAATTCCATCAGATCGCCATTGCCCAAGACTATATCTCCCAGGGTGGAATTGGCTATGCCAAAGATATTTTGGAGCGGGCCTTAGGTCAGCAAAAGGCGATGGATATTATAAACCGACTGACCTCTCATCTTCACGTTCGACCGTTCGATTTTGCCCGGAAAGCAGATCCTGCCCAGATACTCAATTTCATTCAAAATGAGCACTCCCAAACGATTGCCCTTGTTTTGTCTTTCCTGGAACCGGGCCAAGCCTCGGCTATTTTGTCTGCATTGCCTCATGAAAGGCAGGCTGATGTGGCCAAGAGGATTGCTTTGATGGATAGTACCTCTCCTGAAGTGATCAGCGAAGTGGAGCAGGTTTTGGAGCAGAAGCTTTCCCAGACGATAACCCAGGACTATTCAAAGGCTGGAGGGATCGAAGCAGCGGTTGCCATTCTGAATAATGTGGATCGGAGTACCGAGAGGACTATCCTGGATACTCTAGAGATTCAAGATCCGGAACTGGCAGAGGAAATCAAGAAGCGCATGTTCGTATTTGAGGATATTGTCACCATTGATGATAAATCCATACAACGGATTATTCGCGACGTAGAAAATGCCGATCTGATGCTAGCCTTGAAGGTAGCGAGTGAGGAAGTAAAAGATGCAATTTTTAGGAACATCTCGAAGAGAATGGTGCAAACCTTTAAAGAGGAAATGGAATTCATGGGCCCTGTACGGCTTAGGGATGTAGAGGAGGCCCAGACACGAATAGTATCCACTATCCGACGATTAGAGGAAGCGGGAGAAATTATTATCTCTCGTGGAGGAGGAGACGAAATCGTTGTCTAATATCATTAAAGCTCAACAGTATGTACCGATGATTCCGCAACGCTCCAGATCGAGTGTGATTCGTGCAAGTGAATACATGACGATAGCAGAGGAAGTCTTGATTTCCCATGAACAGACTTTATGTTCGAATGAAAGTGTGGCTGCTGAAGACAGCGGCAAGCCTGATAGCAAAAGCGAGATGCTGCTAGAGGCTAAACGGGAGGCGGAGGAAGTCCTCGTCCAGGCCAAACAAGAAGCAGAGACCATCATCCAGCAAGCCTTAGAGGAAACTCAACTCATTTACCAAAAGGCCCAGGAAGAGATCGAAGATTGGTGGACCGAGCGACGGCAAGAAGACGAAGCGCTTCAAAGAGAGGCTGTTGACGATGGTTACCGCCAAGGGTTTCAACAAGGCCATGCCCAGGGATATGAGTCGGCTTGGGAAGAACAACAGGCCGCCATCGATAAAACGCGAAAAATTTTAGAAGAGGCACAGACGGCAAAAGAAAGATGGATTCAGGAATCCGAACCTGTCATTATGGAGATTGCCCTCGCTGTTGCAAAAAAAGTAATAATGGAAGAGTTATCTCTTTATCCCGAAAAAATGTTATCTATGGTACAAGAAGCTCTCAAAAAAGTGCAAGAGGTAGACAAAATAACGATCTGTGTCGGACCTGAGAATTATATGTTTCTTGAAGGACAGTATTCGCAGCTGAAAAATATGCTGAGCGGGCAAGCCGATCTCCTCATTCTTCCTGACCATTCCATCGAAGGCGGAGGCTGCTTGATTCGCTCGGCTTTTGGATCAGTGGATGCAAGAGTAGATACACAGCTGGGAGAAATCTCAGAGGCCTTGATGTCATTAGCCCAAGGGAGAAAGGCTGGTGGCACCAATTAATTTACAAGCTTATTTGCAGTGTTTATCCGACCTTGACCCGATTCGGCTAAACGGAAAAGTGACTCAAGTGATCGGTCTGACGGTTGAATCGCAAGGACCAAACGTTCGATTGGGAGAAGTCTGCCACATCCTTCCGCAAGGGCAAGGTCATCCCGTCATGGCTGAGGTAGTTGGATTTCGGGATAATAAAGTGCTGCTCATGCCGCTTGGAGATCTAGGCTTGATAGGCCCAGGCTGTGATGTATTGGCAACAGGCAAGCCGTTCATGATTCAAGTAGGACAAGAGCTTTTAGGACAAGTTTTGGATGGGTTAGGACAAAAAATGGATGGCAGTTCACTTCCGTATGGACTAGCGGATTATCCGGCTGTCAATCAGCCTCCCAATCCTTTGCAGAGGCCGCGAATCAAAGACCCGCTGAGTGTCGGAGTAAGGGCAATCGACTCCTTGCTAACAGTAGGGAAGGGACAAAGGGTTGGGATTTTTGCGGGAAGCGGAGTAGGAAAAAGTACTTTACTTGGGATGATCGCAAGGAATACGCAGGCGGATGTTAATGTAATTGGCCTAATCGGAGAACGAGGTCGGGAAGTCGTAGAGTTTATGGAAAAGGACCTGGGAGAAGATGGGTTGAAGCGTTCGGTGGTCGTTGTGGCTACTTCGGATCAACCCGCCCTCATCCGTATAAAAGGGGCCATGGTAGCTACGGCTATTGCAGAGTTCTTTCGAGATCAGGGGCTAAATGTCATGCTGATGATGGATTCGGTTACTCGCTATGCCATGGCTCAGCGGGAGCTCGGTTTGGCAGTCGGCGAGCCACCGGCTACTCGAGGCTATCCCCCATCTGTGTTTGCTTTGCTGCCTAAGCTTCTGGAGCGCGCCGGTACCTCTCAACAAGGGAGCATTACAGCATTCTATACGGTATTGGTGGATGGGGATGACATGAATGATCCAATTGCTGACACGGTGCGTGGGATATTGGATGGACATATCGTGCTTAGCAGGAAAATAGCGCAGAGCGGCCATTACCCTGCTATTGATGTTATGGCAAGCGTAAGCCGGGTCATGAATGATGTAGTCGACCCTGTCCATAAGCAGGCGGCTAACCAAATGAAAAAGTTGATGGCGATCTATCGTGACAATGAAGATTTAATAAATATTGGAGCGTATAAGATGGGATCAAATCGTGACATCGATCAAGCGATAAAATACAGTTCGCTTATTCGGGGGTTTACGGCCCAGGGTACGCATGAGCCTTCTAATTTCCAGGAGTCGGCTCAGGCTTTAAAGGATAATTTCGGGGATGGCTGGTGATAAGAAGTGGCAGGCTTTTCCTTTCGATTTCAAAAGCTGATGGATTTAAAAGATAGGGAGAAAGAGGATTCTAAAGCCAAGTATTCAGAAAGCCTAGCTTCCCTCAATAAAGAGCAGATTGAGCTTGACGAGTTGGTTCAGCGTATACAGCAATGGGAAAAGAAACGAGCGGAAATGGTGATGAAGGCATTACCCGCACAACTGCTGTTAGAAGTCTGCTCCTATATACAGCATTTGGAAAAACTATACTTACAAAAACAAAAGCAAGTTGATAAAGCGGAGCAAAGGGTAAGCGCCTCTCACTTGCAGTTAACGGAGAAAATGAGAGAGCTGCGAGTTTGGGAGAATTGGAAGAACAACTCTTATAAAGAATTTCAGCATGAAGCCTTACAGAGAGAACAAAAAGAATTGGATGAATTAGCTTTACAGCGCTATGTGCGAAGAGGGGGGACAATATATGGAGGAAACGGTTGAAGACCGGAAATACGGTAAGCTCGAATGGTTTTTCTATATAATCTTTCTCCCTCTTCTCTTTACCCTGATATTGACGGGACTGCTGCTAAGCCTGCTGGGCTATGATGTTGTGAATAAGGCTTTAACGATTGGCAATAAGATTCCTGTTCTAGAAAAATATCTGCCGGAACCATCGATTGAAGGGGAGTTCGAAGAAACCCCACAACCTCGTCTGGAAGAGCAAATTGCTCGTTTAAATGAAGAGATTGCAGTTCTAAATGAAGAAATCCAGAGAAAACAAACAGAAATAGAAACCATGAAAAAAGAATACGAGTCCAATGACGATCAAGTGAAAAAGCTGAATGAAGAGATTTTAAGCCTTCAAAAACAGCTGGAGCAAGAGCGTGTAAGCGAAGAAGAAAGACAGTTGAGAATGAAAGAGCTAGCTAAATTATATACCACAATGTCAGCCAGTAAGGCAGCACCCATAATGGAGAGCTTATCTATGGAAGAAGCTGTACTTGTGCTGGCCTCGATGAAACCCGATGAGCGTGCAGGAATCGTAGCCAAAATGAATCCGCAAAAAGCTGCGGATCTAACAATCCTTCTGAAGGATCTGCAGTTATCAGAAAAAGATGAAATCGCAGCCTTGCAGCAAAGGATTCAGGCTTTGACAAAGGCATTATCCGAAGTGGAAAAAACCAGAAGAGATATTGAGGAAATGGTAAGCTCCTTTGCCGGCATGAATCCTGCGACAGTAGCCGATCTTTTAATTGAAATGCAAAAAAGCCCGTCTGCGCAAGAGAAGGAAAAGGTGATTGCCATACTAGCTAAAATGTCAAATCGGCAAAGAGGAACGGTCATTGAAAAGTTGAATGAAAAGGAACCTGCTTTAGCGGCGCAACTAACCTCAAAACTGATATCCGAATAGGAAAAAGGTTCGACATTTTTTTTGTCTATTTAGGGAAGATTGTTGTATTTTCGTAGATCTTGCTCTATATTTTAAGTAAGCTACGGAAAGTGTGAAAGGAGGTGAGATGAGTGAAGACAATGTCTATGGCTGAACAACTCTTTCTCCAACCGATGCAACTGCAAGATCAGGGACCGAATTTAAGCTGTAAAATACCGGAAAACAACTTGTTTTCTGGATTGCTTCAGCAAGAGAAAACGAAGCTTAATGACATGTCACTGAAGCAAGAGGTTCTAGAAGCAGTTGATGATCTATTAGCAAGTTTTTTTAACCTTACAGATTTAATCCCAAAGAGCCCTGAACAGTTGATGGCTACTGAACTTTCTGTTGTTCCAATACAGGATTTGACTAAACGGTTGCAAACTATCAAATTATCAATCCAAAAAGGGGAGATATCAGATATAAGCCTAAACAAGCTTCAACATGTGTTGGATCGATTAACGCAAAACTTAAGTTCGATAGAATCTTCCATGATTATCACAGATAATGAGAACGGGAAAGAAGAGTTGATGAAAATTCCAAGTTTACTAGGTATGATTGAAAGAGATTTTTCAAGTTCACTGGAGGAATCAGGCGAAAGGATCAAGCCCTTGGTTAAAAATCAGGAGGTCCACTCCATAATTCGCAAGCATAGCACGAATAGAGCAGGGGTGGCATCAGAGCAACTAACCGATATAAGTGAGAGCAAGCTCACATTAGAGTCTTTAAGACCTCTACATGATTCCATCGGAGTACAACCCCCCATGAATCCCAATTCGGCAAGGAGTGAAGTTCGTGAAGGGGATTTGCTGGAGCGCCAGGTCCCAATTCAATGGTTATCCAAACATTTGGAACCTTTATTTGCTAGAAACGTTTTCGTGAGAAATGGACAGCAGGTACAGGAAATGATTTTACAGCTTCAACCTGATTCTCTAGGGAAATTAGATGTGATGATACAGACGCAAAACGGTCAGTTGACGGCAAAATTCATTGTAGAAAATCAAGTGGCCAAGCAAGCGGTAGAAGAGCAGATACAGCATTTAAGACACAACCTACAGCTTCAAGGGGTTACGGTACATAATTTAGAGGTCGTTGACTCTTCTTCCAACAATTATTTGCCTTTTCAACAGCATCAGAGACATAACCAGGAGCAGAAGCCGTTTTACTCTCGAGGAAAAAAGAACAAAGAGTATACAGAGATGGAAGAGCAGTTAAGCAATATGAAACTATCAATCCAAAGCAGGGATGAAATCGGGATTAATTATACCGTATAAAGGAGTAGGCTGAATAACATGAAGGTGAATAGACCTTTTTATCCTCCGATCATGCCGCCGGCGGGCAGTAAAATTTCACCCGCTCAACCGAATCCTGCAACGAAGACGTTTGCGCAAGTTCTTCAACAGACGACACAACCTGGAATAGCTCAACCCTTGCAATTTAGCCAGCATGCCTTAAATCGAATGCAAGGAAGGGGAATTCAGCTTTCGCAAGACCAACTTCAACGCCTGGAGCAAGCGGTTGATAAAGCATCGCAAAAAGGTGGGAAAGAAACCCTAGTAATTATGCGAGATACGGCATTTATCGTCAGTACCAAGAATAGAACCGTCATTACCGCCATTGATGATCAATCCTTAAAGGATCATGTTTTTACTCAAATAGACAGCACCATTTTAATATAACAAAGCTGGACCTTCGGGGGGCTTTGAGGACTGCTGACCGACAGATGCAGTCAGGACGATAAGGGGGAGAATAGATGATACGTTCACTATATTCTGGTGTTTCAGGGATGCGAGGCTTCCAAACGAAAATGGATGTCATAGGAAATAATATAGCAAATGTGAACACCGTTGGATTTAAGAAAAGTAGAGTGACATTCCAGGATATGCTGAGCCAGACGGTGAATGCGGCGACATCAGGGGAAGCCGAAGCCCGAGGAGGAAGAAATCCAAGACAAATAGGCTTGGGTACTCAGGTTGCGGCCATTAATGTCATTCACACGCCGGGAAGTCCCATTGCTACGAACGTAACGACGGATCTAATTATAAATGGGGATGGTTTTTTTGCCGTCAAGCCGGATCCGGATCAAGATGCTGTCCTTCTGACCAGAGCGGGTGATTTCACTCGTGACGCAACAGGAAACCTAGTAACACCACAAGGCTTTCTAGTTATAAATTCGGATGGTGAGCCGATCAATATCCCGCCTGATGAATATCAGTCATTCTCTATTGGGACGAATGGAGTTATTTCCGGTACCAATGCAGATGGAGAAATTGAAGAAATTACAACCATAGGTGTTGTAATGGTAAATAACCCAGCCGGATTGAATAAAGCGGGAGGATCACTATATGAAGTGACCTTAAATGCCCACCCTGAAGAAATAGAGATACAGGCCTTGGACGATATAGAGGGAACGACTACCCAAATTATCTCCGGCCAGCTGGAAATGTCGAACGTTGATCTTACCGAAGAATTCACGGATATGATTGTAACTCAAAGAGGGTTTCAAGCTAATTCCAGAATTATCACTACATCGGATACCATGATGGAAGAAATCATTAACCTGAAACGTTAATATTAGAAGAGTGAAAGGGGGACAGAAATGGTATCTCCCTTTCTTCTCATCCTATTAATAGGAGCTGCGGAACATGATCCAGCTTACAAGATTAAATAACAGCACTTATTTTCTTAATCCGTTTTTGATAGAGACAATAGAAGAAACACCAGATACGATCATCACCTTAACGAATGGAAAGAAGTTCATAGTTAAAGAAAAAGCGTTAGATGTTATTTTAACTATGAAGGAGTTTTACCGGGAAGTCCATGTTTTGAAAACCATAGGGATAAGAGAAGCTGGAGGCCCGCATGTTTAAAAATAAACTCTTCAATATAGCCTTAATCATTATGATTGCAATTACCCTCCTGGGGGTGGCATCCGTTGCGGTTTATAAGCTATACATAAATCCGCCTAATGCAGAGGTTGAGGAGCTAGAACCGCTAAGCATTGATGAAATCTTGGAATTAAGCGTGGAAACAGAAGAGATGACAACCAATTTAAACGGCGGGGGATATGTGAGGTTAAAATTCAAGCTCCAAGCAGATAACAAGAAATCCAGGGAAGAGCTGGAAAAGCGATTATACCAAGTGGATCATATCATATTAAAGACCCTTTCTGGGATGACGGAGGGAGATATCCGCGGGCCGGAGGGCATAAAGAAGGTTGAAGACCAAATCCAAGTCAGCGTAAATGAGTTATTGCAAGAAGGAAAAGTGGATGAGGTGCTTACCACACGAATGATTATTCAATAAGGTAGTTTTCTTTGGTAAAGGGGGTGACCGATCTGTCATCGGAAGTATTATCCCAGAATGAAATTGATGCACTGCTTGCCGCATTGTCAACTGGGGAAATGAATGCGGACGAAATGAAGAAGGATTTTACAGAAAAAAAAGTTAGGCTCTATGACTTTAAAAGGGCTCTGCGTTTTTCCAAAGATCAAATCCGGACTTTAACCCGTATTCATGAGAACTATGCTAGGCTGCTGACTACTTATTTTTCTGCACAGCTTAGGACACTTGTCCGATTTACAGTGGCATCCGTGGATCAGCTTCCTTACGATGAGTTTATTCGATCCATCCCTAAAATGACCATTCTGAATGTGTTTGAGGCAGATCCCCTAGACGGACGCATGGTTTTGGAGGTTAACCCGAATGTAGGCTATGCGATGTTGGATCGCTTGCTGGGAGGACAGGGAAGCAGCCAGAACAAGTTTACTGGGCTTACGGAAATTGAGACCATGGTTTTGGAGAGAGTGTTTCGAAAATCCCTGAAAATTTACGCGGATGCATGGAAAGATGCTTTGGCCATTGACCCGGTATTAACCATGACGGAAACCAATCCTCAATTTATGCAAATCGTTTCTCCTAATGAGACGGTAGCAGTTATTTCCTTTAGCACAAAGATTGCAGATACCACGGGAGTAATCAATATATGTTTGCCCCATGTTGTACTGGAGCCTGTAATGGTGAAATTATCTGCTCACTATTGGTTATCGTCACAAAAGAAAACGAGGGACTCGAAGGAGATCACCGCCCTACAAGAGCGGGTAAAGATGGCCCAAATCCCGATTATTGCAGAGTTAGGTACAGCAAGCATTTCTGTAGGCGAGTTCATTAACCTTTCCAATGGAGATATTATTCAGCTTAGTACAAAGAAAGATAACTCCATGAATATTCGTATCGGTACCAAATATAAATTTCAAGGGCGGCCAGGTACTCAAGGGGGAAAGCTTGCCATACAGATTGACAAGGTGCTAGACGAAGGGATGGAAGAATATGAATAATCGGGATATGCTTTCCCAAGAGGAAATCGATGCCCTGCTTCGGCAGAACCATCTGGACGAACAATCGCTGAATGATAATGAAACTTTGAATATTAACAGCTATTTGACACCGATGGAGCAAGATGCGTTAGGGGAAATTGGCAATATTTGTTTCGGCAGCTCAGCCACGGCCCTGTCTACCTTGCTCGGTCAAAAAACAGACATTACTACCCCTGCAGTTCGTGTAGTCGAACAGAATAAGCTTTCCCGGGAGTTCCCGCATCCTCATGTTGCAGTGCATGTAGAGTATACGGAAGGCTTTAGGGGGCTCAATCTTCTCGTCATTCACTCAGACGACGCAAAAGTCATTGCCGATCTCATGATGGGTGGCGACGGTACCAATCGAGATATTGAATTAACGGAATTGCATATCAGTGCCGTACAGGAAGCGATGAATCAAATGATGGGTTCAGCAGCTACATCAATGTCTACCTTGTTCAACAAGCGTGTGGATATTTCCCCGCCAGGCATTGATTTACTGGATTTTTCGAATAACAAAGGAATAGGGACGTTGCCAGATGAGAAGGTCTTTATAAAAATTTCCTTTCGAATCAAAATCGGGGATTTGATTGACTCAAGCATTATGCAACTGCTTCCTGTTTCATTTGCTAAGGAAATGGTTGGTTTGTTGCTAGGAGGAGGGGGCATTGATGTCGACGAACCCGCTCCCCAAGCTCCTCAGGTAAAGCAGGAAGCGGAGAAGGCGGCGCCCCCCGAACCGGCAAGGGAGAGGCCTGATTCGGAATACTGGGACCCGCATCGACAGCAGCAGCCATCAGGCTATCCTCCGCCACCACAACCTTATGCTGCCCAGCCGATGTATCATCAGCCACCAGGCTACCCTTATCATCAGGCGATGTATCCACCTCCGCCACAAGCTATGTACGGCATGCCGAACTATGCCGGCGCGCCAATGGGAGGGGGAACACAGCCACAGCAGCCAAACGTTCAAAACGCTCAGTTTAGCCCATTTCACGTGCCAGGTACTGTTCCGGCAGTGGATGACCGGAATTTGAATTTGCTCCTGGACATCCCTCTGCAAGTTACCGTGGAGCTGGGGAGGACAAAAAAACAAATCAAAGATATATTGGAAATGTCTGCAGGATCTATCATTGAGTTAGATAAACTGGCTGGAGAACCTGTTGATATCTTTGTCAACAACAAGCTGATCGCTAAAGGAGAGGTAGTAGTCATCGAAGAGAACTTCGGCGTTCGGGTCACAGACATCATCAGCCAGTGGGATCGCGTACAAAAATTACAATAAACTTATAAATGGGGGTTAATAATTATGGCAAATAGTGTATTAATTGTAGACGATGCAGCTTTTATGAGAATGATGATTAAGGAAATTCTGACGAAAAACGGATATACCGTCGTAGGAGAAGCGAGCGATGGGGCACAAGCCGTAGAAAAGTATAAAGAGCTAAAGCCAGATCTAGTGACGATGGACATTACCATGCCAGAGATGGATGGGATTACGGCTTTAAAAGAAATCAAAAAGGTGGATTCCAGTGCCAAGGTCATCATGTGTTCGGCAATGGGCCAACAAGCTATGGTTATAGATGCAATTCAAGCGGGTGCCAAGGACTTTGTCGTAAAACCGTTTCAAGCGGACAGAGTAATTGAGGCGATTAAGAAGACCCTGGCGTAAGGGGTAAGGCCATGTTTTTCTTATCACGGTTGTGCTTCACTATATTGGCTATGACGAACTTGTTTGTTTTCTTGGGGCCTTTTTTGCCCCAAGGGGTATTAGCAGTGAGCGAGCAGCCATCCGTTGAAACGAAATTAGGAGAAGAAATCAATAAAGGACAAATTGGGGCAGTAGGGTCAGATTTTGAGGTGCTGCCCTATCTTTTAAAAGTTGTTTTCTTTCTTATCATCATCGGTTTGCTTATCTACTTCCTCATAAGGTTCCTTTCCAATCAATCAAGGCAGTCTATGGGCGGGCTGCCTTTACGTTTGCTAGGGGGGATTGCCCTGGGACATAATCGATCCGTGCAAGTAGTCCAAGTTGGAGGGAAAGTCTATCTTTTGGGAGTAGGACAAGATGTTCACTTGCTGCACATGATGGAGGATGAAGAGGAAGTAGCTGAGTGGTTGGCTAAACAGGGAGAAACGCCTCGACTATTGGATGCTCTAAACAAGTGGAAGAAAAGAAAAGCAGAAGACACTTCATTTGAATACGTTTTTGAAGAGCAGCTAAACCAGCTGAAGGCCAATCGGTCCTTTGCCGAGCAAAACTTCGAGTATCCTTCGGATCCTAAAGAAGGTAAAGAACATGATATCTAGACTGATAATGCTGATCCCTTTTCTAATGACATTAGTTTTGGGCCTGGGGAATCCCGTGTTTGCTGAAGGTTCGGTTATTCCAGGCTTCGATTTTAATATTGGTACGAGTGATAATCCAGGGGATGTATCAACTACGCTGCAAATTATCTTCCTGATTACCTTGCTTTCCATAGCGCCTGCCTTGCTAGTGCTCATGACCTCATTTACGAGAATTGTGATTGTGCTCTCATTTGTGAGGACGTCCTTAGCTACACAACAGATGCCTCCCAATCAGGTCTTAATTGGCTTAGCTTTATTTCTAACTTTCTTTGTCATGGCTCCCACGTTTTCGGACGTGAATGACGCTGCTTTACAACCCTACTTGGCGGGAGAGATCAGCCAGCAGCAAGCGTTTGAACAAGCCTCTGTTCCTATGAAGGAATTTATGGGCAAGTATACGCGTGAAAAGGATCTTCTGCTTTTTCTGGAGTATCTGCAATTGGAAAAACCTAGTACGATTCAGGATATTCCGTTTACGGCTTTAGTCCCGGCCTATGTAATCAGCGAGTTAAAGACTGCGTTTCAAATGGGATTTATGATTTTTATCCCCTTTCTTGTAATTGATATGATCGTGGCAAGTGTATTAATGGCTATGGGGATGATGATGCTTCCGCCGGTTATGATTTCTTTGCCTTTTAAAATCTTGCTGTTTATTTTGGTTGACGGCTGGCATTTAATTGTTAAATCATTATTAGCCAGTTTTTAGATACCCATGAAGAGGTGAGTCGCATTGTCTCCGGAAGGTGTAATTAATCTGGCGAAAAATTCCGTTTATATGATCCTATTGGTCACTGCTCCTGTCGTAGGAATAGGCCTATTGGTCGGACTGTTAGTCGCCATCTTTCAAGCCACTACTCAAATACAGGAGCAAACTTTAGCTTTTGTTCCAAAGATTGTGGCGATTTTAGTAGCTCTCATTATATTTGGTCCCTGGATGTTAACTCAATTAGTAGACTACACTTATCATATTTTCAATAATTTATATCGGTATATAGGTTGAAAAAATGAACCTTTTTTTTGCGTGGGATTTATTTCCAAGCTTCCTATTGATTTTTGTAAGGCTTACTTCTTATTTCGTAACAGTCCCTATTTTTTCGTCGCGAAATGTTCCGCAGACTGTAAAAATTGGTTTAGCCTTTATGCTAAGTTTAATTACGTTTAGTACCCAAGGCATACAGCCGGTAGGTTTTGATGAA
This sequence comes from Ammoniphilus soli, assembly GCF_040813775.1. Taxonomy (NCBI): domain Bacteria; kingdom Bacillati; phylum Bacillota; class Bacilli; order Caryophanales; family Paenibacillaceae; genus Ammoniphilus; species Ammoniphilus soli. The sequence continues at coordinate 401,790 of NZ_JBEGDL010000001.1, forward strand.
AACTACTTCCTATTGATTCTCAAAGAAGTCGTGATTGGACTGATGCTGGGCTTTATAGGCACCCTTATCTTATTTGCCATTCAAACTGCAGGTGGGTTCATAGATATGCAGATGGGACTTGCCATAGCGAGTGTTATTGACCCTCAGACCGGCATTCATACGCCCTTAATGGGTCAATTTAAATATATTTTAGCCTTACTGTTCTTACTATCTGTGAACGCTCATCATCTTCTTATAAAAGGTATTATCGAAAGTTATAAAATCGTTCCCTTAGACCGGCTGGGATTGAATCTAACCAGCGGAAATGTAACAACAGTGGTCTTAGAAGCCTTTTATCATATGTTTTTATCCGCTTTTATGATTGCCGCACCCCTTGTTGTGTCCTTATTTTTAGTAGATGTTGCCCTGGGGATTGTAGCGAGAACAGTGCCTCAACTCAATATTTTTGTAGTCGGTATACCCATCAAGTTAATGGCAGGGTTCTTGGTGTTAATCGTGGTGCTTCCAGGGTATTTCTTTACTTTAAAAAACCTCTTGCAATCGTTGGTCCAGTCGATGGGAGCTTTATTGAAAGCCATGGGGTGGAGCTAAATGGAGCAGCCAAAATTGTTGATTTCAATCGATTTGCAATATTTCGCAGGGGAAAAAACAGAAAAGGCTACGCCGAAAAAAAAGCAGGAAGCCCGGCAAAAAGGTCAGGTTGCGAAAAGTCAAGAAGTGGCTTCAGCTCTCATCATGCTATCCAGTTTCCTGTTCCTGCTATTTTTAGGCCAATCTATGGGTGCCAATCTCATTCACATGATGAGGGGAACGTTTAGTGAATACCTTCATTGGGATGTAACGATTCATAATGTCCAAGTCGTATTTAACCGTTTATTGTACGATAGTGCACTCATTGTTCTGCCTTTTCTTTTGGTTGCTTTGGCTATGGGGGTGTTTTCTAACTACATACAGATTGGGTTTCTTTTCACAACAGAACCGATAAAGATGAAGCTGGAGAAATTAGATCCTATACAAGGAGCTAAAAGGATCTTTTCCATGAGATCCATCGTGGAGCTTTTAAAGTCGATCCTAAAGATTGTTCTGACTTCTGTCATAGCAATTCTCGTGTTGAGTAAGGCAGTAGATGAAATTATGGTATTATCTCAAACATCTATAGGGAATGTTTTAACCTTAGTGTCTACTTTGACCGTTCAAATTGGGATTTTCATTGCACTGCTTTTGCTCGTCTTATCTGTCCTTGACTACATCTATCAGAAGTTTGAACATGAAAAGGGACTGCGCATGTCCAAGCAGGATATTAAGGATGAGCATAAGAAAACGGAAGGGGACCCCTTAATTAAGGGTAAAATCAAGCAGCGTCAAAGAGAAATGGCAATGAGCCGGATGATGCAGGAAATTCCTAACGCAGATGTAGTAATCACAAATCCTACGCATTTTGCCGTAGCGATTCAATATAATCCACAAGAAATGCAAGCACCCAAGGTAATTGCAAAAGGAAAAGATCTAATAGCTCTTAAGATTAAAGAGATTGCACAAAGAGAAAATGTTATTACGATGGAAAATAGACCTTTGGCTCGAACCTTGTTTGCACAAGTAGAGATTGGACAAGAAGTCCCTGAATCCTTGTTCAAGGCTGTAGCGGAGGTTCTGGCTTATGTCTACCAGTTAAGGAAAAGAGCTTAGGAAGGGAGGGGATAACAAATGAAATTAAAAGATCTTTCAGTTTTATTACTTGTTATAGCAGTTGTCCTCATGATGATTATCCCCTTGCCAACTCTTTTGCTAGATTTTTTCCTAATTATCAATATTTCGTTGTCTCTAATGATTCTTATGGTGGCTATGAACACCAAAGAACCGCTAGATTTCTCCATCTTTCCGACCTTGCTTTTGTTGACGACTATATTTCGTTTGTCCCTGAACGTATCGACGACGCGTTCAATCTTGCAGGATGCGGATGGGGGACATGTTGTTAAGGCCTTTGGTGAATTTGTAGTTGGCGGAAGCCCCGTTATTGGATTTGTAATCTTTATCATCCTAGTTATCATTAACTTCGTTGTTATTACCAAGGGATCTGAAAGGGTTGCTGAAGTTGCTGCACGATTCACCCTGGATGCCATGCCGGGCAAGCAGATGAGCATCGATGCTGATCTGAACGCGGGCATGATTACCGAACACGAAGCTCGGGATCGGCGAAGGAAAGTGGAACGGGAAGCTGACTTTTATGGAGCGATGGACGGGGCCAGTAAGTTCGTCAAAGGTGATGCGATTGCTGGAATTATCATTCTCCTGATCAATGTACTTGGAGGCTTCATCATTGGAATGGCCATCCATGGTATGGGATTTGCGGAGTCCGCTTCCACTTTTACCCTGCTATCGGTAGGGGATGGTTTGGTCAGTTCGATTCCAGCTCTTATCATATCGGTTGCAACGGGTATTATGGTCACGAGGGCGGGATCCGAAGGGAATTTAGGGGATGACATATCAAAGCAATTATTAGCCTATCCCAAGCTTTTATTCGTTGTAGCAGGTACGGTTGCTGCCTTGGGAATTTTTACTCCAATAGGACCTTTCAGCACGATTCCCATTGCCGGGATATTAGTTTTTGGCGGAATGAGGCTCCAGAAAAATCTTCAACAGCGGGAAGAGTTAGCCGCTCAAGCTCCTGCTGAGGATGCGGAAGTGGAACAAGTGAAAAGTCCAGAGAGCGTGCTGGGACTTCTGCACGTGGACCCCATTGAATTTGAATTCGGTTATGGACTTATCCCGCTTGCCGACACGAATCAAGGGGGAGATTTGCTAGACCGAGTCATTATGATCCGCAGGCAATGTGCATTGGAGCTGGGACTGGTTGTGCCAGTTATTCGTATTCGGGATAATATCCAGCTAAGACCTAATCAATACGTCATCAAAATCAAGGGTAATATGATTGCCGGAGGAGAAATCCTGCTTGATCATTACCTTGCTATGAGTCCGGGTATCGAAGATGACAGCGTGATTGGGATAGATACCATTGAACCCTCATTTGGATTGCCAGCCCTTTGGATTTCTGAAGAGGTGAGAGAAAGAGCGGAACTGGCAGGTTACACGGTGGTGGATCCGCCTTCGGTCGTTGCGACCCATCTGTCTGAAGTGATAAAGAAATATGCCCATGAGCTTCTAAGCAGACAGGATACCAAATCACTAGTAGATAATTTGAAGGAACAAGCCCCTGCTCTCGTAGAAGAGGTGCTGCCTTCGATTATGACTATCGGAGATATCCAAAAAGTTCTTCAAAAACTATTGAAGGAAAAGATATCCATTAGGAACCTGCATGCCATTATGGAAGCATTGGCTGATTACGGACAATATACAAAAGATCCGGACCTCTTGACTGAATATGTAAGACAAAGCCTCTCAAGGCAAATTACTTTGCAATACGCTGAGCCAGGACAAACTCTGCATGTTATTACAGCTGGACCTGGTTTAGAGAAAACCATATCCGAATGTGTCCAGCAAACAGAGCAAGGCAGCTATCTTGCTGTCGATCCGGACCTGTCCCAACGGATATATCAGATTTTGTCCGAGCAAGTCCAGCGTTTGATGAATATGGGACATCAACCGATTTTGCTGACATCACCGGCGATTCGAATGTATACGAGACAATTGCTTGAGAGAATGTTTCCGGATCTTCCAGTTCTTTCTTATAGTGAGATTGAAGCAGACATAGAAGTGCAAAGTCTAGGGGTGGTGAACCTGTAATGCGTGTCAAAAGATATGTCGTGGACTCGATGCCTGATGCTCTCCAGAAAATAAAGGCGGATTTAGGAAAAGATGCCATTATCTTGAATACAAAAAACATCAAAACTGGTGGTTTCTTCGGCCTATTTACCAAAAAGCAAATTGAAGTGATAGCCGCGATTGATGTTAATAAAGGTCCAGCTCCTTCAAGCAAGGGCACAAATGCTTCTCCCGCCGCAGAACCAGCGCTTTCTCGGCAAGAGGAGCCTAGAAAGGAAATCCCAACTTATGATCTCAAGTCCATTGTTGCGAAAAAAAGTCCACAGGGCGGGGATTATCAAAGAGAAAAGGGTACGATTGACCAAGCAGGAACAAGTGAGTTGGAGATTTCCTCAAGACTTGATTTTTCATCTCTACGGAAAAGATTAACCAAACAAGATGTAGAAGAACGGTGGATTGAAGAAATCGTTCAACGGATGCAGTCTCGATATAGTTCAGCATTGCTGCAAAGCCATCCGGCTCAGATCCAACATGCAAAATTAGTGATAGAGGAAATGCTGGCAGAAAGACAATCTAGGCAAAGCCTTATAGGAAATGATACGAGTTTGGTTCGGTTTTTTGGACCTACCGGTGTAGGAAAAACAACGACAATTGCTAAATTGGCTGCTGAGGGAGTGCTGAAGCATAAGAGGAAGGTGGGTTTGATCACCACGGACACCTTTCGTATTGGGGCGGTTGATCAGTTGAGGACCTACTCGAATATTCTCAATGTGCCATTAGAAGTTGTTTTTAAACCTGGAGAAATGATCACAGCCCTCGAGAATCTAAAGGCATGTGATCTGATTTTGGTAGATACCGCGGGGAGAAATTACCGAAAGCAGGATTATGCCATGGAACTCGCTCAGTATTTTCCTGCCATATCAGGAGGGGAAAACTATATCGTGCTGAGTCTAACAGCCAAGAACAGTGATATGGTAGAGATTTTGGAAAACTTCAAGTGTCTTCCTTTGGGAAAAGTTATTTTTACCAAGTCGGATGAAACGCAAACCTATGGTTCAATCTTGAATATGGTAATGCGCTATCAACTCTCTCTATCTTATCTGACAACGGGCCAAAATGTCCCTGATGATATCCGCGTTGCCGTTCCGAACAAGGTGGCCAATTTGATTCTAGGAGAAGATAGTTATGTATGATCAAGCACAAGGTTTGCGTGATATTATCAAAAAACAGGCAGATCAGACGCTAAAGCAAACAAGGATCGTTACCGTGACAAGCGGTAAGGGAGGAGTAGGCAAGTCCAACTTTTCTTTGAACTTTGCACTCGGATTGATAGCGGAAGGAAAAAAAGTCGTTGTCCTTGACGTGGACCTCGGATTAGCCAATATCGAAGTTCTCATGGGTGTTTCTCCTAAGAGTTACTTGCTAGATTTAATAGAACAGGATAAATCCATTTGGGATGTATTGGAGAAGGGGCCGAACGGTCTGGAATTTATTTCTGGCGGTACGGGTTTCAGTCACCTATTGGAATTGAATGAGGTCCAGCTCAATCGGTTCTTTGAGAAGATGGCAGCTTTGAACGGATATGCTGATTTTGTCATCATCGACACGGGTGCTGGTTTAACGAAGCAGTCCCTAAGCTTTATTATGGCCGCTGATGATGTTGTGCTAGTAACTACGCCTGAACCGACTTCCATTACGGATGCTTATGCGGTAGTCAAGCTAGTTCAAGCAACCGAGCCGAATGTTCAATTTAAAATGGTAGTGAATAGGGTAGGGAGTCCCCGTGAAGGAAAAATGGCTTTTGATAAACTAGCTTTAGTCTCTAAAAAGTTTTTAAATCTAGACATAACCTCTCTCGGGTATATGCATGATGACAGTCACGTGCCTCGAGCAGTAAAGCAGCAAACTCCATTCCTTCTGGCTTACCCGGGGGCTATTGCATCGCTGGGGATGAAGGACTTGGTGCACAGTTACCTGGAAGGGACTATACAATCGATTTATGTCCCGCGAGGAGTAAAAGGCTTCCTTAAGAGGATGATCAGCCATATGAGGTAGAGAGGGGGGAAGACATGAAAAAAATCAGAGTTTTGGTTGTTGACGATTCTGCTTTTATGAGAAAGGTGATATCAGACATCCTATCTCAAGATCCTAAAATTGAAGTAGTAGATAAAGCAAGGAATGGATTAGAAGGAATTGAAAAAGTGAAGCAATTATCACCTGATGTGGTGACGATGGATGTCGAGATGCCGGCTATGAATGGGCTCGAAGCCCTGGATTATCTGATGAAGCATCATCCGGTGCCGGTCATTATGTTAAGCAGTTTAACCCAAGAAGGAGCATCGGCAACGATTAAAGCCCTGGAACTTGGTGCCGTTGATTTTATCCCGAAGCCATCAGGCTCTATATCATTAGATATCCATAAGGTGGAAGACCAAATAGTAGCAAAAGTAAAGGCAGCCGCAGGAGCGAATTTAAATAGGCACCTTTTTCTATCTTCCTCTCCTGTTAAACAAACGGGCTACAAAATAAAAGCTTTATCGAGTCAAAATGAACTGCCCAAATTAATACTTATAGGTACCTCTACAGGAGGTCCAAAAGCACTTCAGATCGTACTTGCTTCATTGCCATCAAATTTGCCGGCTGCCATTCTCATTGTGCAGCATATGCCATCTGGCTTTACTAAGTCATTGTCTCAACGTCTCAATTCGATTTGCGACATCCAGGTGATGGAGGCTGAGGACGGTATGGTAATTAACAGGGGAAGCGCCTATATAGCACCAGGTGACTATCATATGGAGCTGAAAAGAAAAAGTTCAGGCTCACTAGTTATCAGATTAAATCAGACAGAGCCTAAGTCAGGGCATAGGCCTTCTGTGGATATGCTTTTTGAATCGGTAGCACAGCTGGATTATCCCGATACATATGCCGTTGTGATGACGGGAATGGGAAGCGATGGTACGAAAGGAATTAAAGCATTAAAGACTACGCGGGGATGTAAAGAGGTAATTGCCGAAGATGAAAGTACTTGTGTCGTATTCGGCATGCCGAAGGCAGCAATTGCATCGGGAAATGTGGATACCGTTCTCCCTTTACCCAAGATAGGGGATTATCTGGCTAAACTATTCCAAGTGCAGGACTAAACTGAGGACTGAATAGCGGGGGGCACAATCATGGATATGGAACAATATCTGGATATGTTTATAGAGGAATCGAAAGAACACCTGCAAGCCATTAATGAAAACTTATTGCGTCTCGAGGATCAGCCTGACAGTACGGGCATTGTCAATGATATTTTTCGCTCTGCCCATACGATTAAAGGGATGTCAGCCACGATGGGCTTTGAAGATATGGCTAACCTGACCCATGAGATGGAAAATGTGCTAGATCAAGTACGCAATGGAAAACTGACAGTTCAAGCAGGGACAATGGATATTCTATTCCGATGCGTGGATATTCTAGAATCCATTCTCTTATCCATTTCCCAAGGCGGAGACGGACGCCATGATGTGACTGCGGTTGTCCTAGATCTGCGAAAGATCTTATCTGGGGAACTTATTTTTGAAGCGAAAATAGCAGAGTCCCCTTCTGGCGGTGGGGCAGGTCTTGAGTTTGATGACTACGCATGGACTGTTATTGCGCAGTCTATCGATTCAGGGTATGGAGCCTATCAGATAGAAACCGTGGTCCGAGAAGATTGTGTTCTAAAAGCTGCCCGTGCCTATATGGTTTTTGATCAATTAGAGTCTTGCGGAGAGATTATCAAAGCAAGCCCTAGTGTTGAAGAATTGGAACAGGAAAAATTTGACCAGGCTTTTCAAGTAGTTCTTGTCACGAAAAAAACGAAAGAAGAATTAGAGAAGGTTGTGCTGAGTGTTTCTGAGATTGCTTCTGTATCCATTCAGGCTATTGAGGCTTTACCAAAAAATCAAGAGATACCTTCTGAAGAAATGCCGCTGGAAGAGATAGTCCATAAGGCAGAGGCAGCCGTACATGAAAAAGCGAGCGTTCAGAAAAAGGTATCTGGCGGCAAAACGATACGGGTAGATATTGAAAGACTGGACGTACTCATGAACCTGTTTAGCGAACTGGTAATTGATCGCGGACGCTTGGAGCAGCTTTCAAGAGATTCCAAGAATCCGGCTCTTATTGAAACGGTTGAGCACATGAGCAGGATTTCAGGCGATTTGCAAAATATCATCTTAAATATGCGAATGGTTCCAGTCGAGCAGGTTTTCAATCGTTTCCCTAGGATGGTAAGAGATTTGGCAAAAGATTTGAATAAAAAGGTCAACCTGATCATCGAGGGAGCAGAAACGGAGCTAGACCGCACGGTAATTGATGAGATTGGGGATCCTCTTGTCCACCTTTTGCGGAACTCGATTGACCATGGCATGGAGTCTACTGAAGAGCGAATCAGGGTTGGCAAGGAGGAAACGGGAAAAGTTTTGCTCAAAGCCTACCATAGCGGGAATCATGTCTTTATTGAAGTCATGGATGATGGCAAAGGCATAGATCGGCAAAAGATCCTGAAAAAGGCTAAAGAAAAAGGGATCATCCAGGATCAGCAGGCTGCAAGTATGTCAGATAGCCAGGTATATGAGCTATTGTTTGCATCCGGGCTAAGCACTGCCGAGAAGATCACAGATGTTTCAGGTAGGGGTGTAGGACTCGATGTCGTCAAGACAAAGATCGAATCTTTAGGGGGAGCTGTGAGCGTTGACTCCAGCTTAGGTCAAGGGACGACCTTCCTGATCCAACTGCCTTTGACTCTATCTATCATTTCGGCCATGCTTGTCGAAGTGGAACGAGAAAAGTTTGCTGTTCCTTTGAGTTCCATTATCGAAACAGCGGTTTTTAGAAAAGAACAAATTATGCGTGCGCACCAGCAAGATGTGATTGATTTTAGGGGAAGGGTAGTACCGCTTGTATCGCTGAAAAAGATTTTTCAGATCCCGGATGGTTTGAGCGAGAATAAAAGGGATGAGATTTCCGTTGTCATTGTCCGCAAGGGGGATAAGATGGCTGGTTTGGTAGTCGATTCCTTTATCGGACAGCAGGAAATAGTTTTAAAATCCTTAGGCAAATATCTTGTGAATGTATTTGCCATTTCAGGAGCAACCATTCTGGGGGATGGCCAAGTGGCGCTCATCATCGATTGCAACGCACTAATCAAATAAAGGAGGAAAGTACATGCAACCCAATCACAATGATGTAGCGGAAGAAGTGAAGGTGATTGTGTTTCGCTTGCAGGATGAGGAATATGGGGTAGATGTTCACCAAGTCAAGTCCATAGAGCGGCTAGAAACGATTACACGCGTGCCGAAGACCCCTCCGTTCGTTAAAGGGGTAATCAATTTGAGGGGGATTGTTACGCCAATCATTGATTTGCGTGAACGATTCGGACTTTCGGACACATCGCTTACAGAGGCTACGAGGATTATCATCGTTTCTGTCAATGGGTTAGAGATGGGTTTAATTGTCGATTCGGCTACGGACGTCATTGATGTGCCGGTTCATGCTATCGAACCTCCGCCGCGGATCGTGGGGGGCATTGAAGCTGTATATCTTAAGGGGGTCGCAAAGCTAGAAAAAAGATTATTGATATTGTTGAATTTAAATATGGTTCTGGATACTGCGGAATTAAAGCAGCTGGAAACGATGGAAGGTAGAATAGGATGAGCAAGGAGTTTGTTCATTTTGGGGAATTTCAATTTGACGTATTGAAGGAAATCGGAAATATCGGTGCGGGTCATGCAGCGACGGCACTGTCGAAGCTTATTTCAAAAGAAATCGATATGCAGGTCCCTCAGGTACAAATTGTCGGCTTTAATGATATCGCCGATTGCGTTGGCGGTGCGGAAAATGTAGTCGCTGCTGTATTTCTTCGCATATTGGGAGATATTCCTGGAAACATGTTTTTCCTTATGAGCTTAAAATCGGCCAATAGCCTAATTAAGGAAACCCTTGGCATGGAGCCGGCGGATGGGCAACTAACGGAACTCGAACGATCGGCGTTATGTGAAATCGGAAATATCCTCATTGGCTCGTATCTCTCATCGTTAGCCGATTTTACGCAGTTGAATCTACAGCCCTCTGTACCTTCTCTAGCCATTGATATGGCAGGCGCTATCCTCAGCTATGGCCTAATCGAGCTTGGACAATCGGGGGATTTCGCCCTTGCGATAGATACGGTCTTTTTCGAAGGAAATGAAGAGGTTCAAGGTCATTTCTTTTTGCTTCCAGATCCAGCTTACTTAGGGAAAATATTTTCTGCACTAGGAGTGCCGTTAGAATGAATATAGTGAAAGTGGGAATGGCTGATCTAAACGTGGCAGGTTCTCCTGATCGTATCCGGACGACAGGACTTGGGTCATGCGTAGGCGTAACGCTGTTTGATCAATTGACAAAAGTAGGGGGAATGGCTCATGTCATGCTTCCTTCTTCTACGCTCGGAAAAGGTGAAGTCAATATAGCGAAGTATGCCGATACCGCAATCCCTAAATTAATAAGCGATATGGAAAAGCGGGGAGCCAATCGCAGGAGATTAGTGGCGAAACTGGCTGGGGGCGCACAAATGTTTTCCTTTTCATCTTCAAGCGACATTATGCGAATTGGCCCCCGAAATGTGGAAGCCTGTAAAGAAGCGCTAAAAAAAGAAGGGATTCGCGTATTATCTGAAGATACTGGAGGAAATTGGGGGCGTACGATTGAAATAGACTGTTCAACGGGAAGCCTCCATATCCGTACAGTGAATCAGGGAGTGAAGGAAATCTGATGGGAAAGTATGGTGTTCATGCGGCGGTAGGAACTTTTGCCTTTCTCTTTACTCTGTTGATTTCCATAGGTAATAATACGTTTGCTACTTCCATGGTGCGTGCTTTTTACGGATTTATTATTTTTTTTATAGTCATGTTTCCGATTAGCTGGTTTTTCCGAAGAAAAGGTTCTCATGAACCTCCTGTTGAGGTTAAGGCAGGCCAAAACGTCAACGTACAAACGCCAGAAGATGATTTGCTCAAACAACTCTCAGCGGACAAGCTGGCGGAACGCCCCATAAATGCTGAGTCGAAGGAATTTGTTCCTTTAGCCCCGCCAACTATAAGAAAAAAGACAGACAAAGGATCTGCGATGGATGCAGAAGAAATAGCCAATGCTGTACGGATCCTTTCCAACCAGTAGCAAACAATGATGACTAGGGAGGGAGGTTGGATAAATGGCACGCACGGGCGAAAAGAAAGCTTTGAACGTAGAACTGTGGAGGCGCTGGAGGCTGCGGAAGGATCGTGAAGCGGAAGAAGAGCTCATTAAAAGTTACTTGCCTCTCGTTAGTTACGTGGTAGGCCGGCTGTCGATGGGGCTGCCGGGAACCGTTGATAAGGGAGACTTACAAAGCTTTGGCCATCTTGGGTTAATGGATGCGATGAGAAAGTTTGACTTTGAGCGAGGACTCCAATTTGAAACCTATGCCATGTGGCGAATCCGCGGAGCGATCATGGACGGTTTGAGAGAGTGCGACACGATTCCCAGGTCCGCTCGGGATAAGGCAAAAAAAATAGAGGAAGCCTATTTGGTACTTGAACAGCAGCAATTGCGAACCGTATCAGATAAGGAGATCAGTGAATATTTAGGGATCTCGGAAAAGGATTTAGGGCAGGCATTTTCAGATGCTTCCTTTGCAAGCCTTCTTTCCTTGGATGAACCGATCCATGAAGAAGAGGAGCAAAAAAACTCGAGACAGTCTTTCGTGGTCGATGAGAAGGCGAAAGATCCACAGAAGGCTCTAGATGAAGCGGTCCAAAAACAATTTTTGGCCGAGGCCATAGATCAATTGTCGGAAAAAGAAAGGACGGTCGTATCCTTGTTCTATTATGAAGAGTTGACTTTGACAGAGATTGCGGAAATTATGAGCCTTTCTCCCTCTCGTATCTCCCAAATCCATTCCAAAGCCTTATTGCGGATACGAACGTTATTGAATAAAGGATAAAAGTGCAGTGATTTTATTTTAAAAAAAGAGGTGATGACCATGGAAGGATGGATATACCTAACACTCGTATGCGGTATATTCATTGGAATGGTCCTTTTTTTTTTTCAAGGAAAAAAAGGGCAGAACAGCAAACGGTTCAGATGATGCAATCCTTCGCCAATGAGCTGGTGTCCGAGAATCAGAGGCTCATGCAGACCATGATTGAAATGAATAAAAAGACAGAGGATAAAATAGCGCAGCTTCAATGGGGACTGAAACAATTAGAGAACCGAATGGCTTTGTTGGAAGAGCAGCCCCTTATGCCAGACGAATCTCTGGCAACAAGCGAGGGGGGATTGGCTCTTGGTCATTCGACTCAGGAGGCAGCGAGAACTAGCCAAGACATTTTACATTTGCGAAACCGCTATAAAGAAGTATTCGATTTATGCAATCAGGGCTATACTATTGAAGAAATATCCAAGGAGTTAGGATATGGGAAAGGAGAATTGGAGTTAATTCTTCAACTGGCGGGCCACCGCTAAATTCTGTTGATGGACGGGTTGCTTTTCAAAAGTACATATGTTATAGTTATCAACGGTGTAAAAATACACACGTTTGCCAATTCAATGAAGGGTGCTATCCATGGATAGTCTTGATTGAAAATGAGGTGAACGGAGGAAAATAAAAACCATTGAAGGAGGTGCGTGAAGATGGCAGTTATTTCTATGAAACAATTGCTTGAAGCAGGTGTTCACTTTGGACATCAAACTCGTCGTTGGAACCCAAAAATGGCGAAATACATCTTCACTGAAAGAAACGGAATTTACATTATCGATTTGCAGAAAACTGTAAAGAAGGTCGAAGAAGCTTATAACTTCGTCCGCGATCTTGGAGCTAACGGAGGAAAGATTCTTTTCGTTGGAACCAAGAAGCAAGCTCAGGATTCTGTGAAGGAAGAAGCAGAACGCAGTGGAATGTACTATATCAACCAACGCTGGTTGGGTGGTACTTTAACTAACTTCTCTACCATTCAGAAGCGTATCAATCGTCTTCATGAATTGGAGCAATGGGAAACTGACGGTACTTTTGAAGTGTTGCCTAAGAAAGAAGTTATTCTTCTTCGCAAGGAAAAGGAACGCCTTGAGAAATTCCTGGGCGGTATCAGTCATATGCGCGAACTTCCTGATGCAATGTTTATCATTGACCCTCGCAAAGAGCGTATCGCTGTTGCTGAGGCACGGAAGTTAGGTATCCCGATTGTAGCGATTGTTGATACCAACTGCGATCCAGATGAAATTGATTATGTAATTCCTGGAAATGATGATGCGATTCGTGCGGTTAAGCTATTGACTGCTAAAGTTGCAGATGCGATCATTGAAGGTAATCAAGGTGAACAAACAACTGCGTAAGGCGTAAGATTTAAGGGTGGCCTAAGGGTGTAGTAACCCTTACCACCCTTTTTCTATGATTTAATGAATAACCACTACTTTAATACATATGATGAAGGAGGATCTTTATGTCTATAAGTGCAGGCATGGTTAAAGAACTTCGTGAAAAAACCGGAGCCGGAATGATGGATTGCAAAAAGGCGCTTCAAGAATCAAATGGAGATATGGAGCGTGCAGCTGAAATTCTACGTGAAAAAGGGATCGCTAAAGCGGCAAAGAAATCTGACCGCATTGCTGCAGAAGGATTGGCTTCTGTTGAAGTAAAAGGGAACTATGGTGTTGTTCTTGAAATCAACTCCGAAACAGACTTTGTTGCTAAGAATGAAGAGTTCCAAAATCTTACGAAGGAAATTTCTAGCCTCTTGGTTGAATCGCGCCCTGCTGATCTAGATGCAGCACTTGCTGCCCCAATTGGTGCTGCACCTTCTTTGAATGAGTATTTGAACGAAAAAATTGCTAAAATCGGTGAAAGAATTTCCTTGCGTCGATTCAGCGTATTAGAAAAACCTGAAAATGGTTCATTCGGTGCCTACTTACATATGGGTGGAAAGATTGGTGTATTGGTAGCTCTTGATGGAACTGCCGATGAGAGCCTTGCAAAAGATGTCGCGATGCATATCGCAGCAGCAAATCCGAAGTATGTTTCCCGCGACCAGGTATCTCAGGAAGAAGTGGAAAAGGAAAAGGAAATTTTAAAAGCGCAGGCGCTAAATGAAGGAAAACCTGCCAACATCGTCGAAAAGATGGTAGAGGGTCGCTTGAGCAAGTTCTTTGAAGAGATCTGCGTAAACGATCAAGCCTTCGTTAAAGATCCTGATAAAAAAGTAGGAAAGCTTTTAAGTGAAAAAGGCGCTTCAATCGTTACGTTTGTACGCTATGAAGTAGGGGAAGGCTTGGAAAAACGCCAAGAAAACTTTGCTGAAGAAGTAATGGCACAAACAAAGAAGCAATAAGTCAAAAGATATGGGGGACACAACGTGTTCCCCATTTTTGAAGGCTAAAAAGCGGAAAAAGTGAATTGAATTTCTTATGGAATGATTGGAGGGTCATACATGCCTCTACCCGCATTTAAGAGGGTTGTACTGAAGTTAAGTGGAGAAGCCTTAGCAGGTGAAATGGGTTATGGAATCGAAGCCAAAGTCATTGCATCCATTGCTGAACAAATTAAGGAAATCGTTGAGTTGGGTGTACAAGTGGCCATTGTCGTTGGCGGAGGAAACATTTGGCGAGGAATTGCAGGAAGCGCTAAAGGCATTGATCGCGCCACAGCTGATTATATGGGAATGCTAGCGACCGTTATGAACAGCATGGCTCTTCAGGATGGATTGGAAAAAGCAGGGGTTCCCACACGCGTTCAAACCTCGATTGAAATGAGACAGGTTGCAGAGCCTTATATTCGCAGGAAAGCCATTCGCCATTTGGAGAAAAATCGGGTTGTGATTTTTGCTGCCGGAACAGGAAATCCGTATTTTTCAACGGATACAACCGCTGCACTCCGTGCCGCTGAAATCGAAGCGGAAGTTATCCTTATGGCCAAAAATAAAGTGGATGGGGTATATAATGCAGATCCATCTACCACTCCAGATGCAGTGAAATATGAGCGCCTTTCTTTCCTTGAGGTACTAAACCAAGGTTTGGGTGTCATGGATTCTACCGCATCATCCCTTTGTATGGATAATAATATCCCGCTTGTCGTCTTCTCGATTACCGAAGAAGGTAATATTAAAAAAGCAATTATGGGAGAAAAAATTGGTACAATCGTAAAGGGGTAATGAATTATGCCACAAAACGTCATTCAAAACGCTGAAGAACGCATGTCCAAAGCTCAGGCAGCCCTGAAGAAAGAGCTTTCCAGCCTGCGTGCCGGAAGAGCGACTCCAGCTCTGCTTGATAAGGTTCTCGTCGATTATTATGGAACGCCAACTCCTGTTTCTCAAATGGCAAACGTATCGGTGCCTGAGGCTCGGTTGATTACCATCCAGCCATGGGATAAAACCCAGCTGGGACCGATAGAAAAGGCAATATTGAAATCGGATCTGGGGTTGACGCCGACAAATGATGGCAGCGTCATCCGGTTAATGATCCCTCCTTTAACAGAGGAAAGAAGAGCCGAACTTGTCAAACTGGTGAAAAAAGAAGGGGAAGAAGCGAAAGTTGCGATTCGGAACGTTCGACGCGACGCAAATGATTCGTTTAAGAAGCTTCAAAAGGATGGCACTATCTCGGAAGATGACTTGAAACGATACCAGGATCAAATTCAAAAGTCAACGGACAGCAGCATTCAGCAAGTGGATAGGATCGTCCAGGAAAAAGAAAAAGAAATTATGGAAGTCTAACTTAGATCATATTGCCCCCATCCTTTTAGTGGGGGCTTATGTATATTGCCTATTTTTGGGGGAAGACTTATGCTAAACAGAATTACCAAATGGATGCAGGGCAAGGAAGGCGAAGGATTGGCTCTTGATCTTGACCTTGATAACATTCCTCAACATATTGCGATCATTATGGACGGAAACGGAAGATGGGCAAAGAAGCGGGGATTGCCTCGGGTTGCAGGACACCGTGCCGGAATGAAAACTGTGAAAGAAATTACGAGGGCAGCGGATGAGATCGGGGTAAAGGCATTGACTCTTTATGCTTTTTCTACGGAAAATTGGAAAAGACCTAAGGATGAAGTCGAGTATCTCATGAGACTTCCCCAAGAGTATCTGCTCACAGAACTGAAAGAATTGATCGAACAGAATGTTCAAGTCCGTATGCTTGGTAATAAGGAACAACTTCCCGAATATACAATGGATGCTGTGCTGCAAGCACAGGAAAAGACTCAGAATAACACAGGCCTTATCCTGAATTTTGCGCTGAATTATGGAAGCCGGGATGAAATGCTTCATGCTATTCGCTCCATTGCAAATGAGGTTAAGACAGGGAAGCTTGACGTCACGGATATTAACGAGCAAATGATGGATCAATTCCTGTTCACGAATGGTTTGCCTGATCCGGATCTGCTCATTCGTACGAGTGGCGAGCTTCGCTTAAGTAACTTTATGCTTTGGCAGTTAGCCTATTCAGAATTATGCTTTAGTGAAGTGTATTGGCCTGATTTTAACCGAGATGAATTCTATAAAGCCATTTTTGAATACCAGCACCGGAATCGCCGCTATGGCGGGGTATAGTTGGAGTGGATAAACATTGAAGACAAGAGTGATAACTGGAGCAATTGGGGGGGCCGTGTTCCTTTCCCTTCTGTTTATGGGGGGAGTTAGCTATGGAGTCCTCCTTTTTTTCATCGCATTAGCCGGTTACTATGAATGGCTGAAGATGAATAACATATCTATATGGAGCCTGTCATCGATTACAGGGTTCCTTTTCACCATTTATTATTTTTTGCCTAGCCAAATTACCGGTGAGTTATCCCTGGAACCGTTTATTTTGCAAATGCTTATTCTTTTATCAATGCCTGTAGTCAGTAAGAATACATCCTCTATTCATGAGGTTTCTTATATATTTATAGGATCCGTCTATCTTGGGGTATCCTTGCATTACATGCTGGAGACCCGTTTGCTGGAACAAGGGCTGATCCTAACCTTGGCTGTGCTGTTAGCCGCTTGGGCCACGGATACGTCTGCTTATTTTGTTGGCAAGGCGATGGGCAGGCACAAGCTTTGGCCAACGATTAGCCCCAATAAAACGATTGAAGGGTCTGTAGGCGGGATAGTAGTGGCTGTTCTGGTGCTTGCTGTTATGTCTTTTTTTTCAGATCAGCTTGCATTCACCGATGCTTTGATTTTAGCTCTAGCGGTCTCCACTTTCGGGCAGTTAGGTGATTTAGTAGAATCTGCCGTAAAGAGAACTTTGGGTGTAAAGGATTCCGGTCAACTCTTGCCGGGACATGGCGGAGCATTAGACCGATTTGATAGCTTATTGTTTGTATTCCCTGTTTTACACCTGCTTTCGTTGATATAGGAAGGAGTGCCCTTTTTTGAAATACATATCTATATTAGGCTCTACGGGATCAATAGGAATACAGACGCTTGATGTCATTTCCGAACATCCTGAACGATTTAAAGTAACCGGTCTTGCGGCTGGATCCAATTGGGAAGAACTAGTTCGCCAGACACTGCAGTTTCGCCCGCGTATCGTTTCAGTTGGAACCAAAGAGTTGGCTGAAAAAGTTAGAATGCATATCCCACAAGATATAAAAGTCACGTATGGTTCAGATGGAGCAGCAGAAGTGGCTACCTTCCCGGAAACGAATTTTGTAGTTTCGGCAATGGTAGGGAGTGTAGGATTGGCCCCAACCTTACAGGCAATTGAAGCGGGAAAAACGATTGGTTTAGCCAATAAAGAAACACTTGTCTCGGCCGGGCATATCGTAATGGAGCTGGCGGCAGAAAAACAAGTAGACATTTTGCCGATAGACAGCGAGCATTCTGCCATCCACCAATGTCTTCAAGGAGAAAATTCCAAAACCATTAAAAGGCTGATTCTCACAGCTTCCGGTGGTTCTTTTCGGGATAAATCAAGAGAAGAATTAGAGGAGGTTACCGTCGAACAAGCTCTTAATCACCCAAACTGGAAAATGGGGGCGAAAATTACCATTGATTCTGCTACAATGATGAATAAGGGTTTGGAAGTGATAGAAGCCCATTGGCTATTCGGTTTGCCTTTTTCCCAGAT
Organism: Ammoniphilus soli; assembly: GCF_040813775.1. Classification (NCBI taxonomy): domain Bacteria; kingdom Bacillati; phylum Bacillota; class Bacilli; order Caryophanales; family Paenibacillaceae; genus Ammoniphilus; species Ammoniphilus soli. The sequence goes on from NZ_JBEGDL010000001.1 coordinate 419,598, forward strand.
CGATTGTGTCCTGCATAGGGAAAGCATTGTCCATTCGATGGTTGAGTTTAAGGACAGTGCCATTATGGCCCAGTTAGGTACACCTGACATGAGAGTGCCTATCCAATATGCGCTGAGTGAATCTGAGCGCATATCGCTCAATATTCCTTCTTTTGACTTTAGTCAAGCCCTATCGTTGAATTTTGCTCCATTAGATTGGGAAAGATATCCTGCGTTAAGGTTAGCTTATGAGTGTGGCCAGGCAGGAGGCACCTTGCCTACAGTACTGAATGCAGCCAATGAAATCATGGTGGACCGCTTTTTAAAAGGGGAAATTGCGTTTACACAAATTGAACCTTTTATTGAAAAAGTGTTAGAAAAGCACCAGAATATAGCTAATCCTCAGATTGAGACGATTTGGGAGGCAGATCATTGGGCACGAAGAGAGGCCAGCTTAGTCTAAAACAATTAGCCGGAAAGGTGGGGTATTATGTTTGAGGTCTTATCCATCATTCTAGTTTTTGGTGCGTTGGTTTTTTTCCACGAGTTGGGACATTTGGTTTTTGCAAAACGTGCTGGGATACTCTGCCGGGAGTTTGCACTAGGCATGGGTCCGAAGCTGTTTTCATTCAAAAGAGGCGAGACGACGTATACGCTTCGCTTACTCCCCATTGGGGGATTTGTCCGAATGGCTGGTGAAGACCCCGAAGTCGTGAAAATTAACTCGGGCCAAGAAGTCGGAATAATTGTTGAGAACGATCAGGTGAAGCGAATTATTGTTGACCAGTTAAGATCCCATCCTCATGCAGAAATCGTTTCAGTTGAACGGATAGATATGGAGCGGAAATTAACCCTAGAAGCGTATGTGGATGGGGAGTTGCAAAAGTGGAATATTCATCCGCAGGCCATGTTGGTATCACACGGCCAGGATATTCAGATTGCTCCATGGGATCGCCAGTTTGGAAGCAAAACGGTAGGACAAAGGGCAGCAGCAATCTTTGCCGGGCCTGCAGCCAATTTTATCCTTGCTTTTATACTCCTGCTGGTCATGGCCCTTTCTTATGGAACGCCCACCAATCTTCCTTTTCTTGGAGAAATCAGTCCGGGAGGACCTGCTGAACGGGCAGAACTGAAGCAAGGAGACCGGATTTTACAAGTGGATAATCAAGAGGTTCAGTCCTGGGAAGATATTGTAAAGATCGTGAGCCAATCTCCAGGAAAAGAACTGACATTTATTATCGAAAGAAATAAAGAGCAATTTACCGTTCCTTTAGTGACTGATTCTGTAGATGTCGAGGGGCAAACGGTAGGAAAGATTGGAGTTTATCCGCCAGTGACTACAGAGTTTGGTCCGTCCATCCGATATGCCGGGGATACGACCTGGCAGTTTTCGACTCTCATTTTCAAGGGACTGGGAATGCTGGTGACCGGAAAGGTGTCGATGGATGAGTTATCTGGTCCTGTCGGAATTTTCAACTATACCTATGAGGCTGCCGAAAAGGGAGTGGCCATCCTGTTAAAGTGGGCAGCCATATTAAGCATAAACCTGGGGATCATTAATCTCCTTCCTCTCCCTGCTTTAGATGGAGGAAGACTGGTGTTTTTGATGCTAGAGGCTTTACGTGGCAGACCAGTGGATCCCCAGAAAGAGGGAATGGTTCATTTCTTGGGATTTGCTTTTCTCATGTTATTGATCCTAGTTATTACATGGAACGATATCCAAAGGTTTTTCTTCTAATTTATAGATCAAGTGGTGCATGTGGTTAAGGAGGATGAATGATTTGCGTCAGTCTAGCTTGTTTCTTCCTACTCTAAGGGAAGTGCCGTCGGAAGCCGAAATTGTAAGTCATCAGTTAATGCTTCGCGCCGGTTTGATTCGGCAATTGGTATCAGGGGTGTACTCGTACTTGCCTCTGGGATACCGTGTGGTTCGAAAAGTCACTGAGATTGTTCGTCAAGAGATGGATCGCTCAGGAGCTCAGGAAATTTCCATGCCGGCCATCCAACCAGCAGAACTCTGGCAGGAAACAGGGCGATGGGAAGCCTATGGTCCCGAGCTGATGAGGCTGAAGGATCGCCATGACCGCAGCTTTGTATTAGGTCCAACCCATGAAGAGGTAGTGACAAGCATTGCCCGGGATGGAATTAATTCCTATAAGAGATTACCCATTAACTTATATCAAATCCAAACCAAGTATCGTGATGAGGTTAGACCTCGATTCGGTGTGATCCGAGCAAGGGAATTTATTATGAAAGATGCCTATTCCTTTGATTCGGACCGAGAAGGTCTCGATCGCAGTTATCAAGCTATGTATGATGCCTACACCCGTATTTTCACGAGATGCGGGATGGATTTTCGTGCTGTTGAAGCCGATGCAGGTGCCATCGGAGGAAAAGGGACCCACGAGTTTATGGCGCTCTCGGACATTGGAGAAGATACGATTGCGTACTGTACTTCATGTAATTATGCCGCTAACTTGGAAAAAGCAGACGTTGTCTATCAAGGGCAAGCCTCTGCGGAGACTCCTGCTGAACTGGAGAAGGTACATACGCCATCGGTAAAAACGATTGCCCAGCTCAGTGAATTTTTGGGCTTGCCGGCGCATAAAACAATCAAATCGCTTTTGTTTAAGGTCGATCAGCAATATGTGCTTGCCCTTATTCGCGGGGATCACGATTTGAATGATGTGAAATTAAAAAATATGTTCGATGCGAATGTGATCTCGATGGCTACCGAGCAAGAAGTGTTGGATGTACTTGGTTCTCCGGTTGGATTTGTCGGGCCAGTAGGGCTCTCTGGAAAGAGAGTAACCATTGTGGCTGATGAGGCCGTAAAAGATATGGTAAATGGTGTAGTGGGTGCTGGAGCTGTTGATTATCACTTCCGAAACGCTACACCAGGTAAAGATTTTGAAGTAGCACAGTACGGGGATTTAAGGAACATTGAAGAAGGAGATCCTTGCCCGCAGTGCGGAAGTGACATTCAGTTCGCTAGAGGCATCGAAGTGGGGCATGTCTTTAAGCTTGGAACTCGTTATAGCGAAAAAATGAAGGCCACCTTCCTTGACGAAAATGGGAAAGAAAAGCCGATGATCATGGGCTGCTACGGGATTGGGATTTCTCGTACGGTTGCTGCGGTCGTTGAGCAAAATCATGATGAGAATGGAATCATATGGCCGTTATCTATAGCGCCGTATCAGGTTCATCTGATCGCCGTTAATACAAAAAATGAGGATCAGGTGAAGCTTGCGGAGACTCTTTATGAATCCTTACAAGGTGCGGGATTCGAAGTCTTATACGATGATCGCCCTGAGCGAGCGGGTGTTAAATTCAAAGATGCAGACCTCATAGGAATTCCATTAAGGGTTACCGTTGGCGGGAAAGCTAGTGAAGGGATTGTCGAGTGCAAGATTCGCAAAACCGGTGAAATGTTGGAAATCTCGGCTGACCAGGTTTTAAACTATATGAAAGAAACACTTTCTAAGCTATAATAAAACTAGTGGATGGGTTCCGATGACACTCGGAACTCATTTTACATTTCTAAGACTTGTATATGCTGGTTTTGGGACATAAGAAACCGAAAAGCAGAGGTGTTTGGGGATGCAGCAATGGCTGGAACAGAAGGAGCGATTTCAACTTCTTTTGCGACAGGCTGACATACCTGAAGAGTATCGAAGCCAATATTTTGCAGAGGGAAGAATCGATAGACTAGAACTGACACGACAGAACAAGCAGTGGACTTTTTATATTGAACTAGAAAAGATGTTGCCAAGCCTCGTATACCGTGCTTTTTTTCAACGGATCCAGGAGACTTTTTCGCATATCGCTTTGGTAGATTGCTATATAACCTATATGGAGCCCGTTGATATCCTAGCCTTTATTGGAGATTATTGGGGATACATCGTTGACCTGGTTGCTGGTCAAGTCTCATCATCTGCTGCCTTTATGAAAGAATCCTTGCCGGAAGTCATGGGCAATAAAGTCATTTTATCTGTTACCAATGAAATCGCGCTTTCAATGGTCAAAAAGAAGGAAATTGACCGTTTGATTGCCGGATTGATTGAAAAAATTTCGGGAACGCGCGTGCCTGTTGAATTTAAAGTCGTAGAGTCAGAGGAAGATTATCAGGCGTTTCTGGAGCAGAGAATGCAAGAAGACCGTTCTCGTGCCATGGAGGCTTTAATTGAAACCGAAAAAGAAAAGGAAAAAGGAGACTCATCGACTCTGGCTGAAGCAAATGTCGAGTTTCTCATTGGCTATAAAATCCAGGATGAGCCTAGTCCGATCCAGCAGATTGTAGAAGAGGAAAAAAGAATTACCATTCAGGGGCAAGTGTTTGCCTCGGAAATTCGGGAACTGAAGAGCGGGAGATCCCTACTAACATTCCGTGTAACCGATTATACGGACTCGATTAGCGTGAAGATCTTTTCGCGGGATAAAGAAGACCTTGTCATGATGAAGGCAGTTAAAGAGGGAATGTGGGTTAAGGTTAGGGGTCGAGTAACGTACGATCAGTTTGCCCGCGAACTGGCTATGGAAGCCAATGATGTGAACGAAATCAAGCCTAAATTCAGGGAGGATACAGCTCCTGAAAAAAGGATTGAGCTTCATTTGCATACGCCAATGAGTACGATGGATGCAATAACGCCTGTGAAAAAGTTAGTTGCCCAAGCTGCGAAGTGGGGCCATCCGGCGATTGCCATTACGGATCACGCGGGTGTGCAAAGCTTTCCAGAAGCTTATAGTGCGGGGCAAAAAGCAGGAATCAAGATCATTTACGGACTAGAGGCGAATATTGTAAATGACGGTGCACCTATTGCCTACAATCCAATTGATATGCCTTTAAAAGAAGCAACCTATGTTATTTTTGACGTGGAAACGACCGGTTTATCGGTAGTTTACAATAAAATTATCGAGTTAGCAGCAGTAAAAATTGTGAATGGGGAGGTCGTGGACCGCTTCGAACGGTTTGCTAATCCTCATGAGAGCTTGACCAATACGATTATCGATTTAACCGGGATTACGGATGATATGCTTGTCGATGCTCCGGAAATTGACCAGGTGCTTAATGACTTTCGGGAGTTTGTCGGGGATGCGGTACTCGTAGCTCATAACGCCAGATTTGATATGGGGTTCATAAATACGGGCTATCGGAAGCTTAATCAGCCGGAATTAACAAATGCCGTCATCGATACTTTGGAATTGGCGCGCTTTCTTTTACCAGAACTCAAGAACCACCGTTTAAATACGATCAGTAATTACTTGAATGTTGAACTGGTGAGTCACCACCGTGCCGTTTACGATGCAGAAGCAACGGGCCATGTCCTTTGGAAAATGGTGCTTCGCTTAGAAGAGCGAAACATGACCAATTTAAATCAATTGAATGACTATATCGGAAGCAATGGCGATTGGATGCGTCAACGGCCTTTCCATTCCATTATTCTTGTGAAAAATCAGGTCGGCTTGCGTAATTTGTATATCCTGGTTTCTAAGGCTCATACCGAATATTTCCATCGTGTTCCGCGAATTCCCCGAAGCGAATTGATTAAGCACCGAGAAGGGCTTATTATTGGTTCAGGATGTGAACGCGGGGAATTGTTTGAAACGGTGATGCAAAAATCGATCGACGAAGCGGAGGAAGTCGCTAAATTTTATGACTACCTAGAAATACAGCCAACGTATTATAATCTTCACCTGATTGAAAAGGAACTAGTCAAAGATGAAGAAGCTTTGCAGGATATTAACCGCAAAATCATGGATTTGGGTCGAAAATTAGGCAAACCAGTAGTTGCCACCGGTAACGTTCACTATCTGGAGCGACACGAAAAAATTTACCGGCAAATTCTTATCCGCAGTTTAGGCGGAGCGAGTATGCTGAAGCCGGATAAGCTGCCAGATGCCCATTTTTCGACGACCAATGAATTCCTGGAAGAATTCCGCTATTTGGGAGAGGATCAGGCCTATGCTGCCGTAGTAGCGGGACCGAGACAAGTGAACGAATGGATTGAAGAGGTTAAGCCTATTCCTGACAAGTTGTTTACGCCAAAGATTGATGGAGCAAATGAGGATACGGAAGTGATGAGCTTCGAACGGGCCAAAAGCATCTATGGCGACCCTCTGCCTGATTTGGTTCAAAAGCGGCTCGAGAAAGAGCTGAATAGCATCATTGGTCATGGGTTTGCCGTTATTTATCTGATCTCGCATAAGCTTGTAAAGAAGTCTTTGGATGATGGTTATTTGGTAGGGTCGCGTGGTTCCGTAGGATCGTCATTTGTTGCGACGATGATGGAGATCACGGAAGTAAATCCACTCCCTCCGCATTACGTTTGTCCGAGCTGCAAGCACTCTGAGTTCATTGAAGATGGGTCCGTGGCATGCGGCTATGACTTGCCTGATAAGCAGTGTCCGCAATGCGGCGCTGAATACAATAAAGATGGGCATGATATCCCATTTGAAACATTCCTGGGCTTTAAGGGGGATAAGGTTCCCGATATCGACTTAAACTTTTCAGGAGAGTACCAGCCTCGAGCACACAATTATACGAAGGTATTGTTTGGCCCGGATTATGTATACCGTGCAGGAACGATAGGTACAGTAGCTGATAAAACGGCCTACGGGTTCGTCAAAAAGTTTGAAGAAGAAAAAGGGCTTCAGCTAAAAAATACAGAGATTCTTCGTCTAGCCTCCGGGTGTACCGGTGTAAAGCGTACCACGGGTCAGCATCCAGGCGGAATTATTGTAGTTCCGGATTACACGGACATTTATGATTTTTCTCCCATTCAATTTCCAGCGGATGATAAGGAATCTGAATGGAAGACGACTCATTTTGACTTTCATTCTATCCATGATAATCTGCTGAAATTGGATATACTCGGTCACGATGATCCCACGGCCATTCGTATGCTTCAGGATCTGACCGGACTAGATCCGAAAAAGATCCCAACAGATGACAAGCAGGTGATGGCGCTCTTTAGCAGTACGGAGTCTCTCGGGGTGACTACCGAGCAAATCCGTACCAATACGGGGACGTTAGGTATACCGGAATTTGGTACAAAATTTGTCCGTCAAATGCTAGAAGATACGAAACCATCTACCTTTGCGGAGTTAGTGCAGATCTCCGGTCTTTCCCATGGGACGGATGTATGGCTTAACAACGCTCAAGAATTGATTCGAAAAGGTACGTGTACGCTGAAAGAGGTTATTGGGTGTCGTGACGATATCATGGTGTATTTGATGTATAAGGGCTTGGAGCCTAGTGTTGCCTTTAAAATCATGGAAAGTGTCCGCAAAGGGAAAGGTCTCACCCCTGAGATGGAAGAGGACATGAAGCAAAACAATGTGCCGGATTGGTATATTTGGTCATGCAAGCAAATCAAGTACATGTTTCCGAAAGCTCATGCTACAGCCTATGTACTGATGGCAGTCAGGATTGCCTATTTTAAGGTTCACTATCCTCTTGAATATTATGCGACCTATTTTACCGTGCGCGCCGATGATTTTGATATTCCAGTCATGGTGAAAGGCAGTCCTGCCATCCGGGCGAAAATCGAAGAAATTGAAAGAAAAGGAAACGATGCCCAGCCTAAAGAAAAAAACTTGCTAACCGTCCTGGAAATCGCCTTGGAGATGTGCGAGCGCGGGTTCCACTTTAAGAACATTGATTTATACCGTTCGCACGCTACCCAATTCTTATTGGATGGGGACGGACTCATTCCCCCTTTCAATTCCTTGCCTGGAGTTGGAACGAACGCGGCCATTAATATCGCAGCTGCGAGGGAGAATGGGGAGTTCTTATCCATTGAGGACCTGCAGCAAAGGTCTAAGGTATCCAAGACGGTCATCGAATACTTGCAAGAGCAAGGCTGCTTAAAGGGGCTTCCAGAATCTAATCAGTTATCGCTGTTCTAGAAACCAGGAGCCCATAGATTTCAAGTGCCTGTTATTGCTAGGGCTTGTGGATTATGGTATAATCTTTTTGGAAATACTAAGGATACGGAATTTGCAAGAGTGGGGAAACCCACTCTTTCGTTTTATCCTAATTAGGTGTTGAACGTAACGCAAGTCAATTTGTCAGCGCCATACATCAATCATAAAGCACTTGAAGGAGGAAATCCGATGGGTAAGAATGTAACTACAGTAGTTGAAGAACTCGTGACACCCATCCTTGCAGACATGAGCATAGAGCTCGTTGATATAGAATATGTGAAAGAGGGAAACAATTGGTTCCTGCGCGTATACATCGATAAAGAAGGCGGTATAGACATTGAGGACTGTGGGGCTGTCAGTGAAAAGCTGAGCAAGCGTCTTGATGAAGTAGACCCTATCCCTGATGCCTATTTTCTTGAAGTATCCTCGCCAGGCATCGAACGCCCATTGAAGAAGGAAAAGGACTTTCGTTGGTCCATCGGGAAACGAGTCCATCTTAAAACCAAAGAGCCGATAGAGGACTTGAAGGTTTTCGAAGGGATCCTCTCCCAATTCGATCAGGGGTTAATTACCATCCAGGAAGAGCAAAAATCTTACGTCATTCCGTACGATAAGGTGGAAAATGCCCGATTAGCCTTTGTTTTTTAGTTATACATAGGCCCAAGCTGTTATAGAATAAGGGGTTCTTTTACAAGGACACGGATTGCTGGAGGCAGGACGTATACTCGACGTAGTGCACCAGCACAAAGATGAAGGAGGAGTAATTCGGTGAATTCGGATTTTATTGAAGCGTTAAATGATCTGGAAAAGGAAAAAGGCATAAATAAAGAAATATTGATTGAAGCCATTGAGGCTGCCTTGATTTCGGGCTATAAGAGGAATTTTAATTCAGCCCAGAATGTACGCGTTGATATTAACCGCGATACAGGTGCTGTCAAGGTGTTTGCCCGCAAAAACGTGGTGGAGGAAGTATTAGACCCCCGCTTAGAAATCTCCCTCGAGGCCGCACAGGAAATTGACCCCAATTTTACGTTCGATGATATCGTTGAAATTGAGGTGACACCGCGCGATTTTGGTAGAATTGCCGCACAGACGGCCAAGCAAGTCGTTACCCAAAGGATAAGGGAAGCTGAACGTGGAATAATTTTCAGTGAGTTTATTGACCGAGAAGATGATATTATTACCGGTATTGTCCAACGCCAGGATGCACGCAATTATTACATTGACTTGGGGAAAGTGGAAGCCATCATGCCCGTCAACGAAAAAATGCCGGGAGAAAACTTTCAACAGGGTGATCGGATTAAAGCGTACATTACCAAGGTCGAGAAAACGACGAAGGGGCCGCAAATTTTTGTTTCCCGGACTCATCCGGGCTTACTGAAACGGTTGTTCGAGCTCGAGGTTCCTGAAATTTTTGATGGTGTGGTGGAGTTGAAATCCGTGGCCCGAGAAGCGGGGGATCGTTCGAAAATTGCCGTTCATTCCATTGATCCCAATGTTGACCCTGTAGGGGCTTGTGTTGGTCCGAAAGGGGCACGAGTGCAGACGATTGTTAACGAACTGCGCGGCGAAAAAATTGACATTGTAAGATGGTCAGAGGATCCGACGGTATATGTAGCTAATGCGCTTAGTCCTTCTAAGGTTATCTCCGTAGAGGTATCAGAAGAGGAAAAGATGACGCGGGTAATGGTTCCGGATTACCAACTATCCCTAGCTATAGGGAAAAGAGGGCAGAACGCCCGATTAGCCGCTAAGCTGACAGGGTGGAAAATTGATATCAAAAGCGAATCCCAAGCCAAAAAAGAAGGATACGAGGTGCCGGAGGGCGATTATGGTATAATGGAAGAAGAGGCTGTTGACGATCAACGTGTAAATGAGTAGGAGGGGGGCGGTCTGATGAAGCCTAAGAAGATCCCTATGCGAAAGTGCGTAGCTTGTCAGGAGATGATCCCCAAAAAAGAATTGATTCGTGTGGTCCGTGGAACGGAAGGGCAAGTAAAAATTGACTTAACGGGTAAGGCCTCCGGAAGAGGAGCATATATATGCCGAAAGCAGGATTGCTTTTCCCTAGCGAGAAAACGTAAAGCACTGGATAGATCTTTAGAGGTTTCCATTCCCGAGGAAGTGTATGAGCGGCTAGAAATGGACTTGATTGGGATGGGTGCACGTGAACCATAAAATAGAACAGTTTTTAGGGCTTGCGCAGAGGGCTGGAAAGCTCGTTACGGGGGAAGAGCTGGTGGTGAAGGCTGTGCGTTCAAAGCTGGCTCACCTTGTCATTCTATCTGGTGATGCGTCTGATAATACGAAGAAGAAATTGATGGATAAGTGTCGAACATATGACATCCCTTTACGTTTGTTTGCTGACAGATATCGTCTTGGGCATTACATTGGTAAGGAACAGAGGGTTGTCATCGGTGTAAAGGATAGTGGTTTTGCCCGTGAACTACTGAAGTATTTGGACCAAGATGAAGGGGGTAACGTATGAATAAATTGAGAGTCTATGAGTACGCTAAACAAATTAACATGTCAAGCAAAGAGCTTATTAGCGTTCTTAAGAAGGTGAATGTGGAAGTAGCGAACCACATGAGCACTCTTGAGGCTGATGCCATCTCTAAAGTAGAGAATCATATAAAGGGTCTTAAGAATCAATCAAACGCCTCCTCTAAACCTCCAGAGGCTGCAAATAAAATGCCAGAGTCAAGGCCTGTACAGGGAGGCCCATCAGGGCAAGGAGGAAATGAAAAGAGGCCGCAAACGGGTATGCAGAATTCTAACCGGAACCAGCGCGGTCAGCAGCGCGATCCACGGTCAGGTCAGCGACCCGGCTTTCAGGGTCAACAGCAAGGCCAACAACGAGGTACGGGAGAACAACAGAGAAGACCGTCAAATCAACAGACGGAAAACAACAAGCCATTCAATGGTGAGAAGGAAAAGAGAGGGAATTTGGTGGAGAAAAAAAATAATAACAACAATATTGCAAAGAAGTCACCTACGCCGGCTAATACAGATGAGAATTACGCATCTCGAGGAAAGACCAAGGTCAAGTCGAAAGGGAATCCCAAACGCTTCGATGATAACAAAAACTCGGTTGATTTCAGCAACAAGCTAAAGAACAAAAAGGGCAGCCAGCCAGAACCGAGAGGACCAAAGCCCCTACCGGATAAACTTGTCTTTTCTGAAGGAATGACCGTAGGAGAACTATCGAAAAAGTTAAATCGAGAATCTTCTGAGATCATTAAAAAGCTTCTTTTCCTCGGTGTCATGGCCAATATCAACCAGGAATTGGAAAGCGACACGATTACCCTCATAGCGACTGAATATGGGGTAGAAGTTGAGGAGAAAATCCTTATCAATGAGTTGGAATTTGAAACCATTGAGGAAGTGGATGAGCCTTCCCAATTGTCTGAACGCCCGCCAGTAGTTACCATCATGGGTCACGTAGACCACGGAAAAACAACTCTTCTGGATGCGATCCGTGAATCCAAAGTTGTTTCTACAGAGGCCGGAGGAATTACACAGCATATTGGCGCCTATCAAGTGGAAATCAATGACAAGAAGATCACCTTCTTGGATACACCTGGTCACGCGGCCTTTACGTCAATGCGCGCTCGCGGAGCTAAAGTAACGGATCTTACTATCTTGGTTGTGGCTGCAGACGATGGCGTAATGCCTCAAACTGTTGAAGCTATCAACCATGCGAAAGCAGCGAATGTTCCCATTATCGTAGCTGTTAATAAAATGGATAAACCTGCGGCAAATCCTGATCGGGTGATGCAGGAACTGACTGAACACGGCTTGGTGTCTGAAGCATGGGGAGGCGATACCATCTTCGTAAATCTCTCAGCTTTAAAGAGAGAAGGCTTGGATGAGTTGTTAGAAATGATCCTTCTTGTTGCGGAAGTTCAAGAGTTCAAGGCTAACCCGGATAAGAGAGCTAGAGGAACTGTAATTGAGGCAGAACTTGATCGCGGTCGAGGACCAGTGGCTACTGTGCTTGTACAACACGGAACGTTGAAGGTTGGAGATCCTCTGGTTGTAGGAAGTGCATTTGGGCGCGTGAGAGCTATGGTAAACGATAAGGGCCGCCGGATAAAGGAAGCAGGTCCAAGTACACCAGTAGAGATTACTGGACTGAACGATGTACCTCAAGCTGGAGATCAGTTCATGGTCTTTGAAGATGAGAAAAAGGCAAGATCCATTGGAGAAAAAAGAGCATCTAAGCGAAGAGAAAATGAGTTGAGGGCATCTGCAAGGGTATCTTTAGATGATTTGTTCAACCAAATCAAAGAAGGCGACGTCAAGGAAGTAGGCGTTATTATAAAAGCTGACGTTCAGGGATCGGCTGAGGCATTAAAGGGATCTCTGGAAAAAATTAATGTTGAAGGAGCCAGAGTTCGCATCATCCACACAGGGGTAGGAGCCATTACAGAATCAGACGTTGTGCTTGCGGATGCGTCTAATGCCATTATTATTGGCTTTAATGTACGTCCTGATGCAAATGCCAAGTCGGTAGCGGAATCCCAAAAGGTGGATATCAGGCTCCACCGGATTATTTACAAAGTCATGGAAGAAATTGAAGCTGCGATGAAAGGGATGCTGGATCCGAACTTCCAGGAGAAAACGATTGGGCAAGCGGAAGTTCGTCAAGTCTTCAAGGTATCCAAGGTCGGCAATATTGCCGGATGTATGGTGACAGACGGAAAAATCACCCGGGATTCTGGCGTTCGCGTAATCCGTGATGGGATTGTCATCTTTGAAGGTAAAATCGATGCCTTAAAGCGATTTAAAGATGACGCCAAGGAAGTTGCCCAAGGGTATGAGTGCGGAATTACCATAGAAAAATATAACGATATAAAAGAAGGAGACATCATTGAAGCCTTTATTATGGAAGAAGTTCCGGCATCCTAAGATCTGTTAGGATAAACCTATGATGTTAACTTAAAATAACGAAGCAAGGAATTTTAACGCCGCCGGGGCATTACCGGCGGCTCATTAATACTCGAGGTGAGGGCCATGAGTAAAGTTCGTGTAAGCCGAATTGGCGAGCAGATGAAAAAAGAATTAAGTCAAATTATCCAACGGGAAATTAAAGATCCGCGAATTGGTTTCGTCACTGTAACCGGTGTGGAGGTCGCTGGAGATTTACAATTGGCTAAGGTATTTATTAGCGTGATGGGAAATGAAGAGCAGAAGGAGAATTCCTTAGGCGCCTTAAATAAGGCAAAAGGATTTATTCGCAGCGAGCTCGGAAAACGAATTCAGCTTCGCCATACACCGGATCTCCAATTCAAGGTTGATGAATCCATTAGCTATGGCAGCCGTATTGAAACTATACTAAAAGATATCAAGAAGGATACGGACCATGAACTATAAACAGGATCTGGAGGCAGCAGGTCGTTTCCTTAGGGAGAACGACCGCTTTCTTGTTGTAAACCACGTTAGTCCAGATGGGGATGCGACAGGCTCAATTCTTGCGATGGGGCATATGCTGCAAGCGCTGGGTAAAGAATTTGTCCTTGTAAATGAAGGATCAACTCCAGAAAAATTCTTGTTTATTCCACATAGTAATAAAATTATCAATTTGTCTGAAGAGAAACCAGATGGATTATTCGATCATGCTATTGCTTTAGATTGCGGAGATTTCCTGAGAGTAGGGGAAGCCGCGCGTTATTTTACAAAGGATGTCCAATTGTTGAATGTGGATCATCATCCTACGAATGATCTGTTTGGAAAATTTAATCTTGTCCGTACCGATGCTTGTGCGACTGCGGAAATTTTATATGACTTAGTAAAAGAAATGGGTATACCTTTACATACTGGCTTAGCCACATCGTTATATATGGGTCTTCTAACGGATACGGGTGGATTCAGGTATTCTAATACAACGGCGGAAGTCTTGCAAAAAGCAGCGGATTTATTGAATCATGGAGTGTCTCCGTCTGAAGTGGCGGAGCGTTGCTTAGAAACCATTACTGCTTCTTACTTGCGTTTGCTAAGAGAGGTTTTGCCTACCCTTACGATGGATTTTAATGATGAAGCGGCTTATCTTACTATAACCCTGGAAGCGATGGAAGTGAGCCAAGCTAATCCGGAAGATATGGAAGGCATTGTGAATTACGCGAGAAATATAGAAGGTGTTGAAGTGGGAGTTTTATTTAAGCAAATGGATCCGGAAACGGTAAAAGTCAGCTTTCGTTCGAATAAGAAAGTAGATGTCTCAGCCATTGCCAAAGAACTTGGCGGTGGAGGTCATGCTAAAGCTGCGGGCTGCACGGTGAAAGGAAGTTTGCCCGAAGTAATAGAGATTGTCAAGAATAGACTTGGACAAGCTTGGAGCTGACAGCCATGAGTAAAATAGGAATTGTACCATTGCTTAAACCTCCCGGAATGACCTCCCACGATTGTGTAAATAGGCTTCGAAGAATATTGAACATGAAGAAGATTGGGCATACGGGGACCCTTGACCCTTCGGTAACGGGTGTCCTTCCGATGTGTATCGGGCATGCTACACGGGTTGCGGAATATATTCAGGATCTTCCGAAGGAGTATGTAGGAACAGTTTCCATTGGTCGCTCCACCACTACAGAGGATGCGGATGGTGAAACTACCTTAGACCAACCGCTTAGTTTTCCTCTGGAAGAAGATCAAGTAAGGCAAGTCCTTAACACTTTTTTAGGTACGATTGAGCAGATTCCACCCATGTACTCTGCTGTTAAGGTAAATGGGAAAAGACTGCATGAACTAGCTCGCGAAGGCAAGGAAATTGAAAGGAAAGCTAGAAAAGTCGTAATCTACCAGATTGATGTGTTATCGACGACATTAGCCCCTCCCTATCCTGAAATAACGATCCATGTAAAATGCTCAAAAGGTACTTATATTAGGACATTGTGTGTAGATATTGGGAAAAAGCTTGGTTATCCTGCGCACATGAAAAATTTGCAAAGGGTGGCAAGCGGACCGTTTCGCTTAAAGGATTGCTTTACTTTTGAACAAATTGAAGCGGCAGCAGAGGAGGGAAATATTGATTCTCTTCTTAAACCTATAGATTGGGCTTTGCTGCAATATCCGGAAATCGTGGTACCTGCACACCAGGCACTAGACATTTTAAATGGAAAGAAGTTAAGGTTATCTCAGACTTTACCAGAGGATCAACTGATCCGTATTTATTCATCGGAAAAAAAGTTCTTAGCTTTGTACAAAGTTGTATATGTTGAGAACGAAGCGTGGGGAAAACCGGAAAAAGTGTTTCGATTGGAAGGGGAATAAATAATGATCATACAGCACTTGCAATATCCCTTGGAATCTCTGGACTTTAATCCAAGTGTGCTGGCCATTGGATATTTTGATGGCGTGCATCAAGGCCATCGAAGAGTGATTCAGAAGGCTATTGATTTGGCAAAGGAGTTGGGCTTAAAATCAGCTGTCATGACGTTTCATCCCCATCCGAGGGAAATACTTGGCCAAAGCGGCTATACGCATTATCTAACGCCACTTGAAGGGAAATTGGAATTGCTGGAACGCATGGGGGTAGATCTCGCCTATGTCGTTTCGTTTGATATTCCATTTTCGTCCGTTTATCCCCAGGATTTCATCAATGAATTCTTGGTTCCCTTACAAGCCCGTCATATTGTCGTTGGCTTTGACTACACGTTTGGCTATCGGGGAAAAGGTACGGCTTTTACTTTACAGGAATATAGTCAAGGCCGTTATGGCCTTGATGTCGTATCTCCCATTACCCGTTATGGCGAGAAAATCAGCAGCACCATTATTAGGGAGTATCTCTATGGGGGAAAGATCCAAGAGGCGACCGAATTTTTGGGGAGACCCTATAGTCTGCGGGGCATTGTTGTTCATGGGGAAAAAAGAGGACGGCAAATTGGATTTCCAACCGCGAATATTGGATTGCATGAACCTTACCTGATTCCTCGTACGGGTGTATATGGCGTGAGGATTCATTTCCAGGGACAAATACTCTATGGCGTCATGAATATCGGGATTAAGCCTACCTTTGAACATGAAAAGAAAGAAAAGAGTTTAGAGGTATATATTTTTGATTTTAGTGAAAATATGTATGATATGGAAATCAAAGTAGATTTTCTCTTCTTTATACGTGAGGAGCAGAAGTTTGCCGGGGTAGAACATCTTGTGAAGCAGATTTCGCAGGATGTGGATTATGCCAAAAGCAAGCTAGCTAGCTTCGGAGCGGGTTAGTCGCAGACAGAGGTTCTAATGCCAAAAGGGCTAACATATTCTTTTTAGTAACCCGAATTAGGCATTTACTCGTCCCGTAATGTATGTTATACTTACTCGTGGTAATTTCTTATTAGCTATTGCGCTAGTAAACTTCCTCCTGCTAAACCTTCACTGGAATGGATCTCACGGAGAAGATTGTGTTTCAGAATCGTGAAGAAGGGAGAGGTTCAAGGTGAAATTGCCGAAGGCCGATGAATCTGATCGGCAATTAAGTAAACTTTGCCAAGAAGTGGCCATTATCTGTTGCAGTGATGAATTTAAGAAACTGCATAAGGAAATGTCAAAAATCTACCGGAAAAACGGATTAACTGATGCCTCTCGGGTTGCCTTTCAAGATTCCTTATTCTCCATGTATCTTGAACAACTGCATCCTGAGGCAAGGGAAGAGATTTCCTACCTATAGGCTATGCATGTGATTATTACTTCACATGTGAAGCAGAGAATTCGTCAACATCGGCAGGATGGAATATCTGTTCCAGATATCATCTATCAAGCGAAATCAATACCAGGGACGGTGCCAGTAGCTACTCGATTCAGAGGATTCATGGCAAGCAGCGGAAGGGTATTTGATATGGTAGTGAAGGACATTTCTCAAGGAAGATTGGTTATAACTATAATTGGCAAGTAACCATGGCTTGGATGACCGATATCACCGACGGTGTATCTCGGCTATTGGGGATTATGACAAAGGAGGTGAACAAGGATGGCATTGACACAAGAACGCAAGCAGCAGTTAATCGAAGAACACCGTGTACACGAATCCGATACTGGATCTCCAGAAGTACAGGTAGCTATCCTTACGGAGAAGATTAACTACTTAAACGGGCATTTGCGCGAGCATAAGAAAGATCACCATTCTCGCCGCGGTCTTCTAAAGATGGTAGGACAACGTCGTAACCTGTTGAACTACTTGAAGAATTCCGATGTAACTCGTTACCGTAATCTAATCAATAAGTTAGGCTTACGTCGATAGGAATAAAGCGGGGGCATCCCCGCTTTTTCTATTGCGCGGATACCTGGAAAAATAAAGTAAATGATTCAAGAGTATCCATCTTTTAATTTTTCATTTGCAGGAAATAATAGTATAATGACGAAAGATTAAGTTTAAAATCACTTTTGAGAAGGGAGGCTTACATAAATGGAAACATTTACTTATGAATTAGGCGGAAGAACATTAACCGTTGAGTATGGGAAAATGGCTAAGCAAGCTAACGCCGCAGTTTTAGTGCGGTATGGAGAAACGGCTGTATTGTCGACTGTAACCGCGTCAAGCCAACCATCGACTCTAGACTTTTTTCCGCTTACTGTAAACTATGAAGAACGTCTTTATGCCGTAGGAAAAATTCCGGGAGGATTCATTAAAAGGGAAGGCAGACCAAGTGAAAAGGCTATATTGGCTAGCCGCCTCATTGATCGTCCCATTCGCCCTTTGTTCCCAGAAGGATTCCGCAATGAGGTTCAAGTGGTGAATATCGTCATGTCCGTTGATCAGGATTGTTCCTCGGAAATTGCTGCTATGATTGGTACATCCATTGCTTTAAGCATCTCTGATGTTCCATTTAATGGGCCGATTGGAGGGGCAGTTGTCGGAAGAATCAATGGGGAGTTTGTGTTAAATCCGACAGTTGAACAGCAAACGCAAAGCGATATCCATCTTGTAGTTGCTGGTACGAAAGACGCTATAAACATGGTTGAAGCAGGAGCTGATGAAGTTCCGGAAGAGGTCATGCTCGAGGCTATTATGTTTGGTCATGATCATATTCGTTCCATTGTAGGCTTCATAGAGGATATCCAAGCCAAAGTGGGTAAGCCAAAAATGGAAGTAGTTCTTCATGCTGTAGATCCCGAGATTGATAAGGCAGTAAGGGAATACGCCCTAGAGCGTCTTGTGGAAGCGGTGCGCGTGGAAGAAAAGCAAGCTAGGCAAGACGCGATTGATAGCATTAAAGAAGAAACTTTAGAACATTTTGCAGAGATTTACCCTGAGGATGCCAAAGCAATATCTGAAGTGCTTTATACTATTGTTAAAGATGAAGTTCGTCGCTTAATTACCCATGACAAGATTAGGCCTGATGGACGAGCTATCGATGAGATTCGTCCTATCTCCGGAGAAGTAAACTTACTGGCACGGACTCATGGTTCCGGATTATTTACCCGTGGACAAACGCAAGCTTTAAGCATTTGTACGCTAGGAGCTCTTGGGGATGTACAAATACTGGATGGACTTGGGATTGAAGAAAGCAAGCGCTTTATGCATCATTATAATTTCCCTCCGTTCAGTGTAGGAGAGGCACGTCCTTTGCGTCCTCCAGGAAGAAGGGAAATCGGGCATGGTGCTTTAGGGGAACGCGCATTAGAACCGGTTATTCCTTCAGAGGAAGAGTTTCCTTATACCATTCGATTGGTTTCCGAGGTGTTGGAGTCCAACGGATCCACCTCACAGGCTAGCATCTGTGCGAGTACGCTAGCGATGATGGATGCAGGAGTACCGATTAAGTCCCCAGTAGCTGGGATTGCAATGGGCTTGGTTAAATCGGGTGACCATGTTACTGTACTTTCCGATATTCAAGGAATGGAAGATCATTTGGGTGATATGGACTTTAAGGTGGCTGGTACGCGTGATGGCGTAACGGCACTGCAAATGGATATCAAGATTGATGGGATTAACCGAGAAATTCTGGAACAGGCTCTCAAGCAAGCGAGAGAAGGACGCATACATATCCTAGAGCGGATGCTAGAGGCCATTTCTCAGCCTAGAGATCATTTGTCAAAATTTGCTCCAAAGATCCTAACCATGAAAATCCATCCAGATAAGATTCGTGATGTCATTGGACCTGGCGGTAAGATTATCAATAAGATCATTGAAGAAACTGGCGTGAAAATCGATATTGAGCAGGATGGGCGTATCTTTATTGCATCAGTTGATGAAGCGATGAACCAGCGTGCGAAGCAAATTATCGAAGACCTGGTACGTGAGGTTGCTGTTGGACAAACGTATTTGGGGACGGTTAAGCGGATTGAAAAATTCGGTGCTTTCGTTGAGGTTTTCTCCGGAAAAGAAGGATTGGTCCATATCTCCCAATTGGCTGAAGAAAGAGTGGCGAAGGTGGAGGATGTGGTTTCGATCGGCGACCAGATCATGGTAAAAGTTGTGGAAATTGACAACCAGGGCAGAATTAACCTCTCCCGCAAAGTCCTTTTGAAGGAAGCAAAAGAGCAGCAGGAAAATGCAACAACCTAAATCCGGGAAAATATCGGTTTAAAGCAAATCGATATTTCCCAATTATTTTTGAATATAAGCCACCCTTCCGACATAACTTGTACTATTGGATATGTCTGGATTAAACGGAGGTGGTGGAATGAATGTATCAAAGGCACAGGTTCAGCTCTTATTAGGGGGGCTTTTTCTGGTGCTTTTTTTGTTTGCATTTCAATCTGAGGCAGTCAATACGTATATTTCTTCTGTGAAAGGAATCCCGGCATCCGTTCCGGTTAAGGATGAGTGGGTGGCGAAACTGCAGGAATTAAAGAAAACGCACGATATCGCTCCTATCGATGCTCGTATTGATCCCGTATGGAAGGCTATTCCGGGTTATAATGGCATAACCCTCGATATGCAGGGCTCTCTGGATGCCTTAGGAAAAGCAGGCGCGTGGGATGAGTCCCTGATCAAATTTGAGGAGATTGAGCCAAAAGTTAAGCTGTCTGATTTAAAGCCCTCTCCCATCTACAAGGGGAATTCGGAAAAGCCTATTGTTTCCTTTATGGTTAATGTGGCATGGGGGAACGAATATTTGCCAGAAATTCTGAAGACATTAGATAAATATAATGTGAAATCGACCTTCTTTTTAGATGGCTCCTGGGTCAGCAAATTCCCTGAGGAAGCGCGAAAGATTAAGGACGCAGGGCATGAAATCGGCAACCATGCTTATTCCCATCCTGATATGAAAACCATCTCCTTGAATAGAATACGTCTGGAAATTACAAAAACAAACGAGGTTATTGAAAAAGAATTGGCTATTAAACCGACGTTGTTTGCCCCTCCTTCTGGATCCTTTGATGACCGTACCGTTCAGATGGCGGCGCAAGAAGGTATGTATACCGTATTATGGACATTAGATACGATTGACTGGCAGAAACCGGCCCCTTCCCAAATTATACAAAGACTTGTACCTAAACTGGATAATGGATGTCTGATTCTGATGCATCCTACAGAGTCCTCTATGAAAGCTTTGCCCTCCCTTTTGGAGGCGGCAAAGTCCAAGGGACTAAAAGTGGGGACAGTCAGTGAACTTCTCTCATCACAACGGTTATACCCTATTGAGGTAAAAAGGTAATTTTGCTATAGTAGATATACTGACTGTCAAGGGCAGATGTTACCAAAGAGAATGGCTTCAAAGAAGCTTTTTATCTTGCATTAGAAGACCCCGGAGTACATGGGGACGACAAGGAGGCTTTCACTCGTGATCGAAAAATACACCCTAGACAATGGGGTACGTGTGATAATTGAAAAAATCCCAACGGTGCGTTCCGTTGCATTGGGGATTTGGGTTGGAACCGGCTCCCGGAATGAAGAGCCTGCGAACAATGGGATTTCCCATTTTATTGAACACATGCTCTTTAAGGGAACAAGGTCCAGATCAGCGAAAGAGATAGCCGAATCCTTTGATCAAATAGGCGGTCATGTTAACGCCTTTACTTCTAAAGAATATACGTGCTATTATGCCAGAGTTTTAGACGACCATGCCCCGATGGCGCTAGATATTCTTTCAGATATGTTCTTTAACTCTGTTTTCGACGAAGAAGAAATCAAAAAAGAGCGCAAGGTTGTTATCGAAGAAATAAAAATGTATGATGATACGCCAGATGACCTGGTTCATGACTTGATTTCCAAAGCTAGCTTTCCTCACCATTCATTGGGTTATAGCATCTTAGGGACAGAGGACGTCCTTAACCAGCTAAACCAGGAAAAAGTGCTTTCTTATATCAATAGTCGCTACACGCCTTCGAATGTCGTCATTACCGTAGCCGGGAATGTCAATGAAGGACTTTTAGCATCCATCAAAGAGCAATTTTCCGGCTTCCAAAGGGAAGAAGAGGTGGATAACCGGATCCCGCCGCAATTCCAGGCCGGCATTAGATTAAAGAAGAAGGAAACCGAGCAAGCTCATCTTTGTTTGGCTTTTCCAGGACTTGAAGTCGGCAATAAGGATATTTATCCCTTGATTCTAATGAACAATATTCTTGGAGGAAGCATGAGTTCAAGGCTGTTTCAGGAAGTTCGCGAAGAGCGAGGATTAGCCTACTCGGTATTCTCTTATCATTCTTCCTTCCAGGATAATGGAATGTTTACGGTCTATGCCGGAACCGCTCCGCATCAGCTAGAAGAAGTGTATTCCGTGATTGTGAATACGTTGCGGACCATGAAGTCGGAGGGTATGACCAAAGAAGAATTACTAAAAGGCAAAGAACAGCTCAAAGGAAGTCTTATGCTTAGTTTAGAAAGCACCAACAGCCGCATGAGCCGTTTGGGAAAAAATGAACTGCTTCTTGGCAAACACTTGAGCCTTGATGAAATCATTCAAAGAGTAGATAGCGTCACCTTAGATCATGTCCAGGCTACAACTGAAAAGATTTTTCAGCAAGCGATGTCGATTGCGCTGGTAAGTCCTTTTGAAGAATTGCCTTCAACCTTCAATCAGGAGCATCTGATCAGGTAGCCTGCCAGAGGGGGAAAGAAGTTGCAAGAGTCAACCGTTACAATACAAATTATGAAGCTGCCAGGGAATGAGGATATAAGCCTCCCCACTCAAATGTCACAATATGCCGCAGGGTTTGACTTGTTTGCGGCCATTAAGGAGCCGATTGAGCTATTGCCAGGGAAGCGTGTACTTGTGCCTGCCGGTTTTTCCCTGGCATTACCCATGAATATGGAAGCGCAGATTCGCCCGAGAAGTGGTCTCGCCTTAAAAAGTGGAATAACTTGTCTCAATTCTCCCGGAACAATTGATGCTGATTATCGTGGGGAAGTGGGCGTTATTTTGATCAATCATGGTGAGGCACCTTTTTTGATCTCTCGTGGGGATCGAATTGCCCAGATGGTTATCCAGGCCCTTCCTGCAGTTAAATGGGAAATCGTTAAGGAGCTTCCGCCTACTGACAGAGGCGAAGGCGGTTTTGGCCATACGGGGATTAACTAGCATCAACAAAAAGTACTTCTGCAAAAGCAGAAGTACTTTTTTTATGGGTCAAGGCATATCCTTCCACTGCAAGGATCATGAATTATAAACCGAAAGGGCTGGGGTAACGATGAGATATAGCGAATTTAGCGGAAAGGAAATCATTGATCTCGATAATGGAGAGAGAATGGGCATGCTCGGGCAATCGGATTTAGTCATCCATTCGGATTCTGGAAAAATTGATTCGATTATCCTTCCAGTGAGCTCCTTCCTTGGATGGGGCAAAAAGAAAAATGATGTCATTATTCCATGGAACGCGATACGCAAGGTTGGGCCCGATATGATTATCGTGGAGTTAAAGGAACGAGGGACTGCCAAATATTAGTGTAGGCGAATGGTTGTAACGCTTCGGTAGGCGCGCACATACGATGAGGGTAGAACGCAACGAATTCCGGCAAACCACTTTGATAAAAATCAACTTGTTTTCTACTTTTAATGTCCACTTTATTGTAGTAAACTGTTTGAAAGGGGTTATCAGCTTTATGCTCACAGGGATTCACGCTACCTTCATCGGAGGAGATGCTCGCCAACTTGAAGTCATCAAGAAATTTATCGAGCTGGACGCATCGGTAACCCTCATTGGATTTGATAATTTAGAAAGTAATTTTATAGGAGCGGCAAAAAAAGAGCTATCATTGGACGTATTGCAGGAAACAAATGCCCTAATTCTCCCTATTGTAGGTACGGATGACGAAGGATTTGTAGAAAGCATATTTTGCTCGAAACCGATCCAATTGACAGACAAACATTTCGAATCGCTAAACGAGAATGTTACGATTTATACCGGAATGGCGAAACCTTTCTTAAAAGATCGTTGTCAAGCTCATCAATTAAATTTAATTGAGATTCTCGACCGAGACGATGTAGCCATTTATAATTCCATTCCAACGGTAGAAGGTGCGCTAATGATGGCCATCCAAAACACGGATATTACGATTCACGGTTCAACCTGCATTGTGCTAGGTTTAGGCCGAGTCGGAATATCCATGGCGAGAGCCCTTCATGCCCTAGGTGCCCATGTAAGGGTGGGAGCAAGGAAGCCCGAGCATCTTGCTCGGATATATGAAATGGGACTTTCTCCCTTCGAACTTAGTGATCTCGCCGAACAAGTGGATGATGTGGATATCGTGTATAACACCATCCCCAAGATGGTTGTCACCGCGCAGATTATAGCCAGGATGCCGCAGCACACTTTGATCATTGATCTTGCATCGAAGCCTGGTGGAACGGACTTTCGATATGCCGAAAAACGAGGAATCAAGGCCTTATTAGCACCTGGTTTGCCTGGGATTGTTGCGCCAAAAACAGCGGGCCAGATCATTGCTAAGACATTGTCTAGGCTTGTTTCTGAACAAATGGCAGATCGGGAGGGATCATTATGAAGTTGGCAGGAAAAACGATCGGATTCGGAGTGACAGGATCTCATTGCACATTGGAAGAAATCATGCCGCAGATTAAGCGGCTAGTAGATGAAGGGGCTAATGTTATTCCAATCATCACACATACGGTAGCATCCACCGATACCTATTTCGGGAATGCAGCAGACTGGAAAAAGCAACTTTATGATATTACTGGCAATGATATCGTCTCCACGATTGTAGATGCAGAGCCGCTAGGACCGAAGCGTCCGCTGGATGTGATGGTCATTGCGCCAATGACGGGAGGTTCGACGAGTAAGCTGGCTAACGCCTTGACAGATAGCCCAGTTTTGATGGCTGCTAAGGCAACCATGCGTAATCATCGACCGGTCGTGTTAGCCATATCCACGAATGATGGACTTGGGTTAAATATGGCTAATATTGCCAAGCTTATGGCCGCCAAGGATATTTATTTTGTCCCTTTCGGGCAGGATGCCCCGGAAAAAAAGCCAAAATCACTCGTTGCACGGATGGAATTGATTAAAGAAACGTGTGAAATGGCCTTAGAGGGGAAACAACTTCAACCGGTTATCGTTGAAAAATTTAAATATATGAACTAGTATATAGAATAAACACGGAAAAGGGAGAGAATACAATGGCAGATGTAAAAACTTACAATGTAGCAGTAGTTGGAGCAACAGGAGCAGTAGGAACACAGATTTTACGTTTACTTGAAGAACGTAATTTCCCAATCAATCAATTGAAATGTCTCTCCTCAGCTAGATCCGCAGGAGCAACTTTAACTTTTAAAGGACAGGAAATCACCGTGGAAGAGGCTACCCCGGAAAGCTTTGAAGGCATTGATTTCGCTTTGTTCAGTGCAGGGGGAAGCGTAAGTAAACAATTAGCCCATGAAGCTGTTCAAAGAGGGGCTGTTGTTATAGATAATACCAATGCATTCCGGATGACTCCAGAAGTTCCGTTGGTTGTACCGGAAGTGAATATGGAAAAAGCTTTTGAGCACCAAGGGATTATTGCAAACCCAAATTGTTCAACCATTCAAATGGTAGCAGCTTTACAGCCAATTAAAGAAAAATACGGCATTGACCGCATTATTGTTTCTACCTATCAGGCAGTGTCTGGTGCAGGAAACCGTGCTATTGGAGATCTGATTAACCAAACCCAGGCAGTTCTGGAAGGGAAAGAAGCAAATGGTGAAATTCTGCCAGTAGGTTCCCTGCCTAAAAAGCATCAAATGGCGTTTAATGTTATCCCACAAATTGACGTTTTCTTGGATAATGGCTTTACTCAAGAAGAAATGAAAATGATCAATGAAACGAAGAAAATCTTTGGCGATGAAACTGTAAAAGTAGCTGCTACTTGTGTACGCGTTCCTGTTCTGAATGGACACTCCGAATCCGTATATATCGAAACCAAAGAAGATTTTAACTTAGATGAAGTGAAGGAGTTGCTAGCTCAAGCTCCGGGGATTATTGTAGCGGATGAACCAGCTGAACAGTTGTATCCATTAGCCACTGAGTCAGCAGGTAAATTGGAAGTATACGTAGGTCGTTTAAGAAAAGATGTTTCTGAACCTCGTGGCCTTCATATGTGGATAGTAAGCGACAACTTATTAAAGGGCGCTGCATGGAACGCTGTACAAATTGCTGAGCAAATGATTGCAAAACAAAATGCTTAATATGCTATTTCCCTTTGATTAGGCTGTTATTAAGCAGTGATCTGCAAGGGAGCAGTGTAAAATATGAAAATACTGGTACAGAAATTTGGAGGTTCTTCCCTTTCTTCAGCAGAAGATAGGGAAGAAGCTATTAATCATATTAGTTCGGCTTTGGAAGAAGGATATTCAGTTTGTGTGGTTGTGTCGGCGATGGGCAGAAAAGGTCAGCCGTATGCCACTGACACCTTAATAGAGCTCATCCATAAGAATGGCGCTAGGCTAAACAAGCGGGACTGGGATTTGCTTTTGCATTGCGGGGAAATTATTTCGGCAACGACCTTATCCAGTATGCTGGGTAGCAGAAACATCTCTGCGACCGTATTAACAGGAGGGCAAGCCGGGATTATTACCGATAAGGAATACGGTAATGCAACAATTCAAAGGCTAGATGGAACGCGGATAAAACAAGAGCTCTTAACCCATCAGGTTGTTATCGTAACGGGTTTTCAAGGAAGAACGGAAGATTGGGAAGTCACCACATTGGGTAGGGGCGGAAGCGATACGACAGCAACGGCATTAGGCGTTGCCCTTCAAGCGGACTGTGTAGATATTTTTACCGATGTAAGTGGGGTCATGACGGCGGACCCACGCATCGTAGAAGATGCGCAGCAGCTGGATGCTGTGACGTATACGGAAATCGCGAATATGGCGTACCAGGGAGCCAAGGTACTTCACCCTCGAGCTGTTGAAATGGCTATGCAAGGCAATGTGCCTATTCGTGTCCGATCTACGTTTAGTCAAGATCCTGGTACGTTGGTAACCAATCGGTCAGAGCTGCAAAGAAGAGTTAACCAAGCATCTGAAAGACTGATTACAGGAATTGCTCATATCGCTAATATTACCCAAATAAAAGTGTTGGCAAAAGAAGGCCAATATGATCTGCAGTTGAGTGTCTTTAAGGCAATGGCTGAGAATGGGATCAGTGTTGACTTCATCAATGTTAATCCCATCGGAGTGGCGTATACCGTTAGGGATGAAGTCGCGGATAAAGCTGCCAGCATTTTACAAGATATGGGACATGAACCGATATTGACACCACATTGTGCCAAGGTTTCCATCATCGGTGCCGGAATGGCAGGCGTACCAGGAGTTATGGCAAAAATAGCAGAAGCCTTAAATCATGAAGACATTCAAATTTTACAATGTGCAGATTCCCATACAACGATATGGGTACTGGTGAAGGATGAGGATATGGTAAAGGCAGTCCGGGCCCTTCATCGCAAATTCAATTTGCATAAACTTGCACACTAGACTTGAAGGGAGAGCCCTATTTTGACAGATTTTGGACGATTATTAACAGCAATGGTCACACCGTTTAATGATCAGCTGGAGGTAGATTTCGATAAAACGACTCAGCTGGTCAACCACCTCATTCAAACAGGTACAGAAACGATCGTAGTCGGCGGTACAACTGGAGAGTCCCCTACTTTAAGCAAAGAAGAAAAGGTTGCTTTGTTTAAGCATGTAGTAGAGGTTGCAAAAGGAAAAGCCAAAGTGATTGCTGGAACAGGAAGCAATAATACCCAGGCTTCCATCGAATTGACCCGCAAAGCGGAAGAAGCGGGCGTAGATGGCATTATGCTTGTTGTCCCGTATTATAACAAGCCATCCCAGGAAGGGTTATACCAGCATTTCAAAGCCATTGCTGATTCAACTAAGCTGCCTGTCATGCTCTATAATATTCCGGGAAGATCAGCTATAAATATGCAGGTGGAGACCATTTTGCGCCTTGCTCAGATTCCGAATATCACCTCGGTGAAAGAGGCAAGCGGTGACCTTTCTGCAGTTGCATTCATCGTCGATAAAGCGCCTGAAGGCTTTAAAGTGTATACAGGTGACGACAAGCTGACATTGCCAACTCTTAGCGTTGGAGGCTATGGCGTAGTTAGTGTTGCGA
The DNA here is from genome assembly GCF_040813775.1 of Ammoniphilus soli. Classification (NCBI taxonomy): domain Bacteria; kingdom Bacillati; phylum Bacillota; class Bacilli; order Caryophanales; family Paenibacillaceae; genus Ammoniphilus; species Ammoniphilus soli. The sequence goes on from NZ_JBEGDL010000001.1 coordinate 446,991, forward strand.
GCCATGTAATTGGTCAGGAAATGAAGGACTTAATTGAGGCTTATGTGCAGGGGGATGTCCAGACCGCATCGGGTCTGCATCGCAAATACTTGCCCATCTTTGAAGGGTTATTTATTACTTCCAACCCTGTCCCCGTAAAGCATGCTTTAAATAGCAAGGGAATTTCAGTTGGATCCGTGAGATTACCTCTGGTCCCAGCAAGTGAAAACGAAGCTAAGTTTATCGATAATTTATTTGAGTAAAATATATTTTTTAATTAAAGGCGGATAATTTCCGCCTTTTTTTTGACCTTTAATAATCCGTTACATTCACGGATAAATTAAGTTTACTATCTATTTCCCTAAATTTAATGGCTTGGAAAGAGCGGCTTCTTTCCATAGAAGGCTTCGAGGACGGAACGGTAACGGGACCGGAATATCTTTCCTTCAATTGATCATTCATGTATAATAGGTTCAAGTGACTCGTCCGGTGTTATTGTACCTATGAAGGCTAGCATCCTCATTCGAGGTGATTGATATGACAAATCTTCATAAGCTAAAACTGAATATAGGAGTCCTAGGCTAGGAGGTATACCGTTGGTGAAACAAGGCAACAAAACACTGTCTATCTTCGCATTGGGCGGCGTAGGCGAGATAGGCAAGAATATGTATGTTGTGCAATACGATGATGAAATCGTCGTCATTGATGCAGGCTTGAAGTTTCCTGAGGAAGATATGCTGGGCATCGATATGGTGATTCCAGATATTACTTATCTTCAGGAAAATCGTGCTAAGGTAAAAGGGATTTTTCTAACACATGGTCATGAGGATCATATTGGCGGCTTAGCGTATGTCCTGAGACACTTGGATGTTTCTGTATATGGAAGCAAGCTGACCCTAGGCCTTGTTCAAGTTAAGTTAAAGGAGGCCGGGCTATTGAGGGATGCTTCCTTACACCTAGTGGATGATAAGTCTACCGTACAATTAGAGAAACTTAAGGTTAGCTTCTTTAGGACAACACACAGCATACCGGATTCGTTGGGAATTTGTGTTGATACACCCGAAGGAAAAGTCGTACATACTGGAGATTTCAAATTTGACCAGACCCCGGTAGACAATAAGATGGCTGACCTGGCAACCATGAGTAAAATAGGAGAAGAAGGCGTTATCGCATTGCTTTCTGATAGTACCAATTCGGATAGGCCTGGATTTACGGGCTCTGAACGGCGTGTTGGACAAGCTATTGATCGAGTATTTCACCTTGCTAAGGGAAGAATTGTTGTAGCGACATTTGCTTCCAATATACACCGTATTCAACAGGTCATCGACGCGGCGGATCAATATAGGCGGAAGGTTGCTGTTGTCGGCAGAAGTATGCAAAATGTTATGAAAATAGCCTTGGAGCTAGGCTATCTGCATGTACCCGAAGGAATGTTGATTGATATTGACGATATCGATCGATACAGCGGAAATGAAATCACCATTCTTTCTACAGGAAGCCAGGGAGAGCCCATGTCAGCTCTTACTCGTATGGCCCGCTCGTCCCACCGGAAGGTCGATATACTCCCGGGCGACACCGTAATCATCGCTGCGACCCCTATCCCGGGGAATGAAAGGCATGTAGGACGAATCGTGGATCAGCTCTATCGGATCGGAGCAGATGTTTATTATGGGTCTGATGTTCATGTTTCGGGGCATGGCAGTCAAGAAGAGCTTAAATTGATGCTCAATCTATTCAAGCCGAAGTACTTTATTCCCATCCATGGGGAGTTCCGCATGATGCGAGCTCACGCGAAGCTCGCTCAGCAAGTAGGTATTCCAGCGGAAAATATTTTTCTCCTTGATAATGGGGATACAGTCGAACTGTCTGAGGGGGTAGCCCGTTTAGGGGGAAAAGTTCACGCTGGACAAGTGCTGATCGATGGCCTTGGTGTCGGGGATGTAGGCAATATTGTTCTGCGTGACCGTAAATTATTATCACAGGATGGCATTCTTGTTGTGGTTGTTACTCTATGCAAACAAACGGGCGCTATCCTTTCCGGGCCGGATATTATTTCACGAGGGTTTGTTTATGTTCGAGAATCGGAAGAACTTCTTGATCAGGCCAACCAACTTGTTAATCAAATATTAACGAGGTGTATGGAAGAAAAAGTAAACGAATGGTCATCGTTGAAAAATAGTGTGAGAGATGGCCTGGGACGTTTTCTTTACGAGAAAACAAAAAGAAGACCCATGATATTGCCTATAATTATGGAAGCTTAAAAGGAGCCTGTGTTTCATTGCGAAGCACAGGCTCTTTTTTAAAAAGCGAAAACTGGCAGCTTCTTGTACATGTTCTTAAAATTTCCGTCCATAATAAATGAAGTAAGCTCCAAGTTCGCTTAATATGGAGGGAAAAGACATGACATATGATTTCAGTCAATTTAGGCCATATAACTCTAATCCTACGCAGCCACAACCAATGGTGCGAACCCCAATGTTTCTAAACCAGCCAGGTCAGCCAGCTCCTCCGGATCCGGGACAGCAGCCTATTCGAGCGGACCAACCCATGCAGCCCAACGAGGATCCAAAAAAGAAGGGAATCTTAGAAACGATTCAACAGCTCGGTCAGACAAATGTTGCTACGAGCCCTGAAAGCAACATTCACTGTTTAACTATTATTGGGCAAATTGAGGGACATATGCAATTGCCTCCTCAAAACAAAACAACGAAGTACGAGCATATCATTCCACAGTTGGTTGCCATCGAACAAAACCCCAAAATAGAGGGTTTACTTCTTGTCTTGAACACCGTAGGCGGAGACGTTGAGGCAGGACTTGCGATTGCAGAAATGATTTCTTCTCTTTCCAAGCCGACAGTTTCCCTCGTGCTTGGCGGTGGACATAGCATCGGCGTGCCTATTGCGGTTTCTGCCGACTACTCCTTTATTGCTCCATCAGCGACGATGATTGTGCACCCCGTAAGGTTGACAGGACTGGTCATTAACGTGGTAGAGTCCTTTGAGTACTTGGAAAAGATGCAAGATCGGGTGGTCCGTTTTGTAGTAGAGCATTCAAAGATTGAAGAAGATAAGTTTAGAGAACTTATGCTCAAGGTCGGCGAACTAACAAGAGACGTTGGAACGAATGTTGTCGGTACTACGGCAGTGGAAGTAGGGCTGATTAATGAGGTCGGCGGCATCGCCCAGGCAATGAAGAAATTAAATGAACTTATTCAGCAGCAAAAGTCTCAAAATCAAGTATTGCAGTAGTTTGAATTTGTGTAGAAGGGCGGGAAAACCATGATTATTTATTCCGTGATGCCTATGGAGATGATTATGAAAAACCTGGATTCCACTGAGTATCACTATCAGGAAGCTGAAATTGAAGGAGTGAAGATGCTTGTTGAGCCGGTTCCCCATTCTACTGACGTAAAGATTGTGAGGTTGATGAGTCCGAATCCACAGGATTATTTGAATCCCAAGTATATGCCTGGACAAACGATTCATTTCCGTCCTGCAGCTACTCTTTCTTAAGACAGGAACTATTATCCAGTCTCAGGTTATGTTATAATATAGGAAACTTTGGGCAGCCCCCTTCATGGCTGCCCTTCCTTCTTCAGTGAGAGGTGGATGAATAATGGCATCTAGTAAAGCCAAAAAAGGTAGTAAGCAGAGTTCACCCAGAAATCCAATAAAGAGTACATTGGTGTTTGAATTATATGGTCTGGTGCTGTTAGCTGTATTTCTCATTACGCTGTCAAAATACGGATGGGTGGGGGAGACCTTTTCCTGGATCTTCCGTTTTTTTGCAGGGACTTGGGATTTTATTCTCCCATTAATCGGGATATACTGTGCCCTCTATATTATGGTTCGCAGGCAGTGGCCAGTGCTCTACACCCCCCGTTGGATTGGTTTGTTCATTATACTGTTTTCTATCTTGCTGTTCGATCATATTTTGTTTTTTGACCAGTTGTCTGCTCAGGGGAAATTCACGGATCAAGGTATACTCAAGGTTTCTTGGAATGCGATTCTTCAAGAAAAAGCACAGCTGGAAATGGGTCAAGCTTCAACGACCGATATTGGTGGCGGAATCATAGGAGCCGTAGGCTTGGCCATTAATTATTATTTGTTTGCCCGTACGGGGACAATGATCATTGCGTTTTTTGCCTTTCTGATTGGACTTATGCTTTTATTCCAAATTTCATATGTCTCTATCTTTTCAAGAGGCAGGGAAATGGTATCATCTGCCGGTCGTTCCATTGCAGACAAAGGAAAAGAAGCGGTCCATTTGATTATGGAACGTGCAGAAAAGGAAGATTCGCCCAAGCCTATACCAGCAAAATCAGAAGCTGCTTCCATAGGTGACTTTTCTTCCGATGATTTTTCCTTTCCTCCATCTGCAGGTCAGGGTAATTATGATCCTCCCGTAATCCATGATTTTGTGGAAACAGCTTTCAAACAAGAAGAGATGGATCTCGGGCTCGAGCCCGTTTCTCATCAAGAGCGGCCTATGGGACAAACGAAGGCGAAAGAAAAGAACTCGGAGCTGGAGTTAGATATTAAGGATATTGAATTTATCCATACAGAAGAGAGCAATGGAGTGATTGTAGAAGAACCTGTCGCACATTACGAAATTCCTAGTTTGACCTTGCTAGCGCGACCGAAAATGGCGAAGCAACAGGGAAAAGAATATCGAGATATGCAATCCAACGCAAGAAAACTTGAACAGACCTTAGAGAGCTTCGGCGTAAATGCTAGAGTGATGCAAATTCATCGCGGACCGACGGTCACTCGGTATGAAGTTCAACCAGCAGTAGGGGTGAAGGTGAGTAAAATCGTTAATCTTGCCGACGATATTGCTTTGGCTTTAGCGGCTAAGGACATTCGCATTGAGGCCCCGATCCCTGGGAAATCTGCCATTGGAATCGAGGTTCCTAATTCTGAAGTGGCTGTTGTAAGTTTGCGCGAGGTATTGGAGTCTGGAACGTATCAGGATTCAGAAGGGAAATTGAATGTCGGCTTAGGGCGGGACATCTCTGGGGAGCCAATCATCGCTAACTTAGCCAAGATGCCGCACTTGCTCGTTGCAGGGGCTACCGGGAGCGGGAAAAGTGTATGTATCAATGGGATCATTACAAGCATTCTTTTTAAGGCCAAGCCGCATGAAGTGAAATTGATGATGATCGACCCCAAAATGGTGGAGTTAAATATGTACAATGGGATCCCTCATTTGCTGGCACCGGTTGTCACGGATGCAAGAAGAGCATCCATGGCCTTGAAAAAAGTGGTTGTAGAAATGGAAAAAAGGTATGAACTATTTGCCAAGAGCGGAACAAGAAATATCGACTTATATAATCAATCGGTTATCCAATCAGGCAGCGGGAAACCATTGCCGTTTATCGTAGTTATTGTAGATGAATTAGCTGACCTCATGATGGTGGCAGCCGGGGATGTGGAAGACGCGATTTGCCGCTTGGCCCAGATGGCCAGGGCAGCAGGCATTCATTTAATCATTGCAACCCAGAGACCATCTGTGGATGTCATTACAGGCGTGATAAAAGCTAATATTCCATCGCGAATTGCCTTTGGTGTATCCTCCATGACGGATTCCCGTACAATCTTGGACATGGGGGGAGCAGAGAAGCTACTTGGCCGCGGAGATATGCTATATCTTCCGATGGGGGCGTCGAAACCAACCCGTGTTCAAGGGGCGTTTGTTTCTGATGAGGAAGTGGAAGCGGTCGTTGAGTTTGTGAAAAACCAGCAAACGGCTAAATACCACGCCGAAATGATTCCATCCGAGCCAGAACAAATGACAGAAACCGCTCCTGAGGATGATCTGTATGAGGAAGCAGTCAAACTGGTTATTGATGCCCAAACCGCGTCTGCCTCCTTATTGCAGCGCCGATTCCGAATTGGGTACACCAGAGCAGCTCGCTTAGTGGATATGATGGAAGCGAATAAGATTGTCGGACCCTTTGAGGGAAGCAAGCCCCGTGAAGTACTAATTAAGAAAAATGAATCAAATATCTCCTGATGATTTTAAAATTTATCAATGATGTATAAAAATTTCCTCTAATCCAAAACTATAATTGTTGCACGTTAAGCTGCACAATCTATATTTTTGAGGATGTGAGAAAAATGTGGTCTTGTCCTTATTGCGGCAACCATAGCGGTGTCAGGTTCAAGGATAGCAACCTGCAAGGGATGCTTTGCATGCACCCGGACTGCGGACGTTTCAATGAACTAGATGAACAGGCATATAGCCAACTGGACCATGCAGAAAGTGAAGAAAGGAGTTTTGCCTAAACGCAGAACTCCTTTTCTTATTCTTAAGAATTAGTCATACCTCCCTGAAATGCTTCGAAATATGGATTTTAGGTTAAACTATTAGAGAAAGTGGAGTATAATGGAAATAATACACTCAAAAAGGAGAAGGGATCATATTGGGTCAACTCGTGTTTGACAGTGCTTCAATCCACGAAATGAATCTGCATGTGTTATCCACCGATAAGTTTAAAACTACGACCATCATTGTTCAATTGGAGCAGGACTTACATGAAAGTACAGTTACAAAAACAGCGTTAGTTCCCTATGTGATTAAACGCGGCTGTGCCAAATATCCAACTACTCAACAGCTTCGGCAATATCTGGACAGTTTGTTTGGGGCTGTATTCCATACCGATGTTATAAAAAAAGGGGAAAAGCAAGTTATCCAAATCCAGCTCGAAATCGCCAATGAAAACTACCTTTCTGATCAATCTCCTTTATTAAGCAAAGGGATAGAGTTCCTTGGTGAAGTAATTACCCAGCCTTTAGTGGAAAATGGCGGATTCTTGCCTAGCTTTGTAAAGTCCGAAGCTGAATCATTGAAAAATAAGATCTCGAGTCTTGTGGACGATAAGATTAAATATGCGAACCAGCGAGTGACAGAAGAAATGTGCAAGGATGAACCTTATCGACTTCTGTCCTATGGAAAATTAGAAGAATTAGAGCAAGTCGATCCTGTTGCTCTTTATACATACTACGAACAGCTTCTCTCTGAAAACCCCATCGATATTTACGTCGTAGGGGATGTCAAGCCTCAGGAAGTCCAGGCGGAAATTGAGAAATACTTTAGGTTGGATAGAAAACAAGTAAAAAATTTTACTTTCCAGCCTATGCAAAAGACGAAAGTGGAAGAAAACACGGTTGTGGAAGAGATGGAAGTGGGTCAAGGAAAGCTAAATATCGGATGCAGAACCCAAACCACTTTGATTGATGACGATTACGAAGCTTTGCTTATGTACAACGGGATATTAGGAGGGTTTCCTCATTCTAAGCTTTTTGTCAATGTGAGAGAGAAAGCCAGCCTGGCGTATTATGCAGTTTCCCGTTTGGAAAGCCAAAAAGGAATCCTGATGATGATGTCAGGTATTGAAATCGATAAATACGAACAGGCTGTGGCCATCATGAAGGAACAGCTCCAAATGATGAAGAACGGTGAAATCAGCGAACAAGAGCTGACCCAAACGAAAGCGACCCTTCGCAATCAGTTGCTGGAGATTCAGGATAATGCTCGAACCATCATTGATTTTACCTATAATGGCCGACTTGCTGGCAAGCCTAAAACACTAGAAGAAATGCTGGAAAAGATTGAACAAGTTACGGTCAAGGACATTATAAACATTGCACAGAAGGTGGAGATTGATACCATTTACTTTTTGCGGGATAAGGAGGGGAAATAGAAATGAAGGAAATTAATTATGAGCAGTTAAAAGAAACCCTCTACTATGAGAAACTGGATAATGGTCTAGATGTATATGTTTTACCGAAGCACGGCTTCAGCAAGACCTACGCAACTTTTACAACAAAATACGGTTCCATTGATAACCACTTTCAAGTTCCAGGAAAAGAACCAGTCAAAGTACCCGACGGCATTGCCCATTTTTTGGAGCATAAAATGTTTGAAGAAGAAGAAGGCGGAGATGTATTCAATAAATTTGCCACTTATGGGGCCTCTGCCAACGCATTTACGAGCTTTGACCGAACAGCCTACCTCTTTTCTTCTACAGGCCATGTAAAAGAAAATTTAACAACGCTTTTAAACTTTGTACAGAGTCCTTATTTTACGGAAGAAAATGTCGAAAAGGAAAAGGGAATTATTGGTCAGGAAATTAAAATGTATGACGATAATGCCGATTGGCGGGTTTATTTCGGATTGATCCATAATATGTATCATCGCCATCCGGTTCAAATCGATATCGCCGGGACAATTCCTTCAATTTCTAAGATTACAAAGGACATGTTGTATACCTGCTATGAAACGTTCTACCATCCAAGTAATATGCTTTTGTTCGTCGTGGGAGCTGTCCAACCGGAGGAGGTCATGGCATGGGTGCGAGAAAACCAAAAAAGCAAGCGTTATGAGTCCCAGGAAGAGATTGAAAGGTTTTTTGAAGACGAGCCAACAAATGTAGAAGTACCTCAAACCGTTAGAGAAATGGCCGTTGCAATCCCGAAGATCATGTTTGGATACAAAGAGAAAGTAGTCGGTTTAACCGGTGATGCTTTGTTGCGCCGGGAGTTGACGACGCAACTGGTATTAGATATTCTATTGGGACCAAGTTCTGATTTGTATCAGAGTCTATATGACCAAGGGGTAATTAATGATACTTTTGGCACGGACTACAGCGGTGAAAGCCAATACGGCTTTTCTGTAATGGGCGGGGATACACCGGAACCCGAAAAATTGGTTCAAGTCGTTACGGAAGGTTTAGAAGCCGCCAAGGCAAATGGAATTAAACAGGCTGATTTTGAATTAAGCCGCAAAAAGAAAATCGGATCATTCCTTCGTTCCTTGAACTCCATAGAGTTCATTGCCAATTCTTTTACAAAGTATAAATTCAATGGGACGGATCTATTTCATATTGTCCCGATCCTTGAGGAAATAACTTTAGAGGATGTAAATAACAGGCTTCTGGAACATATTGACCGAGAGCAGCTTAGTGTTTCAATCATAAAGCCGATCCAAAAGAAATAAGGTAAACACGCTGAAGGGGAGATGGCCTCCTCTTCTTTTGTTTTTGAACAAATTAATTGAAAAGAAGATCATAATTAGCTAGTGAGGGATGAGCGTTGAGCGCAGAAAAATGGGCACTCCTTACAGGTGCCAGCGGGGGAATTGGATCAGCAATAGCGAAGCTATTGGCTCAAAAGGGATATTATTTATATTTGCATTACCGAAGTGCTGAGAAAGAGATGCTGGAGATAAAGGCTAGTTGTGAAAGGCTTGGTGCTGTTGTCGTCCTTTTAAAGGCAGATTTGTCAAAGCTTGAAGAGCTTGAACACATGATCGCACAGGTCTCCAGAATGCCAGATGTTCTGGTAAATAATGCAGGAGCCACGCATTACGGTTTATTTACTGAGACCGAGCTAAAAGATATTGAGCAATTGTATCATATCAATGTGCGTGCTCCATTTGTGCTAGCCCAAAGGCTAGCTCCATATATGATCAGAAGAAGATTTGGCAGAATCATTAATATCTCATCGATTTGGGGGATGACAGGTGCATCCTGCGAGGTTTTATATTCCATGACAAAAGGAGCCCTCCTCTCGTTTACAAAAGCCTTGGCAAAAGAACTAGCTCCAAGCAAAGTGACTGTAAACGCCGTGGTACCTGGAGCGATTGAAGGAAATTTGCTTAGACGCCAATTTGCTGATGAGGACTTAGAGGAAATTGCCGATGACATTCCTATGAGGCGTCTAGGAAAACCGGAAGAAGTCGCTTCCTTGGTATGGTATCTGATGCAGCCGGAGGCAGGATATATTACGGGACAAGTGATAAGCCCTAATGGTGGTTGGTACACTTAAAAAAAAGAGCATAAACAGGACAAAATCGTCTCATATTAATGGATGAGCAGGTCTTTACCCTGCGGCCAACATTCTGGGAGGGGCGTTTGTGTCCGCTTATGGTAAAACTTGCTCAGTTCCATGTCTTTGAACCCCCGGTTGGGGGTATTTTATTTTATTACATAAGGTTGAAATTCTGTAGAGAAAACAAATAAAATGAGTATGGAACTATTAAAATATGGTATACTTGCCAGAAAGATTATGTTTTGTCACATGATTTATGGAATTAGGGGGATTATAATATGGAAACTCGGGATTGGTATCTCGAATGGGAAATTCATAAAAATAGGCCTGGTCTTCTTGGCGATATTGCCTCCATCCTAGGGATGCTTACGATAAATATCATAACGATTAACGGGGTTGAGGTCCGACGGAGGGGAATGCTGCTGCAGACAGATGATGACAAAAAGATTGAGCTATTGGGAAATATACTGAGGAAGGTAGAAAATATCACGATCACAGCTTTGCGGCCTCCAACAATCATGGACACGCTAGCGGTACGCCATGGAAGATATATTGAGCGAGATATGAAGGATAAGAAAACCTTCCGTTTCACAAGAGATGAAATTGGATTGCTTGTCGATTTCATGGCGGAGGTTTTCAAGAAAGAAGGACATCAGCTGATCGGCGTCCGGGGGATGCCTCGGGTCGGGAAGACCGAATCCATGGTAGCGGCTAGCGTATCCGCCAATAAAAGATGGATCTTCATTTCCTCGACATTATTAAGACAAACGGTAAGAAACCAATTAGCCAATGATGAAATGGTCGCAGAAAGTGTATTTTTCATCGATGGGATTGTCTCAACAATGCGCTCAACGGAAAAGCATCATTCGCTGATGAGGGAAGTCATGCGTTTTCCGGCACCCAAGGTGATAGAGCATCCGGATATCTTTATCCGTGAGACGGAATATACTCTGGATGATTTCGATTATATCATTGAATTGAGGAATGATCCTGACGAAGAAATTACCTATGAGATCGTGGATTCCAGTTTTACTGGTTTTGATCTTACTTAAATGGAGGATTTATTTTAGGGAGGTGAAACCGTGACGGAATTGGGTGAAATGCTAAAACAAGCACGATTAAAAAAGGATTACACCCTAGAAGATATACAACAAATGACAAAAATCCAAAAACGCTATTTGGAAGCTATAGAACATGGGAATCTTGATGCATTGCCTGGTCACTTCTATGCTCGAGCCTTTGTCAAGAGTTATGCAGAAGCTGTGGGATTGGACCCTGAGGTTGTATTGGGCCAAGCTAAAAACAACTTCCCGCCGCCGCCTGCTGAGGAGCAAATCGTCCCTTTAAGGAGGGAACGACAAAGCAAGCCATCGATCCAAGGTGTCAGATGGCTGTCTAGAGTTTTGCTTTACTTATTCGCTGTGCTTATTCTTTTTGTCATCTACATAGCCACTACGCAATTGGGGGATACACCAGAGGCAAATCCTGAACCGACCACTCCAAATACCCCGATCCCATCGCCAGAAGTGGAGCAGGGAGCAGAGACTTCACCAGTTAGTCCTGAACCGGGCCAAGGTCAACCTTCCGCTAGTAATCCTACGCCAACTGTTCCTCCCGTTGTGGAACAGCCTGTGCCGGCTGCCGCCTTGTCCTTCGTTTCTCAGCAAAATAATATTTACCGCTACGAGCTAACTGGAGCAAAGGACATTACGGTTACGATCCTTGCAAAGGGGAATTGCTGGTTGAGAATTTTGAAGAACGGTCAAAACGGGGAAAGAGTCGACGAGTTGACTCTCACTGCTGGTACGCAAAAGGATTGGAATTTGACAGGTGCAAAGGAAGCTTGGATACGATTAGGAAGTGCTCCCGATGTACAGATTACAGTAAATGGCCAACCTTTGGATACAAGTCAAATGAAGCGTTCTTCTCAAATCATTGCCATTTCACTTAAGCCATAAGCCCTTGCTATATGAAGGATGCCCCTTCGAGCAAGGGTGTCTTTTTTGACAGCCACTTATCCATATATTATACTGTAGAAGGCAAAAAAAGCTCTTTTACACGCTTTATAGGGATTAAGGCACCTTGTTTCTTAGTAGCTTATTGAAGAAAAGTGAGGCAAAACGAATGACAATAAAAACGAACTCCAAGGAAAAAGTGGCCATTGTTACCTTGGGATGTGAAAAAAATCTTGTGGATTCTGATATTATGTCAGAATTGATTGATAAACGTGGTTTCGAACTTGTTAAGACGCCTGAAGAAGCGACGGTTGTCATTGTCAATACGTGCAGCTTCATCGACGCGGCAAAGGAAGAATCGGTCAATACCATTTTGGATATGGCTGATCTCAAGCAAAAAGCCAACGTAAAATCGTTGATTGTAGCTGGATGCTTAACCCAGCGATATAAGGAAGTATTACTGGACGAGATGCCGGAAATCGATGGTATCGTTGGAACAGGTGATTTTGATAAAATTACCGATATTATTGAGAAGTCTCTCATTGGTGAGAGACCCGTAATGGTGGGCAACCCGGCATTTTCTTATGAAGACGTGGCGAGGCGCAAGGTCGAAGCGGGAACATACACCGCTTATGTCAAAATTGCAGAGGGGTGCGACAACACATGTACCTTCTGCATTATCCCACAGCTTCGCGGCAAATTCCGCTCTAGAACGATCGAGTCGATTGTCAGGGAAGTAGAAGATTTGGCAGGGCAGGGGATCAAAGAAGTAAGCTTGATTGCCCAGGATTTGACGAATTATGGGATGGATCTATACAATCAACACCGGCTTCCGGATCTATTGACTGAAGTCAGCAAAGTGGAAGGGATTGAGTGGGTCCGCATCCATTATGCTTATCCGGGTTATTTTACTGATGAATTGATTGAGGTTATCGCAACGAACCCTAAAATCTGCAACTATATCGATATGCCGTTGCAGCACAGCGAGGATGCCATTCTCAAGAGAATGCGTCGCCCCGGACGTCAGCGCGATACCCGTGAGCTCGTAAACAAAATGAGAGAGCGGATTGGCCAGCTAGCCATTCGAACTTCCATAATTGTGGGGTTTCCTGGAGAGACAGAAGAAGAATTCGAGCGCTTATGCGAATTTGTGAAGGAAATGAAGTTTGACCGATTGGGTGTCTTTACGTATTCCCAAGAAGAAGGAACCGCAGCAAATCGCCTGGGAGACCAGCTTGATGAAGAAACCAAAGAACGCCGGGCAAACACGCTAATGGAAATCCAAAGGGAAATCGCAAACGAAAGAAATGGTCAATTTGTTGGTCAAGTCCTAGATATCCTCATTGAAAAATATGATGGCAAAAACGATATCTATATTGGCCGCACTCAATTTGATGCATTAGAGATCGATGGAGAAGTGTTTGTGACTGGCTACCAAGGACCATTAGGCCAAATGGCAAAAGTAAAAATTACTCATTCTTACGATTATGACCTGTCGGGGGAGGTTGTCTAGGTGAATCTACCCAATAAGATAACCTTGGCACGTATTTTTCTAGTACCAGTAGTGATGCTTTTCCTACTGGTACGCTTTGATTTTGGTGTTCTTAGCATTGGCGGTTTTAAAATAACATACAGTGAGATTATCGCTACGCTGATCTTCATTATTGCGGCGAGCACAGATGGATTAGACGGGTATATTGCCAGAAAGAATAAGTTGGTTACGAACCTTGGAAAGTTTCTGGATCCCCTAGCCGACAAGCTGCTGATCTCTGCTGTCTTAATCTCCTTGGTGGAGATGCAACGTCTAGATGCTTGGGTAGCCATCCTGATTATTAGCCGAGAATTTGCGGTAACCGGTTTGAGGCTCGTAGCTGTGGCAGAAGGACAGGTTATAGCTGCAAGCAATTGGGGAAAGCTGAAAACGGTCATTCAAATTGTAGCCGTTTGCTCCCTTATGATTAATAATTTCCCTTTTTCCTACATAGGCCTTCCTTTCTCAACGATCGCTGTTTGGGCTGCGATTATCATTACTCTCTTCTCAGGTGTCGATTATTTTGTAAAAAACAAACATGTTATAGATTTTAGTTAATGGTAGAGGTGAGGAGAAATTGAAAGCGGAAATCATCGCTGTAGGGACAGAGTTGCTGCTTGGTCAGATTGCTAATACGAATGCGCAATACATATCTAAAAAATTGGCCGAATTGGGCATAGATGTCCTATATCATACCGTAGTCGGAGATAATGCCCAGCGCCTGAAAGGAATCGTAGAAACCGCTCAAAGCAGATCAAAGATTATTATTTTTACTGGGGGTTTAGGTCCGACTAAGGATGACCTCACGAAGGAAACGATCGCCGGCTGCATGAACAAATCCTTGGTGCTAGATTCTATCTCCATGTCTCGGATTGAGGAGTTTTTTGTTCGCCGCGGGATTGTCATGACCGAGAACAATCGAAAACAAGCCATGGTCATTGAGGGATGCCATGTTTTGCCGAATGACCATGGTATGGCCCCAGGCATGGCTATAGAAGTGGAAGGAATTCACTATGTATTGCTGCCGGGCCCTCCTCGCGAGCTAAATCCGATGTTTGATTCTTATGCAGTCCCTTATTTTAAGGCATTGTTCCCCGATCAGCAGGTGGTCCATTCTAAAGTTCTTCGATTTTTTGGCATAGGTGAGTCCGCTTTGGAAGAAAGCCTAATGGATCTCATTGACAGCCAATCCAACCCTACCATCGCTCCATTAGCCAGCGAGGGGGAAGTGACCATTCGCTTGACGGCTAAAGCTACGAGTACAGAAATGGCTAATGAAATGATTCATGAAGTGGAAGCTGAAATTAAACGACGCGTGGGGCACTTTTTATATGGTTATAATCAAGAGGCACTTGAGACGGTAGCCTTTGATTTATTGAAGGAAAAAGGGCTTACCTTAGCTTTAGCAGAAAGCTGCACGGGGGGGTTAGTCAGTCGGATGTTAACGAGGATTCCCGGATCGTCGGAAGTCTTCCTAGGCGGAGTTGTCAGCTATTCCGCAGAAGCTAAACAGCTGCTGCTTGATATTCCGGGCGGCACGATAGAGGAACATGGCACTGTAAGTTCAGTTGTGGCAACCATGATGGCCTCTCAGGTCCGAGCCAAATTGAGCGCAGATTTTGGCTTGTCGATAACAGGTGTAGCAGGGCCAGGCGCAACTGAAAACAAACCAGTTGGACTTGTGTATATTGGAATTTCGAGCGAGCAGGGAGAGCGGTTCATCGAATTGAATCTTTCCGGAACAAGAGACGGCATTCAGCTGCGTGCTGCGAAAAATAGTCTAAACCTGCTGATCCAGCAGTTAAGAGAAATTAATTGAATACAAGGTGGTTAAATATGATTACTTTTTCAGATTTTGAATTGCATCGTAATGTGCATCGTGCTATCCATGACATGGGCTTTGAAGAACCATCCCCAATCCAGGCTTCTGCCATCCCGCTTATTCTGGGAGGAAAGGATTTATTGGGCCAGGCTCAGACGGGAACTGGGAAAACGGCAGCTTTTGGGATTCCTCTGATTGAGAAAATGTCCAATGACAACAAGGTGCAAGCCTTGGTCTTAACGCCTACGCGCGAACTAGCCATTCAGGTTTCAGGGGAACTTCGCAAGATCTCCAAGTATAAACGAACTCGCACTCTTCCCATTTATGGCGGTCAATCCATTGGGCATCAGATTCGGACATTGAAACAAGGAGTCCAGGTAGTTATTGGAACTCCGGGAAGAATATTGGATCATCTAAGAAGAAAAACGCTTCGCCTAGATGATGTCAGCATGGTCGTACTGGATGAGGCTGATGAAATGCTAGACATGGGCTTCATTGATGATATCAAGGAAATTATTGGCCATACGCCAGATACGCGGCAAACCTTGCTCTTCTCTGCAACAATGCCGAATGAGATCAAGGATTTATCTCGCAGGTATATGAACAATCCCGAAACAGTTGCTATTAACCGTAAGGAAGTGACTGCCCCGCTTATTGACCAAGTTTATTATAAGGTTCTGGAACGTAACAAAATGGAAAGCTTGTGCCGCATCTTGGATAGTGAAGATATTGGCTTAGGCATTGTCTTTTGCCGCACCAAACGTGGAGTCGATGAACTTACTGATGCCTTGCAGGAAAGAGGCTATATGGCAGACGGCCTCCATGGAGATCTCAGCCAAGCGCAGCGGGACCGCGTGATGAAGGCTTTCCGTGATTCAACCATTGAATTGCTCGTTGCGACAGATGTTGCTGCAAGGGGAATAGATGTAGGCAATGTAACTCATGTTATCAATTACGATATTCCTCAAGATCCAGAAAGCTATGTTCATCGAATCGGCCGGACAGGACGGGCGGGACGCAAAGGTATTGCGTTAACGCTAGTGACGCCACGGGAAATGAAGCAGCTTATTACGATTGAGAAAGTAACGAAATCTATCATCCAGCCTCGCAACGTTCCTACGCTCGAAGAAGTAGCTGAACGCCAGCAGGGCCAATGGAGAGATCAGATGGTAAATCTATTGTCGCAAGATGTAGATTTATCATTATTCAGCAGTATTGTAGAGGAACTCCAACACCAGTTCCCTCTTGATAAAATTGCTTCGGCAGCCTTATATACCGCATTCTCCTCATCCCTGCAAGTAGGTGAGGAAGAAGAAGTATACAATTTTGGAGAAACAGGGGCAACCAAAGGAATGGTCCGATTCTTTATGAATGTCGGCCGCAACGTGGATATTAAGCCACAGGATCTAGTTAAGGAAGTTTCTGAAATGGTGGGAATTACCTCGAAGTCCATTGGACGCATCGATATCTTTGAAAAGTTTACATTCTTTGAAGTTACTGAAGAAGTGGCGCCTTTTGTATATGAAGCCCTTCGCCAATCCCGGATTAAAGGAGCACGCGTTAACGTAGAGCCGGCTAAACCTAGAGGGGCAAAGGCATAGAGAATATATCATGCAAAGGAAAGAAGGCTCTTAAAGAAGGGTCTTCTTTTGCTATTAGCGGGTAAAATTGAAGCAGGTCCATCATTTTTTGACCCTTTTAGCCTGAAAGCAACTGTTAATAAAAAGAGAACGTTTGTTTGTTATTTGCTATTGGCAACAACCGATATTTTAGGTATCATAGATGTGAGGGATATGAGCCTATCGAGGTAGCTTGTATCGTTACTTTAATTGAGGGAAGGGGAGAGCTTTTTTGTCTGATCGAAAAGCTGCCTTAGATATGGCGTTACGCCAGATAGAGAAACAATTCGGAAAAGGATCGATTATGAAACTAGGTGAAATGGCTGCCTCTGCAACTGTTTCAACGGTTCCTAGTGGATCCATCGCTTTAGATATTTGTTTGGGTATTGGTGGTTACCCGCGTGGAAGAATCGTAGAAATATATGGTCCAGAATCATCTGGTAAAACAACTGTTGCCCTTCATGCCATTGCTTCTGTCCAGAAAAATGGGGGGCAAGCTGCATTTATAGATGCCGAGCACGCCCTTGACCCGGTTTATGCGCAAAAGCTGGGGGTAAACATTGACGAATTGCTTCTATCGCAGCCTGACACAGGAGAACAAGCCCTTGAGATTGCTGAAGCTCTTGTACGCAGCGGAGCGGTTGATATACTCGTTATTGACTCGGTCGCAGCTCTAGTTCCAAAAGCAGAGATTGAAGGAGAAATGGGAGATTCTCATGTCGGTCTTCAAGCGAGATTGATGTCCCAGGCCTTAAGGAAGTTAGCGGGAGCCATTAATAAGTCGAAGGCGATTGCGATCTTTATCAACCAGCTGCGGGAAAAGGTAGGGATCATGTTTGGGAACCCGGAAACCACTCCAGGGGGAAGAGCGTTGAAGTTCTACTCAAGCGTGCGCTTAGATGTTCGGCGCGCTGATACTATTAAGCAGGGCAATGATATGGTCGGTAACCGAACAAAAATTAAAGTCGTTAAAAATAAAGTAGCTCCTCCTTTCAAGGTGTGTGAGGTGGACATTATGTATGGGGAAGGAATTTCCCATGAAGGCAGTTTGTTGGATATTGCTGCGGAAGTGGATATTGTCAATAAGAGTGGAGCTTGGTATTCCTATAACGGTGATCGTTTAGGGCAAGGACGGGAAAACTCGAAGCAGTTCCTTAAAGACAATCCGGAAATTGCAGCAGTGATTGAAAAGCAAATAAGAGAGCATTACAGCTTAGATAATCCCGTTATCCAACCACAGAATGATAGCGAAGAAGAGTCGCTAGACGAACTAGAACTTGACTTTGAATAAATAAATAGGTGGCAGTCTGTTCTTTTACTTGAGAGAGCAGACTGCTTTTTTCCTCTGATTTAATAATAAAGTAGGGATAGGTATGTCTGAAGAGCAAGTACAGGGAAATGAAACCAAAATTACATCGATTGAGCAGCAGAAAAAAAACCGTTCTCGGTATAATGTCTATGTGAATGACGAATTCGCGTTCGCCGTGCATGAAGATATTTTGGTCAAATACCGCTTAATGAAGGGCAGAGAGATCGATTCTGCAGAAATGAAGGAAGTCCTTTTAGCAGAAGAACGCCATCGGGCAACTCAGTATGCCATGCGTTTTTTAAGCTTCAGGCCCCGAACGAGTGCCGAGGTTAAGGAATACTTGCAAAAGAAGGGGTTTCTTTCTGAGGATATCGACAGTGCCATTACCTTTTTGCTTGAGAAAAACTACCTAGATGACCAAACCTACGCCCTTCAGTGGGTGGAGGAAAGAAAAAGGCTGAAACCTAGGGGAAGATATTTGCTTCGAATGGAGTTAATGCAACGGGGCATCGAAGATAATATAGCAGACCAAGCAATACAAGGACATCTTTCTGGGCGAGAAGAAAAAGAGATGGTCATCCAGTGGATTGAAAAAAAGTGTAAGGGTGTAAAGTACCCCAATCTCTATGAAATGAAAAAAAAGCTAGTCCCTTTTTTACAGAGGAAGGGTTTCCCCTTAGAAGTGATAATGGAAGGAATACATGCGGTGGGGGACAGATATATGGAATAAGATAACGAAATTACTTAGTAATTTCTTGACAAGGTTTACTTTCTATCAGTAAAATATAAAAGTATATTCACCTTTTACTCTTATTTCAATTAAAAGTTGGATTTTTAGAAACTTGTAGTGTCTCCTTTGACAAATCCATTCTAAAATTCAATGAAATGTTTATGTGAAAATGAAAAAGAAAATTTGACTTTATGACCCAGGTGCAAGGAGGTGACGACAGATGGATCTGTTGAGTGTTGGAGGAATTTTGCTTCTGCTTGCAGCCGCGGCGGTCGGAGTCGGTATCGGTTATCTAATTCGTAAGTCCATAGCTGAAGCGAAGATTTCCAGTGCAGAAGAAGCTGCGAAGCAGATCGTTGACCAGGCTGGAAAAGAAGCAGAAGCGCTTAAGAAAGAGAAAATTCTTGAAGCGAAGGACGAGGTGCATAAGGTCCGCACCGAAGCAGAGAAAGAGAATCGTGAAAGACGAAATGAGGTTCAGCGTTTAGAAAAACGTGTCCTGCAAAAGGAAGAAACCCTAGACCGCAAGTTGGAGAATTTCGAGAGAAAAGAAGCAGAGCTTGAAAAAAGAGAGCGTGCCATCTCGGAATTGCAAAGCAAAGTGGAAGAGCTTTACAATAGCCAAAAGCTTGAATTAGAAAGGATATCTGGATTGACCAGAGAAGAGGCCAAATCCATTATCCTGTCCCAAGTAGAAAGCGAAGTTAAACATGAGTGTGCTATGCTTGTCAAGGAAATCGAACAGAGATCTAAGGAAGAAGCTGACAAGCGTGCAAGAGAAATTATCACTACAGCGATTCAACGATGTGCAGCCGATCACGTTGCAGAAACAACTGTATCTGTTGTAACGTTGCCGAATGATGAGATGAAGGGGCGTATTATCGGGAGAGAAGGACGTAATATACGCGCACTAGAAACACTGACAGGAATTGATCTAATTATTGATGATACGCCGGAGGCTGTTATTTTATCCGGCTTTGATCCGATTCGAAGAGAAATTGCAAAGACTGCGCTTGAAAAGCTGGTAGCTGATGGACGCATTCACCCAGCCCGTATAGAGGAAATGGTTGAAAAATCCAGAAGAGAAGTAGATGAGCGCATTCGAGAATATGGGGAACAAGCTACGTTTGAAACCGGAGTCCATGGATTGCATCCAGATCTAATCAAGATCATGGGTCGATTGAGATACCGTACAAGTTATGGACAAAATGTTCTTAAGCATTCCATTGAAGTGGCACATTTATGCGGATTGATGGCGGCTGAACTAGGCGAAGACATCATCTTAGCGAAGCGTGCTGGACTTTTGCATGACATTGGTAAAGCCATTGACCACGAAGTAGAGGGATCCCATGTGGAAATTGGCGTTGAATTAGCGAAGAAGTACAATGAGCATCCTCATGTCGTGAATGCTATTGCATCACATCATGGAGACGTGGAAGCGGATAATGTGATTGCGATGCTTGTTGCTGCTGCTGACGCTCTTTCTGCTGCAAGACCGGGAGCGAGAAGAGAAACGCTAGAAACCTATATTAAGCGATTAGAAAAGCTTGAAGAGATCTCAGAGTCCTTTGAAGGAGTTGAGAAATCTTATGCGATTCAAGCTGGACGGGAAATTCGCATAATGGTGAAACCGGAAGTCGTTGATGATCTGGAAGCGCATCGCTTGGCCAGAGAGATAACCAAGCAGATCGAGAGTGAATTGGATTATCCTGGACATATTAAGGTGACCGTCATTCGTGAAACAAGAGCTGTTGAATATGCAAAATAAAGTGGCTGCTAGCCACTTTATTTTTTTAGCTTTTTAGGAGAATATAACTTTTATATAGGCTTCTCTCATAAGGAGCAGACTTTTTACGTCTTTATCATTCTTCTTTGTTTAAAAACGATAACTGAGGTGAAGCAATGAGGATATTATTTATCGGGGATATTGTAGGGAAAGGTGGAAGAGAAACCTTAATTGAGTTACTGCCTAAGCTTAAAAGAAAGTACCAGCCGCTGTTTACTGTCGTGAATGGAGAAAATGCTGCAGGAGGAAGAGGGATTACCGCGGCTATTTCGAAATCGTTTTATGAAGCGGGTGTCCAAGCGATAACCATGGGAAATCACACCTGGGATAACAAAGAGATCTTTGAGTTTATTGATAGAGAAAGCAAACTAGTCCGTCCAGCAAATTTCCCTCCTGGAACACCTGGCGTGGGCTATACATATATCAAATCAAACCAAGCAGAATTGGCTGTCGTCAACCTCATGGGAAGAACCTTCCTTCCTCCCCTTGATTGTCCATTTCGTATAGCAGAAGAACTGATTGAAAAGATTAGGCAACGCACCCCTTATATTTTTGTCGATTTTCATGCAGAAGCAACGTCTGAAAAGCAAGCCATGGGCTGGTTTCTTGATGGCAAGGTTTCCGCCGTGGTGGGCACTCATACGCACGTCCAAACAGGTGATGCCCGAATCCTGCCAAAGGGTACAGCTTACTTAACTGATGTTGGCATGGTAGGACCTTACGATTCCATCTTAGGTATGGAAACAGACGCTGTGCTCAAAAAGTTTCTCACACAATTGCCTGTTCGGTTCGAGGTTGCTTCCGGACGCAATCAACTCAATGCCGTAATTATAGATTTACATAAGGAAACGGGTAAAGGAATTAAAATTAAACCTATTCGGATTGACGAAGATCACCCCTTTGAGACATAGGGGTGTTTTTTTAGGAATAATTAACTGAATATTTGAAACTGGACAAGAATAGAAGTGGAATGTTTGGCTGAACCGGTGAATATAGTAGCAGTGTTAATAATCATCCAATCATTCAAGGAGGTACTGGATCATGGAGGTATTAAAAGTTTCAGCAAAGTCTAATCCCAACTCTGTAGCTGGTGCGCTTGCCGGGGTGCTGCGGGAACGTGGTGCTGCTGAAATCCAAGCGATCGGAGCAGGTGCACTAAACCAGGCTGTCAAAGCGGTAGCTATTGCAAGAGGGTTTGTAGCTCCTAGCGGTGTAGATCTTATTTGCATACCTGCATTTACTGATATTTTAATAGATGGGGAAGAGCGTACGGCCATAAAGCTTATTGTAGAGCCAAGATAAGAATGTATGTTAATATATGGATAAAACCTGTTTATTCAAGTTGAGTAAACAGGTTTTTTAGTACTGTCAAATTATTACTTCGTTATATTATTTGGACAGCACGAGGAAAACTTGTGGCTCGGCGCGTGCCAAGTTTTCTTGCTGTGTCAGCCCGCCGATAAATAGAGGAGGACCCTTCATGAAAATCATTGATGCTCACTGTGATGCCTTACTGAAATTATGGGAAGAGCCGAGCCTATCGTTTTATGACGGTAATGAACAATTGCATGTGCAGTACTCTTTTATGGAAAAGTCAAACGTATCCGTTCAGGCTTTTGCATTGTTTGTCTATGCAGAAACCCCTGTACAGCTTCGATTCGAGTCCGCATTAAAGATGATTGACATCTTTTACGAGAAGGTTGTACGAGACAGCAAACTTATTCCAATTTACAATGCAAACGATATGGCCAAAGTCATGAGGGATAAAAATTTGCGTGGGGGAATGCTGACTTTAGAGGGAGCCGATGCGCTGCAAGGAAGTATCGTGAATTTAAGAACTTTGTATCGTCTGGGTGTAAGAGCCTTAGGCTTGACCTGGAACTATCGGAATGAAGCGGCAGATGGAGTGGAAGAGCCGAACCCTAGCGGGCTATCCCATTTTGGGCGAGAGGTAGTAAGGGAGTGTAACCGCCTAGGAATTGTATTAGACGTCTCTCATTTATCGGAAAAAGGTTTCTGGGACGTGGTTGAGCTGTCCTCTGACCCATTCATGGCCTCGCATTCGAACTGTCTGCATGTACATAAACATCGACGTAATCTTAATGACGAACAGATTAAGGCTATTTACCAGAAAAATGGTGTGCTTGGTCTTACTTTTGTCCCTTATTTTGTTTCCACCGGAAACCAAGTGACTATCACGGAATTGATCAAGCACTTGGAGCATGCATTATCTTTAGGGGGAGAGGATCATATTGCGTTCGGGTCTGACTTTGATGGGATCACACAAACCATGACAGATTTGAAAAGTATGGAATATTATACCCTTCTAGTTGATACCCTATTGGTTTATTATAAAGAGGAACAAGTTAAAAAGTGGTTGCATGGTAATTGGGAGAGATTATTCACTCAAGTTTTAGGTTAAAATGTAGAATTGTAATTTTTTATTTCTTCCGCAAAATTACTTGCATTTTTTTGCAGATAGGACTACAATGAAGACGGTTAAAAGCTTAACAATTTGTTCACATTTTAGTAAGAGGCATACTGTAGTGTGCCTTTGGGAATACTCTTCCTTCCGAAAGAAAGAAATGATAAGCTTGTAGGTGTAATTTTGAGAAAGAAACGATGTCAACGTTTGAAGGGGTGGAGTTCATGTTAAGTCAACTTTCATGGAAGGTTGGAGGTCAACAAGGGGAAGGGATAGACAGTACGGGTGAAATATTCGCTATCGCGCTGAACCGTTTAGGTTATTACTTGTACGGTTATCGCCATTTCTCTTCTCGGATTAAAGGAGGACACACAAATAATAAGATGCGCGTAAGCACAAAGCCTATCAGCGCAATCTCCGATGATCTAGATATCCTTGTTGCTTTCGATCAAGAAACCATAGATGTCAATGCCCATGAGTTGCGTAAGGGCGGCATCATCATTGGGGACAGCAAGTTTTCCCCAACAGCTCCAGAGGGGATGGATGTAAGACTATTCTCTGTGCCATTTACACAGTTAGCAGAAGATTTGGGTACGTCCCTAATGAAAAACATGGTTGCCGTGGGGGCTTCGACCGCGGTATTAGGCTTGCCTGTGGAGTCTTTCACTGAAGTGGTAACTGAGTTGTTTGGAAAAAAAGGTCAAAAAGTAGTAGACAAAAATATGGAAGCTATCGCCAAAGGCGCTGAATATATAAACAATGAAGCAGGTGGAAGCATTCCAGAATTTAAACTCGACCCTGCTGACGGCAAGAAGCGGATGTTTATGATTGGGAATGATGCGATCGCTCTAGGATTTGTTGCTGGTGGAGTTCGCTTCATGGCTGCGTATCCTATCACTCCTGCATCCGAAGTTATGGAATACTTGACTAAGAAGCTTCCTGAATTCGGCGGAACGGTTATCCAAACGGAAGATGAAATTGCTGCGGTTACCATGACGCTTGGTGCGAACTATGCTGGTACGCGCGCGATTACAGCTTCTGCAGGACCTGGTCTTTCTTTGAAGATGGAAGCCATCGGTTTAGCTGGAATGACAGAAACGCCAATCGTTATTGTAAATACTCAACGTGGGGGTCCTTCCACTGGATTGCCAACGAAGCAAGAACAGAGTGACGTCAATGCGATGATCTATGGTACTCACGGAGAAATACCAAAGGTTGTCTTAGCTCCTAGTACAGCAGAAGAAGCTTTCTATGATGCTATGGAATGTTTAAATATCGCAGAAGAATACCAAGTTCCAG
This sequence comes from Ammoniphilus soli, assembly GCF_040813775.1. NCBI lineage: Bacteria > Bacillati > Bacillota > Bacilli > Caryophanales > Paenibacillaceae > Ammoniphilus > Ammoniphilus soli. The sequence goes on from NZ_JBEGDL010000001.1 coordinate 471,280, forward strand.
TTATTCTTTTAACAGACCTTCAGCTTTCTTTGGGTAAAATGTCTGTTGAGCCTCTAGATTATACTCGCGTAAAAATCAATCGCGGTAAGTTAGTGGACGAGGATCAGCCGGAGCAAGAGGGTGGACTGTTTAAGCGCTATGAATTCACTGAGGATGGAATCTCTCCTCGCGTTATCCCTGGAGTGAAAAACGGAATTCACCATGTTACCGGAGTAGAGCATAATGAGGGTGGTAGACCGTCTGAGGATCCTGTAAATCGCCAAAAGATGATGGACAAGAGATTGGGTAAATTGAAAAATCTCAAAGTCACCAATCCGATTCTTGCTAATGCGAAACATGAACAAGCAGATGTGCTTGTTGTTGGAATGGGATCTACTCGAGGCACGATTGAGGAAGCTGTAGAAAGACTTGAAAAAGAAGGATTAAAAGTTAACCAAGCGCACGTTCGCTTAATCTGGCCATTCCCAGCTGAAGAGCTGAAGCATTACGTAGAAAACGCTAAGACGGTTGTGGTTGTAGAGAACAATGCAACAGCTCAATTGGCAGCTCAAATTAAGCTTCATGTTGGTCAGCATGATAAAATCAAATCCGTATTGAAATACGATGGTGATCCGTTCTTGCCTTCTATCGTTTATAAAGAAGTTAAGGAGTTGTTATAGTCATGGCAACATTTAAAGATTTTCGTAACAATGTCAAGCCGAACTGGTGCCCAGGATGTGGAGACTTCTCTGTACAAGCTGCGATTCAGCGTGCAGCTGCGAGTGTAGGTCTTGAACCGGAAAACCTAGCTGTAGTTTCTGGTATCGGATGTTCTGGCCGAATCTCCGGATATATTAACTCCTATGGATTCCATGGTATCCATGGACGCGCATTACCGATTGCACAAGGGGTAAAAATGGGGAACCGCGATTTAACTGTAATCGCATCAGGTGGCGATGGCGATGGCTTTGCTATCGGAATGGGCCATACTGTACACTCCATTCGTCGTAACGTTGATATTACTTACATCGTTATGGACAACCAAATCTATGGATTAACCAAAGGGCAAACTTCCCCTCGCAGTGGTACTGGATTTGTAACCAAGAGTACTCCTAAGGGAGCCATTGAGGCTGCGGTTTCTCCGATGCAGTTAGCCCTTTCCATGGGAGCTACATTTGTGGCGCAAACCATGTCCAGTGATTTAAAGGGAATGACTGATATTATTGAAAAGGCAATCCAACACAAAGGCTTCTCTTTAGTTAACGTATTTAGCCCATGTGTAACCTTCAACAAGATCAATACTTACGACTGGTTCAAAGAAAACGTCGTTAGCTTAAATGATATTGAAGGCTATGATCCACATAATAAGATCCAAGCTATGCGTGTATTGATGGAGAACAATGACTTGGTGAGCGGATTGATCTATCAGAATACAGAAGCTAAGGATTACCAATCCCTGGTTCATGGATTTAGTGAACAGGGTCTTGCTAAACAAGATCTTACACTCGATCCTGCCAAGTTTGAAAAGCTTTGTGCAGAATTCATGTAAAAAGAAAGGCTTGCTCATGTATTTATGGGCAGCCTTTTTCCTTTTAATGGAAATGGTTTTCCTTGTTTAGTGGAGGAAAAGGAGGTACTTATGTTCCCGCGAATTACTCAAACCGCCCATCAGCTAATTGAATCTAGAGTACGGCCCGGGGATGAGGTCATTGATGCAACCATGGGTAATGGACATGATACTTTGTTTTTAGCCCAGTTGGTTCAGGATCAAGGAAAGGTCTATGCTTACGACATTCAGAGCCAAGCCATTCTAAGTACGGATAAATTGTTATCGTCATATGGGTTGCGGCATCGTGCTGAGCTGCTTCACAGATCCCATGATGAAATGGATTACCCTGAGGGAAGTATGGCCGCAGTCATATTCAATTTAGGGTACCTACCTGGTTCTGATAAAGTGATTGCCACTCAAGCAAGTACCACGCTTGCTGCTATTGAAAAAGCTCTTCGTCTTATCAGGGTGGGTGGATTGATTGTCTTAACCGTCTATTGGGGACATGAAGAAGGGAAGAACGAAAAGGAAGAAGTCGAATGGTATGTCGAAAACCTTCCTTATCCTGAATTTATGGTTCTGCGATACCAGTATGTAAATCCTAAAAATCAACCGCCTTATATTCTGGCCATCGAGCGACGCAGGTAAAGAGGGAAGAGACGAATCTCCTCCCTCTTTCTTTTTTTACAGAATCAGAATGTATAACCTTTTGAATCTCATCCTGATTCTGCTTAAATTCCCTAGCTTTACATCAACCCTACGGGTCAAATATGATAAAATCAATTTTATCATATTTGAGGGTTTATCCCTTGATGTAAAGTTAGGGAAAAAGCTTCCTCTAAAAGTGGTCTGGCTACTACTCTCCGGGATTTCCAATTTTCTTGTGGAACGGAACCTTCTTATTCTTTAAGCCCTCATAATGCTCTGGTGCATATTGACGCACTTGAGACTTGGCTTCACGGGGACGGGGGCGTCCGTCAGGCTTATAGAATTCGGTAGCAAATTCTGCTCTGGCAAAATCCCGCTTGTTGCGGAAAATGTCTTTAGGCATGTAAACCACTCCTCCTTTTGGCGAGTAGGAATAGTTTTTCCCGCTTTCGCAGGAACATAGCATGAAACATTCGCCAGTGCATGGACCTCTTGAGGTTAGGGAAATGTAAGGTTAATGTGTTGTGTGGCGGAAACTTAAAGTGAGGTGAATCCGTGTGTGGTATACAGCTTCTATACTTTTTCGTGTGGAACAAGTGGAAGAAATGCCTACGTATTGCGAAACTTTGGTAGTATTAAAAGCGGATTCTGATGATGAAGCTCTTTTGTTAGCAAACCAGTGGGGGAAAGAGTATGAAGATGAAATTTGGGAAACTAACGGGAAAAAGACACGTTGGGTGTATGATCAGGTACTGGATGTATGGGAGCTATTTGACGAAGAAATTCGCAGCGGGACTGAGGTCTATAGCCGGTTTTGGGCTGCCCCTCCATATCTTGATGAATAAAAAAGCAGAAAAAGGGATAGACGCCAGTCCATTTTCGATTTACAATAAATCTCGGAAAAATTTTATTATAGGCATAGGTGATACAATAATGGGCAGATATCAAATTTTATTTGAAACAACGGAAGGTAAACAGATCAGCGGACATATGCTGGCGAATAACCAGGAAGAAGCCAGAAAAAGAGCGGAACAAGATTTAAGCGAAAAAAATGGATTAAAGCGGATCATTGAAGTCAAAGAACGCTAGTCAACCAAGCAGTCACATAAAGGTGGCTGTTTTTTCTTGTTTATTGTTTGCTTTGCGCCAACCGCCCTTCGTTTTACTTTGACACGCCATTTGTTATAATAGGGGAGTTAAAGTGCAAACAATAAGGGAAACTTGTGTCAACTAACACGATAAGGTGTTTGTCATAATATCAAGTAAGGGGCGTTATCCCAAAAGGAGTGATTCGATGTCTAACAAGGATTATAGCCAATATTTCCAAACGACCTATAATACAGATGCGAAAAAGAAAAAACCAAAAACCGCCGAAGACGTGGGTTATTCGCAAAAGGAAGCGAAGCGACGCGGCAAAGAGGAAATCATGGTTGTCAACTTCGATCCGATTCCGGACGAACTAAAGGAACTCGGGAAAGATAAAACGTATTGTTTGGTTACCTTCGGGTGTCAGATGAATGAGCACGATAGTGAAACCATTGCCGGAATCCTTGAAAATATGGGCTATACAGCAACGGATAACGAGCGGAAGGCAGATATCGTCTTGTACAATACCTGTGCCATCCGGGAAAATGCAGAAGATAAAGTGTTCGGACATTTAGGCGCCCTGAAGGCGGAAAAACTGGAAAGACCCGACATGATCATCGGAGTATGCGGATGCATGTCCCAAGATGAGTCTGTCGTCAATCGGATTTTGCAAAAATATCAGCATGTTGACTTGATCTTCGGTACCCATAACATTCATCGTCTTCCTATTCTTTTGAGGGATGCCCTGTACAGCAAGGAAATGGTTGTAGAAGTATGGGCGAAGGAAGGGGATGTCATTGAGAACATGCCGAAAGTGCGCGAGGGCGGGCTAAAGGCATGGGTTAATATTATGTATGGGTGCGATAAGTTCTGTACATATTGCATTGTTCCTTATACGCGAGGCAAAGAGAGAAGTCGTTTGCCCGAGGATGTGATATCCGAAGTAAGAGAACTGGCTCGACAAGGGTATAAGGAAATAACTCTTTTAGGACAAAACGTTAATGCCTATGGAAAGGATTTAACGGACCGCAATTATTTGTTTGGAGATCTGATGGATGATATCTCAAAAATCGATGTGCCAAGGGTTCGTTTCACGACAAGCCACCCTCGTGACTTTGATGATCATCTCATCGAGGTGCTAGCTGGAGGAGGCAACCTTGTGGAGCACATCCATCTGCCGGTTCAGTCTGGAAGTACAGAAGTTCTGAAAAAAATGGCTCGCAAATATACCAGGGAACAGTATTTAGAGCTTGTCGATAAGATCAAGAAGGCAATCCCGAATGTTGTTTTAACAACGGATATTATCGTTGGCTTTCCGGGGGAAACAGAGGAGCAGTTCCAGGATACTCTATCCATGGTTGAGCAAGTAAGGTATGATTCAGCCTATACTTTCATTTACTCTCCCCGTCATGGCACCCCAGCTGCAGGGATGGAAGACGACATCACGGAAGAGGTCAAAAAGGCCCGCCTTCAGCGTCTAATGGAAGTCGTGAATCGCATTGCTAGGGAAAAGAATGAAGAACTGCAAGGACAAGTGGTTGAGCTTCTTGTGGAAGGGGAATCTAAAACAAATCCTGATGTTTTATCAGGCAGAACGAGAAGCAATAAACTAGTTCATTTTGTCGGACCAAAGGATTGTATCGGAAAGTTTGTCCATGTTAAAATAACAGAGGCCAAAACATGGACCTTATATGGGGAACTTTTAACAAAAGTGGAGGTTTAAGATGGGGATGGGGAATGCACAGGTAATCAACCAAAGCGTTATTGTTGATAAAGCAAAAGAGCTGGCAGACATGATTGCTAGCTCCAACGAAGTGGAATTCTATAAAAAGGCAGAGAGGCAGATCAAAGCGAACGACAAAGTTCAAGAGCTGATCGGCGCCATCAAGAAGAAGCAGAAAGAAGCGGTTGCACTCGAGCATTTGGGACGAACTGAGCTAATTAAAAAAGTGGAAGCTGAAATAGATCAACTCCAGGAAGAACTCGATGAGATTCCACTTGTCGCTGAATTTAAGCAAACGCAATTAGAAATTAATGATCTTTTGCAGATGGTAACCAATGTAATTGCCAATACCGTATCTCAGAATATAATTGTTTCAACAGGCGGAGACCCTCTAAGCGGCGAAACGGGGTACCCGAAAGCCAAGGGTTCTGCGGACCATGATGACTGCGGTTGTTGCTAAATGGATAAAGGAAAGTGCTGAAATTAGGCACTTTCTTTTTTTTGCCTTGAGAACCCTAGACGAATGTCCTGCATAGGCTGAAGTAAATATAGAAAATATTTAACAGGGTTTGGAAGTACGTTTGTGAATTCACTTTTGATCAGTGAATGTTGCACCCTAGACGAATGTCCTGCATACAAATGTACTGAAAAGCAGTATGGAGGAGGTAAAAACATGCCGAGTACAGATAAAGAAATGCAGTACCGTGAAATTATTACGAAAGCGGTCTGTGGAAAAGGTCGTAAGTTCTCTCAAAGAACGCATACCCTTACCCCAAAACAAAAGCCTTCCAACATCTTGGGATGCTGGATTATTAATCACTCCTTCGATGCAGATAAGGTAGGTGACGTGATTGAGGTATCGGGTTCCTATGATATTCAAATCTGGGTATCGTATAACAACAATACGGATACGGCTGTAATCAAGGAAAATGTTTCATTTGTCGAGAATGTTCCCCTTTCCTTTTATGACAGCAATTCCCGCGGGAATTTTGAGGTGCTTTCTCAAGCCACTCAGCAGCCCAATTGTCTCGAAGCAAGAATTGCTGCGGGCGGGAATATCGTGGTGAAGGTGGAAAGTGAATTTGCCGTTGAGGTAATCGGTGAAACGAAGCTTAATGTAGTTTGTACCGATATCTTGGAAGACGGCGACAAGGAAGTAGACTTCGATGACCTTGAGGATGTTGAAGATTTCGACGACCTTGATGGACTCATCGACGACCTCGATTGAATAGGATAGGGAGGATCATCCTCCCTTTTTGTTTTCTTTAGCACCCTCCTGGAATAGGGGCATATGTTGATAGGGAGCTATTGCGGTATTCTTGGCATTGAGGAGTTATCCTCCATGTTGAAGAAAGGAAGAGTAGAATGTCAGCATTCTTGATATATTCTAAGCAAAACTCGTTAGCGCCATTGTTGTCCCTTCTAAAGATCCCGAGCGGTACGACCCTAGCCAATGACGATGTGGATGTTATCATCCAATGGGGAGGGGACGCCTATTCGTCACAGGATCCGACCAGACATGTTCTGAACGGAGCTGAAGGATTAGCCAACATTTCTAGCCGTCGCTTGATGCTGGATATGCTGAAATGGAACGGGATTCCTACTGTGGATAGCAATGGGCTTTCGTCCAAAGTTTCTACTATTAGAAGATATTTTGTTCCTGTCTTTCAGCAGCAAGAACTTGCCCTATTCCGGTCGCGTGGGCGCAAAGTATGGTTGACTAATGAAATTTCACCAAACACGGATGATACCTATGAAGAGATTGAGATGAATCGCAGCCTGCGAGAGATCCGTAAGGTGCTTCGACTTGCCGTCCGCAGCCTCTACGCAGTTGGTCTTGATTTTGGAGGGGTTCTCATCGCCATCGGAGTAAATGGGACAATGCAGGTCATCGACATTACCCCTACGCCTAAGCTGAACGAGGCATTAGCAGAGAAGTTTGCGGATGCTATACATGAGTATGCAGCGCAGTACAGCCGCAAATCGCCCCGATCTGTCATATTAGGCGCCGATCCTGAATTTGTATTGAGGAACAAACATACAGGCAAGATGGTATTAGCCTCCCGATACTTCGGGAAAAAAGGAAAGGTCGGCTGTGACCAAATCTGGATCCGCAGCGATCAAACGAGAAAACAACTCCCCTTAGCTGAACTTCGTCCTGACCCATCAAAGGACCCGCGACAACTTACGATTAATTTGTATAAGACGATGCTATTAGCCGAAAAAAAAGTCGCCAACTCATCCATTGAATGGCTAGCGGGCGGTATGCCGCTGAAAGGGTATCCTATAGGAGGCCATATTCATTTTAGCCAGACCTCTGTCAATTCCTATTTTTTGCGTGTACTTGACTCCTACCTCGCCATTCCGCTCATGCTTATAGAAAATCATCATTCCCTAAGCAGAAGGCCAAAGTACGGATTTCTCGGAGACTTTCGCAAACAGTTCCACGGCGGATTTGAATATCGGACACTCCCAAGCTGGCTAGTGACTCCGCGCGTAACGAAAGGAGTGCTGTCTCTAGCGAAATTGCTTGCTGAGTCTTATACGGAATTGAACCAGCTCCCGGTTCTTAATCCATCTATCCAAAAGGCCTTCTATGAGGGAAACAAGAGAGCGGTCTTCAGTGCGGTGAATTCCATATGGGCGAAAGTAGAAAAACTAACGGGTTATATTAAATACCAAAACTATATTACCCCATTACGCGACATGATCTTCCGCATGGAAGAATGGGATGAATTCCAGGATATTCGGGTCGCTTGGCAAATCCCTCCTTATTCTCATAAAAAAACAATCATTGTATGATATAATGGTCTCGATTTGTGAAGTAGGAGAGGAAGTCCAATGGCTAAATATACACCGATGATGGAGCAATACTTATCCATAAAGGCAGACTATCCAGATGCCTTTCTTTTTTTTCGTTTAGGAGACTTTTATGAGCTGTTCTTCGAGGATGCTGTTCTGGCCTCAAGAGAGCTTGAGATTACGTTGACCGGCCGGGAGGGTGGGGGACAAGACAAGATCCCGATGTGCGGGGTCCCTTATCATTCTGTCGATGGCTACTTGCACACCTTGTTAGCTAAGGGCTACAAGATTGCCATTTGCGAACAGGTAGAAGATCCTAAAGAGGCAAAGGGAGTGGTCCGCCGCGAGGTTGTACGAGTCTTGACCCCCGGAACAGTAATGGAAGGAAAAATGCTGACCGACCGGGAAAACAATTACTTGGTTTCGGTATGGGCGGAAGAGGGGCAGTATGCTTTAGCTGCTTGCGATATCTCAACCGGACATTTCCATGCGGGGCAGTTTGATTCTTTGCAGCAATTAATGGGGGAAGCTTTATCCTATCAGCCGAAAGAGATTTTGATCTATGACAATGACGGGGGCCAGTTGCTGAAGGATCGATTCCGTACGGTGGGGGTTAGAGCCATACAGCTGATCAAAGAATCAGCCGAAGAAGATCTGGTCCGGCTTGCACAGATCCAGTTTCCTGAGCAAGGGGGAGAACCTTTGCTCTGGAAAAATATTGGACTGCTATTGTCCTATCTTAAGGAAACTCAGAAAAGAACATTGGCGCATATCCTGAGTTTAGAAATATATCAGTCTGAGCAATACATGACCATTGATCTTTATTCCAAAAGAAATTTGGAATTGAGCGAGACCCTGATGGATCAATCAAAAAAGGGATCTCTTCTTTGGTACTTGGATCATACGATTACTTCCATGGGGGCTCGCATGCTGCGCAAGTGGGTCGACAAGCCTCTGGCGGATCGCGCCAAAATCGAACAGCGATTAGATGCCGTCCAATTTTTTTCCGAGCATTTCTTGTTGAGAGAAGAGCTAAGAGAGTTGCTCAAAGCCATTTATGACCTTGAACGATTAGCCGGAAGGGTTTCTTACGGGAATGCAAATGCCAGAGACTTGGTTAACCTGCGAAGCTCTTTAGAATGCATTCCGCTGATAAAGCGGCTAATGTCAGGTCAAGCAGGCTTATCCAAAGGGCTAGTTGAACTCGTTGAAAGATTAGATGAGTGCGAAGATATTGTTCAGCTCATTTCCCATGCCATTGCTGATGAACCGCCGATTTCCTTGAAGGAAGGCGGTCTCATCCGCGAGGGTTATGATGAATATTTGGATAAGCTAAAAAGAGTTAGCCGAGATGGAAAGACTTGGATCGCGCAGCTGGAACAAAGAGAACGGGAAGCAACAGGAATCAAGTCGCTTAAAATTGGATATAACAAAGTGTTTGGCTATTATCTAGAGGTGACAAGGGCTAATCTGGCCCAAATTCCACCTGGTCGATATGAAAGAAAGCAAACGTTAGCCAATGCCGAAAGGTTTGTCACACCTGAGCTGAAGGAAAAAGAAGCGTTGATCCTCGAGGCAGAAGAAAAACTAACGGAGCTGGAATATCAAATCTTTGTTCAGATCCGCACGCAAGTAGCGATGGAAATTGCCAGGCTGCAAGCATTATCCAAGGAGGTATCCGCCCTCGATGTGCTAAGCGCACTAGCACAGGTTGCTCAGGAATATCGCTTGGTTCGCCCTCAGTTGACAGAGGATTCGTCCATCGTCATTTCAGACGGCAGGCATCCTGTTGTGGAAAGAGTTTTAGAGAATGAAACGTTCATAGCGAATGATACGGTGCTGAACGACGAGGACCAGCGTATATTGTTAATCACAGGCCCCAATATGGCGGGAAAAAGCACCTATATGCGCCAGCTTGCCTTAATTGTCATCATGGCCCAAATAGGCAGCTTTGTCCCTGCCAAGGAGGCTTCCCTGTCACTGGTAGACCGCATCTTCACCCGCATCGGGGCGGCAGACGATTTGGTTGGCGGGCAGAGTACGTTTATGGTAGAAATGAAGGACATACAGCTGATGACCACACAAGCAACCCGAAACAGTCTTGTCATTATAGATGAGATTGGCCGGGGGACATCCACGCACGATGGGATGTCGATTGCCCAGGCTGTGATCGAATTCCTTCATAACCAGATTGGATGCAAAGCCCTGATTTCCACCCATTATCATGAATTGGCCATCTTGGAGGAAACACTCCCGCGTTTAAAAAACTATCATATGGCCGTTCAAGAAGAAGAAAGTAATATCATCTTCTTGAGAAAGCTGAAGCGGGGAGCCACGGATGAAAGCTATGGGATTTATTGCGCCAAACTTGCCGGTATGCCCAGCTCTATCATACAGCGGGCAGAAGGGCTTTTGGAAAGCTATAAAGAAGCCCCCCTTTTCCTGCCTTCGGACAAGCCAAGCAGCCCTGAAACCTTGCAGTTGGATTTGTTTGCAGTCAATGAACCAGCACCGGGAGCCAAAGAAACGGACGAGCCCAAGAAAAAGTACGATAAATTAGTGAAAGAACTGAAGGAAGTGGATCTTCTGAACATGACGCCGCTTCAGGCAATAAACTATCTTCATGAGATCAAACAAAAGCTTAGGTAGCCTCCTAAGCTTTTTCTTTTTACCGTGATGGAAAGTTTAAGTTCGCTAAAATGTTAAAGCGAACAAAACTTTCCTGGAGGAATGAAAAGCTTCCTCTAAAGGCGGTCTGGCTTCCTTGAATATGCTTCGAAGAAGCTTTTCTTAAAGTGGGCATAATACATCTTAAAGAACTGATAAGGGGTAGAGTGATATGTTTTCTAATCAGCATGTAATTAAATCCGTAATTGAGCTCTTAAATCAGCATTTTGATATGACTATAACTCTGGGGGAGGAGAATGTTCCTTTTGTGACCTCTGCTAGGTTGAAGACGGAAGGGGCTGCGGCGAATTTCCTGAACGAACTCATTCAAACAATAGACCAAGGGGAAGGGCTGGAGGGCCAGATCAACTACTACTTTGATAATGAATTGGATTATGATACCCCGGAAGAGTTTCATCGGTATTAGCAGTACTAATGGGGGATTGGAGGCTGACTCAGCGTAAAATCCCCTTATCACGAAAAAAAGAGGGGTAAACCCTCCATTCCTAGAAGTAAAGCTAGGATTTTTTATTTTGATCCGATATATCTTGAAGCAATAACTCATACACATTCATTCCCTCTAATCGTCCTTCCTGAAGTCGCTCGGGGTCACGAACGCTGTCATAATGGTCAATTGAAAGCAGCGCCTTCTTTGTGTTTCGCTCTTTTCCCATCATCCATCCTCCTTTCTGTATTTAGTAAAGTACCCTAAATTTCTTAAAGCAACTTTCCAGATTTTGTCCTTCTTGGAGTGAGGAACCGCCCTGTACAGCAGGACTGGTTCCTTTTTTTCTAGATGTGGTATGATATAAAGATAAATTGCAGCAAACCCTCAAGAGAAGGAAGGTGTTAGTTTCATGGGGGTCATTCAACTGTTAGATGATCGATTGGCCAATATGATTGCAGCCGGGGAAGTGGTGGAAAGGCCAGCATCCGTCGTCAAGGAATTGGTCGAGAATGCAATCGATGCCGGCAGCAGAAAAATTGAGGTCCACGTAAAAGAAGGGGGATTAAGCCTCATCCAAGTTATTGACGATGGCCATGGCATGTCTCCCGAAGACTGCGAGATTTGTTTCGAGCGCCATGCAACCAGCAAGATAAAGCGAGACCGGGACCTATTCCACATTTCAACACTCGGCTTCCGGGGTGAAGCTTTACCCAGTATCGCCGCAGTTGCTCGCGTAGAATTAAAGAGCTGCAATCAGTCGGGACAGGCTGGCACTCGAGTGGTGATGGAGGGGGGAAACAAAATCAGTGTGGACTCCGTGGCCCACCCCCAAGGGACGGAAATTACCGTAAAAGACCTATTCTTCAACACTCCAGCCCGCTTGAAATATTTAAAAACCATTCAAACCGAGATTGGGCACATTTCTGATTATATGAACCGATTAGCGCTCTCTTTTCCGGAGATCGCGTTCCTTTTGACAAGCGAAGGAAAGACTTTGTTTAAAACCTACGGGGATGGACAGCTCCTGCATGTGATTGCATCCGTATACGGCATGCCTATTGCTAAGGAGATGGAGCCCATCCGGGCAAACAACCTCGATTTTCATATCGAAGGCTACATGGGGAATCCACAGACAACTCGGGCCAATCGTTCCTATATCTCTCTTTTGGTTAACGGCCGCTATATACGCAATCATGGTCTTATAAGTGCAATTTTAAGGGGCTATCATACTCTTTTGCCTATAAACCGCTACCCTATCGCCATTCTAAAAATCAATCTTGATCCAACCTTGATCGATGTCAATGTTCATCCGGCAAAGCTTGAAGTTAGGCTAAGCAAGGAGCAGGAGCTATTGGCTTTCGTGGAAGAGGAAGTAAGAAAAGTATGGGGAAAGCAACGGTTGATTCCAGAACCTTCGCGTTCCTATCCCTCTGAGGTGTCTACCCAGACCAGGCTGGAGCTAAACAGGCCTACTTCTTATCCTCTTACACGTATAGAGCAAAATAATAAGCCTGATCAGAGATCAGAAAGAGAAGCTGCTGCAAAGTATACCGAGTGGCTGCTTAAGCAAGCGGAAGAGAAGAAGGACATCAACGAGAATGCGCCCTTAGCGGTTTCGGAAGCTCCTGTTGCGATTAGAGAAACATCGCCTCCGCCACCCAAGCCGGCTGTTCCTGAGTTTTACCCCCTTGCGCAGCTTCATGGATCATATATCCTTGCGCAAAGTGAAGAAGGGCTGTACATGATTGATCAGCATGCAGCACAGGAACGGATATGGTATGAATACTTTCTCGAAAAGCTTAGTCAGGAACAAATCGAGATGCAGGATTTGCTTATCCCTTTGTCCATTCACCTTTCTATCAAGGAGATGAGGCAGGTTCAGGAAAAAATGGATTTATTTAAACAGGTCGGCTTAGATATGGAGCCCTTCGGAAGCCAGACTTTTCTAGTCCGGGCCCACCCGAGATGGTTTCTCGAAGGAGAAGAGGAATCCATTATCCATGAAATGGTAGAAATGATTGCCAGTGGAGAAACTAAAATTGATACGCTTAAGCTGCGTGAAAAAGCAGCGATCATGATGTCCTGCAAGGCGGCGATCAAAGCGAATCGGCACCTTAGCCACATTGAAATGGAAGCTTTGTTAGACAAGTTGAGAGAAACCCATTCACCATTTACTTGTCCGCATGGACGTCCAATTATTATCCATTTTTCTAAGTATGATATTGAAAAAATGTTTAAGCGAGTGATGTAAGACATGATCGTAACCACATCCCAGAAAGAAACGCAAACCCTGACCGATAAAGCACGGGCTCTTGCCGCGCAAATTCAAGGGACATTCATACCTAGAAAAGAGAGATCTATTGAGAGGTTTTATGAAGAGGAGGAGACAGATCAATTTCTCGTGATTACGAAGAAAAGGATACAATGGTACGCCAAAGGGAAAGAAAAGCCGTTTTTTTTTCACCCTGGCATGGCTACTGTTCGTATAAAGCGGCTTCTGGGCGGCGATAATGATATAATGATTCAAGCGTGTCAGCTTCGGAATGGGGATTCCTTTTTAGATTGCACGATGGGTCTTGGAGCGGACAGCCTTGTTGCTTCGTTTGCAGTAGGAGAGGAAGGAAGAGTGACAGGGATAGAATCTGAGCCTATCATTGCTCTCCTGGTTGAGCAAGGGCTACAAGCCCTTGAGGAATTCCCCGAGTTGGATGAAGCTGCAAGGCGAATCGAAGTGATGTGCAGCCATCACCTCGATGTGCTAAGGAAGCTACCAGATAAAAGCTATGACATTGTCTACTTTGATCCTATGTTTCGGCAGGGGATCCTTGAATCGGACTCTCTCCAGGTTCTTAGGGGGTATGCTAACCCAACGCCACTCGATATCCAGGCGGTCAACGAAGCGCGCAGAGTAGCCAAACGTAGAATCGTTCTTAAGGAGCGCAGGGATAGCGGGGAGTTCGAACGTCTTGGTATAAGTGTAATCCATAACGATAGCACGGAAATCGCATACGGCATCCTCGAGACTTAGGGAGGATCAAACATGAACAGTAAAGAAAAGCTTTTGGTCATTGTAGGCCCGACTGCAGTGGGAAAAACCGCCTTAAGTATTGATTTGGCCAAGGAGCTTAGCGGTGAGATCATTTCAGGAGATTCAATGCAAGTCTACAAGGGGATGGATATTGGGACAGCCAAAATCACTAAAGAAGAGATGGAGTCCATTCCTCATTATCTTATTGATATCATTTACCCTCATGAAGCATTTTCTGTTGCCGATTTTCAGCATGAGTCAAGAAGGCTTATTACGGATATGAACTATAGGGGAAAGCTTCCGATGATCGTAGGGGGAACAGGTCTATATATTCAATCTGTCATTTATGAATATCAGTTTTCCGAAGCCCAGAAAGACCATTCCCTGCGCGATGCTTTAGAAAAGTTTGCGGAAGAACATGGGAAAGAGGCGCTGCATCAACGGCTGCAATCCATTGATCCGATTACCGCGGAACGTCTTCACCCGAATGATGTAAAAAGAGTAATCCGTGCGTTAGAAATTTATCAATTAACGGGAAAGCCTATGGCGGAATTTCAACAGCGGTCACCCGAGTCTCCTTATCAACTCTGCCTTCTTGGATTGACAATGGAGCGGTCTGTCTTATATGAGAGAATCAACCGCCGTGTAGATATCATGGTTGAACAAGGCCTTGTGGACGAGGTCAGGAGATTGCTTGACGAAGGATATCATAAGGGTCTTCAATCGATGCAAGGGATTGGCTACAAAGAGATGGTTGAGCATCTAGAAGGTACACTATCGCTTGATGAGGCCGTTGAACTGATTAAGAAAAACAGCCGGAATTTTGCAAAGCGCCAGTTGACTTGGTTTAGATCCATGAAGGATATCACCTGGCAGGATATGACTAACCCCGGGGATAGGCAAGAGCTTGTCGAAAATATTCGAACCTTTGTAGCAGGAAAGATTAGGTAAGACCACGAATATAACTGTTAAGATATAAATAGAGGAGGTAAACCCCCAATGGCAAATTCCATCAACATTCAGGATACGTTTCTTAACCACTTGAGAAAGGAAAATGTTCCAGTTACCATATATCTAGTGAACGGATTCCAATTAAGAGGACTGATCCGCGCGTTTGATAACTTCACTATTGTTATTGATAGTGATGGCAAGCAGCAATTAGTATACAAGCATGCGATTTCCACATTCCTTCCCCAACGTCCGGTATCCCTTATGCCTGATAATCAGGAATAGCTCGCGGAAATCCAAACGATTTGCCAACCAAGCCAGAGATGCTCTCTGGCTTGGTTTTTTTATTTTGGTTTTCTCTGACTGTTTTAATTATATAGACTTCATCTGATTTTATTGACAGAAAGATCAAAACGTAATATTCTCAATAACGTTATCTTCTCTATCTCCTGCGACTATTAATGGAAATGCATTGATCTTCTGAGAAGCAGATATGGCAGAAGTTAACAAGTATAGAGAGTTATTCCGCTAGGAATTGTTTTTTGTCTTATCCAGAGAGGTGGAGGGAATGGCCCTATGAAACCCGGCAGCGGATCTTCTGCTTGAAGATGCTGTGCCAATTCCAACAGGACGCCGAGTTCTGACAGATAAGAGAGTGACCGTGACTACATACACGTCAAACCTCTTCTCTGCGAAGAGGTTTTTTATTTGTCATCATCCAAGGGCCCGGATACTGACAATAAAAGGGTTCTCTCTCCTAAAGCCAATGCCAACATGAAGGGGAGTCAAGTAAATGAAAAAATGGACTAAAGTCTTAGCGACATCGATATTAGCCGTATCTCTTCTTGCCGGATGCGGAAGCTCTGAAGATCAACCAACCCAAGCTAGCGAGGAACAAACGGCTAAGTTGAAAATAGGAGTAACAGCCGGTCCGCATGAAGAAGTCATGGAGAAGGTAAAGGAAGTAGCAGCCAAGGATGGATTGGAAATTGAGATCGTAGCCTTCAATGATTACGTTCAGCCTAACAAAGTATTGGCTGAGGGAGAATTGGACGCAAATAGCTTCCAGCATGAGCCTTACTTAGAACAATTTAAAGCAGACCATAATTTGGATTTGGTGAAGCTAGCTAATAACATAAATTTCCCAATGGGGATTTATTCGACCAAAATTAAAGACGTAAGTGAACTGGAAGATGGAGCTGAAGTAGGATTGCCGAACGACCCGACGAATGGCGCCAGAGCTCTTCAGCTGCTTGAGCAAGCAGGCTGGATAAAGCTAAAAGAAGGAGTTGGCGTCAAGGCAACGGTCCATGACGTAGCGGAAAATCCAAAGAACATAAAGTTTAAGGAGTTAGAGGCTGCATTCCTTCCTAAGGCGCTTGATGACCTGGCGGCAGCAGCCATTAATACAAACTTTGCTATGGAACATGGCTTTGTCCCGACGAAGGACTCCATCTTTATCGAACCGAGCGATTCTCCTTGGGTAAACCTTATTGCGGTTCGTGCGGAGGACAAGGATCGTCCGGAGTTCGAAAAGCTTGTAAAGGCCTATCATTCCGATGAAGTGAAAAAGTTTATAGAAGAGAATTTCCAAGGCTCTGTGGTCCCATCCTGGTAAACTGTTCAGTATGCAGCAAAGTGGAATTGGAGAAGCTTTGAATAAGAAAAGAAGACCTCCTCACAGGGGGTCCTTCTTTTTAAGGTGGAGGACCGGCTACTTGAAAATACATCAGTTATGAGGTTTGAGATGCAAGCTAGTTAAAGAAAGTAGGAGGTTAGCCTTATGATTGTTTTAAAAAATTTATATAAAACCTATGAACAAAATGGCCGTAAAGTAGAAGCGGTGAAAAATGTAAATCTAGAGATTAAAAAAGGTGAAATTTTTGGTGTTATCGGGTTTAGCGGAGCGGGAAAAAGCAGTTTGATCCGCTGCGTTAATCTTTTGGAAACCCCAAGCTCGGGTTCAGTCATAGTAAACGGAGTAGAAATGACCAATCTTGCGGAAAAGCCCTTGCGTGAAGCTCGCCGGAAGATCGGAATGATCTTTCAGCATTTTAACCTGTTATCGTCCAGTACAGTATTTGAAAATGTAGCGGCTCCTCTTAAATTATCCAATACCCCGAAGGATAAAATCGAAAAAAAGGTTAGCGAGCTTCTGCGATTAGTGGGACTAGCGGAAAAAGGCGGCTCGTATCCATCACAATTGTCCGGGGGACAGAAACAGAGAGTAGCGATTGCTCGGGCTCTAGCCAATGATCCGGAGATTTTGCTCTGTGATGAAGCGACATCCGCTCTTGATCCCCAAACGACAGATTCCATCCTTGACTTATTGTTGGATATCAATAAAAAATTTGATATTACGATTATGTTGATTACCCATGAGATGCATGTAATCAAAAAAATCTGTGACCATGTAGCCGTGATGGAGAATGGGCAGGTTGTTGAACAGGGAAGTGTCTTGGAAATTTTTTCTCAACCGAAAACACAAACGACGAAAAACTTCATTAAAAATGTGTTTGACATCCATTTGCCTGAAAACTTGCAACGAAAATTTGCGCAGGAACGAGCTAACGGAGAGCTCATACGCGTCTCATTCGTTGGAGAAACGACAGCTGAACCTGTTTTTGCTGAACTTTCTATCCGTTTTCCGCTTCGCCCCAACATATTGTATGGAAACATTACTCAAATTAAGGAAACAACCTTTGGCAGCCTTATTCTGAAGCTTACGGGGGATGCGGGCGCCATCCGGCAAGGAATAGACTATCTGCAAGGGGAAGGCTTAACGGTGGAGGTGCTGCAGGATGTTGACTAGTTTATTGGAACAAAGCGATCTGTATCTGATATCCTTGGTAGAAACTTGGTGGATGGTATTTTACTCCTTGACCATATCAGCTGCCATTGGATTGCCGCTGGGTATCCTTCTCGTGGTTACTCGGCCGAAGCATATATATGAGAATGCAATCATTTATAATGTGTTGAATGTGATTATCAACATCCTTCGCTCTGTTCCGTTTATCATCTTGATGGTCGCGATTATTCCATTCACTAAGTTTATTGTGGGAACAGCGATTGGGGTAAAAGGAGCCATTGTCCCGCTAGTAGTCTATACGGCGCCTTACATTGCGCGCTTAATGGAAACGGCTCTTCTGGAAGTGGATCCAGGAATTATCGAAGCGTTTAAAGCCATGGGTGCCAGCCGTGGACAGATTATTTGGCGTGTCATGATACGTGAAGCCCGACCAGCCATTTCACTTGGATTGACGATTGCCAGCATCGGATTGATCGGCGCTACAGCAATGGCAGGAGTAATTGGAGCGGGTGGTTTAGGTGACTTGGCTATTCGCTACGGCTACCAGCGTTGGGAGCTGGATGTTATGATCTGGACGGTGGTTCTTTTGGTCATTATTGTGCAAGGTGTCCAATCCCTAGGGAATTTTATAGCTAAGCGTCTTCGCAAAAACTAAGGCACTCAGTATGTCAAGAGGAGAATGAATGCAATGAAAATCGAATCCGCAGATATTATGAAGGGCCTGCCGACCCAATTCTTTGCCACCTTGGTTTCTAAGGTTAATCGGGTGGCCGCTGCAGGACACGATGTGATTAATTTAGGTCAAGGCAATCCCGATCTTCCCACTCCGCAGCATATTGTGGAAGAGATGCAGCGTGCTGTAGCCAATCCCGTTCATCATAAGTATCCTCCTTTCCAAGGGCGCATAGAGTTGAAAGAGGCCATGGCCCATTGGTATAAAATCGAGTTTGGCGTTGAGCTGGATCCGGAAGAAGAAGTGGCTATCGTGTTTGGCGGGAAAACGGGGCTGATTGAGGTATGCCAAGTTCTGTTAAACCCCGGTGATGTATGCCTGGTTCCCGATCCAGGTTATCCGGATTATTGGTCAGGCGTGGCCTTAACCGGTGCCCGGATGTCTTTTATGCCTCTTCGGAAAGAAAATGAGTTCTTGCCTGATTTTGCTGAAATCACGCAATCAGATCTAGATAAAGCGAAATTGATGTTTTTAAACTACCCGAATAATCCTACTGCAGCCACGGCACCGCTAACGTTTTTTGAAGAGACGGTACGATTTGCCGGGGCCCATGGGGTGGTAGTGTGCCATGATTTTGCTTATGGAGCGATTGGGTTTGACGGGAAAAAGCCTGTGAGCTTTCTCCAAGCCGCAGGAGCAAAAGAAGTAGGAGTTGAAGTGTACACTTTGTCCAAGACCTATAATATGGCCGGGTGGAGAGTAGGCTTCGTTGTAGGCAATAAAAAAGTGGTCAGCCTGATTAATCTTCTTCAGGATCACTTGTTTGTCAGCCTATTCGGTGCCGTCCAGATGGCTGCGGCTCATGCCTTAACGAGTTCTCAAGAATGTGTACAAGAGCTTGTTTCCACCTATCAGTCCAGACGGGATGCATTATATCAAGGACTGAAGAACATAGGCTGGGAGGCCAAGCCTTCCCAAGGCTCATTCTTTGCTTGGCTGCCTGTTCCGGATGGGTATACCTCGGTCAGTTTTGCCGATATGCTATTGGAAAATGCTCATATTGTTGTCGCTCCGGGAAAGGGCTTCGGTGAAACCGGTGAAGGTTATGTACGGGTTGGTTTGTTGACGCCTGAAGCAAGACTTCAGGAGGCCGTTGCGAGAATCGAAAAACTGCATTTATTTTCCTGAATGAAAAAAAGACTTGTCCTTTCCGTCTAAAAGGCCAAGTCTTTTCTTTTAGCTCTGGGCAGGATCGTCTTCAGAAAGAATAGAAGGGAAAAGAAGAGGGTGGTTGCAGTCTTCGCAAATCCAAGACATGCCAATTTCGTTTCCATCTTGAAATTTTCCGCAATCATCGCAAGTAATCAAGGGAATTCCCTCCTTCGGAAGTATTTGCATATGAATATTATTCCCTCTTTGCTGCTTTTTTTTCTGTTTCTGAAACTATTTTTTCTAAGGCAACGTATGTATAGAAAGAACGCAAGAAAGGGTGATTATAGATGGATAGAAAAGCATCGCTTATAGTCGTTCACGCGAGTGCCTTTTTCGCTCCAATCCTCATTCCGTTGATCTTTTTGTTTATTACGAAGGATGATGAGGTGAAGGATTTTGCCATACAGGCTTTGCTGTTTCATATACTCATTAGCTTTTGTGTATTTATTTCCACTCTTTTATCTTTTGTATTGATCGGGATTCCGCTGCTTATTTTTTTCGGGATTGTCTGGCTATGGTATCCCGTCAAAGGGATCATCTATGCTGCGCAGGACCGCCCCTATGGCTATCCTATCGTAGCCAAGTGGGTCCCATAAAAGAAAAAGGAAAGTTTTTCATCCGCCCTGCATATAAATATAAAGGTTAAAACCAAGGATTAGGTAATATGGAGGGATTAAGATGTACTTAGGCGTATTCGATCTGAAGCAACGACTAGAACATACGAGGAAGCTTTTGAAAGATAAAATTCGCTTAAAGGAGTTGCTAGACGATGATATTAAAGAATTGGAGCAATCCATCAAAGACATTGAAGATATGATGAGCAAATCTGATAAAGCCATACTCGTTTAATGAGTATCGATAAGGCCTCTCAACTATTGAGAGGCCTTAAAACTTTCCCTTACCGAAGAAATCCTGTAAAATAGATGGGGTAACTATTAGCATGATTTCCCTATCCAGATGTCTTGGATACCGCAATGTCCTGATAGGGGAAGAACTCTGGCAGGAGGAATCGGAGTGAGCAATCGTGATTGGGATAAATTCTTGATCCCGTATGAGCAAGCGGTAGAAGAATTAAAGATAAAGTTTAAAGGAATCCGCAAGGAATATAAGAAAAGGGAAGACTATTCCCCGGTGGAGTTTGTCACGGGCCGGGTTAAACGGATATCGAGCATATTCTCCAAGGCTAAGAGACTCAATGTCGCTATGGAGAATATAGAAACGGGGATTGAAGATATAGCTGGCATTCGCATCATGTGCCAGTTCGTTGAAGATATAGCCAAAGTGAGAGAACTGGTCTTGCAGAGAAAAGACATGGAAATTCTCTATGAAAAGGACTACGTCAACAATCAGAAAGAAAGCGGATATCGAAGTCATCATATTATAATCAGATATCCTGTACAGACCTCCGTCGGTCCCAAAGAAATACTCGCTGAAATTCAAATTCGCACGTTAGCAATGAATTTCTGGGCAACGATAGAACATTCCCTCAACTATAAATATGAACAGAATATTCCCCCGCATATCCGTGAACGGCTGGTTAAGGCAGCAGAGGCCGCACATGAGCTCGATAAGGAAATGTCACTAATACGGGAAGAAGTCAAAGATGCTCAACAGGAATTTGAGACGAAGTCGCAAATGGTAAGCAACATTCTAAGGGACATTCAAAGGCTTTACACCTATGGAAAGGTGACGGAAGCCGATCGGTTCTATCAAAGCTTTAAGGAAATATGGGAATTCGGAAGAATATCCCAACTAGGACATTTGGGTGAACGTATTCGCTTAGCCATTGAAAATGCGGTAACCGATTCGGAAGGGACAGTATAGTCGCCGTCCTTGTTCCTTCAAAAAAAAGCTCCCCAACGAGTGAGGAGAAGAAACAAAGGTTATGAGGTAATATAAGTATATCATAGCTAGGGTTATTTTTACAGAATTTTTTCAAAATTTAAAGCAACCCTATGCGAGTGGGACCTAGAGAAAATTACTATCGACAAGTGGTTAAGATGGTTTAAAATGAAGATAATTATAACTTTTAGAGGAAACAAAAGGAGTCACATTATGTATCATAGAACCCAGACGAAGCAAGTAAAAGTGGGAAATCTGATCATTGGAGGCAGCGACCAGGTCGTCATCCAAAGTATGACCACAACGAAAACAGCTGATGTATCATCCACCGTTGAACAGATTCTTCGCCTTGAAGAAGCCGGTTGCCAAATTGTCCGCGTAACGGTAAACAACATGGAAGCAGCGGAAGCAATTAAAGAAATTAAAAAGCAGATTCACATTCCCCTTGTGGCCGATATTCATTTTGACTATAAGCTAGCTCTCAAAGCAATCGAGAATGGAATCGATAAGGTAAGGATCAATCCAGGAAATATCGGGAAAAGAGAAAAAGTAGAAGAAGTCGTCAAAGCGTGTAAAGAAAAAGGGGTGCCCATTCGAATTGGCGTGAACGCAGGATCTTTGGAAAAGCACTTATTGGATAAGTACGGCTACCCTACGGCCGATGCCATGGTGGAAAGCGCCCTCCATCATATTCGAATTCTTGAGGATTTGGATTTTCATGATATTATCGTTTCCTTAAAGGCATCCGACGTGCCGTTAGCGATTGAAGCCTATACGAAAGCCGCTTCCGCTTTTTCTTACCCATTACACCTGGGCATTACGGAAGCGGGCACTTTGTTTTCCGGTACGATAAAAAGTGCAGCAGGATTAGGTGCGTTATTAGCTCAAGGAATCGGTTCAACCATTCGCATATCGCTTAGCGCGGATCCTGTTGAAGAAATCAAGGTATGCCGTGAATTGCTGAAAACCTTTGGTTTGGCAGCGAATGCGGCGACGCTTATCTCTTGCCCAACCTGCGGAAGGATTGAGATTGACTTGATCTCTGTAGCCAATGAAATTGAGGATTATATCAGTAAAGTCAAAGCTCCTATCAAGGTGGCTGTCCTTGGCTGCGCTGTGAATGGACCAGGGGAAGCCCGTGAAGCGGATATCGGGATTGCCGGAGCCCGAGGGGAAGGTTTGCTGTTCCGTCATGGTGAGATTGTAAGGAAGATTCCAGAGGAAACATTAGTTGAGGAATTGAAAAAGGAAATAGACGACTTGGCTGAGGTCTATCATCGGACAGGAGAACTGCCGAGAAAGCATTAATTGATTTGTTTTGGAAAGGAAGGCTGTCCCATGCGCAAAAAAACTCCTTCCCCAGCTCCCGAAAAGGATAAAGGGTTAAGTTTGGGAGATCTGTTGAGTCAAGATACGGCAGAACTGTTAAAAAGAATAAAAAAGGAAAAAGAACAAGAGCTGCAGCAGCAACGCGAAGAAGAACTGGCTCGCAAGCAATTTGAAGCCAAGCAAAGAGAAAAAAACAAGTCATTTGAAGAACTGTTGAACGAGTCTCAAATGGATTGGAAAAAATATAAGTAAATAACATAAAGAGATAGCCCCCCGTGCAAAATAGGAAATATGATGCATTGGGGGTTTTTGAGTTGAAATGGTTTATGATTGCTGCAGCCGCTATCATTCTGCTAAGTGGGGGGCCTTCAGACGTTCAGGCTGCAGCCACTTATGATGTTTACCAAGGAGAAAAGCTTATAAAACGGTTTGAGAGCAAGCTATCCGCTATTGTTTATGCGAGAAAGTGGGACCACTCATCGGTCAGGCGGGATGGGAATTGGGTTTGGAATAACTACCCGTTCGAAGTTTATCAGTATGACAAAAAGCTGAAAGAGTTTCCAAGCCATCAGCAAGCACTGAAGTATGCGCGGAAATGGGATCATGCCTCCATTAGGAAAATGCCGGGCGATCGATGGCTGTGGGACAACTATCCCTATCAGGTCTATCTTCCCAGTCAGAGCAAAAAAAGCTTTCCTGATGCGGCTCAAGCCATAGCCTTTGCAAAAGCTCATTCGGGTTCCTATATCAAACGTGAGGGAAGGAATTATCCTGTTTTTCATACGGGTAATCAGTTCCAGGTTTATCAAAACAGCAAGCTGCTTAAGGAGTTCTCGTCTCTGAGTACGGCCATTCCTTATGCCAATAAGTGGGAGAATAGCCGAGTGGTTCGAACCTGGGACCAGCAGGAAGTCTGGCGCTGGGCAGCTGCCCGCAAGGGTTTTGCCTTGCTGGACGCACCGTTGATTAAACAAAATCCAGAGCTGCCGAGAGGCTGTGAGGTTACCTCTTTGGCAATGATGCTCCATCATGCGGGCAAAGCAACGAGCAAAATGCTATTGGCGGAACAAGTGATTAAAGACCGTACACCGATTAAGAAGAAGCATGGGAAAATTGTATCGTGGGGAGATCCCTACCTCGGTTTTGTAGGCGATATGTATAATTGGAACAATCCTGGCTTCGGCGTTTATCATGAACCGCTTTTGGTGCTGGCGAATCATCATCTGGAAGGAAAGGCTTTGGATTTGACTGGTTCTGATTTTAACGATGTACTGGAATTCCTGGAAAAGGGGCATCCCGTGGTTGCCATCATCAACTCACGCTTTCGTCCCGTTTATGATTGGATTCAATGGAAGGGGCCCCAAGGAAAAGTCCGAGTCACCTTTCGGGAGCATGCTGTTTTATTGGTTGGGTATGATCAGCGGTTTGTGTACGTGAATGATCCTCTCAGTGGACAAAAAAACCGTAAGCTGGGCCGCTACTCTTTTGAAAAAGGCTGGGAGCAAATGGGCCGGCAAGCGATCACATATTAGCATTCTGAATGACTCCTCCCCGGAATAATATGAAAGAGGGGGGTGCAGGGATGCTAGTTCAGTTTATATCCGTAGTGACATTTCTTTCCTTTATTTTCTTATGGATATTTGATGGTTTTAAAGGTTATTTTAGGAGCTTTGAGCAGGAAATTTCCCAAGCTAGCTACATGGACCGATTAAATAAGGAAAAATACCTAGAAGAAGTGGGATATAATGTGATGAATGATCCTTGGTAGGAGGAGTTGGAAGTGACAGGTTCCCCTTTCGCCCATACGATTGACGAGTACCTTCATGTTTTAAGTTCCTCTAAGCCTACACCAGGCGGAGGGAGCACATCCGCTGTTGTGGCCGCGCTGGGTGCTGCCATTGCCCTAATGGCTGCCAGGATTAGTGACCGAAATGAGGATCAGGTTGATATTCAGCAACGAGTTCAGCGCCTGAAGCAGCACCGGGATGAGTTTGAGAAGCTGTGCCAGGAAGATATGGAATCCTTCCAGCGGGTTATGAACGCGCTGGAGAGAAAAAAGGATGAAGAGCAACTTCAGCAAGTGATTGCGCTTGCCGCTGCTGTCCCTCTCCGACTGGCCAAGGAGTGCTGTTCAGCCATGGTCCTTTGCGAAGAGCTGATCGATCGGATTCAAAAAAATGTGCTGAGTGATCTGGGTTGTGCTGTCTTCTATTTGAATGCGGCCTGCCAGGGTGCGCTTCTAACTATGAATATTAATACCAGATACCTTAAAGATCATGAACAATCTTATCGCCTTCAGCAGGAGGGACAAGCCGTCCGTAAAGAGAGCAATGCCAAATGCAACGAAATTCTTTTCCGGATTGAAGAGGAAATGAGTACCATTTCCGGACATTGAATGCGTAATCTAAATGGAAGGGACAGGCTCTATGTATAAAGCTGTATTTTTGGACTTGGACAACACGATTTTCAGCTTTGATGAGATGTACAAGAAAACATCGCACGAAGCTTTGCAGCAAGTCATTGGAATCGGGCGATTGGGTATTCCCTTTGATCCTTTTTACGAAACCTTTCGTTCCATCGCAGATGAGCTTTATTTTGAATATGAAAAAGGTTTGCGTACAATGGACAGCTATCGTGATGAGAGATGGCTTCGAACATTTGAGCACTTCCAGATTCCGTTGAGCGATGCCACAATGTCTCAATTGAACGAGTATATTGTTACGCAATACCTCAGGCATGTTGAACCGTATTCAGGCGCAAGGGAGTTTTTGCACAAGCTTCAGAAGCAATCTCGGGTGGGCCTAATCACGAATGGTCCGGTGGAAATGCAGATGGCTAAATTAGAAAAAATGGATTTGCGTTCGTATTTTGAAGAAAACTTACTGGTCATTTCTGAAGAGGTGGGCGCAAGCAAGCCGGACCCAAGAATTTTCCATTCAGCTTTATCGAAAGCTGGCATTTCTCCTACAGATGCTGTTCACATCGGCGATTCGATAAAACATGATATTATCGGAGCGAACGGTATAGGAATGGCTTCGGCTTTAATCCATACCCCAGCGGACACTGTGACGCATCAGGCTCCCACTTATCATTTTCAGGATTTCTCCGAGGCTTCAGAAGCTTTTTTCGGAGTAGATAGAGGGAGCTTGGATTAATACAGGTGTTTCGAGATGGTCGATCATTGCACAGCCAGGATTGCAGATTCACTAAGAATGATAAGGGAAAAACCTTCCCTTATCTCACTCCGAATCACTCCCCTCACGAATCAATCTTTTCTATTCAGTGCCAAAAGGATAAAATAGAATGGTGTTTAAACCTTTAGCTCAGGAGGTGTCTCGTTGAAGACGTTAGTCATTGCGGAAAAGCCCTCTATGGGACGAACGATTGCAGCTGTCATCGAACCCAGAGGCAAGAATCATAAAACGTACATAGAAGGAGAAAACTATATCATTACATGGGCCATTGGGCATCTGGTGGAATTGGCTCAACCGGAAAAGTATGACCCCAAATATAAAAGATGGAACCTTGGCGACCTTCCTATTATTCCCCAATCCTTTAAGCTTGTCCCCAACTATAAAACCCGAGATCAATTAAAAACCATAGCCGAACTTTCAAAGCGGTCTCAGCTTTTAATAAACGCCTGTGATGCGGGAAGGGAAGGCCAGCTGATTTTTTATTTCATTCAGAGCCACCTGAAATTGAAGCAATCCGTCAAGCGCTTGTGGATATCTGATTTGACGCCGGAGACCATTCGGCGGGGTTTTCAACAATTGAAGGATGAGGCTGAGTATGCGAACCTGACCAAAGCTGCCCGATCGCGCAGCGAAGCAGACTGGTTAGTAGGAATGAACGGATCGCGGGCCTTCACCTCCCAGGTGAAGTCGCTTGTTTCTGTGGGCCGTGTTCAAACCCCTGTTCTCGCACTGATCTATGATCGCCAGAAGGAAATTGAAGATTTTAAAGTCACGAACTACTATGAAATCGAAGCGCAGTTCCAGCAAGATGAGCTTGTGTATAAAGGGAAATGGATAGGGGAAAGAATTCTGGAGCGAAAACAGGCAGAGCTCGTCGCTGAGAAAGTAAAGGGAAAGCCGGGGCAGATCTCACAGTATGAGAACAAGCCCACGAAAGAATATCCCAATAAATTGTACGATTTGACCTTGCTGCAGCGAGAGGCCAATAGCAAATATCATTTTTCCGCAAAAAAAACCTTAGATCTTGCCCAGGCATTATATGAAAAGCACAAAGTCATTTCCTATCCCAGAACGAATAGCAATTATGTGAATGAGGAGAATATCCCTGAAATGCATAAAGCGCTGGATGCCCTGCGCGGAACAGACTATGATGCGCTTGTTAGCGGGGCGAATAAGAGCCTCGTCCATAAAAATAACCGGAATGTGTGCAACCCTGCAAAAGTAGAGGATCACCATGCCATTCTTCCGACACACAAGAGGGCCGGGAAGCTGGCTCCAGATGAACAAAAGCTTTACGATATGATCGTTCGGCGGTTTCTTTCTCAATTTTACCCTCCTGCGGAGTACCATATTCATACTGTCATGACACAGACTGAAGGAGAGACTTTCAAGACACAGGTAAAGCAATTGCTCTCACCGGGATGGAAAGTAATATATCCGGAAGCACCTAAATCAAAGAAAAAACGGGATGAAGAAGAACATGAAGAGACGATGGGTACGTTTTCCGTAAGCCCTCACAAGGGCGTCCTCTGTCTGCTTGCAGAATGTAAGGATAAGGAGACAACACCCCCAAGCCTCTATACGGAAGGCACCTTGCTTAAGGCAATGGAGAGCGCAGGGAGACGGATGGAGGATGATGAGCTGCGAGAAGCCATGAAAGATACGGGACTAGGGACGCCGGCGACACGGGCTGCTGTGATTGAACGATTAAAAAAGGTCGGATATATCATGATGGAGGGGAAAAAGATAGGGCTTACGCCTAAAGGCCGTTCCACGATTGAATGGATCCGCCAAATTGGCATTGAGCTTCTCACGTCTCCGGAAATGACGGGTCAATGGGAGCGGAGATTAAATCAAATTGCTAAAGGACAAGCATCGGATACCTCCTTTCTCGAGCAGGTAAAAAAGTTGGCAAATCTTATTGTCGATAAAGTGCGAGACCAGCCATTGCCATCCTCTGCCAAAGAGTCTATCCTCCGCACGGCGGCTTCCGAGCGTTCACCGCTGGCTGCTTGCCCGAGAGAGGGCTGTGGCGGAATGATCGTGGAAGGGAGAAAGGGGTATGGCTGCACCCATTTTAAACAAGGCTGTTCTTTTGTTGTATGGAAAAACAGCTTTGGGAAAAAATTATCGGAAAGTATGGTTAAAACGCTCCTCTCTAAGGGAAAAACGAGTAAACTCAAATTTAAGAGCAAGGCAGGGAACCCTTACGAGGCAATGCTTGTATTAAAAGATAAAAATACAGGAGAATTAGAACTAGAATTTATCAATCATAAGAAAGCGGAGATGTAACCATGGATTTTGCTGTCATCAGCAGGGGCGATGAAGTCTCTGAGGCCAAAAAGGAGCAAGTCATTGAGTACTTGAATGGTCAGGGCTATACTTACAATCCAATGATCCCTGAGGTGGTCATAGCGGTAGGGGGGGACGGTACTGTACTGCAAGCCTATCATACTTATAAGCAACGTTTGGATAAAACGGCGTTCATTGCCTATAATACGGGGCATCTTGGCTTTTATTCGGATTGGGACACTGTTGAGTCCCTGCTAGCTGCGATTGTGGGCCGCCGCTTAATAACGGTGGAGTATCCGTTAGTAGCGGCTGAGATAGAAGCGGAAGGGCAAACGGTAGTCTATCAGGCCCTCAATGATATCACCATAAAGGGGGCAAAGGGCTCGGTTCAAATTGATGTGCAGCTTAACGGACACCACTTCGAGTCGTTTAAGGGAGATGGGTTATGCATCTCAAGTCCTTCGGGCAGTACAGGCTACAACAAAAGCTTAGGAGGAGCCATTGTTCACCCATCGCTTGAGATGATCCAACTCAGTGAGATGGCTTCGATCAACAACCGAGTTTACCGAACCATAGGTTCTTCCCTGGTTATTCCGAAGCATCATATCCTGACTTTACTGCCTAAGGAAGATACCTATATGCTATCTGTCGATCATGAATCGTTTCCGATGGATTCCATTCAGCATATGAGGTGCTACGTCGGAAAAGAAAAAATTCGCTTTCTTCGCTGCCGGTCCTTCCCTTTCTGGAATCGGGTAAAGGAAGCGTTCATTTCCCTGAATGACTGCGAACCAAGGGGCGGAAGAGAGTAATAACAGGAAGGCTGGTTAAAATTAACTGGCCTTCTTTTTTGTTCGAATCCAAAAAAAAGGTTGCGTCATGATTCAATACATGTTATTTTATTCATTGTTGATACAGAATAGGAACCAGGATTCACTCAAGGAAATTCTCCTCGATGAAAGTGAATGGCGTAGGTCCTAGCGATATCGTTTAACTATAATATGCTAGGAGGGGGGACCGAAAGATGGAATACTCAACTTTCGGAAGACATGTTGCAATTGATACTTGGGGTGTAGACTTTGATTTGTTAAACAATGCAGAACTACTGCAACATCATATGGTAGAGGCTGCTGAAGCTTGTGGGGCAACAGTATTGTCTGTACAGTCCAAGCAATTTGATCCACAAGGAGCTACAGTTCTGGTTCTTTTGTCAGAGAGTCATCTCTCGATTCATACGTACCCTGAGAGAGGGTTTGCCGCGCTTGATTGCTACACTTGCGGTGATACCGTAGATCCTGAAGTTGCTATTGAATACTTGGTTAAGATCCTAAACCCTGAGAAAGCTTACGCTCGTAAGATCATCCGCGGTGTTGGCGAGATGGAAGTCGTTACACCTGATCTTGTGAAGGAAGCTGTACCGGCCATAAAGTAATGATGATTTCAGCCACCTACGCTAGGTGGCTTTTCCAATACTTACTTGCATCTTTTGAATTGATTTGATGATACAATGTCACTAATATACAAGAGGACCTCTTCAACTAATTCTAAATAGAATAGGACGTGATGTTAATGAATCACATCTTTCTAATGTCTGAAAGTCCTGAGGCTCAGCTGAAAACGAATATCATCGCTGGAGAAGAGTGGATTGATGTCCGTAAATGCAAAAATGATGGATGCATCGGCTGGTCAAAGAATCTGGATATGGAAGTATGTCCATTTTGCAAGGGAAAAATGGCCATCACCCAAAAGAAGACTCCACAAATCCAAGCTGTTAATTCATGTCGCAATTGCTTCTATCTTGTTAAGTCTGAGAATCTATGCATGAAAAAGCAGAAAAAGCTCTCTTTCCATGCTAGTGATCATTCTGAAGATT
This sequence comes from Ammoniphilus soli, assembly GCF_040813775.1. Lineage (NCBI taxonomy): Bacteria > Bacillati > Bacillota > Bacilli > Caryophanales > Paenibacillaceae > Ammoniphilus > Ammoniphilus soli. The sequence continues at coordinate 501,382 of NZ_JBEGDL010000001.1, forward strand.
GTTCCTCTTACAAGATGGAACGCAAGGCAACTAAAAAAGAGCGTCTGGAAAAAGAGCAGTTTCTTACAGAGTGGAAAGAAAGACACTCTAGTATGAAAGCTAATTAATATAAATGAAAAGAAGAATGTGCAAAAGGGTTGTTCCCTTATTGAGCGCATTCTTCTTTTTTGGCATATGAATTTATTTTTAATAAAATTAAGCGTTTTCATTGATTGTTTTTTGCTATTGGAATATAATAATATTGTCGAGTGTTTAAATGTTTTTACATCCTTATTTTGGCGTTTCTCAAATGATACTTTTGGGAAACGCCCTTTTTCATTTGGTTTAAATTACAACCCACTTGCCTTTCCCTTTGTTTTTGACCAGCTTATTATATTCTAACGTTTTTAGATCTCTCTGAATGGTACGTGCAGTATATCCAAATTCTTCAGCCAACTCCGTAGAATGTACATCATTTCCTTTCTTCTTCAGATAGTAATAGATGGATTTGATACGGGTTACCATGCGTTCATTTGGATTCAACTAACAACGCCTCCTTTTAGAAGTGAGAAATTCGATAAGAGAATACGCTTTTCGCCTGAATCGGCCGTTGGGGGAATCAGAAAGGCTAGATTTGGTCGCTTTTCTGTCCTGTCGAATCTTTGTCCTAAAACATTGTTCAGTTCTTGCAATATCGCTTAGGTTAGGGGACGCTACCTTCTGCAAATGGCAAAGCTAATTTCCATTACTTGGATAACTCCTTAGGAATTATTCTGGATCTAATTTCTATTTTTATCCTTTTATCATTATATATTATCTAGAAATAATTATGATGGGAACTAAAAAAGCAGAAGTTGGTCAGGTTTCCATTGCAATAAAAGAACTGAAAGTTTGGTAAAGTGAATTTATTATATATTAAGGGTAACATATAATACTCAGAAAGGGAACTAACTTGACTATATTTTCATCATTCCTACATTATTAATGTAGCATGCAGATGTAAAGCTAGTGTTGATTTCGTCTGAATAAATTTTAAAGTTCCTTTATGGGTTGTATATCTTTAATTGGGTATAATCAACTATAGAAATCATGTATAATATGTTCAGGCGATTTGTAGGGAAGGAGTGGAAAAAATGACTAAAGAAGAAATTTTGCAGGCTCTGCAGCAAAAAGGCCTAGAAGAAATTACCGAACTGATAGAGGATGCGGAAAAGGGAGATTTAGAGGAGCTTGAACTTGTTGAATCCATTGGGCTGGTTCACGATCCTCTGCTAAACGAAGCCGTTCTCCAGCTGTTGCAGGACTTAGGGGTTGAGTTAATCTTCGTTACGGATGATGATGAAGATGAGGAAGAAACGGAATAGTTAGCAGGAGGACAGGCAATGAATAATTTAGATGACCTTTTCATATGCACGAATCCATCCCGACGGGATGTGAAGAAGATTTTCGGACAAGAGAATTACGCGCGGGGGATCATCCTGAAGAATGGTGACGTGATCGTTTGGAATGGCGAGGTCATGCACAGTAAGGTCATGCCCTTTATGCCTGAGACAGGTCTTCATTTCAGCATTTTTAAGGATAAGTTAGAGGTTTGCTGGCAATTTGAATCTTGGTCAGATGTCCAGGAACGATTAAAGCAAGCGAAGAAGTATTTTGAAATCCTTGAATATCCAGAAGACGGAAGGGTAGTCATGGATACGATGTTTTACACCCATACGAAGAAAAAGTTTCCTGACATTCAATATAAGGATCTTTTTCAGGAGGGTTTTGAACTGAAGCCGATGGAAGAATAGCCGAGATAAAAAAAGCGGGGCTCTAACCTTCATCCGTAAGGAATGGTGGGTTTGACCCCGCTTCATTTTTGATTACCGTTTTCTAACGCTTTCTTGGACTATCGCGGCCTGAGCGGCGGAAACGATGCCGACCGGAACGAGATGAGGAACACAAGAGAGATAATCTAAGCCAATTTGGTGGAAGAAACGGACAGATTTTTTCTCGGCGCTTGGTACACCGCATACGCCAACCCGAAGGTTCGAATTATTGTTTCGTCCATTCTCAGTTCCCACTCGAATCAATTCTCCTACTCCATCCTGATCCAAATAGATGAAAGGGTTCTCCGGAAGGATCTTATAGTCGATGTAATAAGCGAGATATTTCCCTTCGGCATCATCACGGCTGAAGCCATACGTAGTCTGGGTAAGATCGTTGCAACCGAAAATGATGAAATCGGCGTGTTTTACGATTTGGCCCGCGGTCATGCAAGCTCTGGGAAGCTCCATGAAAGCTCCTATAGGAATTTGGATGTGATCCTGATAAGCCCCAAAAATATGGTTTAGTGTTTCTTCTACCTGCTCCCGCACGACCTTCATTTCATTCGCGTGGCTGATCAGCGGTACGATAATCTGCGGTTGGACGCGGATGCCTTCCTTCTTAAGCTCAAGAGCCGCTTCAATGATGGCGGTCACTTGCATCTCATAAATTTCTGGGTAGGTTATCCCGATTCGGCATCCCCGATGCCCGAACGAAGGGTTTAACTCGTCCAACGTTTTTACCCTGCGCAATAGCTTCTCTTTTTCTTGTACTTCCTCGAAGTTTTTATGAAGCTTGGCCCGTTCTATTTCTATGGATAGCGTTTCGGCACTGGGCAAAAATTCGTGGAGCGGAGGGTCTAGCAGGCGAATAATAACGTCTTTTCCCTCCATAATCCGAAACATCTCAAGAAAATCACTTTTTTGCATGGGAAGCAGCTTGTCCAATGCCTTCTTTCGCTCCCATTTGTTTTGCGATAAGATCATTTCCTGGACGATCGGAACCCGGATCGGATCCATGAACATAAATTCTGTTCGACAAAGTCCAATTCCCTCAGCCCCAAGTGACTTGGCTTGTGTAGCTTCTTTAGGCGTGTTAACACTTCCGAGCACTTCCATGGTTTTCCTTCTTTTCGCCCAATATAAAAGGGTTGTAAACTCCTGGCTTAAGGTTGGGGCGACCAAGGGGGCCCGACCTAGGATAACCCTTCCGGTTGAACCGTCAAGGGTAAGGGTATCCCCTGCCTTTAATGTAACCTCGCCAAAGCTCACCTCTTGCCTGGATTCATCCAACTGCATGGATTCGCAGCCCACGATGCAAGGCTTGCTCATGTCGCGTGCTACTACCGCGGCATGGCTCGTCATTCCCCCGTGGCTGGTTAGAATGCCGACACTGGCAACCATGCCATGGATATCATCCGGACTCGTTTCCCTTCTGACCAAAATGACCTCATGGCCGGTACGCTGAAGCCGTTCGGCTTCTTCCGAATCGAATACAATGATTCCGGCTGCCGCTCCAGGACTAGCCGGCAGACCGGTTGCCAGGACTTCGACTTCAATATCCGAATCGAGTGTTTCATGCAATAGGGATATGAGTGAATGTGGATCTACTCTTAATAGAGCCTCGTCTTGCGTGATGAATTCCTCTTCGGCCATATCTACGGCAATTTTAATACTTGCCTGGGGCGTTACTTTAGCTTTGCGGGTCTGAAGGAGGAATAGCTTGCCTTGCTCGATAGTGAATTCAATATCCTGCACATCACGATAATGGGTCTCCAGGTTTCGCGCCAGCAGTTTAAATTGCTGATACGTATCTGGCATTAATCGCTTCAATTCGGATAAAGGCTCCGGGGTGCGAATGCCTGAAACCACATCTTCTCCTTGAGCATTTTGCAGGTATTCTCCGAATAATTCATTCTCCCCATTATTCGGATTGCGGGTGAAGGCTACGCCTGTTCCAGAATCGTCCCCCATATTTCCGAATACCATGGCTTGGATATTGACTGCTGTCCCATAATCTATCTCAATACGGTTGATTCGTCGAAATAAGACCGCCCGTTGATTGTTCCAGGATTCGAAAACCGCTCCGATGGCTAGCATCAATTGGACTTTAGGATCTTGGGGGAATTCGTCTTTTATTTCCTTTTTTACGATTTTTTTATAAGACTTAACCAGCTCATAGAGATGAGCTGCGGAAAGATCAGCATCTCTAATGACTTGAGCTTTTTTCTTCAGCTGATCCAGTTCCCATTCAAATTGATAATGATCCACTTGTAAAACAATATCACTGAACATTTGAATAAACCGCCGGTAAGAATCAAAAGCAAAACGAGGATTTCCCGTCTTTTGGGCTAACCCTTCCACGGTCGTGTCGTTCAGGCCCAAATTCAGGATGGTATCCATCATGCCTGGCATGGAGATGGGTGAACCTGAACGAACAGAGACCAGCAGAGGATCTTTAGCATGTCCAAATTCTTTGCCCGTCATCTCTTCCATTGTTATTAAAGCGTCATCAATTTGCTTTTCGATGAGCGAGTTGATTTTTTTGCCATCTGCATAAAACATGCGGCAAGCTTCGGTACTCACGGTAAAACCGAAAGGAACAGGAAGACCTAGACTATACATTTCAGCCAGGTTAGCGCCCTTTCTCCCTAATAGGTCATTCATTCCTGCATTTCCCTCTGAAAATAGGTACACATGCTTGTCGTTCATCCGAATGCTTCCCCCTGGTTTGATTTAATAATTCTTTCTATTGTAGCTATTATAGTAGAAAACTTGTAGGAATTGTAAGTTAAGTTTTGTCCATTTATTAAAAAAGCCATGGCTTATGCCATAGCTGCAGGGTTTCATTTATAAGTTTTGAACACAGTTGATATTGCGTCATCCAAGCTTTCTGGTCAAACTTTTGAACATCAGAAAGCGCGGACTGCTGTCTTCCTCTCGCTCTTGATCAATAATGTGATAACCATTCCGTTGATAAAATGAAACGGCTTGCTGATTCATACTGCTGGCATGCAGAAAAGAGGAAATCGCACCCATCTGTTTTCCCATAAGCTCATAGTGTTCCAGCAACATATGGCCATAACCTTTTCCCCTAAATGTCCGCTCTACGAACATTTGCATCAGATATACGGTCGATTCGTTCTTTTGGAATAAATAAAAGCCAATCAATTCCCCAAGTCCATCATAAAGGAGATGAGAGTGGCAGCCTTGTTCTTCAATCCCTTCAGTATACCATTGGGTGATGTTCTGATAGAACTGATCATCAAAGTTCATCTTCGTAAAGTTCAGCGAATATAGCTCTTCCTGATGGTCGAGAATGATTGGCAAATGGTGGCCTGAGTACTTTTCCCATTTAAATAGGGAATGCTGTGACGGGATCATAGGCTTTCCTCCATACTGTTTTCCAGGTAAAAGAGCCGGATTTATTCCGGATCGGGTTCGGATTGGACGTCTAATGATTTAAAGCGCGACAGGATCTTGCTTGTTCGTCCTTTTCTATCTTTCACTTCATCGGCCGCAGGAAGTGGATATTTTTTCATCAGGCCATTTTTGGATGTATCAGGTCGATGGTGTTCCGATGGCTTGTCCTTAGTCATCCGATTAAGTCCTTTCTTTCTTGAGTTTCCTTTTGATGAGCAGCTGTTAGCCCTAGTTTATTCTAGTCCCATTGAGGACGGCGGCCTTCCAGGAAGGCATGGGCTCCCTCTTGGTAATGCTTCGATTCAATGGAGAGAGAAAGCGCTCTCCATGGATCCATATCGAGAAAAGCCGCTTTTGCATATTTTAGCGCAACAGGGGATTTGGCCGCAAATTGTTTTGCGTACTCCGCTAATTCTTCATCTATGCGTTTATTGGTTTGAACCCGGTCCGCAATTCCGTAAGCTTGCGCCGCATGGGCATTGATGGTCAAGCCGGCTAGGACAAGCCTCTTGGCTACCTGTAATGGAACGAGCTGCTGAAGACGCTTGGTATTGTAAGTGAATCCGACATTTACTCCTGGAAAACCGATTTTCGCCTTTTGCTCCATCCATCGGAAGTCACAGGCAAGAGCCAATTCGGCACCAGCGCCCATGGCATACCCCGTAATCTTGGCAATCGTGACATAGGATGCAGTCTCCAGCTTTGTTAGGAGTTTCTCGAAGTCGTGGAAAAGGGTCTCTACTTCGTTAGGGCCCATCTGGGCTAGCTTCTCTAGGTTCATTCCCACAGAAAAATGCGGCGTTCCTTCTATGATAAGGGCTGGTAGATTGCTGCCGAGATGATCGAGGGCTTCAATGAATCGACGAATAAAAGTCAAATCAATCGGATTCCCTTTTTCGTGGGTAAATTTGATATGAGTATATTGAGGGTACTCGATTACTTGGAACATGATATCTCCTTTTCTTCTCCGTCAATACTTCTAGTTTACCATATTTTTCATTTTTTTAAGGCACATTTTCTTTCCGGAAAAAACAAAATTTATAACTATGTAGAGAAGGTGGGCACAGGCTTAAGGCATAGAAGAAAGGGGCAAGATTCTATGAGAATCGGACTGATCGGCTTGGGCAAGATGGGATTAAACTTGGTACAAAATTTATTGGATCACGGCCATGAAGTTGTAGGATTTGATCTGGATACAGCGGCTGTGGAGCAATTGAACAGCTTTGGAGGAGTTCCTGCGCAGACTTACAAGGAGCTGGTGGATGCTTTGCCAACACCTAAGATCATATGGCTCATGATTCCGCATGCAGTGGTAGACGACTCCCTGAACAAGCTTATTCCTTTCCTTTCAAAAGGGGATATCGTAATTGAAGGAGGAAATTCCCATTACAAAGAATCTATCCGACGTTATGAGACCTTAAGGGAAAAAGGCATACATTTCTTAGATGTCGGAACGTCTGGGGGGATGGAAGGAGCACGTCACGGTGCCTGTTACATGATTGGCGGAGATCCGGAAGCTTGGGAGCGAGTTGAGCCTGTTTTTCGGGATACGGCCGTCGAAAAGGGATATCTCTATGCAGGAAAGGCTGGCAGCGGTCATTATTTAAAGATGGTGCATAACGGGATTGAGTATGGGATGATGGCTGCGATTGGCGAAGGTTTCGAAGTGTTGGAAAAAAGCGGCTATGATTATGATTACGAAAAGGTAGCGCGTGTTTGGAGCAATGGTTCCGTCATTCGCGGATGGCTCATGGATCTAACCGAGAGGGCGTTCATGAAAGATGGAAGACTGGAAGCCATCAAGGGAGTTATGCACTCATCAGGGGAAGGGAAGTGGACGGTTGAGGAAGCCCTTGACTTGCAGTGTGCAACCCCGGTCATTGCGATGTCCCTTCTCATGCGATATCGATCATTAGAAGCAGATACGTTCACAGGAAAGGTTGTGGCTGCCCTTCGAAATGAATTCGGCGGACATGCTGTGGAAAAAAAGTAAAAAAAAACTGTATCGAAGTATTTCAGGTTAGCAAAACCGCCTTAACTGGAAGTTTTTTATGCCTTCACGGTAAAGAATAAGGGTGTCCCAAAACAAAGTCCCAGGCACTTTGTGGGACACCCTCTTGCTGTTAGTTAGAGGAGACCCTCGATTAAAATTACTCTTGCGGGTGCTGCATCTGTTCCCGTTAGTTTAAGGGGGGCAGCCATCATAAAATAGGAACCCTCAGGAACCTCGAGCAAGCGAAGCCCTTCAATAATGATAATCTTCGCGCCAAAAAGGGCTTTATGGGTCGGATGGCCGGGTTGGCTTCGTTCGATCCCCAACGCGTCAATTCCCACACCTCTGACTCTTTTTTCTACCAAAAGCTTCGCAGCATCTTCCTTGACATAAATAAACTCAGGGTTAAAGCTGTCTTCTTGCGAGTTAGCGGTTTTCAAGAGAAGGAACTCTCCTTCCTGAACGTTGAAAGGCTCAAGATCTGCAGCGGTAACTCCGTCCTGTACATGGGATAAATCCAGCAATCGGCATGGGCCCACCAAATGTTCCAAGGGAATCGATTCCATGGTTTCCCCACTGACTACCATGTGTAAAGGAGCATCCACATGGGTGCCAGTATGCACATCAAGGCTTACTCTTGTTTCGCTTACATAGTTATTTTGAACCGTTTCAAAAGAAGGTTGCTTCTCCGGCTTATTTTTGTAAACCGTCATACCTTCCTGTATAGACATAGAGACATCATAGATTTTATACATAGAAAATTCCCTCCGAATAATAAGCTGCCTTATATCTTTCGCTTCTTGTCCTGTAATTCCTCCTCATTTTGGCACGACGAGGCAGGAAATATGCAAGATGAGGCAGGAATAGCATAGGTATGATGAATCAAACTAAGTAGAAAAAGGACGGTACTTCCACATGAATTGGACCATTTTCCTTCTATTATCGATTCTTGTCCTTTTATCTTTGAGCTGGGTAAATGTGCGAAGGAGACAGCCAGCCAAAGCAGAAACCTTGGTTTATCTCCAAGGGCGTAATGCCATGAACAATCCAGACTCCGATGCGGATATGCAGGAACAGTATGACTTCCGAAAAAACACCAACAATCCATAAGACGATGATGGGCATACTATTGATGGAGGTGGTCTTAAATGGCATTGAAAGAACAGGCAAACATGAAGAAAAACCCTCGAAACCGCAACGGTCTCATGAGAGATGGAGTTCCGCTTGAAAGAGGAAAAATCAACCTCCAACCGAAAAAATAGTCAATGAAAGAAAAGGGTTCCTTATTTATTAGGGAACCCTTTTCTCGTCAGTTTTTACCCTGGTGGCTGTTTCGAAGCTTGATGGACCTTTTTTGTGCTTGAATTCTATAAGAAAATGCCCTATGCTAACGGTAACTTCATCAGACCTATCTACGAGGCCATTTCTCGAATGGTCTTTTTTATAAGAACAAGGAGGTAAATTAGAATGAAGATAGCTAGGGCTTTAACGATTGCTGGATCAGACAGCGGTGGAGGTGCTGGGATTCAAGCTGATTTAAAGACATTTACGGTTCGGAACGTGTATGGCATGAGTGCGATTACTGCGATCACAGCTCAGAATACACTAGGTGTGCATGGCATTCATTCTATCCCTTTAGACATGATTTCACAGCAGATTGAATCTGTGATCGAGGATATTGGGGTGGATGCGGTAAAAACCGGGATGCTGGGGACTTCCGATGTAATTGAATTGGTGGCGGACAAGCTAAGAAAATATCAGGTTCCCTTTGTGGTGGTTGATCCTGTGATGGTAGCCAAGGGCGGGGCAAAGCTGCTCCAAGAGGAAGCGGTAAGAAGTTTGATTGTTTCATTGATCCCTTTGGCGACGATTGTCACTCCTAATATACCTGAAGCGGAAGTAATAACAGGCAAGAGTATCAAAAATATGGATGACATGATTTCAGCAGCAAAAGAGATAGTGGATATGGGAGCGAAGTCTGCCATTGTAAAGGGCGGACATTTGGAAGGAGAGCCCGTGGATCTGTTTTTTGATGGCACGGAAATCCTTACATTCAGCGGAACAAGAATCGATACCAGACATACCCATGGGACCGGCTGTACCTTTGCCGCCTGCATCACAGCCGAGCTTGCCAAAGGGAATGGACTAGAGGAAAGCTTGCGAACAGCTAAAGCGTTTATTACCGCAGCGATCAGCAAGGAATTAGGATTGGGGAAAGGGCATGGGCCAACCAACCATTGGGCCTATGGGACAGAATAATATGAGTAAAATCATGCGAATGAAGGATTGGGACGTCTATTTAGTGATGGACCTGCAAGGCTATGGCCATTTCAGTGCTTTTGACATTGCTTCGCAGGCGATTGCTGGCGGGGTGAAGGTCATTCAAGTGCGGGAAAAGAAGATGGGGGACCAAGACTATAATCAATCGGCATTGCCTATTCGGGAGCTTTGTCGCCAGAAGAAGGTCGATTTTATTGTGAATGACCGAATCGACTTGGCATTGCAGCTGGATGCGGATGGGGTACATTTAGGGCAGGATGATCTCCCGGAAGGGTCTGTTTGGGATTTAATAGGGGATGACATGATCTTAGGCATCTCCGCATCCAGTATTGAAGAGGCACAGAGGGGCATTCAACAAAGGGCAGATTATCTTGGTGTGGGCTCCATTTACCCTACGTTATCCAAAAGTGATGCAGGGGAAGCCGTATCTCCATCGCTCATTGAAGATATCCGTCGGTTCTCTGATCTTCCCATCGTTGGAATAGGGGGCATACAGCATGGAAAGGCCGCACCGGTCATTCATGCAGGCGGTGATTCGGTAGCGGTAATCTCAGCCATTTGCCAGGCCGATTCGCCAACGGAAGCTGCCAAAGAACTACAGAACGAAGTCATTTTGGCGAAAAAAGAAAGAAAACAAATCACACAGGAGTCATAAGGGATTGTTTATTTCTAAAAATAGTGATAAAATAAGCATCACTTAAAGAAATTTGAATAAATATTCCTTCGGGGCCGGGTGAAATTCCCGACCGGCGGTGATGGGGCCAGTCCCCTCAGTCCGTGAGCCGATACCTAGTAGGTTGACGCTGATTCGGTGAAATTCCGAAACCGACAGTATAGTCTGGATGGGAGAAGGAAATGGGAAGAAGCAGTGAAAGACTGTGCTTATTTGGATATGCCTTTTTAGGTTTGGCATGGCATGCGCACAGATCTGAAGAACCATGCTTTCTTTTTGCTACCGATAAACCAAGCCCTGGGAATAGTCTACCTATTTCTGGGGCTTTTTGTATTTAATAGGGTTGGAAAAAATAAGTAGGGTACCTTTCTGTTCTGCATGAGTGCAAGCTTTCTTGGAGGAGCGGATACGATTGAATACGCATGAATACTTTATGGACATGGCCCTTCAATGGGCGAGTACAGCAAAAGGTCAAACAGCACCTAATCCGATGGTTGGAGCCATAGTGGTTAAAGATGGGGAAATCGTTGGGATGGGGGCACATCTAAAAGCGGGAGAGCCGCATGCCGAGATTCATGCTTTAGCTATGGCTGGAGAAAAGGCAAAGGGGGCAACCATTTATGTCACCCTCGAACCTTGTTCCCATCATGGAAAGACGCCTCCGTGTGCGGATGCCGTCATTCGTGCAGGGATTTCTCAGGTGGTAATAGCAATGCTTGACCCCAATCCGCTGGTGGCTGGCCGTGGCGTTCAGCGGCTTAAGGAAGCCGGCATCGAAGTGATTCATGGCGTCCGTGAGGCTGAGTCCCGCAGATTAAATGAAGTTTTTATCAAATACATTACCACGCAGCGTCCTTTTGTTACCATTAAGACAGCTAATACGCTCGATGGAAAAGTGGCTACACAGACGGGAAGCAGTCGATGGGTCACGGGAGAGAAGGCAAGGCAGGATGTTCATCGATTGAGGCACCAGAATCAGGGGATTCTAGTAGGAGTCAATACGATTATAAAAGATAATCCAGAATTAACAACCCGTCTTCCTGAGGGCGGAAGAAATCCTCTTAGAATTGTATTGGATTCCAAGCTAAGAATTCCCTTAGAGTCAAAGGTTGTACAGGATGGACAAGCCCCTACATGGATTTATACAACATTTGAGGCTGACGAAGGAAAGCTCCGTCAACTGAAGCTAGCCGGTGTGGAAGTTTTTCGAGTCTCTGACGGACCGCTGGTAGGTGTTGAAGATGTCCTCAAGCATTTAGGGGAACATCAGGTTTCCTCCATTCTTGTTGAGGGAGGAAGCCAAGTGAACGGATCGTTCCTTCGGGCAAGAGCGATAGATAAAGTGATCACCTACTTTGCACCCAAGCTCGTTGGAGGAGCCCTAGCCCCGACATCCTTTGGGGGTGACGGCATTCAACAGATGGAAGAAGCCATCCATCTGCAGCATATGGAAGTGGAAACGGTGGGTGAGGATTTGCGAGTAGAGGGGTATCCGGAATGGGGGGATTAGATGTTTACCGGGATTATTGAAGAATTGGGATCGATCCAAGGAATAAAGAGAGGCGGGGAGTGGCTGGTCCTGACCATTGGCGCTTCAAGGATTTTGAAGGATGTTCAATTAGGGGACAGCATCGCCGTAAATGGAGTTTGTTTAACGGTAACCTCCTTTACCTCCCGTGAATTTACCGTGGATGTAATGCCAGAGACTTTTCAAAAAACAAGCTTATCGGACATTCAAGTGGGAAGCCAAGTGAATCTGGAAAGAGCAATGGCAGCAGGCGGCAGATTCGGCGGACATTTTGTTTCCGGGCATGTCGATGGAACGGGGAAGATTGCCTCCAAAAAAGGATACGGAAACGCTGTCCTTATTGAGATAAAAGCTCCCGAACATCTGCTGCATTATATGATACCTAAAGGCTCGATTACCATCGATGGGATTAGCCTTACCATTTTGGATGTCGCTTCGGACAGTTTCCGGGTTTCCATTATACCGCACACGCTCTCGATGACCACGCTTCAACACAAGGGAATAGGGGCTGTTGTAAATTTAGAGTGTGACATGATTGGCAAATATATTGAAAAATTTATCGCTGCCCGTAAGCCAGCTTCCAAACTAACAGAAGCATTCTTGTCGGAGCATGGATTTTTCTAGGGAGGGGAAAAGAAATGTTTCATTCCATTGAAGAAGCGATCCACGATTTAAAGCAAGGCAAGCCGATCATCGTCGTCGATGATGAAGATCGCGAAAATGAAGGGGATTTTGTAGCCTTATCAGAAAAGGCCACCCCAGAAGTGATCAATTTCATGATTACGCATGGACGAGGGCTGGTCTGTGTTCCGATTACAGAGGAAAGAGCCCAAGAGCTTAAGCTCCAGCCCATGGTGGTGAACAATACGGATGCTCATTCGACTGCTTTTACCGTCTCTGTAGATTCATTTAGCACCACGACCGGCATTTCAGCGCATGAGCGCTCTCAAACGGTTATGGATCTGATTAATCCGGAAACGAAACCAAGCCATTTTCGCAGACCTGGCCATATCTTCCCGCTTGTTGCAAAAAAGGGCGGGGTATTGCGCCGAGCCGGGCACACGGAAGCTGCTGTAGATTTGGCCCGTATGTGCGGAGCCTCCCCATCGGGGGTTATTTGTGAAATCATCAAGGAAGATGGGACAATGGCCCGTGTGCCAGACCTCTTAGAAATTGCCAAGCAATTTGACCTAAAGATCATTACCATTGAAGAATTGATCAAGTATCGCACCAATAAAGAAAAGCTTGTTCATCGTGAGGTTGAGGTAACCATGCCGACGGATTTTGGGACCTTCCGGGCTGTTGCCTATACCAATGATGTGGATCATAAAGAACACGTCGCCCTTGTAAAAGGGACCATTGATCCGGAACGTCCGACCCTAGTGCGAGTTCATTCCGAGTGCTTGACCGGAGATGTATTCCACTCCCATCGCTGTGACTGCGGACCGCAATTGGAAGCGGCGCTATCGCAAATCGAGCAGGAAGGAAATGGAGTCCTTCTCTATATGCGCCAGGAGGGACGCGGCATTGGGCTGATCAATAAATTAAAAGCGTATGAGCTGCAGGAACAAGGATTCGATACGGTTGAAGCGAATGAAAAACTAGGGTTTCCCGCTGATCTTCGGGAGTATGGCATTGGTGCGCAAATTCTAAAAGATCTAGGGGTACGCAAGATCAAATTATTAACGAACAACCCGCGTAAAATTATGGGGCTTTCCGGTCATGATCTAGAGATCGTGGAAAGAGTTCCTATTCAAATGCAAACAAACAAAAGCAATGAACGGTATTTGAACACAAAGAAAGATAAACTCGGTCACTTATTAAACTTATAAATAAAGGGGAAATATACAATGGCAAAGGTCTATGAAGGAAAACTAGTCGGTACAGGCTTAAAATTCGGAATCGTTGTAGGGCGTTTTAATGAATTTATTACGTCCAAGCTATTGAGTGGCGCTCTTGACGCCTTAAACCGCCACGGGGTTGAAGAAGATGATGTAGAAGTGGCTTGGGTTCCGGGAGCGTTTGAAATTCCCATGATTGCGAAAAAGATGGCGGAAAGCGGGAAATACGATGCCGTCATTACCTTAGGGACGGTAATCAGAGGTGCTACCCCTCATTTTGACTTCGTATGCAATGAAGCGGCGAAAGGTGTTGCAGCGATTGCGCTGCAGACAGGTATTCCGACTATTTTCGGAGTACTTACGACAGACACGATTGAACAAGCGATTGAACGCGCAGGGACAAAAGCAGGGAATAAAGGCTGGGAGTCCGCAGCGGTTGCCATCGAAATGGCCAATTTATCCAGACAATGGAGTTAAATCAATAAGAAGGAGCTTCCTTTTATCGGGAAGCTCCTTTTTTCATATCGGCAGAATAAAAACACTTGAATTTTTATAAATTATAATGTATATTTAAAACATCAAAGGGATGAAATGAGGGGAAGTTAATGAATACCGAAGTGTTAGAGGGTAAAGGTGAACTCCAAGGACAGCAAGAAAGTGAACTGCTGCGCCAGTCCCTGCTTGAGGCCACGGAAACGATTGAATATATGGTCAACTCCCTCATGTGGAGTGCTGAATATAAAGTTTTAGCTCAATCTAAAGAGAAGCTATGGAAGCTAAAGCAAGTATTGGCTCATCTAGATGCTTAAATGACAGGAAGCGGTATTCACCGCTTCTTTTTTGTGTATAAAATCATTTGATCGGCACGAGAAGCCGACTCTTGTGGAATAAGGAAAAAAACTTAGACATTGTGATAAATGTCACTATGTCTTTTGCTCCTCCTTGGTAAGATAGGTTTAGTTCAAATCACGAGGAGGTAAAAATAATGTTTTGTTACCAATGTGAACAAACTCCTACCGGGGGTTGTAAAGTTATCGGCGTATGCGGAAAGAATGAAGATATCGCAAGTTTGCAGGATACAATGATTTTTGCGCTAAAAGGAATTGCAGCTTATGCAACTCATGCCCGCCAGTTGGGTTACTCTGATCCAGAGGTAGATGCAACAACCCATGAAGCTTTGTATATGACCTTAACAAACTCTAACTTTAATATGCAAGAGCATATCGATATGGCCATGAAAGTGGGACGTGCTGCGGTTAAAGTCATGGACTTGCTAGACCGTGCCCATACTTCACGACTAGGGATTCCTCAACCGATTACAATTTCGCAAAATAAAGTAGAAGGCAAGGCGATTGTAGTAACGGGGCACAACCTGTTTGCTTTGGAAGAACTTCTAAAGCAAACTGAAGGCAAAGGAATTAACATTTATACTCACTCTGAAATGCTTCCAGCTCATGGTTATCCAGGCTTAAAGAAATACGCTCACCTAAAAGGGAATATCGGAAAAGCCTGGTTTGACCAGCGTCGCTTGTTCGAGCAGTTCCCTGGAGCGATTTTGGCCACCACAAACTGCGTTATGCCGATTAAAGGAAGCTATGCGGATCGCTTCTTCTCCTACGAAGTGGCTGGTTTGGAAGGCGTTACGAAGATTCAAGGCGAGGATTTTAGCCCATTAATTGAAAAGGCACTTTCTCTTCCAGAAGCCAATATGGAATCTGATCAAACTTTAACAACAGGCTACCATCACGAGACCGTTTTAGGATTAGCCCCTGAAATCATTGCAGCGGTAAAGGCCGGAAAGATCAAGCGCTTCTTCGTTATTGCAGGCTGTGATGCCCCAGGGAAAGGCGGGGAGTATTATCGTGAATTAGCGACCTCTCTACCCAACGATACGGTTATTCTCACTACATCCTGCGGTAAATTCCGCTTCAATGATGTAGATTACGGAACTGTAGGAGATACCGGGATTCCTCGCTATATTGACTTAGGACAATGCAATAACTCCGGGTCTACCGTAAAAATTGCAATGGCCTTAGCAGATGCTTTTGGCTGTGAAGTCAACGAGTTGCCTGTAAGTATTGTATTATCCTGGTTTGAGCAAAAGGCAGTTGCCATCCTATTGGGATTGTTCAGCCTAGGAATCAAAGACATCCGCATTGGTCCTAAGCCGCCGGAATTTATCACTCCAGGCGTACTGAATGTCCTGCAGCAGGCATTTAACCTGAAGCTAATCGGCGAAGCGCAAGACGACATGGCTGATATGCTGGCTCTATCTACTCACTAAGTCTGACAAGATTAAGACCGCTCCGGGATAAGGGGCGGTTTTTTTGTGCAATTTTTGTACAACCCCCATAAACTCCCACTTGATCTCGAATAGATTCAATAAAGAAAAAGTGAGAGGTGCAATATGAAAATAAATAAAATAGGATATATTTCAATAGGTGCCGTTTTTGCACTTATCATATCGTTTAGTTTGATCAGCTTGGCTGATTACCAGAAGAACCAATCGCAAACGGAAACTGCAGCAGGAACCAATTCTCAGCAAGAAGGGACTCAAACAAATCAATCCACAGTCGAAGGCCAAGTCTCCTTTCTCGATGGGGAAACCGGAGAATTCAAGGTATTCGATGGCAAGCAAAGTCATAGCTTTCAACTTACTTCACAGACTCAAGTGATGGTAAATGAAGTAAAAGGCGATAGGAACAATCTGGCATTGAACGATGAAGTGAAGGTCATCCTGAATTCGAATGGAGATGCTCGTTATATCTTAATTAATAAAGAATTGGAAGCCAAGCAAGACGTTCAACAGGCGGTAAATCCAACAACGGATTCCTCTGCAGGATCTGCCGGGAGCAGTGCAGCAGCTGAGCCTGTTCCAGTCCAAAGGGCGGAACCTTCGCAAGGTCTGCCGTTCAAAGAGTTAAAGGTAGAACTTCATCAAGGATCTAAGAAGGTCAAATTGGAGTGGAAAAAAGATGACGTGGAAGTGGAAATAAAAACAGGAAATGGAGAGCTCAAGCTTAAAGGGACAGAAGCCAATCAATACGTGGAGAAATGGTATTCCACCCTACCTGATGCGGAGAAAGCTTCAGAGGAAGAAATGATTGCGTTTATTGCCAACTCCTTTGAGATTGACGCGAGCAAACCATTTGAGTGTACCATTGAATGGAAAAGAGAAGGAGGAAAGGAAGGGAAATGGACAGTCCATCCAAAGGACTGGGGCAATGGAAAAGAAAAGTCAAAAGGGAAATCTGATGACGACGATGATCAGCATGATGACGATTAAACTCAAAAAGTCTTACCCCTTACATGTGGGGCAAGACTTTTTTCTCGTTTGCCTTTGAGCCGTTTTTTAGCGTTTCAATTAACTGCTTGTACTTAAGGGCCATAGCAATTCGCCATGGGAAAATCATCCCAATAGCAAGGATATAAAACAACCCGCCTGTTTCATAAAAGGAAATATACTCTTCTAAATACACTCTTAATCCCATCCGCAGCAGGAACAATCCCATTAAAATGGCCATAAATGATTTGGACCGCTTCAAGAATATATCAGGTCCCTTAACTTCAAATTTTGAGGTGAGGATGAGTGGAACCGAAAGAAGCATCCCCAAAAGGAGCGATTCGACCGCATAGAGCAGAGGTACATGCATGGGTGGATATAAGAACATGGCAAAGCCTGTGCTCATGAATAAAGGAGGCAAAACAATTTGTTTCAGGGAAATAGCTTGTTTGGCTCGCTTAACCCGGACAGCCATGACGATCGTCGCCATAAGGAGACTAAGGAGCGAAATGGCAATAGTCATGTGAATCCTTCCCTTCCTCGTTCTTAGCTCTCCCCATTATATCAAAAAAATAAATGAAAGAAACATTTCAAAAAAGTCCTCTAAGTGAAATTGTAACATAGATGCCGTAATCCTCAGGATGATTGAATCATATATATATAAGGAAATGACAACTTATTGCGAGGAGGAGATACGATGCCCATGTCGTGCAGGATTGTTTGTTCGAATGAGTTAGTCTTTCAGGATATTTGCGATCAGCTTAATCTTTTGCAGGTTTTATACTTAAAGGAAGTGGAAAGGTTGGAGATTTGCGTAAAGCGCGATCCGGAATATGTCAGCAAGTTTTTGCTTGAAAACGGATTCGAGGCCCACGTCCTTGTTCATACGTGAAAAAAGAAAAGCCCTTTCCGATAGGAATTGGAAAGGGTGATTAGGAATTAATATTTTTCGCATCGGTGATTATGATCTCTCCTACAAGATACAAGTGTCCATCGGACCCCAGGATGACCAGCGGCCTTTTGCATAAACTGCAGATGACGACTAGTCCGTCTCGCATTTTTCGGTGAGTGATAATGATATTCTCGCTTGGGGTACATGGGCACTGAAGCACAACCATCCATTCTCTTTCCGGTCCCATCCCTCTCCCCCTTGAAAGACATAATAATATAAGATATGCGGATAAGCTAAACTTCGAAATGAGCACTTATCCCCCATCCAGGCCTAAAAGAAATTCAGTTTCATCTTATTGATGGTCTTCATCAGGCGAAAATTGCAGAAATTTGTCTTTTGATTGGAGGTTTTTTTGTTTGCATGTGGAATAGAACTATTCAGAAGTCCTGTTTGAAGGAGGATTGGGAGATGTGGGTTACAATTGAATGTACGAATCCCGATTGCAGGGATTTTGGCCGGCAAGTTATACATCATACATCTTTCCATGTGCATACAATGTCCAGCTTCTGTTCAACTTGCCTTCTTGGCAGGGTGAACATCCGCTTCGAAACGCATTCCGCTGATAACTCCTCTTTTTCTATAGTTAGGGAAGATGAGGAAGATACCGAAGTGACAGCACAGTTTCATTTAGATCAAATCTTGGGAAATAGGAGTTAGGTGTATGAGCTTTTTCAATAAATTGAATCAGTTTAGGGAAACAGGCGTGTCCGATTTTTCAGCAAATGAACAGCTGCCGGCTGTACAAAAGGGCGAAGCCTCCCAACCTGAAGAAGATCACGATGTCTCCATTCGTGATTTATGGCAGCAAGCCGTCAATATACATAAAGAGAAGTTAAATGCCACAACGGAAGCTGAAGGGGAGCAAGTCACTACATTGGATGATCAAGGGGAAATGGATAACTCTCAAGTCTCCGATGTTGCTCCGGCATCTGAATGGATCGCTCCTTTGGAGCCTGCCCTGCCTAAGGAAGAATCTAACGTGATTCATGAAGGGCAATCTCCTAGAGAAGAGCTTGATGTACCGATTGTCAGTCTTGCCCAGATTACTGTTGATGAATTAAGGAAGCAAGCGGATCAAACTTTAGAGAATATATACGATCAGCGTAGAATACAATTGAAATCACTATTTGGCAAGGACCTACCTTATCTTACCCTAGAGGAATTGAAGCAAACCCAGTTTGGGCAAGATCTAGATCTGATTGTACAAGTTTATATGAAAAACGGAAGAGCCTATCCTCAAGCGAAATTTGCTGTTCAACGAGTGCTTGCAGCCTTATGGAAACCTGCTGGCGAAGAGGAGTTCCGCGTACCTGAACCATGGTATCAAACCCCGCTAGGCTTTGTTTGCCGCCATATTTTAGCAGGACAATCAGCAACCCTATTCGATCCGATAGACTTAGAAACGGCAGCCTCCATCTTGGAGCAGACCCAACGGTCCATTATTGAAAACTACCCTAGATTAGGCGGAGTCAGATTGGCAACGGGATATGTCTTCAGCAGGCAAAGAATTGAGGAGCAAAAACAGCAAATGCAAGCTGACATTCCATTGGTAGCCCATGATATGCTCAAGCAGTTTTATCTAAATTCCAGTCTAGCTTTGAAGAAGTTAATTACTATCCGTTCGTTTATGGATGAGGCGCATGATCAGGTCCGTTATCTTCGAGAGCTCTTGGTTTACAATATCGATTTTGGCCAAAATCGAATAAGACAAGCAATCAAAGGACAAACCGAGAAATGCCTAGCTGATTTATATCAGTCCTTCTTGGAGCTGAGAGGAGAAGCGATTGAAAAAGTACAAATCAATAAAAACGATTATCTCCATTATCACATTCCAAATATTTTCTCTGCCATTGATGGATTAGAGGGAAGAGTCATCAACGGCGATGCTTTTATCCACAGCTTGGAAGAGACGGTTAAAAGCATGGATGATGAGAGAGTCAGGGTGAACAGGCTTATTGAAGAGCTAGCCAAGAACTTGGGCTATCTGAATATGGAATTAGAGAAAGGTAAGCTGTAGGAAGGATGGGCTTCTGTTAGGCTGGTATCGATAGGAGGTGTGGAAAGGAAATGGATATGCAGCAGGCAATAGAAGTGCTGAAGAATAGAGTTCAGCAGCTGGAACCGACAATCCATAATGAAAGTGAGAGAAATAGGCTGCAATTTACAGTTTCCTTTTGGAGTCTACTGGAGGCCGTTAACGATTCTACCCCATATACTCATCTTCTCCCCATTTCGGATCATTCTGATCGTTTTTTCGATGCCGTCTTATTGAGTCCTGGAGGAGTCTATTTATATTACCTATTGCCTTATGAACTAACCTACCTATCCGTCCTCCCGGACCGTCTGGTTTGCAATGCCCTGGGCAAGGAAACAGAGCTTGTATTTGGAGATGGCCGCAAGATGATCAGAAAAATTCAGAGAGATAGGGAATTAGCTGCGCTGCCAGTCTATGAATGCTATGTTGTCCCCGAAGGAGGAAAAAATGTACGCTATGTGCTGGAAGATACATTAATTCTATCCTTTGAACATTACCCCCGGCTGTTTGAGAGCTTTGCTTTCAGGGAACATACAGCTCACCAGGAAAGCCAGCTTAAACTATTCGGTTATCTGTCCGAGATGGTCTCAAATTCACCGGATGGGGAGTGGGAAGCTCTTGAGGGACCTCCGGCTTTGGGGACTTTGGAGCCGCAAGGGACGAGTAAAGGTGATTTCATTGCTATTCTAGAGAATACATCTTCGAAGCTTCCGCCAAGGCAACGAAGAAGAAAACAAAAGGAAGGAAGCTGGCTGCAGCGACTGATCACAAGGAATAAATAAAGAAGGGAGCGGCTCCATAGCTTTTGACTGTGGATCGACTCCCTTTACTTCAATAAAGCTTTTTTTAACGGGCAAGGACGGTGGAATGTCCTTCTTTATCCCAGATTTTCTTATAGCGCGGCATGTCTTGACCATCAACATGTACTAGGCTTTGGAACATTTCTAAGGGCCTAACAAACATCATCTCCCCATCACTTTTATAGATGACCATTTCCTCGGTCGTTTCCGCGTGAATGGCTCTTCCGATGATGATGTAGAGGTTTCCCTTGTAACTCTGATACACATCTCCCGCTTCCGGTTTCTCTCCTGGCTCTAGCATGATCCAGCCTCCTCAGGTTAAAATGTTTCTCTATGAACCGTATTATATACTGGGATACTATTATGCACAACAGACATGAGCTGACAAGAAAAACTTGGCCACAAGCCTTCTTCTTGCCGGACTCAAAATACTAATTGTATTAACATAGAAAATGTAGTATAAATATACATTATAGCGTCAAATATTGATTTTCACCGTGTGAGGAGAGAACCATGATGTCAACGTTTCGCATCATTGATGGGAATATTGCCACACCCAAGGGGTTTAGGGCAACAGGAATTTATAGCGGCATAAAAAAAGTAGAAAAGCACGACTTGGGTATCTTGCTTAGTGAAGTCCCTGCACAAGCGGCAGGAGTATATACAACCAACCTTTTCCAGGCAGCTCCGTTGGTGGTTGCAAAGGAGAGCATCGAGAAAGGACAGCTTCAAGCGGTCATCGTCAACAGCGGGAATGCGAATGCTTGCACTGGAGATCAAGGCCTGGAAGATGCGCGCACCATGCAGAAGACAGTCTCCAAGGCGTTTTCCATTTTACCTGAGCTAGTCGGTGTAGCTTCGACGGGTGTTATAGGTGAGTATCTGCCTATGGAAAAAGTTGTCCGAGGCATTGAGCAGCTGCCAGACAATCTTTCCGATCAAAGCGGTCCCCTCTTTTCCCAAGCTATCCTAACTACTGATCTTGTGGAAAAATCAATCTGTGTGGAATTGGAACTGGATGGTACGGTGGTGACGCTTGCTGGGACAGCGAAAGGTTCAGGCATGATCCACCCGAATATGGCCACCATGCTTGCCTTTATTTCCACAGATGCTAATGTGGACCAAGCCTTCCTGCAGTCTGCACTAAGAAAAGCAACAGACGAAACCTTCAACATGATTACAGTGGATGGAGACACAAGCACGAACGATATGGTTATCGTACTCGCAAACGGCATGAGCGGGAATAACCAAGTCAGCTCTGCGCATCCGCAAGCGGATGATTTCTATCAGGCTCTGTGTTATGTAATGAAGGAATTGGCGAAAAAGATTGCGCGCGACGGAGAAGGGGCAACCAAGCTTTTGGAGGTCGAAGTGACAGGAGCTCCAACCGAAGAGATTGCTCGCAAAGTTTCCAAGACGGTGATCAGTTCTAATCTCGTAAAAACAGCTATTTATGGAGCAGACGCCAACTGGGGACGAATTCTCTGTGCGGTTGGATATAGCGGTGCAGACATCAAACCTGAACTGGTGGATGTTTTTCTTGGCTCCATTCAGGTGGTTCAGGCTAGTTTTCCAGTGCCCTTTAGCGAGGACGACGCAAGAGATTACCTGTTAAAGGAAAATGTGAAGATTTTGGTGGATCTCCATGATGGCGAAGCGAAAGCAACAGCGTGGGGATGCGACTTAACCTATGATTATATTCGGATTAATGCCAGCTATAGAACCTAGCTTTGAAAGAAAAGGCTGTCCCTCAAGGAAATGCGTTTGTCCTTGAGGGACCTTTCTTTTATAACGGCAAGTAAAGGTTAACAACATTGGCCTGTAGAATATAGTAATAAGAGGACGGTTTAGCTCGACCACAGAAAAAATCAGGGGGTACGGTTATGACCAGATGGCGCTTAATTGCCTTAGATATGGATGGGACACTTCTAGGGAAAGACGGAACCGTTTCGCCTGAAAACAAAAAATGGATCCGCCGTGCTCGCGAGGCAGGGATTGAAGTTACGATTGCCACGGGTCGACCTTGCCGGATGATCCGATCCTATTTAGAGTGCCTGGATCTGCAGGTTCCTTTTGTTGCAGCAAATGGAAGTGAGGTTTGGACGATGGATGGAAGCTTATTGGAGCGGCATACTCTATGTCACCAGGATATTGCTTTCCTGCATCAGCTGGCCCGGAAATACGGTACTCATTTTTGGAGCTCTGTCGTAGGGGAGGTGTTTAAGCCGGACACTTTTCCCGAAGATGTGGAGCGATATCACTGGCTGAAATTTGGGTTCAAGAGTGAAGATCCCGAGATTATCGAACAATTGTGGAAACGCTTAAAAAGCTATGGGAAATTGGAATGTACGAGTTCAGATCCTACGAACATAGAGGTTAACCCAGAAGGAGTAAGCAAAGCCACAGGGCTTCAGCGGGTATGCGATTATTTGGGGATTTTGCCTGAACAGGTTGCGGCTATGGGAGATGGCCTGAATGATGTGGCGATGTTACGCTGGGCTGGGATGGGGTTTGCGATGGGGAATGCCCCGTTGGAGGTTCGTTCATCTGCTGATCGGGTAACCCCGCCTCATTGGGAGGATGGCGTTGCGCAGGCGATTCAGTGGTTGCTTAGGTAAGGAAATCGATTCCTGCAGGAATATGAATCATCACTTTTTGATTGGGCGTTCCTCTAGAGAGCAGATCTCTGAGAGCAGCCCTTTTTTTAAGGTATAATAGGGGGATACTTTTAAGAAACAGTTATTGTATAATAAGTATTTCGTAATCTTGCAAGATTATGTTGAAGCTATGCTAGGAGTGATACACATGAAAACCATTGATTCTCTATTGTCCAGCTCAGCAAAGGACATGCTAAACCACGTGGAAGGGCAGGCTTCATCAGAATATGGCTATTTAATTGGCCAGGGCGGTTATATTCCCCCGCAGGCTGAATTGTTGGAAGATGCGATTACCGCGCTTGGAATGGGAAAAAACATTCTCCTAAAAGGACCGACTGGAGCTGGGAAAACAAAGTTTGCGGAGACTTTGTCCTTCTTATTTAAAAGGCCGATCCATATGGTGAATTGCTCTATTGATCTCGATGCGGAAAGCCTAGTTGGCGGACGTTATATTGCTTATCAAGATAACCGTCAAGTCATCGAATTTTCGCCGGGACCGGTAATTAAGGCCATGAATCATGGTCATTTTCTATATATAGATGAAGTCAATATGGCCAAGCCAGAGACGCTGCCTCTAATCAACGGGGTGTTGGATTATCGTAGAATGATCACAAACCCCTTTACAGGAGAAGTAGTAAAAGCTCATCAGGGATTTGGAGTGATCGCTGCCATCAATGAGGGGTATATCGGAACGGTTCCGCTCAATGAAGCGTTAATGAATCGCTTTATCGTGATTGAAGTACCTTATATTAAGGGCGAAGAATTGAAAACCCTGATCCGATCAAACAGTATGCTAAAGGAAGAAAAACAAATCGAGTTATTTGTGCAATTGTCTGAGGATTTGATTCTTGCTGCCAGCCAGGGAAAGGTTTCCGAAGAAGCCGCATCGATACGGGCGCTTTTGGATGCTTGCGACTTGAGCACGGTCATTCCTCCGCTGAGGGCGATTAAGAGAGCCATCAGCGATAAAATGGAGGAAGAAAAGGAAAGAGAGTTTGTCCAGAACCTGGCTGAAACCCTGTTTTGATGGATATGAGGGGGGCTTATGAAATTTATTGTCTTTAATAATAAAAAAGTCGAGACAAGTCTGTTTCTTCAGCTGCAAGATCTCGCAAGCGTCTTATCCGGAATAAGGGACCTTAAATTTAAGTTTGACTATGGACATTATGTTGACCTGACGAATCTAGTCATGACAGCGAGTCATTTCTGGGATACTATGCCTTCTCCGGAAAGGGAAGCAGGATACAAGACGGATGTCTACCTGCGAGCGATTGGTACGTTGGAATATACGGATTGGAAGGAAATTTCTCTTTACCTGGAGCAATTGGAGGAGCTCCCCGTACGGAAATTTGGGATACAGCTTTTGACTCTCCTAGAGGATATGCGTTTGGAAGAACTATGCAAAAAGAAGAGACCGGGGACTGCGAAATGGTTCTACCTCCGCACCAGGGAATACCAGAAGTTTTTTCAAAGCCAATTAACCGTAAATTTAAGCCGCGGGTATGATTTGGATGTGCTTTTTTGCCTTATCTATCTCACTCTTTATTCCGATACGCCAGATCCGCATTTTCCGGAAGTAGATGAAATTTATCTCGATTTCCTGGAAGAGATGAAGTCAGATTTATATCAAGCTTTCGAAACCAGGCACACCAGAGACGTTGTGCGTATTGCCGGACAACTTGTGGCCCGTCTATCCCGATTTGGGGAAAAAGATAGTATCAATGAGTATTTTATTTTGCCTTTCTTAAGATCTGATCTGCGAGCCTCAGGTTTGACGATCGACGATTTGAAGCGAAAGAGCCAACTGAAAAATCAGGATCAGGATTCGCATGAACGCGGACGTGATGAAGCGAAACAGGAAAAGATGCCTACTTGGCATGGCGAAACTAAGGATGGCGACCAGTCAAGGGGGTTTCTGCAATTTGATTTAGAAAGCGGAACGCAGACCCGAATGCTGGGGGATGCTATTAGGGGGGCCGAGGACGGTGACCAGGCTTTAGGCTCGGTACAAGGCAAAGCAAGGGCAAGCGAGAAAAATAATTTTGAAAAAAAGGCGGATGAATCAAGCCTTGCGGACTCTCCTACACAAGGGGGAAAATCCCTATTCGGTGAGGAGAATAAAGATGCTGTCCTGATAATAAAAGGGGCCAATTCTCCCAGTCTGGAGGATAAGGAGCTGTATCATGCCCTAGTTTCGGAGGTGGAATCTCATGTTCAAAAACTATCCAAGACGATCGAAAGAACGCTGGAGCATAAAAGAAACCACCCCAGACAAAACTTGAATTTCGGCCGTTTATCGAAAAATCTTCTTCCCATGGTACTAGAGGATTTCCCTAAAGTTTTTTATAAGAAGGATCATCAATCCAAGGAGATCGATGCAACCTTTACCTTACTTGTCGATTGCTCCGCTTCGATGTATAACAAAATGAAGGAAACGAAAAAGGGGACCATCCTGTTTCACGAGGTATTAAGAAAACTGAAGATACCACATTCGATTGTCGGCTTCTGGGAAGATGCCAATCAAGTCAAAGAGGGATATCAGCCTAACTATTATCACGTAATTAAAGATTTTGACCAATCCGTCTATAGCAAAACGGGAGCAGAGATAATGCAATTAGAGCCCCAGGAGGATAATCGCGACGGCTTCAGCATCCGGGTAGCGGTGCAAGAATTAAAGAAAAGAAAAGAGAAAAATAAGTTTCTGCTTGTTTTTTCTGATGGGGAACCGGCAGCAGCTCAATATGACCAAAATGGAATTATCGATACGAAAGAAGCAGTTATACACGCGAGGAAGCAAGGAATTGAAGTGATTGGCCTTTTCCTCTCCAACGGAGAAATAATGGAAGAAGAACAAAAAACGATGCAGAACATCTACGACAAAGAGCATTTGATGATTCAAACAGTGAAGGAATTGCCTGAACGATTTGCTCCGGTATTAAAGAAACTATTGCTAAAGAGCATATAGTTGATTCCATCTGGTGACTTTCTTGCCAGAAGGACTATACTATAACTATATAAGAGCAAGGAGGGATCCTATGTCTAAGATGTGGCGTAAGCGGTTTTCCAATATGGACGACACTCCAAATAAGCGGACTTGGGATCACTTTGTTCGGTGGCAAAAATCCAGGAGATCTGTCATCAAGGACTACTCCTTCGTTATTTCAAATGAAACCGAAATTGACTTAGATTATCTTCATCGAAATCGTGCAGAAAACTCCCTTACCTGGATTGGTCATGCGACATTCCTAGTGAAGATGGGCGGTTTAAATATCGTGACAGATCCGGTTTGGGCCAGGCAGATGGCGATGTATCCAAGATTGACCCCACCGGGGATTGCCTTGTCTCAGATGCCCAAGATTGATATGGTTCTGATCTCTCACAGTCATTATGATCACCTTCATTTTAAATCGATTCGCGGAATCAAGGGGGATCCTTACTTTTTTGTTCCCGAAGGTTTAGGTCAGAAATTCATAAACAAAGGATTTAAGAGGGTTGAGGAGTTTACTTGGTGGGATGCGAAAAAGATGAATGATATAGAAATATCTTTTGTCCCTGCACAGCATTGGTCCAAGCGAACCCCATGGGACACCAATGCTTCTCATTGGGGAGGATGGGTTCTGGGAGATAAGTATAAAAAAGAAACGGTATATTTTGCAGGGGACAGCGGTTACTTTCCGGGTTTTAAGGAAATAGGGACACGTTTCGATATCGATTATGCCCTCATGCCAATAGGTGCTTATGAACCGGAGTGGTTTATGGGAATGCAGCATGTCTCCCCGGAAGAAGCGGTTCAAGCTTTCCTCGATCTCCGGGCAACGACCTTTATCCCCATGCATTACAGCACTTTTCGATTAGCTGATGATACCCCATGGGAGGCTCTTGTTCGCTTGCAGACGGAATGGAAGCGAAGGGGGCTAGAGCGAGACCGGTTAGCTATCCTAAGGTTAGGGGAAGTTTTGAAAACAGGCGATCAGGGAGAGGAAAGTAGCACCGTATGAAAAATGAATACGAAATTTGCGGAGATTCAACCGTCATTTTTGTTCGATATAAGGTCTATTACCTAAGGGTATTGATTGATACCGCTGACCTTGAAAAAGTAAAATCTTTTAGAGGAACTTGGTTTGCCGGATTTGATGATTCCGGAAAGCGATACTATATCCATGGAAAGGATCGAAGAGGAGGCGTCAATAGAACGATTCTGCTTCATAGATTCATCATGGATTGCCCTGAAGGAATGGTTGTTGACCATATTGATCGGGACTCCCTTAATAATAGAAGAGGAAACCTTAGAATTATCTCTCCAGGTGAAAATATGCAAAACCGAAAAATTCACCGGAATAATACAAGTGGTGTACGGGGGGTATCTTGGTACAAAAAAACAGGGCAATGGAGAGTGCAGCTATGTTTGAACGGGAAAATGAAAAATTTAGGCTTATTCGATCACTTTGACGATGCTGTATCCGTAGCCAAGGCTGCCTATGAAGACCATATGCCTTATTATGAAGGAAACGAAGACGAAAATTATGAAAAAAGCCCTACGCTTTTTGATTTCACGTACAAATAAACCAGAGGGAGACATTCCCTCTGGTTTATTTGTACGCTCTTGTTTTAGAAAAATAATTTTTAATAAGATCGATTTCATTCTCAGTTAGCGATTTCAGCATTCCTTCCTCCAGCCGGGTAAAAATGGCTGTTCCATACACCCAATCGTGGGAGCCGTCAGCTTCAATGGTAAAGTTATGAGGCTTTATGCCTCTTACCTCTTCATTAACCAGAATGCTTATTCCTTCCAAATGGTCATCATGGGCCAGTTCAAACTCTCCTTCCATGATTTCTTCCAAAGTATCTACACTCTCGATAATCTGGACTTCCGGAGTTTGTTCCGGCACTTTAACGACAACTGTAATCATGTCTCATCCCTCCTACAGATACCATCATAACCGAGACGTGTGTCAAAAGCGAGAAGAGACCTGTCCAGTTAAAGCATTTCAAAAGCCCAACCCTTACTAGACAGCTGTTCCTCGAGTGCCTTCTTGCTCAGCTTCGGTAAAGGTACGGTCCAAGCACGCGCCGAACGGATGTATTTTGGTTCGGTTTGGGTTAGTTCTGTTAAATATTGCAAGATATCCTTATAAGGACCATCTTCATAGTAGTAAAGCAAATTATCGCTTTTTGACATGCGAAATTGACCAACGTAACGAGCCATTACAATCACCTCACCCCTTATCTTGCCCAATACTGGAAATTTCAGAAGGGGACCAGGCTATTTTTTATCTATTCGGCTAACTTGCTGAAATACTCTCCTTATGGGAGAAGCAGGAAGTAAAACATATTTAAAGACGAGGGCTGTCGGCAGAATATAACCGATTAGGGCCTCAATGATAGCTACAGCTTTTGACCAGCCAAAAGGAGTCACGTCACCGTACCCGACAGATAGAAGGGTAATCGCACTGAAGTATAAAGATCGCGTCAACCGGTCTACCCATTGTTCCTGGTGGTTAGGTGTAGCGTAATGGTCTACAATGGGGCCGAGCTGGGTCAGGTCTAGGGCGGTATAGACCAAAGCGAAGCTGATAACGATATTAAGATAAAATAGAAAGAGGGCGACGAGATTATAGAAAAGGACCTTTCTCCGATTCATCCAAGAGCTCCTTTCGGAAGTCAGGAAAAGCTATAGTTCATTCTATGTCGGAACAAGCCCTAGAATGCAAGGAGACAAATCTATGACAATCTTGTGAACTTACTTTGTCAGGGAGGAATTCCTCGATTTCTGTCGAAATATGTATTGTCGATAGGTGAAAGGAGAGTAATCATGGCTGCTAATACAATAGAAGGGGTTCACACTTGTCTCATCTGCAAAGGAAAGTTTAATTGGTCTGCGACAATTTCAAAAGAGCCAATAAAGCAAAGCCAAGTAGAAGTTGTTGTCGCCAGTACTTTTTTTACGGTGGATCAAGGGAGGAAAGCGGACCTGGAAATCTATGCCAAGTGCCCTTCTTGCCAAACCAAATATAAATTTGAATCATCCTGTCCTGTGGAGATGATTTGTTAACCTAAGATAGATAGGGTTGGGGGCGCAGTTTTCTGCTGCCCCCAATTTTTTCACCTCAGGTTTTGTGTTAGAAAATCTAACATTATAATTGATAGTACTTTTGATTCAGCATACAATACTGTTAAAGATCAGAGATGTTAAGAAAAATAACACAAAGGGGTGTAGTAGTATGAAGGTGAAAGGTTGGACTCCATTTATTTTGGGTCTTCTGCTTCTGTTTCCTCAAATGGCCGGAGCAGCAGGAGAGATTGAACAGGTAGCAATTACAGTAGATTGGCTTTGGGTGATGGTTTCTGCAATTTTAGTTCTCTTTATGCAAGCAGGATTTGTTCTGTTGGAAGCCGGATCTACCCGGATGAAGAATGCGGGACATGTGGCAGGGAAAACGGTTTTTACATTCGGGCTATGTGCGCTGATTTTCTGGGCTTTTGGTTTTGGGATTACATTTGGAGAAGGCAATGCCTTGTTTGGCACAAACGGATTTTTCTTGAACGGCATTGAAGATGTATTTGGAATTCCTACTCCGATATTCTTTATTTTCCAAATGGCTTTTGCTGGAGTATCTCTTGCTATCGCTTTTGGGGGCTTTGCAGAACGCGCTAAATTATCTATTTATCTAATATTCAGCATTTTATTTACAGCACTTATCTATCCTGTAATTGGACACTGGATTTGGGGTGGCGGTTGGTTAGCCGAGCACGGAAAACAGGATTTTGCCGGGTCTACTGTGGTTCACTTGACAGGAGCAGTTGCTGCACTCGTAGCCACCATCCTTCTTAAGCCGAGAATTGGCAAATATAACGCAAATGGAAAGCCTAATTTTCTTCCAGGACATAATCAGGTTTATACGGTACTCGGCGTTCTCATTCTTTTTGTAGGCTGGTTTGGCTTTAATGCAGGAAGCACCCTTGGGGTTTCAAACGGCTTATTTGGCCATGTGGCCATGACGACGCTATTAGCGGCGGCGGCCGGTGCTGTATTCGCCTTACTCGTTTCTTGGATGTACACAGGTAAAGCGGATATTTCCGCCATGCTTAACGGGGTTCTTGCCGCTTTAGTCGCCATCACGGCTTCATGTGCTTTTGTTGAAGCTTGGGCCTCTGTGATCATAGGAGCTTTTGCCGGTGTTCTTTGTTACGGTATGTCCATCTATCTTGATCGGAAAGGTATAGATGACCCGATTTATGCAGCATCCGTTCACGGGATTGCCGGAGTTTGGGGAACGTTGTCTACAGGATTCTTTGCTTCGCCAAGGTTAGTTGAAATTGTTGGGGTAGGGAAAGAAGGATTGTTGTATGGTGGTGGTCTCCACCAGTTGGGCGTTCAGGCGACAGGCGTTCTGGCATGCGGACTTTATGCAGCGGTTGTCACCTATATCATCCTAAAAGTACTTATGGCCGTAATCGGATTGCGTGTGAGCGAAGAAGAAGAGATTATGGGATTGGACATCAGTGAACACGGGGTATACGGTTATCCTGAACATCTTGAAGGAAAGGGAACCCTGCCATTAAAGCAAAGTGTATAGTAAAAAGGACGCGAGCAATGATTCTCGCGTCTTTTTTTATACTGTCATAATTTGATTCCTGGTAAATAAAAAAGCCCATGTTCTATCAGCGATAGAATACCGGCTTTTTTATTTGCTGATTTTGTGAAAGCTGTGCATAAGAAAAGGCAGTGCAACGATAAGGCAGGATAACAATCCTATTTCCAAAAGTTGAATATCCAAAGTGACCACCTCTAGATAATAATAATTATCATTTTTAATTTATTATATCTAGAATTTCGTGGGCTGTCAATTTCCAGTTTACAAAATGCCAATATCTAGCATATAATAATATTAATAAGTTTCCTTTGGGCAAAAATATTAGATATGTACAAAATAATAATAATCATTCTTAACTAGCATGCTGCTGTCAATTTGACAGCAGCATCGGTGCTTTTTAGGGGGTAAAAAAAATGAAATTCATTATCAGGAGGGATCACTCATGAGTGAAATCAAACCGAATGTGTCCTCAGCTTCTGCCGCCTCTGCACGCTCCCTTAAGCTTGGGGAGAGGCTGCAGTTTTTAAGCCAGCACGGTGAGGGATTGGCCGCGTTGCTATGTGGAATATTGACCATGGCGGCCTGGTTGTCAGAGTACCTGGGTATTAGCTTGCCGTCTCCATGGCTATTTGTGCTTGCTTATATCATTGGCGGTTTTGTAAAGGCAAAGGAAGGAATTTATACTTTAGTCGAGGAAAGAGAAATCGATGTGAACCTATTGATGTTAGTTGCTGCTGTGGGTGCAGCAAGCATTGGATACTGGCTGGAAGGGGCCATTCTAATCTTTATTTTCGCTTTAAGCGGAGTGCTGGAAAGTTATACAATGGCTCGGAGCTATCGGGATATTGCATCACTGATGGACCTTAAGCCAGAGACCGCTACATTGCTTAAAGAGGGAAAAGAGACCATTGTACCGATTGATCAGCTTCAGGTCGGCGACCTTACGCTAGTGAAGCCGGGGGAGCGAATTCCATCAGATGGAAGGATAACGGAGGGCCGTTCTTCCGTTAATCAGGCATCGATTACGGGAGAGTCCATTCCAGTGGAAAAAGGGATCGGCGATGATGTCTTTGCCGGAACGCTAAACGAGAATGGAGCCTTGATTGTGGAGGTGACATGCAGCAGCGAATCAACACTTTTTTCAAAAATTATTCAGCTTGTTCAGGAGGCGCAGAGTGAGAAGCCGGTTTCCCAAGCTTTTATGGAGAGGTTTGAACGAATTTATGCAAAAGGGATTATCGGAATCACGCTGCTCCTAATCGTTATCCCTCCCAATCTATTGTCTTGGAGTTGGGAAGATACGCTTTATCGAGCCATGGTTTTCCTTGTTGTCTCATCGCCTTGTGCCTTAGTGGCATCCATCATGCCTGTTGTTTTATCGGCTATTTCCAATGCGGCCCGACATGGGATTCTGTTTAAGGGTGGCGCCCACTTAGAAAATCTATCGGATGTGAAAGTTCTTGCTATAGATAAGACGGGGACGCTGACCTACGGCCGCCCTCAGGTCACAGATGTATTTACATTCCAGCAAATAAGCCATACAGAATTATTCTATTCGATTGGATCTATCGAAAGTTTATCCGAGCATCCTTTAAGTAAAGCGGTTGTGCAAAAAGCGTTAGATCTTCAGCTCTCACTGGATCGACCGAAACAAATTCAGGCTGTACCCGGCTGTGGCATTCAGGCCGAATTCGGCGGGGAGCACTGGAAGATTGGGAAAGGTGAATTCATGGATCCTTCCCAATTGACGGAAGAGGTGAATGATTTAGCGCTCCGTCTTGAACAGGAGGGGAAAACAGTCGTTTTTATTCAGAATAACAATGGATTAGCAGGGATACTGGGAATTCAAGATACCATTCGTCCGGAGGCCAAGTCGGCTATAGCTCAGCTGCAGCAGCAAGGAGTGCAAGTGGTCATGCTGACAGGGGATCGTTCCGCAACGGCTCAGGTCATTGCACAGGAAGCGGGAGTAAATGCTTTTTTTGCAGAATTGTTGCCTGGACAAAAAGTGGAGATGGTCAAAACTCTAAAAGAGAAGTACGGAAAAGTGGCCATGCTTGGAGATGGCGTAAATGATGCTCCGGCCCTGGCGACCGCATCCGTTGGCATTGCGATGGGAACTACGGGCAGTGATGTGGCACTGGATACCGCGGACCTTGTGCTGATGCATGATGACCTGGAAAAAGTGCCTTCCGCCATTCGATTGGGAAAAAGGGCTACGCGTGTCATGAAGCAAAACATGGCATTCTCTTTGATTGTCATTCTACTCTTGATTTTTTCTAATTTCGCTTACGAGCTCGCCTTGCCTCTTGGCGTCATAGGCCACGAAGGGAGCACGATCCTTGTGATTCTCAATGGCTTGCGCCTATTAAAAAGCTAGTGGTTTTAATAAAGTAGTTTTCGTTTATAATGATAGAGAATGTATATTGGAGAAAAGAGGTAATAAAGATGAAATGCAAGATTACCAGAAATGCGGCAAAGAAAATAAAAGAAATCATGGAGAAAGAAGATACGCAGGGCAAATTGTTGCGAGTGGCCATCACTCATTCGCATGGTGACCATGTACATTATGGCTTAGGGATGGATGAACCGGGAGAGAATGACGAGGTGGTAAAGACTGACAAGGACATCGATGTGTTGCTTGATAAGACCCAAGAAATGCTAGATGGTGTCAAAATTGATTACTTGTATTTTCCTCAGGAAAGCTTTGTCATTACCAATCCTAGCAAGGGAAATCACGGAGACCACTAAGGCGAGAGGGTCAACGATAGAGGGGAAGTCCGAGAGGGCTTCCTTTTGTTTGTCTGCAATGATGAATGGATCACGTTCCTTTTTTCCACCATAGAGGTAGGAACATGAAATGGAGAAGGGAGAAAGCAGGATCATGAAATTGACGTGCATAGGAACTTGGGGCGCCTACCCGGAAGCAGGAGAGGCCACCACTTCCTTTTTACTCGAAGAAGGGGATTTTCGGATTTTGGTGGATTGCGGGAGTGGGGTACTTTCTCAACTGCAGCGGGTAATAGCGATTGAGAAGCTGGATGCCGTTGTACTTTCCCATTACCATCATGACCATGTAGCTGATATTGGCTGCCTTCAATTTGCCCTTCTTATTCAAACGATTCTCGGAAAACGATCGCAATCTCTCCCGATCTATGCTCATGCGGAAGGGGATAACTCCCTTTTTTCTACTCTGACCCATAATAATTACACCAAGGGAGTAAGGGTATTTGCTCAACACCCCCTGCCCATCGGTCCTTGGCAGGTTGATTTTTGCCCAACCCTTCATCCCGCGTATTGTTTGGCTATGAAGTTTTCTCACCAGGGTCGCAGTCTTGTATATACCGCAGATACAAGCTGGAGTGATGAATTAGTATCCTTTTCAAAAGGGGCCGAAATCCTAATTTGTGAAGCGAGCCTCTATAATGAGCAAAAAGGAAAAGTAGCCGGCCATATGACGGCGGGTGAAGCGGGTCAGCTGGCGATGCAGGCGGGAGTTAAGCGGCTGATTTTAACTCATCTGCCTCATTATGGGGACCATCCACTCCTTGTACAGGAGGCTCAAGAGGTGTTTTCAGGCCAAGTCCATTTGGCCGCCTTTTTATCCAGCTGGGAATGGTAAGGTAGGTAAATGCATCAATTTTTGGCAGTACATTCGCATAGCGTTGTTCCGGGCATACTTTAGGATAAATAAAATGATGAATCAGCGGATAGTTAGGGTGATGAAGATGATGACAGAAGTAGAACAATCTGTGCCGTCAAAGCTCATCTGGAAAGGAAATTTCATAAAAATCGATGGAGTTCTCATTCATTATGTAGAAAAAGGAGAAGGGCCCCCTCTCCTCCTAGTCCATGGGCTTGGTGCCTATTCCTTTACGTGGAGATACAATATCGACGAACTGTCCAAGCACTTTCGTGTGCTAGCTGTTGATCTGAAGGGCTTTGGCTTTTCTGAGAAGCCTTTGGGACCGGGTTACTCCATCGATCACCATGTAGATACCATGGTCAAGTTTATTTCCCAGATGGGTCTTCCTCCCGTGAACTATGTAGGGAGTTCCATGGGCGGAGAAATTGGATTGCGCTTGAGTTTGATGCGACCCGAACTCATTCGCAGATTAGTCTTGGTGGGAAGCTCCGGTTATCGGGACAAATTGCCCGTTTGGGTCAAACTGCTTGGACATCTTCCTTATCGTTCATTTATTAAGACGTTTATCCAAAGTCGATATTTAAGAGAAGATGTTTTGGCAGAAATGTTTAAGGGGGCATACCATGATCCGAATCTCCTTTCTGATGAGGAGCTCCGCCAATATATAAGCCCGATCTTCACTCCGGGCTTTGAAGAATCTTATATGATGATGCTCCGCGAGTTTGACTTCGGCAAATTCAAAGATCATTATGAGCAGATCAAACACCCCTCGTTAATCTTAGCTGGTGAAAATGACCGAGTCATTCCACTGGAGCATTGTCAGCGTCTCCATCGCGAACTGCAAAACTCCCAGTTCATTGTCCTGTCTGATTGCGGACACTTTCTGCATGAGGAAAAGTGGACTGATGCGAACCGGCACATCCTAAATTTTGTCCAATAAAATTCATAAACCCTAAGTAAATTATGGATACTAGGGTTAGGATAACTGGCAGACTATGGTGGGGAGGATACGAAACGTGGGAAATGAAATGAGGGAAAAATGCGGCGTATTTGGTGTGTTTAATCACCCCCAAGCCGCTGACTTGACTTATTATGGACTTCATGCCTTGCAGCACCGCGGACAGGAGAGCGCAGGAATTGTTGTGAGCAATGGAGAGACTTTTAGTTATCATCGAGGAATGGGGCTGGTCACTAAAGTATTTACGCGGCCCATCCTGGATCAGCTTCATGGCCATGTGGCAATCGGGCATGTTCGCTATTCGACTACAGGGGAAAGTCTCCTCCATAATTCTCAGCCTTTAGTATTCAAGTATCGTGAAGGGGATTTAGCTTTGGCCCATAATGGAAACTTGGTAAATGCTGAGTACGAGCGAGAACTGCTTCAGCAGCAGGGAAGTATTTTTCAAACGAGTACCGATACGGAAGTGATTGCCCATCTCTTAGCCAGATCAGCAAAGAAACGATTTGAGGACGCAGTACCTGATGTATTGAAGCGAATCCATGGTTCATTTGCGCTTTTGATGCTGACGGAGCAGCAAATGCTCATTGCCTTGGATCGGCATGGATTGAGACCGCTCTCTTTAGGCAAGATCGGGGATGCCATTGTTGCTGCTTCGGAAACTTGTGCCTTGAATGCTGTCGGGGCTACCTTCTGGCGGGATGTGGAACCTGGAGAGTGGCTCCTGATCGACCGCGATGGGGTAAGAGGGGGGCGATTCGCCCAAGAAGAAAAAAAGTCTCTTTGTTCGTTTGAATTTATTTATTTTGCTCGGGCAGATAGTGTGATTCAAGGAAAAAGTGTCATGGCGATTCGCAAGGAGCTGGGGAAAATCCTAGCCCTGGAGCATCCAGCCGAAGCGGATGTGGTCGTGGCTGTTCCGGAGTCCAGTATCCCCGCTGCGATCGGTTACGCCCATCAAGCGGGCATACCCTATGAAATCGGGCTAATTAAAAATCCTTATGTGGGAAGATCCTTTATCGAACCTACACAAGAATTGCGTGAGCTTGCGGTGAGATTGAAACTCAGCGCGGTAAGAGAGCTGCTTCAAGATAAGAGGGTTGTGCTCATAGATGATTCCATTGTAAGAGGGACAACCAGTAAGCGGATCGTTCAGCTTCTAAGGGAAGCCGGAGCCAAGGAAGTCCACGTTCGGATCAGTTCACCGAAGGTTGGCAATCCCTGTTATTATGGTATCGATATGCCAACGAAGGAAGAGCTCTTCGCTAATCGTCATGCGGAAGAAAGAGCGATGGGCCAAACCATTGGGGCTGATACGCTGGCTTTCCTAAGCGAAGAGGGTCTTCTCAAGGTATTAGGCTCGGGGATGCCCAATGGACCGGAACATTGCTTGGCTTGCTTTAATGGGGCGTATCCTACGAAGCTATATTTGAAGCAGGAATAATAGGAAGAGCCTTAGAATTGTTTCTAAGGCTCGTTTTTATGTACAGTTTGCTTATTTCCTTGTCTCTTGTAAACGGCGAACGACCTTGGCGACCAATCTGCGGGGCATGACGCGAACAGAGGAGGCAAGTATCTGATTTTTCACCCCAGGAATCACCGTAGTCTTCCCTTGAAGGAGTGCCTCATAGCCAATTTGTGCCACTGTTTTGGCGTCCATGTTCACTCCCTGAAATAACTTAGATTTTTCCAGCTTTGCCCGTTTTTCAAAGCCGGTGTCTGTTGGGCCTGGACAAAGAGCCGTAACGGTAATGCCGAATGGCTGCAATTCATTCGCTAAAGCTTCAGAAAAAGACAAAACATAGGCCTTTGTTGCATAGTACACCGCCATCAGAGGGCCGGGCTGAAAAGCCGCAGTTGAGGCAACGTTTAGGATTTTGCCGGAGCGTTTCTCGATCATGCCCGGAAGCAGTAATTTTGTCAGATGGGTTAAGGATGCAATATTCAATTGGATCATATCCAGAATTTCTTGCGTGTCCATATATGAAAATAAGCCATAAAGTCCAAAGCCAGCATTATTAACGAGGATATCAGGGGCCATCCCTATGTCCTTCAGCTGTTCCATGATCTCTTGGGGAACACTTGGTTTCGATAAATCTGCAACTAGGACAAGAGGTTGGACGTTATAGGCCTTTTCCAGCTCTTTGGCTATGCCAATTAGCTTATCCTCGCTTCTTGCACAGAGGATGATCTTATTCCCATCCTTGGCAAAAAGCTTGGCCAGCTCATACCCAATTCCGCTTGAAGCCCCTGTGACTAATACAATTTTAGGTTCTTTCATCTATGAGAGTGTCCCTTCCTACAATTGATGTTTTGCCAGTTCACGATATACTTCATGATTTTCTAGCAATTGGTGATGTGTTCCTTGACCGGTTACTTTTCCTTTTTCCATCACCACTATTTGATCCGCATCTGCGACGGTGGACAAACGATGGGCAATAACGAGCGTCGTGCGGCCTTTCATTAGGTGCTGCAGGGCTTTTTGTACCCATTGTTCCGAGGCGCTATCGAGATTCGATGTAGCTTCATCCAGCATAAGGATGGAGGGATTGCGAAGGATCGCTCGCGCGATAGCAATTCGCTGACGCTGTCCGCCTGAAAGTCTGATCCCGCGTTCCCCAATCTCTGCGCCGTAACCATTTGGTAATTGTTGAATAAATTCATCAGCATAAGCTTGGGTTGCTGCCTCCTTCATTTCACTGTCGCTCACTTCTCTTTCCACTCCATAACAGATATTTTCCCGTACAGTTCCTGCCATCATGGGACTTTCTTGAGAAACATATCCGAGCTGCTTTCTCCACGAGGCTAGGGAAAATGAAGTAATGGGGTGAGCACCCAAGAAAATTTGCCCCTGCTGAGGAATATAGAATTGTTCAAGCAAGGAGAATAAAGTAGTTTTTCCGGATCCGCTAGGCCCGACAATGGCGGTCACCCGCCCTGGTAAGATGGTTAGGTTTAAACCTTCAATTATGGGACCGCTATCTCTATAAGCGAAATGGACTTGCTTGAAATGAATGCGTTCATGAATGGCTATCACCTGCCGAGTTTCTAAACCCCTTTCTTCTTCGTGGCTTAAAATGGCATTGATTCGTTCAGTAGCCCCCATGGCTTTTTGAATAGACGTATAAAATTGAGCGAGTGAACTAAATGGCATCATAATCTTGAATAAATAAAGCAAAAAGGCAACAAGCTCCCCGGCTGTCAACGCTCCAGAAGAAACGCGCACCCCACCAAATCCAATAATCACGACTAGGATGGCCATCATGAAGATTTGCATCACAGGAGAAAGGATGGCATAGATTTTAGCTTCCTTCAGACTGGAACGAAATAGGTGATCGATTCCGGTTTCTCCATTTTTTTGCTCAATTGGCTCAGCATTGAATGACTTGACCAAACGAATCTCTGAAAGGACACCGGTTAGCACGCCTGATAGCTGTGCTGTCTCATCCTGCAGCCTTTTGGAAATTAAATGGATTTTTCTTCCCATAGGGCGGATGAACAGGACCATAATGGGGACGGCGATCAACAAAACAATGGTCATCTGCCAATCAATATAAGAAAGAATGACCACGGAGCCGATAATCGAGATGAGACTGGAAAAAAAAGAGACCAAATGATTAGAAACTAAATCCTTAATTACTCCCGTATCCCCCGTTACCCGACTGATCGTTTCGCCTGTGCGCTGTTGATCAAAGAAGGAAACAGGAAGCGATAAGATCTTACTCCAAAGCCGCTTTCTCAAACGAGCTACGGTCAGTTGGCCCACATAGGCCAATAAGTAAAGCGACAGCCCAGATGTAACCGCTTGAATGAGAAAGGCGACCCCAAGCAAAACAAAAAGGCCTCGATCATGAGTCTGGGCGGAGATAAGGTCCACTGCATCCTTGGTTAAAAAGGGAACAATGAGCCCGGCTATGGTGGATACGATACTCAGCAAACCCGCAGCGCTAATCGCTGCAAAGGGAGGATTTGCCCACTGAAGCAGATGGAGGAAATCTTTGAATTGGGTTTGTTTTTGGGGGCCTTCGTTCATGTTATGCTCCTCCAACTCCTACTTTTCTCTTCTGCTATTGTATCAAAGATGTTCGGCTTTTTCGAAAGGGGAAAACGTGCGTAACTTACATCTCGATTCTATAACAACAGGAAATTGAACGAGTACATAAAAAGTAGCCATGGCTGAATAGCTATGGCTACTTTTTATGTACTGTCGGAATTATGACTCGTTTGGACAGCACGAATACCTTTACGACTTAACGACTCGAACAGCCCC
This sequence comes from Ammoniphilus soli, assembly GCF_040813775.1. Taxonomy (NCBI): domain Bacteria; kingdom Bacillati; phylum Bacillota; class Bacilli; order Caryophanales; family Paenibacillaceae; genus Ammoniphilus; species Ammoniphilus soli. Next base: position 541,103 of record NZ_JBEGDL010000001.1, read on the forward strand.
TACATAGTGCTTATCCCACCAACCGCGGGCCATCGTATTGTATTTGACGCCACCTTTACCGTAGGTATGCAAGACGCGGTTATTTCCTGCATAAATCCCAACATGTCCAATTCTCTTAATGGAATTGCGCGGGTATTTTAGTGTAGCCTTAGTGGAGAAAAACACCAAATCGCCAGGCCTTAGATTTTTCCGCGAAATCTTTATCCCTTTTTTAAACTGATCCCTTGCACCACGCGGAAGGGAAATTCCGTTTTTCTTGTAAACATATTGAGTAAAGGAAGAGCAGTCAAATCGGCGTGAGGTATTATACTCTGCACCAAAACGATAGGGAACGCCTAGGTATCGATTTCCCGTCCGGATAATCTTTGCCCTTTTGCTTACATTTGAAGCGCTTTCTATCTTTGCGATTGCCTTACTAGAAGCAGTGGCTACGGTCTCAGCGGAACTGTTTGTTGTGAATCCAAATATTCCTGTGGCCAACATGAGACCCGTTAGGGTAAGCTTAAACCAATTTTTCATAACACCTTCAATCCTCTCATTGTTTTTTCTAGTTAGTCATCTCTGCCGTCTAGTGGATCGGTATTGAAAGGCATACTTAGATATTAAAGCATATCAACACGCGCTAAAATACCAAATGCTTTCCAATTCCTCCGAGCCCTTGCGCCCCAACGGTCTTCATGCCCTTCTCCAATTTCCTCCAACCCTCTGTTGGGCTGCTAGCATGGCTTGTCCCTCCGATTTCAACTAAGGAAATAAAAATAGAGCCCGTTCCAGAGAGGGACTCTATTTTAAAAATGAACTTATTCTTTTTCTTCTATTTCTTTCATTTGCTCTTGACGGACCAATGTGGCGATCGGTGCTTCAGTTTCTCGCTTGGCTGAGATTAAATGGAGAGCGTATTGGAGCGGACGTTGAACGGATTTGCGGTAAAGCTCGGGTCGACCCAATTCCTTAAAAATATCGCGTCCAGGTTTGGGGTTTACTTCAATGAGCCAGACTCGACCATCTACATCTACCCCTATGTCAAGCCCAAACTCCATCATGCTTCCGAAGTGCTTCTCAATAATATGAACCACGGTCTTAGCTAGGAGGTTGCATTCTTCCTTGATGGTATTCGCTTTTTCTTCTCCAAATCGAGTGGTCATGAATTCGGTGAATTCAAAAGGCTTTCCTCCATTGTGCAAATTGGAGGTTGGGCTGTTTTTGGGACCGACACGTATTCCTGCTCCGGTGATGTTCCATTCGCCCTGCTCGTCTTTTTGGATCAGCAACCTAGTATCGGCCACACGATCAGGGATTAAAGCTAGATCTAACCCTTGCTGAATCATAAAATTTCCATTTCGGATGCTTTCTTTTCTGACCCATCGGTTCACCGCTGCTATAAGGGAGGGGGCGGATGAAAAGAAAGCGGAGCGCGTCACAAGGTTGCGGGCACGACCGAGAAGACGGTATCCGTTTTTATTTTTACTGATCTTGAGAATTCCTCTTCCGCCTGTGCCATTCCCGGGCTTGATATACAATAAAGGATGCTCTTTAAGCATCTTCATTAATTGATTTGGAGAGTACTCAACCGTTTGGGGAACCCAGCGGTTCAATTCTTCCTCACGGGAAAACAATTGAGTGGCATTCCATTTGTTCGTATACGTGCCATTGGCATACATAAACAAGTCTTTTTGCTTCCTCAAGGCGAGGTAACCAGGCTCGCCTTTGCGACAGCGATCGATGACCACATCAGGCCATGGGTAAATGCGGCTCTCCCATCCTCCTTGCGCAGAAGGGGTAAATCCTCGAATCTTTCTTTTATCCAAAAACACATCAGCATGTGAAAACAAAAAGACAGTGGAACCAAGCTTTCTTCCTTCCTGGATTAAGTGGCGCAGATAAGCAGGCTCCTCAAAACGGAGACCCTGTCTCCACGTCAAAATGCCTATAGTGGGTTTGGTCATGTAGAAGACAACTCCTCTAACTTCTCCTTCTATAGTGTATGTCTGCTGGGACCTTGTGTGAATGCAACCGTAAGAGGAGGATCGACCCCGTTCCCAATAGATTGTTTCTTTTATGGATGTTTCTTATAATGGGATTGTCAAATCTTTGCAGGAAAAGGGAGAGGGTAGAATGACAGTTTCCACAGATCATGTGGTAGGGTTTATCGGAATCGGAGTAATGGGGAAAAGCATGGCCGAGCATCTTCTCCGTGCCGGGTATCAGGTGCTGATTTACACGCGTACGAAAACGAAAGCGGAAGAATTGATTCAACAAGGAGCTGTTTGGAAGGAAACAGTAGCGGAACTGGCAGCGGACTGCGATGTGATCATCACAATGGTCGGTTACCCGAAAGACGTGGAGGAAACCTATTTAGGGGAAAGGGGAATCCTTCATCACGCCCGACCTGGGACGTATGTATTGGACATGACTACGTCGAGGCCCACTCTCGCCAAAAAAATCTACGAAGCAGCGAAGGAGAAGGGAATCTACTCGCTAGATGCGCCTGTATCGGGAGGCGATATTGGGGCAAAGGAGGCTCGCTTAACCATCATGGTGGGAGGGGATCGCGATGTCTTTGAAGCTATGCTGCCGATCCTGCAAAAAATGGGGAAAAATATTGTATTGCAGGGTCAAGCAGGGGCTGGCCAACATACCAAGATGTGCAATCAAATTGCCATTGCGTCCAATATGATGGGAGTATGCGAAGCAATGGCCTATGCGAGCAAAGCGGGGCTGGATCCATCTACAGTATTGCAAAGTATCGAAGCAGGGGCAGCGGGAAGCTGGTCACTCAGCAATTTGGCCCCGCGGATGATCGCAGGGAACTTCGAGCCGGGGTTTTATATTAAGCATTTTATTAAAGATATGAATATCGCCTTAGAAGCCGCTGAAGAAATGAAGCTATTGACGCCGGGGTTAAAGCTTGCTAAGTCGCTTTATGAGGAGTTAGCGGCGAAAGGGGAAGCAGAAAGCGGTACACAAGCGTTATTTAAGCTTTATACCGAATCCTAGCGAAAGGAAAGAGACGCATGTTGCATGAATTTACCATACAAGTCCCGTACGCAGACGCGGAGGAAGCGGTAGATAAACTAAACGAAGCAGGCATCTATTATGTTTCCTATGACACGCCGATTGAACTGTTAACCACAGAGAATGGCTATGCCTATCAGGAGAGGCTGGAAGCCACCATCGATCTTAAGGTATATGCGGAGGATGATGGAACCGGTTCTCAGCCAAGCGCCTATAAAGACATCTTGGCAAATGCGCTTGGAGTTGCAGAAGAAGAGATTAGCTATCAATTCATTCTTACCGACTCCTGGCAGCAGCCCTTTGAAGACATCGACCTAGACAATGGGTGGATCATTTGTTCTCCGGATACGCCGCCTGATCAATATCCCCATCTGCAATACCTGTGGTTTGATCCCCAGGGGGCATTCGGAACGGGACTTCATGGGACGACTCAAGATTGTTTAAGAATGATATTAAAGCAGGATTTCACTGGTCAATCGGTTGCTGATCTTGGTACAGGGTCAGGCATTTTAAGCCTAGCAGCAGCCTTGAAGGGGGCAAGCCATGTGGATGCGATAGATATAGAGCCCGTAGAAAGGGAGATTCAATATAATGCGTCGCTAAATGGGGTTTCTTCAATATCCGTGAAGCAAGCTGATTTATTAGAGGGGGATTTTGAAATCGATCTCTCCTATGATTGGATCTTTATCAATATTGGTGGGGACGAGACCCGTCTGATTATTGAAAGGTACGACATGCTGCAGCGGTTTCGGGGCAATCTACTTCTCTCAGGACTTGTGGAGTGGAGTGCCCCTAAGATAATGCAATTGCTAGAGCAGAATGGGTTCCAATTGGCGGAGAGATCCCAAACCGATGAATGGGTGACATTGCGCTATGCTCCTCATATTTAATTCATAGGCTGGAAATAATACCTATAAACAACAATATGGGGAGGGTCTATATGAGTGGTCTTTTGATGAAGATCATCGTTTGTCCCGCAGTCGTTCTCATGGTGAATTGGATGACAGATGAAGTATATTACCCTACATGGCTACAAGCTGTAGTGGTAGGTCTGGTTCTTGCTGCCGCAGGACATCTGATGGAAGTGATATGGTTAAAGCCGGGACGCCTTTGGGTGATGACGATCCTTGATTTCTTCGCAAGTGCTGCCATCGTCTTTATGAGCCAATTTTTCATCGCAGGCGCTTACGTATCCATGGTTGGTGCATTATTGACGGCATCGTTTTTAGCCATAACTGAGTATTTCCTGCATCGATGGATTATTCGGGAAGAGATGGCAGAAAAAGCAGCATAAAAAGCCGGAAGCCCAAATATTGGGCTTCCGGCTTATTTCTTTTCCCATTTTTTGATCCTTAGAAACATTTTCCGATTTTTCAGCTTAAGGAAAAGAGAAACATCAGGGAAAAAATTAGCTTCAATTACCCAGACCTTTCCTTTTTGGTCGATTCCCAGATCCATTCCTACCGTTTTTAGCCCGGGGAATGATTTTCCTAAGCATTGTGCTGAAGATACAGAGATATCATCCACTTTCGAAAGAAGCTTAGTCCTCGGGAACCTTTTTGCGGATGATTGCTGAAGTGCATGTTCAAGCGAAAGAACTTTTCCTTTGCTCCGTTTAATGTTGGTTACAAGATATCCTTTCCCTGCTAATTTAGCGAGCTTCCCCGTCACTGTCCATGGGGATGTTTTGCCCCGCTGGACCATCACCCGCAGATCAAACGGGCGTTTTCGAATCGTTGCAAGGTCAATTCTTCGCTGAATGATGTATTGGTCCTTTTTAAGTCCTTTGTGAACCTCCGTAAAAGCCGGTCTTTTTCCAATGATGACTTTTTTCTTGTTCTCAGCATGAATTTCATACTTTCCATGGCCTAAAGAGGTGAGCTGGAGGATCGCTTCTCCTCCCTTGCTTCCGACGGGTTTTAAGATGACTTCCTTGTATTTTTCGACCATCTTCCACAGGTTTTGCTTAGAAAATTTTTGGGTCTCTGGAAGTGCAGAGGATAATTTCTTGCTTTCCTTCAAAATCTTGAATTTACTCCATTTGTTTTTGTATGCTTTGCCCATTACGGTATCTCCTGGTTGGGGAGGGGATGCTCGATTACATTTACGATTTGATTTTTTTCATTAACAAAAACAACTTTGGGTGTTAACTCTTTAATTTCTTGTTCAGAGAATAGGCCCATGCTAAGTATAATCACGAGATCCCCAGGTTGGAACAGATGGGCTGGGGGGCCATTCAAACAAATCTTGCCGGAGCCCTCAGGGGCTGGAAGAGCATATGTCTTCCAACGCGTAGCATTCCTCAAGCTAGTAACCTGGACCATCTCATAAGGATGGATATCTGCCGACTGCATTAATGAGGCGTCAATGGTGATGCTTCCTACATAGTTTAAATCCGCCTCCGTCACGGTGGCTCGATGGATCTTGCCTTTGCACATCATGCGCTGCATTGAAATTTATGGCTCCTTCCCGCTCTAAATTTCTATACAAACACAATGTATGTAAGTGACGGTTGGATTGCTCATAGATAAGGTGGGGGTTCAAAGAAAGAATCTCTTGTTCCGCCACCTCATTATGGTACTGGATCATTTCATGGCTTCAGGGTAACCAAGGCATGGGGTCTTGATTCCTCGACAGGAGCGGGCAGTTCTTTCTGCCATTTTAACAGTTGAGCTATGGCAATTTTTCTTCTCCTGATTCCACGGAAATTTTCAATAGGGGCGTTATCCTTACAAATATCCATGATATCTGACCAATTAGCAAGGCTCATTTTGATATTCCTCCTTCATTGCGGTATCAAACCATTAATTTAACGCAGAACAATAATTAAGTTCGAATTACTAAAAATATATTATCCTACAAGTTTCATGTTGCCTAATTCACAAAAATATTTTTTGATGGAGTTCCCTACCGACAAATTACATATAGATGAACTGCTAAAGATAGACGTGATTTAACACATTGATGACGGTAACTGCCTATAGACGAATTCGGTTCAAGGAATAGGCTGTATCTCTTTTAAAAAAGTGATGTGTTGTAGATAAAACATTTCTTCAAAAAAGCTGCAACGAACTTAATAAGAAATCGGTTTGTTAAGAAATGTGCCTTTTCGTTCGCACAAGGCAAATCAATTCGATATAATAGAGAGGCATGAGTTGAACGAGGTGAAAAAATGAGCGGAATTGTAGGATATATAGGAAAACGGAATGCACAGCCGATCCTCTTAGACTGTTTAGATCAGTTGGACTATCGAGGGTATGATTCCGCTGGCATCGCTATTTCTAACGGGATAACCATTGAAAAAAGAAAGGCCGTAGGCCGGGTAAAGGATCTGCGAAACCATATTTTAAGGGAGCCCATCCCGCAGGGAACCATTGGGATCGGGCACACGCGCTGGGCAACCCATGGGACTCCTTCTGTGCAAAACTCCCATCCTCTCACAGGATGTGATGATCGCTTTATGGTGGTCCATAATGGAATTATTGAAAATTACACGTCTTTAAAAAAGAGCTTAAAGAAACAAGGCCATCAATTCACGACAGACACGGATACGGAAGTGATCCCTCATTTGCTGGAAGAGTACGATACAGGGGATTTTGAAACAACTGTCCAAGCGATCCTGCCTTTGTTGAAAGGTTCATTTGCTTTGGCGATGATGTCTCGGGAACATCCGGATATGATCGTTGCCCTTTCTCACGATAATCCATTGGTTATAGGATATGGAAAAGGAGAGGCATACCTGGCTTCAGATATTCCGGCTCTTCTCCCCTATACGCGAGAAATTTACCCCATTAAAAACGGGGAAATTGCCATTTTGACTCCTGGCAAAGTACAGGTGAAGTCGCTGGATGGGGAAATGATCGAACCGAAACGGATGTTTGCGGAATGGAATGTGCAAGATGTTCTGTTCCAAGATCATGAGCATTATATGTTAAAGGAAATCCTAGAGCAAACCAAAGCTGTAGAAGAGACGTTAGCGGGCCGGCTGACACCAGACGGCATTCAATTACCTGAGCTGGAAGCTGTATGGACTAAGGAACGAGTGCAAAGGATTCGAAAGATAGATATTGTAGCCAGCGGGACCTCTTACCATGCCGGGATCATTGGAAAAAAAGTATTGGAGCAGTTGCTGAAGGTGCCTGTTCAAGCATCGTATTCCTCTGAATTTAGAGATGATCCCCCTCCTCTTGACGAGAATGATTTAATAATCGTAATCAGTCAATCAGGAGAAACCGCTGATACTTTATCGGCTCTTCGCGAAGGAAAACGCTCAGGCTGCCCCATTATTGCCATTACAAACACGGTAGGGAGCACGATTTCCAGGAAAGCGGACAATACGATCTACACGAAGGCTGGTCCGGAATTAGCGGTTGCCTCGACCAAGGCTTATACGTCCCAGCTCACCGCCATGATGCTCTTGGCGTTATGGCTCGAGCAAAGAATGGGTCAAACGGCTGAGGTTCATTCCATGTCATTACTGGAATCTTTAACTCGCTTGCCAATGGACCTAGACTCCACTCTGATCATGACTAAGGATGCGATCGACCAGTTTGCGCAAGTGACCTTCGACCAAGAGCATCTTTTCCTTATTGGGCGTGGTCTGGATTATGTCCTGGCGCTGGAAGGGGCGCTTAAGCTCCAAGAAGTGGCCTATATCCATGCCGATGCTTACGCGGCGGGGGAAATGAAACACGGAACCATGGCCCTCATTACGCCAGGAGTACCCGTCATTGCCCTGGCTACACAAAGACAGCTCATGGATAAAGTCATTAGTAACATTAAAGAGGTAAAAGCCAGGGATGCTTTTGTCATCGGAGTGACAACCATTGGAGAGGACTCGCTTACCGAAGAGGTGGATCAGGTATTATACATCCCTGAGACTCATCCTTTCCTGATGCCGATTCTTGCTGCCATCCCTCTTCAGTTGCTGGCCTATTATTCTGGCATCGTTCGGGGACATGATGTTGACAGACCAAGGAACTTAGCCAAGTCGCTTACGGTGGAGTAGCTGGAGAATTAAGGAGGGTTTCCCGAGTGCCGGGCACTTTGTTTGGGAAACCCTCTTTTCAGTGTCATTTAACAATCATAACAGGGCAGTTTGCCCTCTTAGAAACCTTATGACTTACACTCCCGATAACAAATTCTTGCAGGGCGTTTAACCCGCGGCTGCCTATGACGACAATGTCAAATTGATTTTCATTAGCATATGTAACGATAGTAGGCCTGCCGATTTATCCTCGGCTCTGATTATCATAGTATTTACAAAATTCGGCTTGCCTGTGAGTACCACGCATGTTATATCCTCAGCCATTATGGGGGTAGGCGCAGCCAAAAGGGTAAAGGGAGTAAAGTGGGGAGTTGCTCGTAAAATCGTGTTAACTTGGGTAATTACCCTGCCTATTTCGGCCTTGCTCGCTTCAATTGCTTATCTGGTTTTAAATCTTTTTTAAGTTAGCTGTTAAAGGTCCCGTGATGAATTTAATCACGGGACTTTTTGTTGATTTCCTACTGAAAGCAGCTTTAACAATTCCCTCAAAGCGAACGAATGGTAAGCATCTTTTTTTGTTATTATCCCTAGCTCCCATACCAGTGTGGAGTTATTCAATGGGATAATTTTGATTTGAGGGTTGTTTTGTTTGGAATAAATGGCTTTTGGAAGAATTGTAATCCCAAGCTGGGAAGACACAAGTTCGATAATCAGATCCCATTGGGAGCTTTGGTAAGAGACGGTCGGAGTAAAGCCAGCTGCTATACATGCTTGCTTGATATAGTCATGTAATGTGAATTCATGTGAAAATAGAATAAACCTTTCATCCTTAAGCTGGTGAAGAGATACGTCCTTTAGTCCGGCTAAATAGTGATCTTTATGAACATATAATACAAATTCGTCACTAATGAAAGGATAGATATTGAATTTGCTTGGATCGCTCGGAAGTACGATAATCCCTAGATCAATTTGCCCCGCTTCAACTAATTTACCTATGCGCTTTGCCCCTAGCTCTACTAATTCCAAGGTCACCTTCGGATATTTTTCATTGAAAACTCTAGCGATGGAAGGGAAAAATAAAGTCCCAATTAAGGGAGGAATCCCCATTTTCAACTCTCCTGCCTCCATATTTATCAACTCATCCAAAAGCGCAGTTAGCTCGTCTATGGCGGTCAGTACTTTAACGCCTTGCCGGAAAACGATTTGACCAGCGTCCGTTAGCTTTAATTCACGACGTGACCTGTCAAATAATTGGACATGAAGTTCCTCTTCTAATTTTTTAACGGCTTTACTCAAAGCTGGCTGGGATAAGTAGGATTGGGAAGTGGCTTTCGTAAAGCTTTTATGGTTTGCTACCTCCATAAAGGATTTTATATCTCTAAGCTCCATAGTGATCCCCTAACTATTCTATTTTGTTATAGAATGAATTATTTATATTCATTTTACTTATATGACAGCTTGGTGTAAACTCTTACATATAGATATAATTTCTAATTTTTGGACAATTGATGAAGTACGGAATTAGCATGGAAGGAGAGAGGTTGATGAAAAAAGGAAAAGTAATGAATTCGTTTGCAGAAGCCCTTGCAGATATTCAAGATGGAGCCACTTTAATTGTTGGAGGGTTTGGGCTTTGCGGAATTCCGGAAAAAGCGATCCAGACGCTGAAGGAACAGGGAACAAAAGAATTAACCGTGGTAAGCAATAATTGTGGAGTAGATGATTGGGGGCTTGGCCTTCTGCTAGCAAACAAGCAAATCAAGAAAATGGTTTCATCTTATGTAGGTGAAAATAAAATTTTTGAACGGCAATTCTTAAGCGGAGAGCTTGAAGTTGAATTAGTCCCCCAAGGCACCTTGGCAGAGCGAATCCGTGCAGGAGGGGCAGGCATACCTGGTTTCTATACAGCGACTGGAGTAGGGACTCCAATAGCTGAAGGGAAGGAACACAAAGAGTTTAATGGAAGAACGTATATTTTGGAAGAAGGAATTGTAGGAGATTTTGCTTTGGTGAAAGCTTGGAAAGCGGACCCGCTCGGAAATCTCGTTTTCAGAAAGACCGCACGCAATTTTAACCCATTAGCAGCCATGGCGGGGAAAATCACGATTGCGGAAGTGGAAGAAATCGTAGAAGTGGGAGAGTTAGACCCAGATGAAATCCACACCCCAGGAGTTTATGTCCAGCGTGTCCTCTTAGGCACGGACTATGAGAAACGAATCGAAAGAAGAACGGTTATGCAAGCTTAAGTGGCTTGAAAAATATCCGAAGGAGAAGTGAAATCATGAAAGATGTTCGATCAATTATCGTTAAACGTGCAGTACAAGAAATTCAAGACGGTATGAACGTCAACCTTGGCATCGGTATGCCTACGCTTGTGGCCAATGAGATCCCGCGGGATTACAACGTACTGCTTCAGTCCGAAAATGGACTGCTGGGCATCGGTCCATATCCTTTAGCGGGAGAAGAAGACCCGGACCTTATTAATGCAGGTAAAGAAACCGTGACGACTGTTCCTGGTGCCTCTTATTTTGATAGCGCGGAATCCTTTGCCATGATCCGTGGCGGCCATATCGATCTGGCGATACTTGGCGGAATGGAAGTTTCCGAACGAGGAGATTTGGCCAATTGGATGATACCCGGGAAGATGGTGAAAGGAATGGGGGGGGCCATGGACCTTGTCCATGGAGCAAAGCGTGTGATCGTAATTATGGAACATGTGAATAAGCATGGGGAATCTAAAATTAAGAAGGAATGTACACTGCCGTTAACAGGTCAGGGAGTAGTACACCGGCTGATTACAGAAATAGCGGTTTTTGATTTTACAGCTGAAGGCATGGTGTTGATGGAAACCCAGGAAGGGGTTTCTGTCTCGGAAGTCATCGAAAAAACAGAAGCTTCTTTTACTGTTAGCCCAGAATTGAAGACTATTTCTGCTCTAAAATAACTGAACCATATAGATTTTCCATTGATAAAGGAAAGGGATTTGTTCTCTTTCCTTTTCTTTTTGTGTATAATAAGAACAAATGTTCCTATTGAGGTGAATAGCCTTGCAGCACCCTAGCGAAACTGAAGAAACGCTTGTTAGAAATTATGTTCTTTTTCCTTTGGTTCTGACGGTCTTAGTGCGGGATAAAAAAGTGCTTGGTGAGTCATCATTGAAAACCAAAGAACCATATCTTACGCTGCTTGAAGAAGCAATCAAAAAAGTAGATCTGGATATAGTCCATAATAAAAAATCATTGAGGATACATGGGGTTAAAGTATTTGAACAGAAAAGAACGGATTTGGGCATAAGCATTAAGTTTCTGTATAAGGGTTATCATCACGTTTTCAACCCTAGTTGGGATGTTTTGCGGACCGAGGTCAAAAAGACGATGTTGTATTATCTTAGAAAAAGCTAAAAAGCCCTAGGCCTATGCCCATTTTACTTCCTGCTTGGGCCTATGCCTATTCCGTATAGGCGATGGCCTCATAGACTGAAGTGTAGGCGGGAAAGGAGTACTGTGTATGGGTGATCATTCTGGCGGAATTTTTCAGGACGACGAATTTATTATCATCCTTGTGCTGTTTATACTTTTAGTCATTCTTTTATTGAGAAGAAATTAGCCTTCTGGAATGGAAGGCTTTTTTTGTATAATTTATTACTCGTAGACCGTTTGGATTTGGAGCTGAAGGCACCTAATCGGCTTCATACCCTGCCTCCGTGATGGCTTCTTTCATCCGATTCGGATCCACTATGTCCGAATCGTATTGAATATGAACTTCTTCTTTTTCTAAATCAACCAAGGCTCTTTCAATTCCAGGCAACGAGCCTAAAGCTTCTTCAATTGCTTTTACACAATGGTCGCAGGACATTCCGCGAACGTGCAGGGTAATCTCAACCATAATTAGCTTGCCTCCATTTAGACATGGGATGAAATCAGTGTATGATTTCCTATAGTTTTTGCAAAGACTGATCAAAATATAGCACTGGAGGAAAATGAATATGGCTGGAAGCGCATAAAGACTTCAAAAAATTTAATAGATTTATCATAACCTTCCACTATTGTGCTATTGTATAATTATATTACATAATCTTCCCTCGTTTGACAGAAACAGATAGAATATCTAATTATTCTTACTTTTCTGTCGCGAATGAAGTATACTAGACTAAGAGATTCATAGTTTTCGGCAACCGGAGGTGGTGTTCATGAAAAAGATCACGGGAATCCTATTCTTGACTTTATTCCTATCTTCTACAGCTGCATCCGCAGCTGAAGAGCATATTGTAGCCAAGGGTGACACTTTATTTAAACTATCCCGCCAGTATGGACTCGGGGTGGACCAGCTTAAAACCCTCAATCATCTATCATCCGACACCCTATATCTCGGTCAAAAGCTGGTCTTATCCACTAAGCCTGCCGTTGGGGCAAAAGCCATTGCTCTGCCAGAAGCTAAGCCCGTACTGCAGGAGGCGGTTGGAGTTCGTTTTTCAGGAAAGAGGGCCATAGTAACGGAAAATGTCAACTTAAGACAAGAAGGCCATCTGGAATCGAAAATTTTGACTGTACTGAAAAAGGGGACGGCCGTTGATATTCAGGAAACAGGTGAGCTATGGACCCAAGTGAAATGGGGAAAAATAGAAGGATATATATATACTCCGCTACTTGGACACATCCCCAAGCAAGAAGCTTCACGGTCTGGAGATCTCTCCGCTTCAAGAATCCAACAGCTTATAGCACCTTTAGTCGGGATCCCTTATGTCACGGGTGGAGCTACCTTGAATGGATTTGATTGCAGCGGATTTACCATGTATGTAATGGATCAGCTGGGTGTAAAATTGCCACGGGTTTCCGAGGAACAATTTGCTCTAGGCATTCAGGTTGAACGGGAAAATTGGAAAGCAGGGGATCTTCTGTTTTTTGATTCTTATGGCAGCGGTAAAATCTCACACGTGGGAATTTATATCGGGAACAATAAAATGGCCCATTCTGCCGTGAAATCGGTTGAAATTAGTGATGTCACGTGGTATATCAATAATTATCCTTTCTACGGGGCAAAGCGGGTTTTAGGAGAGTAATGCATAAGCTATAATGAATACATAGAAATTTAGAGGCTGACCAGCAAGCTTAGGCTTTCCGGCAGCCTCTCTATTTGTTGAATGAAGGAGATTGTAATATGGATACGTTACTGCTTAAAACGGCTCGCTGGATTCAATGGACAGGAGTCCTTTCTATTTTTGCGGGGCTTTTATACTTTCCTTATTTTCCGTGGTATTTATTAGGGAATGAAACGGAGGCGGAAATCACCTTATGGGCCATGTTAGCGACAGGGGGAGGTGCCTTAGCGTGGTTGGGCTCTAGGCTTTTATGGCTGAAAAGCAGGGCTGTACAACAAATCTCTTTAATCACAGCTTTATTAGGTATGCTCTTGTTTCTTCTCGGGCAGATTCCGCCGATTTATTTTTGGTTTATTTTCCGGGGATCTCCCATTACCGAAGGACCCGCAGAGCAGGCCGCGATCGGCAGTTTTCTGCCTATGCTTCCCCATCTTGCCATAGCTTTTCTTGCCCTCTTTACGGCTGGGATCATCCTAAAGGATTTAGCCTCTCCAGGATCTCCTATCCGGTTATCTGCCAAACGGGCAGGAGCGAGTTTGGCCGTCCTTCTCTTGCTATTCGCTGGATGGTTAGGGTGGAATAAGTATCTCGATGCCACATGGATTGAAAATACTTATCCAAATGATGGGGCAGTGAACGTTCCGTTATATGATACGATTACCGTACAGTGGAAACAAGAAGCCTCAAGCATGGGAATGGAGGTGCGTTATGCGGATGATTCGTCCATTCCGATTCTTGGCGCCACATCCGGATCTAAGGATGGAATGAGCTTTACTCCAGAAATGTACTTGCCTGGAAAGAAGGTTCTAGTTACGGTAACAGCCGGGCGAAGATCTCATACTTTCAGTTTTACGACGGCTAAAGAAGCAGACGATCAGATTGGGTTATACCGGGCTGTAATGAAACACTTATTTCGCTCGCCACAAGTCGGTCAGCCTCCAGAGGTGCTAGCTCTAGACACTAGCAGCCTAGAGACATGGAAGGAGGATGAGAAAAGAACAGTGGCTAAAGGATTAATGGCTTACCATGGCCAGGTGGTATTTGGAACTATTGATGGAGGCTTTTCCTCGGCAGAACCAAGCTTTACTGTTCCATTGACTGATCAAACCGAGGCTCTCTTATTATCGATTGAAGTTCTAAAGCAGGAATTCGATGAATATGAAGTCCGGGTTACAGGTACGAAAGGTAAAGGTATTCTTGCCGGTAAGCCTGGCGAGGTCTATCAAGCTGATTATACGCTTCAGTTCCTTGAGGGAGTTTGGGAGGTTACGAGCTTATCTGAGAAGGTGAATAAACGGCCTTGGGGTTAAGCCCTATTCCCCTTTAATAATTTCTTCATCCAACGCTTTTTAAAACGCATGCGGTCATGGTGTTTTTTCCACTCTTTAGGATCAGCTAAGGCGTCCATCATATGGCCAATCTCTACCGATGTCTTCTTTAGACGGCGGGTGAGATGTACGCATAAGATTCTTCCTGGTACACTTGCCCCTACCAGAGCGATATCCCATTTATTTCTTTTTTGTTTCAGAAAGCTAAACGTTTGGGGAAGCATGCGGGAATGCTCAAGATTTACGGTTATGGCCACATGAAGATTTTTTTTTCTCAGCTGTTTTGCTGCTTTCTCTGCCGACCGTCCGACAAGGGCGACCCGATGGGTGCGAATTAATTCATGAAGATAGCCATTCTCATATAATTGGTCGTTGATAAATGAATCCGTAATGAGTTTTGGTTTCCATTGTTTCGCCTGCATGAATTGCATTAATTGTTTGGCCCGGTTTGGAAAATAGGTGACTCCAACCACGGTAGCATGGCGGACGGAATGCTCCAGAGCCCTTAAAAGTTTAGGGGGTGGGGGATAGGGAATGCCAAGAAAGGGAGAGACGTCTTTTAAAGTATAGATGTCCTTCCTAGCTAACAGCTTAGCCATGACATCACCGAGACGAATAACCGAAATGGGTTTTTTCTTTTTAACGGATAAATGCAATAAGCGAAAAACATGGTCAGGCTGGAGTAATTTCCGCTGATACAGTTGATTCATTATGGTGAGTCGTTTTCTTGTCCCTAAGATCATTATTGCTTTTTCACCACCAGTAAATTTAGGATGTTACGTTATATTTTACTTTTCAAAAGATAGGATGTGCCCCCAATCCGCTTCTGAACAGTGCAATTTTTCCTTCAAACAGGAAATGATAAGGGTGAGCATGATTGCTTGTTAAGGAGGGAAGGACATGGCAGATTATCGTTATAACGTCATGCACGAAGTAAGTGATAATGAGCTGCAGCATATCCATCAACTGCTCGACCAATTGAAAACACAAGATACGCTGACGATTATGGTCGACCATGTGAATGAACGTAGCGAGGATCGCATTCAAGGGGCGATTGACCGAGAGCGGTTCGATTTCTACACGAGGGGTATCAACGAGGATGATACCGAGTTCATTGTCAGACGTAAAATGTAAGGAAAATGGGGTGATGCTTCATGCATCATCCCATTTTTTCATCTTGAAACTTTATATGATTATGCTATAATCATAATCATGTAATATAATCTAACAATATAGGTGAGGTGATATGACATGGTTGTTATGCTTGAGGGTACAGGACAAATTTTAATGGATGAGGTAAATACAGATCGGATGATGCCACTCCTTGAAGAGATGCTGCATTTAAGAGAAAAGCAAGTACGGGGACTGGTTGAGAAGGTTGAACAGTATGAGAATAAAAGAAATGCGGAAGAAAGGGTTTATCAATCAATGGGACCTTTTAGGAGACTCTTAGCTGCTAAACGGCCGGAGCATCACCTCGCCGTTGAATATATGGTTTATGTGAAGCGCCCTTTGCAAGAAATTAATGACATACAAGCTGACATGAAAAGGATTGAAAAATGGATTACAGAGGTTCGTCAAGAGACAGACAAGCTCTTTGTACCCCTGCACTTATCGTATGAGTTAGAAAAAAACTACAGAAAATTCTTGTCAATAGAGGAGGGATAGCATGGATATTGAAACGCTTAGCTCTGGTTTGGATACGGTGTGGATCGTGCTGACGGCGGCCATGATCTTGCTGATGGAAGGCGGTTTTGCTTTATTGGAGGCTGGTTTTGTAAGGCTAAAGAATTCCGTCAGCATTATTATGAAAGTATTCGTGGATATCACCTTCGGGACACTTTGCTTTTATTTTTTGGGATTCGCCTTAATGTATGGAAAAGATGCTGCAGGGATTATTGGAACCACGGGCTTTATGATATCCGGCGACCTAAGTCATCTGTCTTTTCCTTTTTCCTTGGATGCTTATTTTCTTTTTCAAGCCGCTTTTGTCATTGCCGTCATTTCCATCGTTTCCGGTGCAGTAGCGGAACGCATTAACTTTAAGGCCTATATCCTGTATACGATGGTAATGACAGCAGTGATCTATCCTCTCTCAGGACATTGGATTTGGGGTGGGGGCTGGCTGGGGCAATTGGGCATGCTTGATTTTGCAGGTTCAGCTGCGATTCATGCGTTGGGTGGATTTGCAGCCTTGGCAGCCGCAAAGTACATTGGACCCCGATTAAATAAATTCACGAACGAAGCCGGCAACCATGTTGTCATGCCTAGCAATCTGCCTCTCGCATCCGTAGGTGCCTTTTTGCTCTGGTTTGGTTGGTTCGGATTTAATGCCGGCAGTACGTTAAGCGCCACAGATGTGAGAATAGGCCACATTGCTTTGGTTACTATGCTTGCCGCAGCATCAGGAGGAGCAGCTGCCCTGTTATTCACTCTGTTTCGCTATCAGAAAGCTGATGCGCCTTCTGTTATTAATGGGTCTTTAGCGGGACTCGTCGCGATCACAGCGGGGTGTGCATTTGTAGGCAACAAATCAGCTATTCTAATTGGGGCTATGGCCGGTATTTTGATGATTCTATCTACTAACCTTTTAGAAAAGTGGAAAATTGATGATCCTGTTGGGGCTTTTCCTGTTCATGGCGTATCAGGCATTTTTGGAACACTTGCTGTAGGAATTTTTGCGACAGATGGCGGGTTATTTTATGGCGGCGGATGGGGGCTGTTGGGCGTTCAGGCGTTAGGGCTTCTCGTCGTGTGCATTTGGGGGTATTTTGCAACTTGGTTCAGCTTTAAATGGATTGATCGATTCGTTCCTGTCCGGGTTTCGCCAGAAGAAGAAGAAATTGGGCTTGATGTTAGCTATCATGGGATTATGGCAACGAACGATGGGGATTTCGTGAGCATGCAACAGCTCTATCAGGAACCAATCGTCAAAGAAGTTTCTAAAAGGAGGCTCGGATGAGCCTCCTTTTTTTTCTGGATATTCCTAGCAATTATCGATATGATGTTAACGAGGCTCCTCTTTTTCTTCAGATTGAGGGATGCCAGAAAACAGATCGGAAAAAACTTGGGCCTGAATTTGCGGATTCGTGTGAGTAGACAAAGGTAATCCGAATCGCTTGGCTTGCATCCGGTCGATTTCTTCGATCTGCTTTTCCGCTAGTTGTTCATAAGCCTGTTCTTTCAAATCTTTATTTACGCTCATAAGTATCACCTCCACTGCTAGGATTTCCCTTTCGCCATAGTCTTAGCTAAGGAAGATATTTCAAGGAGGAGAAGGAGATGTCACGGCAAAGATCGATGGTCCCTTATGGCTACCAACCGCTTGAACGGGAGGAGAAGGGGACGCTGCTCGTCATTGATTCGTTTGAGCAATACCCTTTGAGCTCTTTATCAAGTATGTATGAGTTCTCGGTGGATCGAGGGTTTGTTCAAGTTGTGCTATACCCCCTACATGAACAGACGCTGAAGCGAATGGGTGTCTCCAACGGCAGTCCTTATTTTTACCGGGTTCGAACGATTAGAGAATCCCTTGGTGACATGGGATTGGAAACATGGGCAACGATTGATGAGTGGGAGGGGAAAAGAAAAAAATATACCCCGTTGGATACTTCCCTTCGCTCTCTAACCGAGCGATATGAGGGACCCCACTTCGTATATTGGACAGAGGATTATGCGAACCGATTTGCAAGCTATTCTTCGTTTGAACAATGGATTCGCAAGTTGAGAATGTTTATTGTAAAGAAAACGGCCCACTCCCTTCATCCGATGCTGAGTAAGTATGAACATCGCTGGGAATGGGTAAAGGAGGAGTAGGAAATATGACGCAAGTCTATTTGGATTATAATGCCAGTACACCCATTGATCAAAGAGTGGTCGAAGCGATGAAGCCTTTTTGGGAGAAGCATTACGGAAATCCATCGACTACCCACTGGGCGGCTTTGTCCGCCAAGCAGGCGGTTGAACGGGCGCGGAGACAGGTGGCCTCGTTGCTGGGCTGCGATCCGTCTGAAGTCATTTTTACGAGCGGCGGAAGCGAAGCGAATAATCATGCGTTAAAAGGCGTTTACTATGCGCTTAAAGAGAAGGGCAACCATATTATTACCACAGCGATTGAGCACCCTGCCATCATTCAGCCTTGCCGGTTTCTTGAGCGCTTAGGAGCGGAAGTCACTTATGTGGGTGTCGATGAACACGGAAGAGTGTCCCCTGAGGAAATCGAGGCTGCGATCACAGAGAAGACCATTCTTATCTCCGTTATGCATGCGAACAATGAGGTGGGCACCATTCAACCGATAGCTCGCATTGCAGAAATATCCAAAAAGCATGGAATCCTGCTGCACTCGGATGCTGCCCAGTCTGTGGGTAAGATTCCAACACGGGTAGATGATATGGGTGTAGATCTCCTGAGTATTGCGGGACACAAGCTGTATGCTCCTAAGGGAGTGGGAGCTCTCTATATTCGAAGGGGAACACCACTGGAGTCTTTTGTCCATGGAGCTGGACATGAAGAGGGGCGCCGCGCAGGCACAGAAAATGTCATATTTGCGGTAGGGCTTGGAGAAGCGTGTGAGCTGGCGGAGCAAGGACTGCCAAATCGATCCATTCAAGATCACCGTGATTATTTCTGGAATAGGCTGCAGGAGGAATTTGGTGAAAATATCCGGCTAAATGGCCATCCTAAGGAAAGATTGCCAAATACTTTAAACGTGAGCTTTATTGGACGGGTCGGAAGTGATATTCTTTCAGCCGTTCCGCAGCTGGCTGCTTCTACTGGTTCAGCCTGCCATTCAGGAATAGTGGAATTATCCAGCGTCCTGAAAGCGATGGGGATTAAGGAATTTGAGGGCCAAGGAACGATTCGCTTTAGTCTCGGAAGATATACAACAAAAGAGGAGCTGGACCAAGCGATAAAGTGGTTAACTCTTGCTTGCGATTCATAGGCGGTATTTGATTCATTTTTTCCGGGACAAGCTCATAGAGTAGTAGGGAGAATCATCTGAAAGGTGGGGAATGAGCTAGGGTGAGAACCTCCCTTCTATTCATTACATTCATATTGCTGTTTGGCTTGATTTTTAGCGGATGCAGTCTCTCCCGTGAATCGGCAATATCAACGGAAAGCATGGATTATGATTTATCTGCTGTACGGGGCGCCCCCACCCCTAATGACCAAGACTTCATTCATAAGATGGAGTCGTTTATTGCAACAGCCCAAGCGTTAATTGAAGAGCTTGAATTGGGGCTGCAAGAGGCCCAGGCACACGATGAACTTGGCGAAGTGAGGGAAATGATGGGTCAGACCCACCAGGATTTGCTCTATATTTGGAACAAGGTAAACAATGACCTGCATCCAGACCATCCGGAGCTTAGAAAATTTCAGGCGAAGTTTGTTTATGTTGTGGGTCAGTATCGTTTAGGGCTAAGCACAGAGCTTGAGGGGATGGAGTCTGGGGATCCTGCAAAATTGAAGGAAGGCTACGAAACATCGATGAGGGCCTGGGAGGGCTTGCAGAAATTATCGCAAGATGCACAAGTTTTATGGTGAAAAAAGAAGCAGGGCTGGATTCCAGCCCTGCTTCTTAAGGAACTAACTCAAAAGATTCGGTAATTTCGATGCTATCTTTAACAGACTGCACCATAGAGCAATTCTTTCGAGTCAGCTCAAGTGCTCTCTCTATTTTAATGTGATTTAAGTTTTCCCCTTTAATGGTGAAATGCATATGAATCTTTTCTATCCGGTCCGCTTCATCCTCATTTCGCTCCATATTAGCAGAAATCTGAATGTCCTCATAAGGAATCCGCATTTTATTCAGTATTTTTCGCAGAACCCCTCCACTGCAAACCGCAATAGAAGAAACCATCAGCTGATAAGGCCGAAATCCATACGCAGCATCGCCTGAAATATGTAGCTCGCCATATTCAAATTGGGTGGTAAACCCATTATCTTTCATTTTAAATTGCATATCGATCCCTCCGTTTTCCTATCATTATATATTATATAAATGAATGATATCATGTCTTTCTTGAAAGTAAAAATGGCTAAAGTACTCGATAGAGTATGCTTTAGCCATTTTTCGCTTCATAGTTCATTTGCGACGACGGTTAAGAATATAATCCCTAAGATTAGAATCCCAAAGGAGCCAAGGAGAATATTCGCTAGGGAGTTATTGACAGTGTCTTTAAAAGATTGTACCGGAGAATGGGAGAGAGAACCACATTCCTTACAAACTCCAGTGTAAGACGGAACAGAAGCTTTACAAACTTTGCACTGCATAAGTTTCACCTTTTCAACAAAAATCGTTTCCTAAACCTTCTCTATTTTAATCAAGATAAATACAGAATGCAAATGGAAATATGAGAGGAAGGAAAGGGTTATAGGCATTCTTGTAAATAATTGTAGATGAAACGGGTCATTAACTATCGACCCTCGTCTAGCCTTTTCAAAGAGAAGATTCATATATTATTAGGGTAGAAACGGCTTAGGAAAGGAGGTTATTTCATTGGACGAGATTAGTGCAGAAACGCTAGCCATGCTAGTAGGCAAGAAAGTAAAACTAGAGGTAAAGGGTTCTGTTATGACCGGGATGCTTTTGTCCGTTCAGGGAAATCAAGTCATGATTAAGCTGATGTCGAAAGCGGGCCAGTCTAAATCAAGTGAACGGGCTATTTCCATTGATGATATAGATGCGGTTATTTTTAAATCAGGCTCAAAAAAAGTAGCTTACTAGAAAATGGTCCTCAAGGACAAAAAGCAGAGCCCCAAAGTGGTTTGGGGACCCTGCTTTTCATGGATTTTCTCATATTGCCTTGAATATATGAATTATAACGTGTATGATATATTACCAAAAGATGTAAGAGGGAGATGCTCATGCGAAAAATGCTCAGACGTTTTCGTTTTCTTTTTAATCTTAGGAAGTCCATCCCGTTCCTCTTGGAATTCTTTCGTTCGAGGCAGGTGCCTGGCGCTTATAAGCTTCTGTCCGCTCTGCTTGTAATTGGCTACATAATATTCCCCTTTGATTTAATTCCTGACTTCTTTGTCTTTTTTGGGATCCTGGACGATTTGACTTTATTGGCTTGGATCCTTCAAACCATTGTCAAATGGGCACCGGCGTCTTTAAGAGACAAGTATGAAATTCGCGATTAAGGGGTTTGGCCCTTGCTGACCCAGAAGGTGATGCGCGTTTCTTTGCCCACCTTGCTTCCAACGGGAAGATCTTGCTTGAAAACTTCTCCCTGATTCTTCTCGCTCACCTCTAGAAAGAATTGATACCGCAGCCCATGCTCCAGGGCCAACTTTTCTGCAGCTTCCTTCGTGAGTCCTACTAGATTAGGGACTACCTGAGTTTTCTCAGCATTGTTGGATGGCTCGGGCACAACTTCCGGAGATTCTGCAACGGGTTCTGTGACCACTTTCGTTGGAACCTCTGTGATAACGGGCGGTTCAGAAACGGTTACTTCTTCCGTTTTCCAGTATGATTTCCCTAAAGCAGCTACGAGAACGACAAGGAGGAATAGAATAGCAATTGATGCCTTCGGTTTGGTGAGCAAGCGTTTTTTTGTTTCAACTGCAGGTTCTGGAGGCTCCGCGGGAAGTCGATTTGCTTGGATTTCGATTGGCACCGGACCTTGCAGCAGGTTGCCTAGTTCCAAAATAATGGACGAGACTGAATCTTGACCGTTATAAGCTCGCCGAATAATTCGCAGGATTGCCCCTTTTTCTCCGGGGGTGAGTTGGTTTAAGTTTTCTCTTACGTTTTGTTCCAGCTCCTCATACTGAGGAGGGATAACAATGGTTCTGGCTAACAATTGATAGAGCAAGTGGACCAAGCCTAAGACGCTGCGGTGCTCTTTCTCTCCTTCACTCCAGTAATTGATCACCATAACTTGATTCCGATAAATCCAAAGATTCTCCGCAGTGATGCTATACCCTCGGATTCGCTCTTCCACGGCATCCTGAACGGCTTTTCCGACTTGAATCACCAATGCTAGGGTTTCTTGAAAGGATAGGTTTATCTTTTCCTGCTGAATCAGTTGAGATAAATGGGTGCCTTCTCTTTTCTCCATCACAGCGTAAACTTCTGGTGTGGAACCCATGTCTAGGATGTGAAAAAAGTTGGGGTGTGCAACATGGGAGACTCCCGCTATCATTCGCATATATTCATCATGGCTAGTTTTACTCTTTTTATCTATTCGATAAAGGTAAACTTGGCGTTTCAATGAGACGTCAGTTCCGAGAAAAAGGCTTCCCATTGAAGAGGAGAAAATTTCTTCTCCAAATTGATATCTATGACTTATGGGGATCATCCGCCAGCCCTCCTTACCAATAGCTTCTTATACAATTCGTAATAGAAAAGGATCTTATGAGGGTTCAGTTCCTATATGTCCAACGAGTAATAGTATTAGCCATTCATGCTAAAATTCCTGCTTGAATTATCAAGAGTGAAATGGTATTGGAAAGGAAGATACGAAAGGGGAGATGGATGATATTTGACGGGAGATAGGAGCTTCTCCCGTCATACTTCCTACTCAACCCAAACAGGCAAAACCTGCATGGCTTTCCAGAAATCACTGTACTCAAAGCTGCCGTAGTAGGTTTGAGGCTGGTGGAAAGCTGCGCGGGAGGCACCTGACCACATGGCGAAAGGAATATTCAAAAAACCTACCTGAAGCTTCCCGATTTTCTGATCCTCCTTGAGCTCTCTGCCAGGAAGGAGCGTTCCTTCAATCGCCCATTGAACGGAAGGAAAGCCTTGGCCAAAAGGCTCCAATTTGGCTAGTACCTCAAAAAAACGATCCATCTCCGGTAAGTCATCGCTGCTAAGCTTCGCATCCCAACGGTGAATTTTGATCCAGGTTTCCGGTGGATAGGCAGCCAGTTCCTCATCCAAGGCCCTGAAGAAAGGCTCCACCATGCTTTCGTCTTCAAAGGTAAGGCCTGCAGCAGCGGCATGGCCTCCCCATTTGTTGCCCAGGAGATACTGATATTTCTCCATCAGCTGAAAGAGGTGAACGCCCTCGATGGAGCGAGCGGAGCCTTTGACTTTTCCTTCATGCTTGGATAGGCAAAAGGTGGGCTTATAAAACCGTTCGACAATCTTCGAAGCGGCAATGCCTACTACCCCTTCATGGAACGTTTCATCCATTACAGCTAAAACAAATCGGAAGGGGGAGTTTTCAGCTTGTTTCATTCCGACTTCGACCACGTGTTCCTGGGCTGCTTTCCGCTCAGTATTTCTTCTTTCCAGCTCGGCAAGGATGTTTTCACAGTAGCTCACATCCTGGGACAATAACAAATTGACGACAGGATCGGCATCCTTCATCCGGCCAGCCGCATTAATGCGAGGTCCGATGGAAAAGCCAAGGGTTTTCGTATTGACCTGCTTCCATCCGAATTTTTCTTTCATAAGCCGGAAGGCCAATCGCTGACCGCTGCGAATCTTCTCCATACCTAGCCGGACAAAAATTCGATTGTCTCCTCTTAAAGGCATAATATCGCATACTGTGCCTACCGCTACAAGGTCCAAGAGATCTTCAGCCACCCAAGCAGGGGGCTTCTTGCCTTGGCATTCCCAAATCGCCTTCATGAATTGATAGGCTACCGTACAGCCACAAATGCCATGCTCAGGATAATCCGTTACCATCGGATGGATCACCGTATAGGCATGCTGCGGAAATGCCTGCTTAGGCTCGTGGTGGTCAGTTACGATCGTATCAATCCCTAACTCTTTTAATGCTTTAATTTGAGTATCACTCGATACCCCACAATCTACCGTAATAACTAATTGCGGATTCTTTTCTAGCAGGCGAGGCAAGTTATGGTCATTTAATCCATAGCCTTCTGAAAAGCGATCAGGGATCAGGTACTCCACTTCAAAGCCGTAATGTTTTTGCAAAGTGGTTAATACGGTCATCATGACGGTAGCGGCTGTCGTACCATCGGCATCGTAATCTCCTACGATTACAATTTTCTCTTTATTCAGGAATGCTTGCTTCAAGCGTTCTACGCCTTTATATATAGCCGGACCGAAAGCGGTGCTGGGAGTCGTTTGTTCAAGGCTCCCATAAAAAAAGTGCTCCAATTCCTCTGTCGTAGTTACGCCCCGACGAAAAAGGATGGGCCCGAAAAGGAACGGAATGCGAGAGTCGTTCAGCCATTCCTGCATGGGCGCGGGGACATGAACGGGATCATAGGGCTTCCAAATCATAATTAAGACTCCTCAGTAATTTCTAGTCTATGGGTTCATTAATAGTTTCCATCTTACCATTCCTATCAACTAAAATGAACCTACCAAATTTATGGGGGAAGCTTATAGGGAAAAAGACGAAATGATTTGGATGCTATTAGGGAAATATAAACTTAACCCACTTAAGGAGGAAACACATGCCTAATAATCCGAGGAAGATAATGCAACTGGAGCAAGAAGCTGTTGAGCAGCAACAAGATGATCGGAAAGCACGCGAAACGGTTGAGGATGCTTTGAACTTGTCAACCCCACAACAGAAGTACCACCAAATGCATGATCAACAGGACTTTAATGATAAGTGAGGAAGAATCAAGCCCATGTACCAACAAACCAATCCGATACCGTTTATCATGGATAGGCTTTACCAATTAGAACAAAGACTGTTTCAATTAGAACAACAAAATCGCGCTACTCTGCAGTACAATCAGGAAAGTCAGGGCCATCCGGGCCATCAAGGGTACCAGGGCTATCAGGGCTACCAAGGTAACCTGAATTTCCAGAATTCTGATATGGCCTATGCTGCGGGTCAGCAAGAGCAGATCATCGCTGTCAGGAAAAATGAAAATGGAAACATTATGGCCATTCAGACACAAAACGGACGCGTTTTAGGATATGATCAGGCTCTTGCCGAAGCAAAAGCAGGAAGGCTGGCGCACGTGGATGTATTCCACAAATATGGAAGGGATATCCTGCGTTCCGAGCCAGATGGCATCCGTGAAAATAACTTAGATAATTTGCCAACATTTTAGCTTTATGACCCCCAGAAAAAGCAGTTTGCTCTCGAAATCTGTCGATAGATGTCAATTAGAAAATCATGGCAGGAGGAGCAGGAGAAGTGAAAACGAGCATGGGGAAAATAGGGCTAAGTTTGGCAGCGTGTGTGGGACTATTCACAGCAGGGTTTCACCCTGCCTATGCCCAGATACAGCCAAATATGAAAGTAACGGGCCAAGGTACTCAGATCACGGTGGACTTTAAGCAGTATAAGTCAATCGGTGCTGTAACTTTGAATTTTATCCATATGGCTGAGAGCGGAGATACGCTTTGGAGCATTGCGAGAAAGTACGGACTTACCGTAAACGAGTTGGCTAGCCTCAACCAACTTGATCCCAATCGAGTCTTGCTGGTTAACCAAAGGATCATCATACCTGTGAAAACAAAGTCAGCAGGAGCCAAGCTGGCATCAGCTCAAGAAAAGAATTCGGTTAAGGTTTATGTTGTGGTGGATGATATAGAAAGGAAAGCGGTCAAAGCCAAGGAATCACCCAAGAGAACGGCCAATGCTGCTGTCCACCAAGTAAAACCAGGCGAGACGCTTTTTTCCATTTCAAAACGGTATGGTGTATCCATGGAGATGATGGCCCAGCATAATCAAATCAACTCGTATAACCATCTACCTTCCGGGACCACTCTGAAAGTTCCAAGAATTAAGGAGTATGACGTGAAGTCAGGGGATACGCTTCTTCAGATTGCACGCAAGCACAATACTAGCATACAAGCTATCACAAGCTATAATCAGCTAAAGGAACAAAATACCATCAAAGTGGGGCAACGATTAAAGATCCCGCAGTAAAAAAGGAGAAGAGATGGACATCCATTATTTTCTTGCTGTGCCTATTCCTATATCATTGGCCCAACGTCTGGCTGATTGGCTTTCTTCTCGCCATGAAGAACTTCCTTTTAAAAATAAGGTTGTCGCTGAAGATTACCATATTACGCTTCACTTTTTGGGGCGAGCAGAGGATAAGTCCCTGTCTCAAGTTATAGCAGGGATTCCGAAGGCAAAGGAGGGGATCTCTTCTTTTTCCCTTCAAGCCACACACTTCGGTTATTTTGGCGAGAAGCAATCGCCAAGAATCTTCTGGGTAGGTACGGAACATGAGAGAGCGCTTCATGAGTTGCAAAAAGCGACAGGCTATGTATGCGAGCAGGCTGGTTTCCAAATGGAAAATCGCCCTTATCGCCCTCATATCACAATAGCAAGAAGATGGCAGGGCGAGTTTTCTTTTGTCCTTCCTGACTTTCAGCAAGAACTAGGAGATACGGACTTGTCCTGGAAGGCAGACCGTTTTTGCCTATATCGGTCACACATGGATCGAATGCCAAAATATGAAGTCGTGGAAAGCTTCCCTTTTACTTAAGAGTTACCCGCAGTACGCGCTTGATGATGGTAATACCATGCGTATTTGCGGGTATTTTTCCTTTTGGCAAAGATATCCTCGGAGTCCTGTTTCGGTTTCTTGCTGGACTGGGTTTCATGGAAGCATTCCATGCAATACCCATCTTTTTCTTGAACCTCAAACGTTGTTAATTTAACCCCACAACTCTGGCACATTTGCTGAGATAAAATGATCATGATTTATTCCTCCTGATTTTGTCAAAATATAGATTTGTATCAATTAATTTTTCTTGTTATCTGGATATTTATTAATATACCAAGTCCCTTTCAGGTTTGCTGTGAAATTGATCACATCTAACCATTCAGTACCAGACTTCAAAAAAAAAGAAATGACCAATCAGAAAAATCGATTGGTCTAGGATAAATATCTAAACTAATGGTCCGTATTCAATCATATAGATCGCATTGTCTTCGGGTTCAGGCGGTTGAATCTGGGCCTTATCCTGCTGCGCAGCAGCAGGGGAAAAGGCTCCTGATCCGCGAATCTTGGCTTCGGGTAAAATTCCTTCTGGAAATCCGTCTACGTGCTCAAAGCGGCGAATGAACCTGGGCTCCTCATCCATCTCACAACAAATCCTGCAGATTTCATCAAAATGGGCAAAGGACATGATACACACCTTCTCCTTCGGTCAGATTAAGGAAGAAAGCTCGTGCGGAATGTCTTGCCTCGTTAAGATGGAACCGAGAAAGCCTTCTTCCTACTTCTAGTATAATATGAAGATCAGGAGAATATAAGGTTATGAAGTGGCTGTTTTGTGAAAGTTGAGATAAAAAAGGGGAGGAAAAGTATGCCTTTTCCTCCCCCTTTTTTATGCTTCTAGTATAAAAAGTTCTTTCGTTAATTCTTTCAAGCGGGCATCAATTTCCTCCGTATGAATAGCCTTCACCCGAAGATCTAGTAATTGGTCAATTTGCAGTCGGACCCAAGCGATCTCGTCTTCAACCCCGCGTTCGGAATATAAACGGGCAAGGGTACCGATGGTATCTTTAAATTCATAAACCAATTTGGTTTTTTCTCCGCGAATTTCTTGGATCTTAACAACATTTCCATAGGCATAATGATATTCCATGATATGTTTGTGGTAGAGGCGATGAACGAGAGCGTGACCTTTACATTCCTGAACAGCTTTACGCACAGTATTGGCCAATTGAAGATCTTTCACAACAAAAGATCCTTCGAAGATATAGTGAGGTCCTAAAGGATGAAAGACAAGAGGGATTTCGTTACCGTGATCAAAGAGGATCATCTCCGTGTCGCCATTGTCGAATACACGAATTTGCGTAGAATTATGATGGGTTTCAAATAGTTTGACAAAATCCTTTAACTGATGCGAACTAAGTTCCAATTTGACTTGTTTGTACATGGTGGCTACTCGTTGAGCCATAAGAATTCGCTCCTATTTGTCCAATTTATTATACTCTTATTATACCTAATATCGTCATGTAAATCATGTTTGAAAAGTAGAGGAAATCGATTATTTTCTAAATGAAAGCGTTTTTAACAGAAGATTTAATGGGGAAACCTTTGTATCTCTTGATATTTCTCGGTATTCCTCTATATTTCACTGTTTCGTGAAAAACTCTAACAATGTCAGATACTGGATAAACACACTTATTGAAAAAATTCACTAATTTACAGTGTCAAACGAAGAAGGTATGATATAAACATAATATTTGAAAAATTCATTTTTATACTATGCGATATTAAAGGGGGAATTGAGTTGTCATTTGTTCATTTTGATGAAATTTTGGAGCTTTGCTGTGAGGAGATTGTGGGGGGGGAAAAAGGATTACCGGAAACCAAACAAAGCTATCAGGGGGAAACGAAGCGAGGAGCTCGGAATGGCCAAATTCAGCCTGCAATCGGAAAAAGAAAAAGGATGATCGTGTCCACCAGACCCCAATCTAAACCGCTGACATTCACAAGGTAAAGTCATATTTTCAAAAAAGCATGGAGAGGACTTCTTCCTTATTGGAATGAGGTCCTCTTTTT
Organism: Ammoniphilus soli; assembly: GCF_040813775.1. Classification (NCBI taxonomy): domain Bacteria; kingdom Bacillati; phylum Bacillota; class Bacilli; order Caryophanales; family Paenibacillaceae; genus Ammoniphilus; species Ammoniphilus soli. The sequence goes on from NZ_JBEGDL010000001.1 coordinate 569,950, forward strand.
GCTTGCAAGTTGGGCCTAATCGGCTGCGCTTTCTTGTTGTTTTGCCTTTTGAGCGGCATTCTTAAGTCCATTAGACTGAACTTGGTCTTGGGGAAAATCGGGCACGATATCGTTCTTGTCGAGTGTCTTTGAGGGTTTTCGGTTTTTGGCCATGTTTCGATCCTCCTTTCGTTATCTATCCTGTTCAAATGATGGTGAAAGTATCCAAGGTGCTAGGGGAGTTCCAAAACCTATCAAATTCGTTATAATTGGAATAGGTTTCAGAGATGGGGAGGAGAGACAATGCTATGCAGGTGGCTATGAATGCCCAGGCTGTAGCCCAGCCTACCATGTACAGGATTTTATTTGCCATTGGTTTTGTTCATTTGCTAAACGACTCGATGCAGTCTGTAATACCCGCTATCTTTCCTATATTGCAGCAATCCATGAATCTTACTTATGTTCAATTAGGCTGGATTGCTTTTACTTTAAACATGACCTCTTCGGTCATTCAGCCGCTCGTCGGCTGGTTTACCGATAAGCAGGCCTTGCCCTATATGCTTCCCTTAGGAATGGGTTCCTCACTTATTGGGATGTTAGGGCTAGCGGTAGCTCCAAATTTCGAATGGCTGCTCTTATCTGTTGTATTTATTGGACTCGGATCCGCTGCCTTCCATCCTGAAGGCTCCCGCGTGGCTTATATGGCTGCAGGACCCAAGCGAGGTTTAGCTCAGTCGATTTATCAGGTAGGAGGCAATAGTGGTCAGTCCCTTGCTCCTCTAATGACGGCACTTATTTTTGTGCCATTAGGCCAGTTCGGAGCGATTTGGTTTACGAGTGTTGCAGGTTTGGCTATCCTGGTGCTGCTTTACGTTTCTACATGGTATCGGCAGCAGTTAAAATATTTTCCAAGGATAAAAAAGACCTTTCAAAGCAGAGAAATTCATCCCCAACAAAAGAAGCAGGTAGTCTTTGCCATTTCCGTTCTCGTTTTTCTAGTTTTTGCGAGGAGCTGGTATTCAACAGGAATTTCTAATTATTATCAGTTCCATCTTATTCAAAATTATGGATTGGCAATAGAAGAAGCCCAATACTATATTTTTGCCTTTTTAGTTGCTGGGGTATTAGGGACCTTTTTAGGAGGTCCCTTGGCTGACCGTTTCGGCAAGAGAAATATTCTTTTGTTTTCAATGCTCGGATCCGCCCCGATGGCTTTAGTCTTGCCGCATGTCCCGCTAGTTTGGGTATATCCTATTTTCTTTCTCATGGGGTTTGTACTATTGTCCAGCTTTTCTGTTTCCGTGGTTTATGCCCAGGAACTTGTTCCTGGGAGGGTGGGAATGGTTTCTGGTCTGATCGTAGGCCTTGCCTTTGGGATGGGGGCTTTGGGCTCGGTTGTTCTTGGGAAAATGGCCGATTTATACGGACTGCAGATCGTTATGCTTTTTTGCAGTGTTCTTCCTTTACTGGGGATATCTACCTTCTTACTTCCCTCCGATGAAAAATTGAGGGAGTGGCATGAACATGGGTAATTTTCCCTTACTATGGAGAGCGAACGGGGGATATCCTATTCTTTGGGTGATGAATTTACTTTGAAGGAGAACCCGCTATGGATTTGACAACAATCATAAGCATGGGGAGGTCTATGATGGGAATCTTGAGTGGAAATCCACAAAATGAACCAATGCATTACGGTGAGGTGTTTACAGTTTGGACTTATCTGTCCAGTGCAAAGGCGCTAGTGGCAGGTTACCAAACCTTTATAAACCATACGGGTGATGGAGACCTTCGCAATTTTCTTCAGGATTGTATTCAAACCAAGAAGCAGGAAATTACTCAGGTGGAAAATTTGCTGAAAGCCAATGGCGTAGGACTTCCTCCTTCTCCTCCAGAAAGACCTATTGCTAACTTGGAAAGCATTCCGGCAGGAGCACGTTTCATGGATCAAGAAGTCGCCACTTCGGTTAGCCGTGATATTGCAGCAGGGCTAGTTGCTTGCAGTCAAATCATTGGTCAATCGATTCGGGAGGACATTGCTGCAATGTTTGGGCAATTCCATGCATCAAAGGCCCAATTTGGACTTCGACTGTTACGCATCATGAAGGAAAAAGGATGGTTAGTTCCTCCTCCGCTTCATATGAATACGCCCGAACTTGCTCATGTATAGATCTAAAAGACCCTCGATGAGGGTCTTTTTTCTGTTCATTTATCAATTAAAAGAGGAGGGATCTATTTTTTACCTTAACATTTTAGACACAGTTTTGCCCTTAATCCGTAACAAAATAATCGGTGAACGTATGTTAATATATATTTACACAGTGATAAAAGGTTTAACACACAGAATCTAAATTAAATGGTCTTTAATTCGTTCTAGTAATACTTTTTTTGTGTGCTTTGTGAATTCATGCACAATTTTTCTTTCTAGAAAAGAAGATTGTGCATGAATTCACAAAACATAAACCCTTTTAGTCATTTTTAGTTAGTTTTGAGAGATATGACACAACATGGGTGGGATTAAAGGGGGCATAGTTTAAATTTACTGTTCTCGATAGAGACATGTGTTCATGTAAAATCTATTTGCTGCTAGCTTTTACACTGTAAAGAAAGGGGAATCTTTATGAACTTGAAATGGACATTTTTAAGCTTGGTTATCACTCTTACAACGGTGTTAACAGGGTGTGAACCATTGATGATCCTGGATCCTAAAGGACCGCAAGCTCAAACGCTAGCTAATGATATTATGCTATCGGCTTGGATTATGCTGTTTATTGTGATTGTTGTTTTTGCGCTATTGGTGTATATGCTAGTAAAATACCGTGCTTCTAAACAAAGAGAAGATTATGAACCGCCTCATATTGAAGGGAATGTGCTTGTGGAGGCGATTTGCGTGGGAATTCCGGTACTAATTGTTGCTTTCCTTTCCTTTGTTTCTGTTCAAAGCAACTATAAGGTCGAGGCAGCTCCAGAAGGATACGGAGATAAAGAACCACTGATTGTTTATGCTTCCTCCTCGAACTGGAAGTGGCATTTCAGTTATCCGGAAGAAGATATCGAAACGGTTAACTACTTGTATATTCCAACAGACCGGCCGCTTGAATTTAAACTTTACTCATACGGTCCGATCACCAGTTTCTGGATTCCGCAGCTTGGAGGACAGAAATACGCAATGAGTGACATGGTTAACACGTTACATTTGGCAGCAGACGTTCCAGGGGAATACATGGGAAGAAATGCAAACTTCAGCGGTAAAGGATTTGCAGAGAATACGTTTAACGTTACAGCAATGCCACAAGATGAATTTGATGATTGGGTAGAGGAAGTGAAAAAGACGGCACAGCCTCTTACTAAAGAAAAATTTGATGAGTTATTGGAGCCAGGCCATCTTGGACAGTCCACATACACCGGAACTCATTTAGGATTTTCACCACCGCCGGAAGGACATGATCACAAGGGGTCATCTGAAACTGAAGAAAAAGAGACCCATTCTGAAGAACATGAAGAACATAGCAGCATGGATCATTAATTTTTAATCATGGTTTAAAAAACAACGGGCTATACATTCACAAGGAATAGATTTCCTGAAAGGAGTCGGAAAAGTATGGATTTCTTTGCACGATTTGCCGTACCCCATCCAAGTCCTGCGATTTATGCATCAATGGTCGCTATTTTCCTTACTGTCATTGCCATTATCGCTGGACTAACCTATTTTAAGAAATGGGGCTATCTGTGGCGTGAATGGTTAACCACAGTAGACCATAAGCGAATTGGGATTATGTATCTGATTTCGGCTTTGCTGATGCTGTTTCGTGGCGGTGCAGATGCTATCATGATGCGCGCTCAGCTTGCCGTGCCTGAAAATCAGTTACTGGATGCACAGCACTATAATGAAATTTTTACAACTCATGGGGTCGTAATGATCCTCTTTATGGCTATGCCATTTATCATGGCCTTGATGAATTTTGTTGTACCATTACAGATTGGAGCTCGCGACGTAGCGTTCCCTCGTTTGAATGCTTTAAGCTTCTGGTTATTCTTCATGGGTGCGATGCTTTTGAATATCTCTTTCGTTATCGGAGGGTCTCCGGATGCAGGCTGGACTTCGTATTTCCCTCTAGCTGGCAACGAATTTAGTCAATCTGTCGGAACCAATTATTATATGATTTCCATTCAGATTGCTGGTATTGGTACGTTAATGACGGGTATTAACTTTATGACAACGATTCTGAAAATGAGAGCACCTGGCATGACTTTAATGAGAATGCCGATGTTCACCTGGTCTTCTCTTATTGCTAACATCATTATTGTTTTCGCTTTTCCTGTTTTAACCGTTGCGCTTGCGATGGGAACCATGGACCGGTTATTTGGGACACATTTCTTTACCACGGATAATGGCGGTATGGATATGCTTTGGGCAAACTTGTTCTGGGTTTGGGGACATCCTGAAGTTTATATCTTAATTCTGCCAGCATTCGGTATCTATAGTGAGATTATTTCTACCTTTGCACGACGCAATCTATATGGCTACAAATCGATGGTAGCATCAATGGTATTAATCTCTCTTTTATCATTCTTAGTTTGGGCGCACCATTTCTTTACAATGGGTCAAGGAGCACTAGCCAACAGCATTTTCTCGATTACAACCATGGCCATTGCTGTTCCAACCGGTGTTAAGATCTTTAACTGGCTGTTTACGCTTTGGAAAGGGAGAATTGAGATCACCACTCCAATGCTGTATTCGTTGCTTTTCATCCCGCTTTTCACCATCGGAGGGGTTACCGGGGTCATGCTTGGAATGTCAGCTGCAGACTATCAATATCATAATACGATGTTTTTAGTGGCTCACTTCCATATGGTGATTATTCCTGGCGTTGTATTTGCGATGCTGGCAGGTCTCACTTACTATTGGCCAAAAATGTTCGGCTACATGCTGAACGAAAAAATTGGAAAGCTCTCGGCATGGATCATTGCAATCAGCACGCTCGTAGCGTTTATGCCAATGTTCTTCTCCGGCTTAGACGGTCAAGCGCGCCGGATGTATACGTACTCTGCATCCACTGGTTATGGAACTTGGAATATGATTTCTTTTATTGGGGCCATTGGCCTTGCAGTAGGCTTTGTTATAATCGTGTACAACGTGTATTACAGCACGCGCTATGCTTCAAGAGATATCAGTTCGGATCCTTGGGATGCCCGAACCCTTGAGTGGGCGACTCATACGCCGGTTCCGGAATATAACTTTGCCATTGTACCTCGAGTTAAATCAATCGAATCATTGTGGGATGCGAAGAAAAAAGGGCATGTGTTATTCCAAGGCAATTATGAAAAGATTCATATGCCGAATAACAGCGGTGTACCATTTATCATGAGTTCAATCTTTTTCGTTTGGGGATTTTCTTTTGTATTCGGCTTGTGGATTCCTGTCATTCTTACGACAATCGGAATCTTGGCTTGTATGGCTCACCGCTCTTTCGAAAAGGATCACGGTCATTACATCTCTGTTAAAGAGGTTGAAGAGACAGAAAATAGAATGCGGGGTGTTAGCTAATGAAATTGGATCACTCGCTGCCACTTGAATATAGCACGGAAGAAAATCGCTTAAAGATCTTAGGCTTTTGGATTTTCCTAGGCGCAGAGATTATGCTTTTTGCCACGCTTTTCGCATCCTATTTCACCTTAGTTGATCGTACGGGAAGCGGACCAACTGGAGCTGAGCTTTTCAAAATCACTCCATTGATGATTGAAACCATTTTGCTTTTAACAAGTAGTTTTACCATAGGCTTAGGAATTCATGCCATGCGCATCGGCAATAAGCAAGCGATGATCTCATTTTTTGTGATCACTCTTCTTCTTGGCGCAGGATTCCTGGGAGTTGAAATTTATGAGTTCAATCACTTTGTTCACGAAGGGGCAGGACTTCAAACAAGTGCATTTACAGCTATCCTTTTAACTACTTTAGGAACGCATGGAGCACACGTGACACTCGGTTTGTTCTGGGGCTTGTTCATTATCCTGCAAATCAAAAGGGATGGACTGACGCCTGCAACAGCCAATAAATCATTTATCTTCTCCCTTTATTGGCATTTCCTGGACGTAGTTTGGATCTTCATCTTCAGCTTCGTCTACTTGAAAGGAATGATGTAACATGAATGAATTATTCCCGCGCAATCAAGTCATGGGCTTTGTGTTTTCGTTGCTCCTTACAGCGGTGGCACTTGCCGTTTACTTCTTCGACATGTCATTCGCAGTAGGCATGACGATTCTTCTTGCAACAGCATTCGTGCAAGCGGGTCTCCAGCTCGTTGTATTTATGCACGCGGGTGAATCTGAGGACAAAGGGGCCATTTATACAAACATCTATTACGGATTATTTATCGCTTTAATTACTGTCTTCGGTACATTACTATGCATGATTTGGGGTTACCTATAAAATCTTATGTACTAAGGGAGCGTCTACAATGATGCTCCTTTTTTAATGTATAACTTCTTTACATTATTTGGACAGCACAAGGAAAACTTGTAGCTTGGCTTTAGCCAAGTTTTCTTGCATTTACAGGGGCGACTTTAATTCCTTTAATTGTTTTGTCGAGCATTTCCTCTGTCGCCACAAAAAACACGCCCATTAAAAAGATAAAAACAGATCCCATAACTGTACCAATGCCTAGCGAAGTTAAAACGCTGTAATCGTTTTCAAACAGACCAAGTAAAAACATAACAATTCCCATTGTAAGAACGCTGCCGCCGACATACTTCACAGTGTTAAGTATCTTTCTTTTAGATTCCATTTCATTCATCCTCCTTTTTATCTATTATTCACTTTGTTCACATATTTGTCAAACTTTTTTCGGTTGCTGTGAGAAAAGTTTCCTCTATAATATCGGATGCCCTGAGATTCCCAATGCTCTTTCTGGCTGCATTTGCTTGATGTAGGGATAGTGGTTCTCGGAGAGTCTAAGGTTAAGGGGCTAAGAAAAAGCCCCCTTTTGACAATGGAGGTGTACGATGCATAAAAAGTGGTATAAGGCATTGGCTTCTATTTGCTTTGCATCATTTCTGTTCTCAGGATGCGGCTATTACCAAACGGGTGACGATCAAGGAAAAGCCTTAGGGAACCGCAACAATAATCAATCGACTAATGTACAAGGGAAAAAGAATGGGAATGCGGTACCTTATGGTCAAGTCTACCGGGGGGAGACGACAAACAATCAGAGACGAGGAAACCAAGGACAAACGTTAGCTCAAATAAATTCAGACAAGGATGTCACAGATGAAGTCCGGGGTTGGGGGTCACCTAACTACTATCGGTATTCTCGAGTCAATGAACCCAACTCCAATATTTGGGGGATGGAAAAAGGGCCAGTTGTACCCGAATTTACACCAGAAGGAAGGCGCTATCAAGTAAAGAAAGCTGCCCCTTACATGGAACCCGGAAGAGAAAGAGTACAGCCGCTGGGTTCAAGGTAACTATAAAGAAAAGGTGTCCCGCACAAAGCCAGTACTGGGACACCGTCTACATAAGTTATGACTCCTCTATGTTTGCTCTTCAGATGAAACGGAAATGCCATTTTGTATGAACAGGGCAGCCGTTACGCCCACACCTGTTTTCTTCGTTTTGCTGTAGGTTCCATCATAGATCTGATGACTGCCGCATGAGGGGCTTCTTTCTTTGAGGATAGCTTCGGTAGCCCCAACTGTCTTAGCTACATTTAAAGCTTGGTAAGCACCATCAATAAATTGCTGCGTGACATCAGCGCCTTGGTTATCGATAACTTTTGCATTCCACTTTAGAACATCAAAGCCATCTCCTCCGATAATCTCTGCGGGATTCCGAGGAGTAGGAAGACCGCCTAACTGCTCAGGACAAACCGGAATAGCTTGCCGTTCTTTAACCAGACGCTCCACGTCAGAAACACGATTTGATTGTTTGTCATACCGACACTGACAACCGATTAAGCAAGCGCTCACTATTTTCATTAGGGCACCCCCTTTATTGCTAATATTTTCATTTTATCATATTAGATGGAGCCAGACACTATTCCATCCCGAGGAAGTCAAAGCATGGAAAAAAAGCTGCCCTCTATGCTGACAGCTTTTTTCTGTATCATTGCAACAAGTTCAGCAAGCAAGTCAAGGTGACAAAGCTGAGCACAGTTGTAATTAATGTACTGCTTGAGACGAACTGAGGCTTGGCATTGAACTGCACGGCATACATTGTTGTTGTTGCAGCCGATGGCATCGCGGCAAGTGTAATGAGCACCTTTTGCAAGACCGGGTCCAATGGGAACATGAGACAAATCAAGTAAGCTAATAAAGGTGAAGCGATGAGACGGATAACGGTTGCTAAACTTATCCCTTTCCATTCCATTTGCTTAGTGGAAACGTTCGCTAATTGCATTCCCAGAATAATCATCACGAGAGGGATTGCGGCATCGGCAACCATATCTATGGCTTGAAAGAAATTATCTGGAATGATGATTTGCCATTCATACATAATCACTGCGACGATCGCAGCGTAGTTTGCTGGCATCTGTAAAACTGTTTTAATAGCCAATTTCGCTCCGCTTTGCCCACGCGATGCAAAATATACGCCAAAGATGCTCATAATTATGGAGTGAAATACCATGATTGTAATAGCATAGTCAAATCCAACAGGCCCAAAGGCAAAGAGGATGACCGGGGCACCATAGTTACCGCTGTTGGCAAAGGCAGTAGAAAGCATCAAGGCACTTTCTTGCTGTTTATCGTAGTGGCAAAATTTAGCTGTCAAGGTTGTGATGAGAATGAGGGCTCCAAGCAAAATCAAAGAGATGGCGGCAATATACATGAGTTGGATATCTAAGGGTGTTTTGTAAAATGTACGGAACACAAGCGCTGGAGATAAAATATAGATAGCGACAGTTGAGATGGGCTTCAAGTCCATTTGATATTTTCGTTGGATAATATAACCACTTAAAAATATTAAGAGTACGGGAAGAATTACATTAACAAATATCAAGTTCACACCTTCTTTCCATTGTATGAATATAATAAGGTGAAATCCTATATATGACAATAACAAGAAAGAAGCAGTAATGCGCTTACAAGACCAGCTCAGCTGTATTTTTCTCTGATTATTAATCGTGAGGTATCCTTTCTATTTTCATTGTCACAAAAAATTCATATATTATTTAGCTCAAGTTCTTGTGTTGTTGCATAGAATAACATAAGTATTATGGACTTGGGAAAAACCCCATCCCACAGGGATGATCACATAGATTAAGGCTGCTCGAAGGAGCAGCCTTGATTGTTATATATAGAAATAAAAAAGTAAGCGGTACCTCACTCAGTACCGCCCGACTTGGAAAAAGGAGGTGTTTGAAGGCAATTGCAGGATATATTGCCCGTTCCTCTCCAGCTTACTCACTGGATTACTGTATACTATGAAACAGAAGCAAGTGTTGCTTGGATATTAGACTAGATAAGAAAGAATTGGGTGATGAAAAAGTGCCTCCCTTGGTTATCGCAAGGGGGCACTTTTTTTAGTAGATAGACACGAATTGTTTACTCTTTGTGCGTGTAAACAGATTTGTATTTTTCTTTTTCCGGTTCACGTCATGGATTTCATTATAGCAGTCCATACAGTGTCCTTTCTTTTCTTGAATTTCATATTCGCTTAACTTCACTCCACAGTGCTGACATTTTTTTTCAGACAATGTAATGTTCATTCCTTGCCTCCTAGTTTTGAATTTATTTATAGTCATAGGTAAGATTTTTGACTTTGATTTGGTTAACAAGATTATTATATCACCATTTCGACTTTTTTCGACAATGAAATTGTGAATGAATTGTGAATCGATTCGTTATCCATGGGTATTCATGATTACCTTAGTTTCTGCTCATACTATGGGTAACTAGACTAAAGGAGAAGATTAAATGCTAAATCGGACCGGAAAATGCTCTTTAGGAATATTAGTGTTGATGTTTCTCCTGCTTGGATGCCAAATGGTGCAGGAGCAGACGAATCGCGAGGCCCCAAACCAGGTTCAACAAAGAGAAGGGCGCCAAGAGATTAAGCAGGGGGCAAAGGCTAAACAAGAACAAAAGGAAAAAGAGGAAGTAAAAAAGGAGAAATAGAAAGACGTTCAATCCATGAGCGTCTTTTTTCATTAGTCAGGTATTCTAGATATTCATAATTCAAAAGCTAAGATATTAAATTAGTAAAAGAAGATATTCTGTTGGGACGAGGGGGACTCTCCATGCATATTATATGGGACAAGGTCAATGATTGGAAATTTTGGGCATTAGCAAATGGTCACGAAGAATTCTATCAGGTTTTACTTATGAATAACATCAATTCGATAAAGGGAGTTTTTTATGAAAACCGGGAACCATTTCTGTCTATGGACATTGATGCACACCAGATTTTACATAACAGAGCTAAAGGTCTGTTAGAACCGCACATATTTAAAGAGTTTTCAGCTGAATTATTTAATAGGAAATAGTTCATCCTATAGGATATACAGGAAAAAGGAGGAGAAAGACATGTACGAATCAGATGCATGGTATATTCAGGACGACCTCACCGCCAAGCCGGCTAGAAAAGCGGTCAAACCCTTTACGAACTACACTGACTATGCCCAAACCGCTCCTATGAACCAAGCGGACGAAGAATGGGACCTCGATGCCTCGGCTAGCGATAATGAGTCATATGAGCTTGAGAGAGAGCAGATGTAAATGGATACCCTTAGTTCCTCTTAATCAGAGAGCTAAGGGTATTTTCTTATTTACTGATGCTGAAGTCTCACGTGGGAACACATAAGCCAATTGATTTTATGCTTAGCAGGCTATATCCTGTAAATATGTTGGTAAAATAATGCAGGGGGAGGGATAGAGTATGAATCTTCATAGTAAGTTTGAAAAAGGTCTTAAGCCAAAAGATTTTATCGATAGTATGACAGTGAACCAAGAGAAGTTTAGGGAGATTTATGAAAGTTTTATCTGGAATCCTGAGGACGAGGAATACTTTACAGGTTTTGCAGGGAAAGCCCAGCTGCATTGTTTGATCTTAGCTGCCGATTGGTGTGGCGATGTCGTGCGGAATGTGCCTGTAGTGTTACATGCGTTAGAAAAGGCAGAAATCAATACTGAAATCCTAGTGATGGAAAACAATTTGAACGTGATGGATCAGTTTTTAACAATGGGTGGCCGCTCAATCCCTATTGTCATTTTCACTGATCCAAAGGGAACAGTCTTAGGCAGTTGGGGACCTCGTCCAAAGCGGGTCCAAGAACCGATGGTTTTATTTAAGCAAGAGTATCCAAGCCGCGAGGGTGTTATGGATTATGAAGAGAGAATCAAGAATGTATATCGAGAAATTGGCCAACGGTATGGAGAAGGTAATCTCTTGTATCAACAAGAAATTATTACTGAGCTAAGAGCACTGATTACGTCCTTTTAAATTCAATCGCAAAAAGAGTGTAAAGAAACACCGAAGGCTTCCTTTACACTCTTTTTGTTATTCCATCTCCACATCATCCGAGTAAGTCACGGACATGTCATCCTGACATTCCCAGCACTCACTTCTGTTTCGTTCCATTGGGGCTAGCTCCTCTTCGCACCGTACACAGAAATCTCTCATACCGTAACCTCCTCTTATCTTTGAAATTGTGGGACGTGTTTTGTACCTCCGCGTTAAAACTTGTCCTAATATAATACTACATGATGTAATCAATTTTGTAAACGTTTTCTTTCAGGGAATTTACTATTCACGTTATTTTTGGAGCTTATTTACTAAATTACTCTATTTTTCTTAAACTATTTATCCTATTATAAGGAATAAGGAGAGGGAATATAGGGTTCCTGCACATTAACCCTATCCATTCTATTGGTGGTGATCGTATGGAAGAAGTCAACGCAAAAGAGAAACGCTACCGTATTCGGAAAGAAAAGCTCCGAAAGAGATCGATGAGACAGTCGGTTCAGGAGCAATGGGAGTCGCTTTTTCATCATAGTGCAGATGGTATTGCCGTCTTGGATTTGGAAGGCAGGGTACAAAGAATTAATCCTGCTTTTGAAAATATGTTTGGCTGGTCAGAAGAAGAATCCGTTGGGAAAAGGGGCATTATGATCCCTCATCAGCTAAAAGAAGAGGTGGAAAGGATTTTTTCCTCCGTTCGGCAAGGGCATGTAGTAAGCGGAATTGAAACAATCCGGCGACGCAGGGATGGAGAGATTATAGAAGTGAGCAATACCTATTCCCCGATTCGCGATGACCATGGCAGGGTAGTGGGGATATCTGCCATTTGTAGGAATATCAGCGATCGAAAAAGGACAGAAGAGCTTTTGCGGAGATCGGACAAGCTTTCCGTAATTGGGCAATTGGCTGCAGCTGTGGCTCATGAGATCCGGAATCCGCTCACCTCGATTAAAGGATTCATTCAGCTGTTCCGGAGTTCCATTGATGCAAAGTATGTTGAAATTATGCTTTCGGAATTAGAAAGAATAGAGTTCATCATCAGTGAGTTTTTGAGTTTGGCAAAACCGCAAGTAGCCAACTTCAAGCCCCATAATATCATGACTGTCATACAAAATACGCTAGCCATTGTGAATACGCAGGCATTAATGAACAAAATTCAAATCGAATTAACGGCAGACAACAACCTCCCTACCATTATTTGCGACGAATTCAAAGTAAAGCAAGTGCTGATAAATGTGCTGAAAAATGCAATGGAAGCTATGCCAGATGGAGGCCAGATTGAGGTGCATGTTTCGAAGAGACACGAATATCTCCATATACAAGTAATAGATCAAGGCTGTGGCATTCCTAAAAGCAGGCTTCATAAATTAGGGGAGCCTTTTTATTCCCATAAGGAAAAAGGAACAGGGTTAGGGCTAATGATTTGTTTTAAGATTGTAGAGGAACATCAAGGGAAAATAAACATTGATAGTGAAGAGGGAATCGGGACGACCGTGGATCTCTTTTTTCCGATTGGAGCGAATCATGCCCCATAGGTCAGCCAATCAAAAACAGGCCCTAAAGCCATAAAAGTCTCAGTTGAAATAGGCATTATCCCTATTGAAATAATGCCCTACTTCAGCTTATTTTTACGCACGGCATTTTCAGTCAGGATCGATAGAAGCCCACTCAGAAGAAAAGTACTAAAGAATAGAGAGAGGCGGCTAGGAGTGAGTTCAAAGTTTAAATTCCATTGTAATGAAATTCCGTGCTTCTGGGTGAAGGCATGAAAAAATAGCCAAGCGAGAAGAAGAAAGAGAAAAAGATACATGTAGGTTGTAGAAACCCAATTGCCGATTTTATAAACAATAATTTTCTTTTCTGCTTTTTTAAACTGATGTCTTTCTTTGCGGGTTGTCATTCGCATCGCCCCCCTAAATGAAGTCCTCTATCTAATCCTATTATACAATAGGACATATATTTGCATAGTTCGACAGCTTATTTTTTTGTTAAAATAGAATCGTATGTATGCGGATACGAAACAGGAGGTGGAAAGAAATGAGAGACTATTTAAAAGCTGATCTGGCTATGCTTGAGCATTTGCTGGATTGGAATGATAAAAGAGGGAGAAAACTAGATATCGAAGTGCGAAAAGTTAGGCAACAGTGGATCGTTTCGTTTTACGGCAGTGCTGAACAAGAGAATTCTTCATTAATTGCCCAGTTTACCGGAGATTCTGATCAGGTACTGAATCGATGGGCGAAGAGCATTGTGCGACGCTATGAGAGAAGAAAGCAGCATGGGATGTCCCATTCATAAATAGTTGAAACTGTTTTACATAAATTTCTTCCATCACGGGTAAACTCCATAACAGTGAAATGGAGGAGATGGAATGAAACCTTCTGTAAAATGTCTGGTGAACACTTGTACTCATTATCTATATGGAGATCGTTGCGGGGCCGGAAACATTGATATTATGCATGAGCAAGAAACTCAAATGTCTGAGATGGTTGAGGAAACCATGTGCAAAACGTTTTCCCACGCCCGCAACATTCTGAGTTATGTGAGTTCTGCGGATAATGTCAATTGGACAGGATCTGTCATGGGTATATTGAATCCTGAATATGAAGTGTCTCCTACCATTTCTTGTACTGTAGCTTCATGCAAGTATTGGGGAGAAGGAGCCATCTGCATTGCTGAATGCATTGAAGTGACGGGCCAAAATAGCAATGAATGCCAAGATACAAATTGCAAGACGTTTGTTAGGAGGGAAGAAAGTTGAATTACAAGATCAAAGTGAAGGAAGTGGATGAGGAAACGAAATATCCTCTTATCGTCCTCTCCGGATTGACTGGACTAAGCCAAAAAACGATCCAAGAGTTGGCCCAGCAGGGAAATTTTCCGTTGTACCATGAAGGTGACCAGACGGTTATTAAAGGGCAGGACTTCCTGAATTGGGCACAATCAGTTGATAATTGCATTGAAGTTGAAAAAACAGATTATCAATTGATGGATGTACAGGATGAACACTTATAAATGCTTGACAAGCAATATAAATATGAAGTATGATAATCTACACAAGTCAAATGCGAGCGCTCGTAGCTCAGCTGGATAGAGCGGCGGTTTCCGGTACCGCGTCTGCCGGGGGTTCGAATCCCTCCGAGCGCGCCATACATATTAGCATACAAGAGGATTGCCTTTTATATGGGTGATCTTTTTTTTATAGCAATTTTTAATTAAGGTGGGTGGATAGATATGGATTGCCGCTACAGAGAGGTATCACCCGTCTGTGTAGGCAAACACAGAGAATTGAGGCCCGAGGAAGCTACAAAGGAACATCTGATTCCGCGCTATCTGATGAGAGATCCTAAGTTTAAAGCGAAATGGGGCATTACGTTTCTTCCCTCGGAAGAACCCAATGTGGATATCTCTTGCCATAAATGTAATCACCTGAAAAATCATATGGCTGATGTGCCTTTTGTGTGGAAGCTCAACTATTTGAATAAATATGGGGTTATCCTAAAATCTAAACGCTCGATTGAGCGAACGATTCGATTTCAACAGGGGATGGATTTATCCAAGAAAGAGAAGGAATTAGCCTTGCAGTGCATCCAGCGGGGAAACTTTGAATGGGTCAAACAGCAAGTAGCTCAGTTTCTATTTCATCACACGACAGTCGTCATGGAAGAGGGAGTGATTGTCGAGTTTTTACAGTCACGAAAGAAAGTTCCTCGAAAAAAGAAGAAAGAAAGTTTATGACAAAGTTGTGAAAGCGCTTTAATATCTCGAGTGATTTTGGTATTATATAAACATAAGTATATCTGTAGATAGTGGGGGTTAGATCATGATAACTGCAGCGAAGAATGAACTAGAGCTCTATCGAAAGATGTTAGAGGACAGATTGGAAGAATCAAAAGAATTGGCAAAGAGATATGAGAATGATCCGTTCTATTATGGGCTTCATGAGGGAAGAAAATTTGCTTACCGGAAGGTGCTTAAGGACCTTGAGGATCTTGGCACCATGCTCAAGGAGCATATGCCGCTTATAGTTAGGGAGAAAGAGTCCTAGGAATCCAGCAATTTGATGTATGACGTCAAACTGCTTTTTTTTTTGTGAAAAAATATCGTAATTTTACTTTGTTGAAGAAAAAAGGTACCATGAACAGAGCCGACCTGATAGCAATGGACGGCTCTGTTTTGTTTTTTTGCCTGTTTTTTCGACTTCTTAAATAATTTGGGCTGGACGAGGAAAACTTGTAGCATCTGGAGTAATTACCTAAAAACTCCCATTCAACAAAAATAAGGGGAGTGGCCAAAGATATAATAAAGGGGGAGGCAAAACGAATGTCTATCCAAGAAGTGGACTGGAATTTTGAACGAAACAGACTAGAACGGGTTAAAGCCGATATAAAACATGAAATCAAGCGTTTAGAAGGAATCGTAGAGCACCGTGGCTCAGAGGTTTTAGACATTCGTCAGAATTTCTGGGACGAAATAACAGTTAACTTGGCCAATTATGATGATGTGGCAGAAACAGCCGCCAGCATTACCCAGCAGCAGGCTGTACTTACACAACAAGAACGCAGCTTTCGTCATGCGGAACAAACCCTTTATAAGCTTCTTAAACTGCAGGGAGCCCCTTACTTCGCAAGGATAGACTTCGCTGAGAAAGGGGGAGATAAACCAGAACAGGTCTATATTGGTATAGGTTCTGTCGTTGATGAGGAAACTCATGAACTTCTTATTTATGATTGGCGTGCTCCGATATCAGGCATGTTTTACGACTATACGCCAGGTCCTGCGAGATATCAAACGCCGGACGGAGAAATTGAAGGAGAGATGGTTTTAAAAAGGCAATACATCATCAAAAAAGGCCAATTGGAAGATATGTTTGACACGGGAATCAATATTGGCGATGAGATGCTGCAGGTCATGCTGGCTAAAAGCGCTCATGAAAAAATGAGCAGCATCGTAATGACAATTCAGCAAGAACAAAATCAAATTATAAGGGATGATCAGCATCCTGTCCTTATTGTACAGGGGGCTGCAGGGAGCGGGAAGACCTCTGTTGCTCTGCAGCGAGTTGCTTATCTTCTATATAAGTACCGTCACTCTCTAAACGCAGACCAAATGCTGCTTTTTTCGCCTAACTCTATTTTTAATGATTACGTATCTAATGTCTTGCCTGAACTTGGAGAGGCAAACATGCTCCAGACCACCTTCCAAGACCACCTGGACCGGGGATTCGACGAACACTGGGAGGTGGAGGATGCCTACGATCAACTGGAATATTTGCTTGCGGGTTCCGTTGATGAGAAAGACTACCAGGCACGTGTGAGAGGGATTGAATGGAAAACTTCGATGCCTTTTATGAGATTATTGGATCAGTATATTGAACACTTAAAGCATAGAGACATCATATTTGAAGACTTTAGCTTCAAAGACAAAGTGTTAGTGAGCAAGGACGACCTGGCGGAATGGTTTTACAATGAATTCGGGCATGACGATTCGATCAGCAATCGGTTAGATAAAGTCAAGGAAAAGGTGCTGTCCGAGCTTGATAAAATGGAGCAGCGCATCACTCGCAATTTATTCAAACGGATGGTGAAGAATCCTAAGTACCTTGGCTCAGATAGGGAAATGAGGGAGGATAGCCACAGGAAAGCTAAAAAAGCATTGGCTCCCCTCCGGGACAGGGCAAAGAGGTTAGCGTTTGTCGACATTATGGGAATGTATACCCGCTTTATAGGAAATTCTGAGTGGATCGAACGATTCGGTGAAAAAAAAGAGGCAGGATTTGAAAAAATGGGTAGGTTAACTATTGAAAAATTAGCCAGTAAAGTGGTTCCTTATGAGGATGCGACACCTATCATATATTTTCAGTCGGCCTTTAAGGGCTTCCATGCATTGAACCGCATCAAACAGGTAATCATCGACGAGGCTCAAGACTATTCCCCTTTTCAATTGGAATATATTCACCGATTATTTCCACGTGCTCGATTTACATTATTGGGTGACTTAAACCAAGGAATCTATTCCGCTAATGTTCAAAGCTATGATCGGATAGGCCAGCTGTTCGGAGAAGAGGATATCAAAGTAACCCGATTGACCAAGAGCTATCGATCAACAAGTGAGATTATAGAATTCACCAAAAAGATCTTAAAAGATCCAGAACCGGTAGAGCCGATAGGGCGTCATGGCGAAGAGCCATTGATGATTCATATAGAGCAAAAGGAACAGCTGGCTTCGAATGTGGCAGAAGGAATCCGCATTCTTCTCCGGAAAGGTGCGCAATCCGTTGCTGTCATCTGCAAAACAGCGCAAGAATCAGCCGAAGCTTTTGAGAGACTGCGATCGGAAATCGACAGCGAATTGCATCTTTTCACAAAGAAGAGCCGTTCTTTCTTCAGTGGGGTGGTCGTTGTACCCGCTTATTTGGCAAAAGGATTAGAATTTGACGGCGTAATTGTAATGAATGCTAGTCATGAGGTTTATGGACGGGAAAGTGAAAGGAAACTTTTGTATACCGCTTGTACACGAGCCCTGCACTATTTGCATGTATACTACACAGGTGAGGTAACACCGTTAATTGAAGGCTAATCATTCTGAAGTAGAACAGGGTGCTCCAAAGCTGGAGTACCCTGTTTTTTTATCGAAGTTTCCATTTCTTGTTTAATATGTTGTGCTTCCTTGTATCCTTCATATAAAATAAAGAATAGGGTAGGAAAAAGAATCAACGAAACGAGCAGGTAAAAGATATTCCTCTGTAGCGAATGCGAAGAATTGCCTAAAGAGATCCATTTTTTGATTGGACTGATTTCAAGCAATAAACCAGCAATAAGGGCGTTGAACAGGCCGTTTACGCAATGCTTGGCACAATCACAAGACTGAAGGTTGTATTCATTTCTAAGATGTAGTTGTAAAATAACCAAGTTAAGGGGATTCCCATCGTGAACCCAAACAGACCATCCCAGAAAAGGAGATTGCGATTTGGTTGAAAAATTATCTGAATATTATGCATTTGTTACATTTTAACTAGTTTTTTTATCAGTGAGTCTATTGTACTAGTATGGACTTACCTTTAGCAACATAAAATCTTTTGTTTGCTGCCAAATGGAATTTTGTGCAAATTTAAAGGAATTGGAGGAATAGGATGTTTACATTGAGAGGCATGGCTGGGGGAAGAGTGGCTCAAATGACTTGGCATAATGATGGATCTGTGACAGGCGATTCTTTTTTGGTGGATCTAATCAGATTTAAAGCTCAAAGATTAGAAGGACAACAGGTAGGTTTCCCTGAGGGTCCATTCACCGAAACGAACCATTTATTGAGCCCTTTAAGCGTCTTATATTTGGCTTCTCAGTATTATGATTACATCATGGAGAGCAGTGGGGATCTTCCTAGGCAGCTAAACAATGGGATTGTTGCAGAATAATATACGTACAAAAAAAGACACGGAGCTTAAGCTTCTGTGTCTTTTGTCTTTCGATCTTTTTAGCGAATAGGCAATACGTAAAAGAAAATGGTAAAAAAGTGAAACACACTTCCTCCAACTACAAAGAGATGCCATACAGCATGATGATAAGGGAAAAGTCGCCACATATAAAAAATGGTCCCTAGCGTGTAGAGCAATCCTCCGGTTACAAGCATAATCAGCCCGTTTGTAGCAAGGCTAGATATGACGGGATCAAAGGCAAAAACAATCATCCACCCCATCATGAGGTATATGATGGTGGAAAGAAATATAAAGCGTTTGGTGAAGAACACTTTAAAAATAATCCCGAACAAGGCAATGCTCCAAACCACGCTTAATAATGTAATGCCAAGTGTGCCTTTCACTACAACCAAAAGAATAGGTGTGTAGCTGCCGGCAATAAATACATAAATCGAAGCATGGTCCATGATCTCTAGTATGTCTTTGGCCTTGCCTTCCTGTAGGCTATGGAGAAGGGTTGAGCTTAAGTACAGCAGCAACATGCTAGCTCCATAGATGGTAAAGCTGACGACGTGGGCTGTCGTTCCTTCTTTAGCGGAATAGACGATGAGCAGAACTAGGGCTGCGATGCTAAAGAGAACTCCGACCCCATGTGTAATGGCATTCGCAATTTCTTCTCGTCTTGAATAGGTATGTGAACCCACGATTGTCACCTCATTTCTTTCGAATCACCAATTAGGATTTACCGAAACAAACTTATTTTATGTGAAAAAGTTCAAATTGGGTACTTCATGATTATCTCATAAGTTGCCTAAAAAGATAAGACTAACCTTCAAAGTAGATCTTTATCGAATCTTGTCGGAATCTTTAATGAAAAGAGGACGTTTTTTTCCTGATCTTGTAAACAATAAGTGTATCAAATTGCGAAAGGAACGATGAAGGGTGAAAATCTCCCGAGCCCAGATCGCTCTTTTATGGTCACTGACTTTTCCGGGATTTGGACAGATCTATAATCGACAAGTGTTGAAAGGATTCACCTTTATCTTGTTGGAATTCATTGTTAATTGGCTCGGCGGGGTTAACCGTGCTATTTTGTATAGCTTCCATGGCGAGTTTTCCTTGGCAAGTCAGACAGCTAATTGGGATTGGCTGTTATTTTATCCTTGTATTTACATTTTTGGGGCAGGTGAAGCTTTTTACCAAGCTTATTACCAGGAAACAGGAAACAGTGCAAAAAAACTGCTCTTCCCTTTTATCTTGGCAGCCATGACAGGGACGATAGGAACCATTTATGGTTATCGTTGGGGATTAGGTCCTATTTTTAACGGCTTGATCGGGATGGTTTTGGGGGCGCTGATTGGACGATTTATATCAAAAAGTTTAATTGTTGATTAATATGGAGGTCGTTCCTTTTTTTAGCTACTTTTTTTCATTGGGATTGCAGTAACCATTGGCTTCCTTATCCGTCTAACCTAAGTGAATACTTTGTTAGAGGAGAGGGAAATGAAAAAGTTTTTTTTAACCTGCATGTGTGCACTCATGGTTTTCATTGGTCAAGGGACTCAATATGTTCAAGCTCAGTCTCCAGTCATTTCTGTCTATGTTGACGGGCTAAAGGTCGATTTTGACGTAGATCCTGTCATACAAAATGGCCGTACCCTTGTTCCTTTTCGCGCTATTGCCGAAGCTTTGGGAGTGGATGTGAGCTGGGATGCTTCTAGCCAAACCGTAAAGGCCGTTCACCAAGAAAAATCGATCGCTTTACAGATAGGAAATGCTACAGCTATGGTAAATGAAAGTCAGGTTCGACTGGAAGCAAATCCAATCATCCAACAAGGAAGAACGATGATTCCGCTGCGCTTTTTTAGTGAAAACCTATCGGCCGAGGTGAAGTGGGAGGAGACGACTAGAACCGTTCGAATTTCTTCCCCTCCGTCAGACATGAATGTTATGGCATTCTATGCGCTTGGAGATCGGGATACAAGCAGTTGGACGAACTTGTTTGGAGCTGAATATCCTAATCGCGAAACGGGATACACGGATATTGTGGACGAATTAGGGCTTGGCTGGTACTCACTGGATGCAGGAGGAACCCTTGTGAAAAATAGTCCGTCGGGTTGGAAGCAACCAGAGGGCTGGGAATCTGTTCTAGAGGCGGCAAGGGAATCTCGGATGGGGACGGACATGGTCGTTCATTTACCTGATCGCAGCCCAACAATGATGTCGATTCTAGGGGATGAGAAGTCCACCCAACAAGCGATCGATAACATCTTAGAGGAAGCGAAAGAGTACTTTAGCGGGATCAATTTGGATATTGAGGGATTGGGTTATAATGAAACACCAGAGCAATTACTCGAAACCAAAAGTCGATTTAACCATTTTGTCCGCAGGCTTTCTGAACAAGCCAGACAGCAAGGCCTGTCCATTACATTAACCCTTCACCCGCCTAATAGCGTTTATAAAGGCTATGATTATTCAACGCTGGGTGAAATAGCGGATGCAATTGTCATTATGGCTTACGATTATCATCAAGATAGAGCGAGATTACCTGAGCCTCTGCACAAAGTCACGGAGGCCGTTTCCATGGCGTTAGAAAACGTTCCTGCAGAAAAGCTCGTATTGGGGATTTCCGCTTACCAGGAAAATGAACAATCTATCGTTGAAAAGATCGGTGTCGCCAAAAGGTATAAGCTGCGCGGGATCGCCTTATGGAGATTAGGGTTAATTACGGATAAGCATGGTGAAGCCCTTCGTCAGGCCATTCAATAAACCAAGATGGATTGAAATTGTCGTATGATGTAAACCTACCTTTGGATTCAACGAGGATCTATGCTATAATGCAAGGAATTATAATAGGGGAAGTTGCATATATGCTAAGGGGGTTTACATATGAGTGAAATTCTAAATCTGCATAAAGAGGCAATGGATATGTTACTATCCACAAGCCGCACTTTTTTTATACCTATAAGTCACTTATCGCCAGGACTTCAAGAAGCTGTCGCTTCCGCTTACTTATGTATGAGAGCGATTGATGAGATTGAAGACCACCCCCAATTATCTTCAGATATCAAAGTGCATCTATTAAGAGAAACGGCAAAGATTCTCCAAAGGCCATTTAGCAAAAATGAATTTACAGAACTTTTCAGACCCTACCAATCCCAACTTCCGGAAGTGACGTTACGGCTGGGAGACTGGGCAAAATATGCCCCTGATTCGATTGCGCCGAAAGTTTTCAAGTCTACTGCAACAATGGCAGACGGAATGGCCGCCTGGGTATCTAAGGAATGGAAAATTAAAGACAAAGCAGACTTAGATGACTATACTTTTTATGTTGCAGGACTCGTGGGATTATTACTATCGGAAATTTGGATGTGGTATGATCAGACGGACACCGACCGGGAATTAGCCGTCGCATTTGGCCGCGGATTGCAGGCGGTAAATATTGTTAGGAATCGTGTAGAGGATAAGACGCGAGGTGTAGATTTTTTTCCGGAGGGCTGGGGGTTAGAAGAAATGATTGCTTATGCTAGGAACAATTTGAATCTGGCCAATGTTTACACCGAAAGTCTTAAAGCCGGCCCGATTCTTCTTTTCTGCAAAATTCCATTGGTTCTTGCACACGGGACGTTGGATGCGATTGAAGCGGGAGAAGCAAAGCTAAGCCGTGAAGCGGTGGTGCAGCTTGTAAGTCAGGTATCTGGAGAATAAGCTGGATGATCAGGTGACCCTAAGCAATTTTTCGGGTCACCTTTTATTTGGGCTCATGAATATTACAGAGAAAAAGAAAGAAGACTTGCTGTTTCAGCAAGTCTTTAGTGATATTTATAAAGGGGGTTACTTGATAAACTAATCATACATCCATAATATTACAGGTTTGTTACAAGGACATTACGTTTTTGTAATTTCGTTAAACTCCCGTGCGTCTGCGCTGATTATTGGCTTTTTTTGTTTGCTGGCTTCGCATCTTCTGGTTGGACTGAGCGAAATTCGTGTTATTCCTGCCTTGGGATTGCTGTTGCTTTTTGTTAGATAGCTTTTGCTGGATAGCTTCCTGCAGGCTTATCTTTTTTCTTTGAGGCGCGTTGCTTTCCTGTTCTTGATTGGAAATTTCGGACATGAGATGAATCTCCTTTATTATAAGAATAACAGTATTATAATACATTGATGGGTTCAAAATACACCTGAAAATGATATATTCTGCAGATATTCGAGATGAGAAGCAAAAAGGGATGCAACCAGTCTGTTCAAGATGGAGCATCCCTTTTGCTACTTTGTATAAAAGAATGGTGACAAAAGAAAAAAGACTCCAGCTTATGAAGTCTAGATCTCTATAACAGAGTAGGGAATGGCTTAGACATTGATGACCTGATTAATTAGATTAGCCGCCTGTTCTTCGGCAATCCCTTTAACCAGCACCACTTCACTGATTAAAATCTGGCGAGCGTTATCCAGCATCACTTTGTCCCCGGTTGCAAGCTTTTTGCTTTTCTCCAGATACATCAGGTCACGGATTACTTCCGCTCCTTCATAGATATCGCCGCTCTTCATCTTGGTCATGTTAATTCGGTGTCTCTGCATGGGATTGGAAACTGGCTCAAGATCACCGTCATTAATCTTCTTGAGGACATTCTCTAGAATGTCGGAATCGACCACTTGACGCAATCCGAGGTCAGATGTCTTGGATTTAGGAATCATGACCTGCATATTCTTCAATGGCATATTCAGAATATAGTACAGTTGTCTTTCTCCAAGAATTTCCTTCTCCTCAATAGCCTCAATCACGCCTGCTCCATGCATAGGATAAACAACTTTATCGCCGATTTGAAACAACCGAAACACCCCCTCATAGAGTCAACCCATTAAGTATAGCATAAATTTGTGAAATTATCAAAAATAAAATATTATCATAACAAAATAAAGCATGTCAATTGGTTTGGATTTAAAATTTTTGTGTAACATTACTGCCTCATAGCCGTATTACTTAATAAAACAATTTGTAGGTTTGGATAAAGAAAAAAGGACAGGTGAAACGATATGATTAATGGAAAAACCCTTCTGCTATCATCCATGTTTTTTTCTTTTGCCCTCAGCGGTTGTTCTTATCAGGGGCAAGAAATTCTTTCTGATCAAGAGGTTGAAGTAGTCAAGCAAGCAGGCAAACAATTGGGGGAGCTGGCGGGTGATGTTGCACAGAAAATCACCGAAGATCAAGAACTCCAGCAAGCCCTTATGGACACAGCTAAAGTTAGCGCTGCGGCAGCTGCTCGTTTTCTGGAGCAAGCGATGCAGGATCCTCAAATCCGAGAGGCAGCGAACCAGCTTGGAGATCAAGTTGTTCAAGAAGTGATCCAACAGGTGGTTCAGGAAAATGGCGGAAGCATGAATGATGCAGTAGTTGGCTTAATCGCTCAGGAGCTGGAACGCCGAATGGGTCAGTAATTTGCGACATAACCCGCTACTTCCTTTCGAATATTCTATTAACGGCTTGTCCGTATATTGGAAGAAAGGAAGGGTGTGCGCGTGAGGAGAAAGCTGATTTTGATGGGCTTTATTTTAAGTATACTGGGCATGGGGGTAGTTCATGGCGATAATGGGAGTCAATCGGAAGTCCAGGTTAACGTGAATGGAAATGCGGTGCAATTTCCTGACGCGAAACCTTTTATCAATCATACGAACCGAACCTTGGTCCCTGTCCGTTTTGTATCGGAACATCTCGGATATGAAACGGTTTGGTCGAATCAGACTCGAAGCATTAAGCTGAAAAAAGGCAACCAAAGTTTATATTTTCGTATAGGGCAGTATGAATCTGTCGTAATTGATTCGCGGACCTATGTTCCCCTTCGGTATGTTGCGGAAGCTTTTGATGCGGAGGTTCATTGGAATGAAAAGGATCGGGTGGCTACCGTTCTGACGGAGAATGTCGTTTCCGAGCCAACGGCTCCTGTCGATGAACCGGAAATTCCTGAAGTACCGGAGGAGAAGCTTCTGCCCGCCAAACCGAGCGTGATGGGATGGGAAAGGAAAGCCGATGATGTGATTGCCTTGGCGGAAACCTTTTATGGCGTAGATTATGTATATGGGGCAAAAGCGGGAAGGACGGATGTTTTCGATTGTTCTTCACTTACCCAATATGTTTTCTGGAAAAATGGCATAAAGCTGAAACGAGCATCTCGTCCCCAATTTCTACATGATGGTGATAAAGTCCTAACGAGGGAGGAACTCCGCAAAGGGGATCTCGTTTTTTTCTCAACCGCAGGAACGGCTAAAAAATACCCTCTTGATGATTATCAGAGAAATGGGCATGTAGGTATTGTCAAAGAGGTAAAAAAGAATGGTGAAATTGTATTTATTCACACCTACCAAAAAGGGATCGGTGTAACGGATTCGAAAATGAGGGCGAATCAGGAAAAAGGCTGGTGGAATCGTCATTTTCTTTATGGGAAGCGGGTCATTGCTGACGATGGGTCCGAAGCTTCCGATGTGGAGGTCAAAAAAGAAGATATTAAACGATACATAAAACTATAGAAGGACTCTGCTCCTTCTTTTTTTATTTGAGTGCGGCATTAGTCGGGATCTCTTGGTTTGGTGACATTCTCCATGGATGGCAAGTGGCGGGAATGGCGCTTATCTTGATGTCCATACTGCTTATACAAAGTAAATCCGGGAAATCAAATCATCAGTACAGGGTGGAAACAGGACAAGAGAAGTTCGAAGATAGGGGGGGAATTATGCGAAGGGGAGGGATGGCTCCCTCTTCCAAAACCATTACCCCTCTTTTGACTCTGCAGTTTCTTTTTTCGGTATCGGTTTATTCCGTAAAATCGGCTTTCCATCTTTCATTGGGATAATGAGCTTTCCTTTGCTAAGCTTACTGACGATTTTTCCTCGTTTGGCTGCCTTTTTAATGCTTTCTCGTTGTTTTTTTAGCTTTTTTAGTTTTTCTCTTCTTTTTTTATCCGCGTTGTCTGCCATAGTACCCTCCTTACAGAGCTGGTTAGGTATAGTATAAACAAAAGGTTTTAAATGTAAAAGGATAACAGGAAAACTACAAGTTTTTCTTGTGTTGTCCCAATCATGCAACGTAGCTATAAATTCCACCTATCTCAAAAAAGAAAAAAACTTGAGTACCGTAGAGGGGTATAGTAAAATATAGAAAAGGAGGTTGGTTCCATGGTGGAAAATCAAGACGGTGTAATCTTGAATCAGAAGGAAGCCGAAATCTGCTGTACTGAGGATGGAGATAGGAAGAGCCATCACTCGGATAAAGTGAAGTCCAATCTGACAACCCGGCTCAACCGTATAGAGGGACAGATTCGCGGCGTAAAAGGTATGATTGAAAAGGACGCATACTGTGATGATGTCCTTAACCAAATTGCAGCTATCCAGTCTGCTCTCAATAGTGTAGGAAAGTTACTGCTAGAAGGACACATGAAGAGCTGCGTTATAGAAAGGATCCAGGACGGAGATCACGAAGTTATAGATGAATTATTAAAAACGATGAATAAACTAATGAAATGAGTAATAAAAGAGGAAAGAAAGGGTATCTCATCACGACTGAGATACCCTGTTAATTTTGTCTTATACTAGACGATCGTGTATGTGCTGGTCAAATTCGTCGATGCCTTCCATAAATTTTCCTAATTCCAATGCCTTATTCCAAGTTAAATCTTCCCTTAGTCGAACATTCCCTACCTGGTGGAGAATACGGCAGTCCAGTCCCATGGACTCCAATCCCTCTTTTAGCTGCAAGGCAATACTCGGGTGCCAGGTTTTAGCCATATCCACCCAACCATCGTTATCTTGATTTGATACAGATAAGATCCAGTTCATATCATTCATCATGATCCCTCCTCGAATTTATTATGTCCATAGGTTATAGAGCAAACTCAATTCGACAGAGTGTACTTTTGTTTTCGATCATTTCATTCAAATTTTACGGAATTTTACAAAATTAGTGAAGAAACGCACCCTGTAATCGACACTCTTTTTATAGACAAGTTGGTAAAATCTGTAGTAGCTTTTCCAAAACAATGTCTAAGAGTTCAGCAGGAGGGTAGCAATGGAGAAACGTGTCGTTTGGTTTGCCTTGATCAGTGTGGTTGTGCTTTTAGTAGGAATTGGATCGCTTTCATACAGCATGCACCAAGAACAAGCTCAACGTCTTGATACGCTGCAGAAACAATTTCAGGAAAAGGACCAGCACATTGATCGATTATCAACAGAAATCGATAAAAATAAAAAACAGATTGAAAATTATAAGGAGGAAATCAAAGGTCATCTAACACAAATAACGGAACTGAAAAAGCAGGTTGAAGTTCAGAAAAAAACAATCCAAGAGGTGAAGAACCAAGTAAATTTTTAGCAAGCCGAGCAAGTAAAGGAGGGAATCACTCCCAATTGATGGCTCGCTCGGCAAGAAAGGAAGGCCCATGGATGAATTTTACGGCCACTTGGTATACACCAGCCGGTGGGGTCGGAAATGGGTTAACTACCGCAAGTGGACTAAAAGTTTCGGAGCAAGTAATAGCCGTTGATCCGTCAGTTATTCCATTAGGAAGTGTAATCGAGGTCAAATATCCTGACGGTCGGATAGAACGGAAACTGGCTGCCGATACGGGCGGTGCAGTAAAAGGGCAGAAAATTGATATTTTTTGCTGGGAGCGTAAGGAGGCTCTGCAAAATGGCAGACAAAAGATCCAAGTGCGGATCGTCGGTCATACTCCCATCGGCTAAGACTGGTTTACCGAATATGATTTTCATTATAGACGAAATGAAATGGTAACCCCTTACAATCTATAAACAAAAGTCCTTCTTACCCAAATTAGGGAAGAAGGACTTTTTCCTATTTTACCATCTTAGCTCTCTGATCATTTCACGTATACCTATCGAACGGATAACCTCTACTACTACCTGTTTCATCTCTGTACTTTTCATTACCTGAACCATGGATTTTTGCATTTCCGGTGTTTTCATCAAATCAATAATGACTTGCTGCATTTCAGGGCTAGATAACACTTGAGCCAGTTGTCTGCGCATTTCAGGAGTAGACATAACCTGAATAAGAGCTTGCTGGACTTCGGGGGCTTTCATTAGCTCAGCAACTTGCTTTGAAGAAAGCTGAACTGGGACTTGAGCAGATAAATTACTCCAGGCATTGCAACCGGTTAATGTTATGGAAAAGAGTAAGAGAATAAATAATAGGATTCGCATATGGAGATCTCCTTCTCGAAGTATTCCTTATATAACTTTTCCATCCACGTTTCAATTATTTAAGATAAAAAAATTGTACAATAACACATTGACATATTCAATCTGTTATAATACAATGAATAACAAGAAGACTATATTAACAGGAGGAATGCAATAATGAAAATGGAAAAGAACCGTATTCAAAAGGAATGTCAGCAATGTGGTGAACAATTTGAAGAAAAGGCTCAATCACCGATTTATGAATGTACCCGCTGTTACGGCAAGCATCATGAATAAGAAATAGAGGGTGACAACTTGAATAATGAAGCTTTCTTTTGAAGTGTCCTGCCTATCCTTTAAGGAGTATGCAGGACATTTTTTGTTCTTTAAATTGATATCGCAAGTTGTCTAAAAAAAAGGCTAATTGCAGCGCGAATTATGACAAAATTCTAACAAATACTGTGATACATTAATACTATAAATACATGGACAAAATCTAGTGCAAAAATTACAGAATAAATTTACCAGGGAACTGTGATCTATATTTAGCGAGGAGATGAATAATGAAATGGGCTAGGCATTAGACCAAGAATGGGTAGAGTTAATCTTATTGGCAAAAGAGATGGGTCTGACAATTGAGGAAGTTCGGGATTTTCTTCAGGCATCTGAGCAATCGCTGGAGAGTGGAAAAATAGCCATATGAAGCATCTGCTATTCTCCCCTGGCTTCAAGTATAGATAGGCCAAAAATCATTACATAGGAAGGCTTTTTTGTATTGAATACTTTTTCGTCCAACGGACAAAATAACATCGACACATGCGCTCCCTCCCGGAAGAAAAATTTAAGGAGGTTTTATACAATGTCTGTATTAGATAACTTTAACGATTGGAAATCCTTCTTAAATGAGCGTATTGATCAAGCTCAAAACGCTGGAATGAACGATGCGACTATTTCCAACATTGCCTATCAGATGGCTGACTATCTTGCAGATAAGGTAGAGCCAAAAAATGATGAAGAGCGCCTTCTGAAGGAGCTTTGGGAAAGTGCAAACCCTGACCAGCAAAAGACACTTGCTTCGGTCCTTGTACAGTACATGGATCGCAAGCCAATGTAGTGAAACAGAAGCTTATAGGCTTCTGGGAAAGTTTGTTCATCATTACAGCAAAAAATTAAAACTTTCCCTCCAGAAGAAAAACCCCCAAAATTGGGGGTTTTTCATTTGCATTGGATTAGGATCGCTTTCCAGTGTCATTTAGCTAAATTAATTGTATAATGAGTAGATCTTTTTATTTTGAGGTATTTAGGATAAAAGATCCACCGTTATATTGATTTATTCCTGAATATGGAAAAAAATATATGACTGGACAAAAACTTTGTTCAAGTGTATAAATATTTTATAATTATAAAAAAAAAAGAAAATTTTAGGGGGTACTTAAATGGAATCATTTGTGAATTGGATGAATGGTTTGATTTGGAGTCAAGGGTTGATTTATCTCTGCCTTGGAACCGGATTGTTTTACACAATTGCGACCCGCTTTATTCAATTTCGTCACTTCAAGGAAATGATAAAGCTTATGTTTGAAGGCAAGAGTTCTGAGGCAGGGGTGTCCTCCTTCCAAGCTCTTTCTCTTGCTTTATCGGGAAGAGTAGGAACAGGGAATATAGCCGGTGTTGCTACAGCGATTGCCTATGGTGGACCGGGTGCTATTTTTTGGATGTGGCTAATTGCCTTTTTAGGCTCTGGTTCTGCATTTGTAGAAGCTGCTTTAGGACAATTATATAAAACCAAGCAAGATGGGCAGTTTCGCGGCGGACCTGCTTATTACATTGAAAAAGGCTTGAAAATAAAGTGGTACGCTGTATTGTTTGCAATTGTTACGGTTATCGCAACTGGATTATTATTGCCAGGCGTTCAGGCAAACAGCATTGCAGCTGGTTTGGAAAATGCATTCGGAATGAACACTTCCCTTACAGGAGTTTTATTAGTAGCTTTCCTTGCTGCCATCATCTTTGGGGGAGTAAAGCGGATTGCCGGGGTAGCTCAAGTAGTTGTTCCATTTATGGCCTTGGGATACATTCTTGTAGCACTTATTATTGTTGCAGTTAATATCGAAAAATTACCTAGCGTACTTGCTCTTATCTTCTCTAGTGCATTTGGGACAGATGCTGCCTTTGGCGGAATTCTTGGTGCGGCGATTTCTTGGGGAGTAAAACGAGGGATCTATTCCAATGAAGCGGGGCAAGGTACGGCTCCCCATGCAGCGGCTGCAGCCGAGGTTTCGCATCCGGCCAAGCAAGGGTTGGTTCAAGCATTTTCCATCTATATTGATACGCTCTTTGTTTGTTCGGCTACAGCATTTATGATTCTCATTACGGGTATGTACAATGTAAAGCCTGATGGCATGGATCCCATTGTCAATAATCTTGGGGATATTAGTCCAGGGCCTATGTATACGCAGCAAGCAGTTGAATCGGTCTTACCTGGATTTGGTGCTCCTTTTGTCGCTGTTGCCCTTTTGTTCTTCGCGTTTACAACGATTATGGCTTATTACTATATGGCAGAAACCAATCTGGCCTATCTTAACCGAAAAGTCAAGCGAGTATGGTCCGAATACGCATTGAAAATCGGAATACTGCTTGTCGTATTCTATGGAAGCATCAAAACAGCTGAACTTGCATGGGGGTTAGGGGATATCGGCGTAGGAAGTATGGCCTGGTTGAACATTATTGCGATTCTGCTCCTTACAAAGCCTGCATTAAAGGTGCTTAAAGATTACGAACAGCAGAAAAAGGAAGGGAAAGACCCTGTTTTTGATCCAGTGAAGGCAGGAATCACCGATGCGGAATTCTGGGAAAAGGAATATAAGCATCACGAAGTGACCATTAGCAAATCAGGTAACTCTATCTCTTCTTAAATAGAAACGGGTATTGAAGTGTCCCAGGTATGGGGCACTTTTTTCTTTGCGTTCGGAATCCCTCTATAACCAGGTTAATCCATTATTTTTTGGACAACCTAATCTATGGACAAGAACAAAGGAGGTCCAGTTTCATGAATTTAACGGAAATGATGAACAAACAAATTGCCAATTGGTCAGTCATGTTTATTAAACTGCACAATTATCATTGGTATGTCACTGGAGAGCAATTCTTCACATTGCACGCCAAGTTTGAGGAGTTTTATAATGAGGGTGCTGTCCATATTGACGAATTGGCAGAACGCTTGCTTGCCATAGGCGGTAAGCCAGTTGCAACCATGACAGGATGTCTTGAATTGGCTTCCGTACAGGAAGCGAAAGGAAATGAGTCCGCAACGGAAATGGTTCAGTCTACGGTTAATGATTTTACACAAATGCTTTCTGAACTGAAGCATGGTATGGAAATTGCTGAATCTGTCGGGGATGAAACAACAGGTGATATGTTCCTAGCTATTTTTTCCAGCTTGGAAAAGCATGTTTGGATGTTGAATTCGTACTTAGGCAGGTAAAAGCTACATAGTATAATAAAAGAACGCTACCTTAAGTTAGAGGTAGCGTTTTTGCGTCTTTAGCGATCGCTTTTTATTAACTTATGATAATGCGTGCTGCCCACCCAAAGAAAGCAAGGGTTGGAATAACGCAAATGAGGGTGATTTCCCATAAGCGCGGAATGTCTTTTTCCATAGTGAGCACCTCCTGCTTGTCTTTAAGTAGTATGCCCAAAGGAAAATAACTGTCAACGGAACATAATGGTATAATAGGGCAAAGATCACAAGGGGTCTTTGCCTTTATCGTTAGCTTACTTAATGCCCAAAAGAAAAAGCAAGCCCATTTAGGCTTGCTTGTGGCTTTGTTCTTTACAGCAGGAGCACTTCACATATAAAGTACTAACCTTTTCGTCTTGCATGAAATCAACCGTTGCATCACATTCTTGGCAAACTAGGATAGTCATTTTGATCCAGCTCCTTAATTAGTATCATTTATTCACGGTTTAGTATGTCATATTTATATTATAAGTGGCTTTTATTATGATGAGAAGACTGCATTTTTTGTCTTTGTTGGTCAAATTTCGTCCCGCTACAAGGGTGATGATGCTCCAATTTCAAAAAAAAGGGAGGTTAGATGCCTGATGATACATAAACATCCGGACTACCAAGACGAACTGCAACGGCTGGATGAAACAAAAGAATATATTCGCCAGGTTCTCAGTCTATCCGGGGAAAATATCGGGGTTCTTAAAGCCAATATTCAGCTGGCAATGACAGAGCTTGACCCAACTGACAGCAGCCAAAGCTATATTAATATTTTAACCAATGCGAAATTCCTCGAGATGGTTGAGCGAGATGTGCATAGCCTTCATCGGATCCAAAAAAAGCCTTATTTTTGCCGGATCGACTTTAAGCCGGAAGATAGCGAAAAGACCGAAAAGCTCTATATCGGGAAAACTTCGCTGTATCGGATGGAGGATCATGAACCTGTGATCGTGGATTGGCGTTCTCCTATTGCAAATGTATATTATGAAGGGCGTCCAGGAGAGGTAACCTACCAGACAGAAATAGGGGAAGCAAAAGGGGAGTTGTTCCTTAAACGGCAATATATGATCGAAGAAGGAAAACTGGAGGATTTCCGGGACATAGATATTACGACGAGGGATGAATTGCTTCAGGATTCATTGGGCAGCAATGCCGATAAGCGACTGAAGGATATCGTATCAACGATCCAGGCAGAGCAAAATCAGGTGATTCGTGCCGAAATGAATCGCCCCCTGATTGTCCAAGGAGTAGCAGGGAGCGGAAAGACAACCATCGCCTTACATCGTATCGCTTATTTTATCTATACCTACGCGGATCGTTTTGAACCGGAGCAATTTATGATCCTTGCACCCAACCGATTGTTTATTCATTACATTTCCGAAGTTCTTCCTGAACTTGGTGTAGAAAACGTAAAGCAAACAACTTGGATAGACTTCGCGGGTGATGTGATAGGGAAAAAATATAAGCTGGCCGAAGACAGGAAGCTCATCTTGTTTATTGGGGGGCGACATGAACTCTTGCAATGGGCTTCAGCATTCAAAGGGTCCATGGAATACAAAGGCATTATCGAAGCCTACATTCAAGATATAAAAGCTAATTTTTTGCCCAATAAAGACTTGAAAATAGGTAAGCATATCATTTATTCGAGAGAGGACATGGACCGCCTATTTTTTCATGATTATGCCTATATGCCGATTTACAAACGGCTAGACCAGATGAAGAAAATCTTCGCTAACCATCTTAAGACCAAGAAAAAGGATATCCAGAAATCAATTAAGAATTTTTATGACAAACAAATTGATCGCTGCTTTGAGAAGATGACGGATTTGGAGAAACGGAGGGAAACCGTTGTCTCCCTAATGGATAGCAAGGAAGCCAAACTATTGGAGTTGGAAGAGAAAAGCAAATCCTTAATTAGAAATTACATCGCTCAAATTCCTAAATACGATTTGTTTGACTGCTATAAACATTTACTCACAAAGATAAAGCATTACGCTCCATCTATGGCAGACAAGCAAGCAGAATTTCTTAGCCACTACAGCCTGCAATTATTAGAACAGAAAAAATATGAAATGGAAGATATGGCTGCGCTGCTTTTTCTCAAGCATCAACTGTTTGGGTGGGATGAGGTGCATAAAGTTAAAAACATCGTGATTGATGAAGCGCAGGATTTTAGCCTGTTTCAGCTCTATGCGCTAAAGGCTGGACTTCATACTGAACTATTTACCATTCTCGGCGACTTGTCCCAAGGTATCCATGGATACCGGGGCATAAATGACTGGGAAGATGTCCGCAAAGCGGTTTTTTCCAGTGGAAATTGCCAATTCAAAATACTTAAGCAAAGCTACCGCACGACGATCGAAATTATGGAATTAGCCAACCAGATCATCAAGCAGTCCTCTAATCCTGGTCTCATATTAGCCGAACCTGTTGTCCGGCACGGTGCGAAGCCTCAAGTAAAAGAAACTCAAGATTATCAACAACTGGCACAATATCTATCCTTCCAAATCGAGCGATTAAAAGGTGAAGGCTTTGAGTCTATGGCGATTATTGGGAAAACCCAAGAAGAATGCCATAGTATCTTCCGCCATTTGAAAAAGGAATCGAGTTTCAATATAAAGCTTTTGCTTGGAGACGACGATATGACACGGACAGATGCAGTGATTGTACCTTGTCATACCGTAAAAGGGCTGGAGTTTGATGTGGTGTTCATTGCTTCTATCGAATATCCATATACTCGGGAAGAATTAGATTTGAAGCTTTTATATGTAGCGATGACAAGACCGTTACATCAGCTTTTCATATGTAGGCGCAGCGGCAATCTTCCTCTTATAGAAAGCGTGGGTCTTCAATACTATGACGTGATCGAATAAATACGCAAAACAGGCCTGCAGGGATCCTGCAGGCCTGTATATTACCATCAAGAGTTTGGTGAACAAGACCCAAACCTTTTTCCAATTCATGAAAGCCCTACCTCTCTTCCATCCTTACGGCTCCGATGACCGATCCAGGGGAATAACGTAAAACACCTTGAGTTATAGCCAGGAAAATAACCAGACGGGTTCTAGCGAGGATTTATAGGGTTTTGTTACATGTAGATTAAAGTGAAGTCGGAAATTTATTATACAATAACTTGTGACAAAAAGCAACTTTTCCATTGATTAGTGCCTTGTTTTAAGATATTTAGGGTTGAACTTTTTTAAAGGATCCGATATGATGAGTTTCAAGTGAATGCTTGTTGTTAAGGGAGCTGGAGGTCTTGCAAGAGTCCTTTTATATCTTAAAAGTTTTGAATAATAATGTCCTCATGGCAGAAACAGAAACCGGAGATGAGGTCATTTTAATCGGAGCGGGTCTAGGATTTGGAAAAAAGAAAGGCGATTCTATCGCTTCTCCTTCAATCGAAAAGATGTTTGTCCTTAAAGATCCAAACGAACAGGAACAGTATAAAAAATTGCTGCCTTTTGTTTCTGAGACCCTCATTGAAGCAATGAGCGAGGTTATGCATTTCATTGAGGACCAAATGAAATCAAAGCTAAATGAACATATTCATATAGCTTTGACGGATCATATATCCTTTGCGTTTAAGCGCATTCAGGAAGGCTTAGACATTAAGAATCCTTTCTTGGTGGAAACGAAGCACCTATATCCGAAAGAGTACCAAATCGCTGAGGAAGTCGTTAAGATTTTAGCAGCGAAAACACATCTGGCACTGCCAGAGGGGGAAGTGGGTTTTATTGCGCTTCATATCCATAGCGCACTTGCGAAAAAGCCAGTTTCAGAAGTTACTCAATATAATCAACTGATTGCCCAATTGATTGGCCTTATAGAAAATAATCTAGAAGTTATGATCGACCGATCGAGTGTGAATTATATGCGACTCATTCGTCATTTGCAATTTACCATCCAGAGAGTCAAAAATGGAGAAGAAGTAGAAGAGCCCGAAAAGTTAACTTTGTTATTGAAGGAAGAATATCCAGTATGCTATAATTTGGCTTGGAAGTTGATAAAAGTGCTACAGAACGCTTTGGACAGAAAAGTATATGAAGCAGAGGCAGTATATTTGACCATGCATTTGAGAAGGCTTTCAAATAAATTCAAATAAGCTTAACTTTCTGAACGTGTTACTGATCCGATCAGGCATGAGTGAAGAGGTAGGAAGCGAATGGACAGGATGCAAGAGCGTACCTGACATTTATTTCTTTATTCTCTTTTCTCATGCTTTTTTGCGTTTTGAGCTGCAGCTCTCTAAAGCTAATGGAAAGACTTTTATCCTTACTTCCTGCACATAATACCTTCATGATGGTTAGAAAATAAAAGACAAAGGGGGAAAGTCATGTTTAAACAGGTTTTTGGGACATTGCAAAAAGTTGGGAAAGCCCTCATGCTTCCTGTTGCGATATTACCAGCTGCCGGTATCCTTCTGGCTCTGGGCAACGCCTTGCATAATCCTGCCCTTACTGCCCGTTTTCCTGTACTAGAAGCAGGTGGCGTGCAGATGGTAGCCAATGTCATGGAGCAGGCAGGCGGAATTGTCTTTGGAAATTTGCCCCTCTTATTTGCTGTAGGAGTGGCAGTAGGATTGGCCGGTGGAGATGGTGTAGCTGGATTAGCGGCGATCTTAGCTTATCTAGTTATGAATGTAACGATGAGCGTGATATTAGGGGTTACACCGGAGCTTATAGCGGCGAATCCGGCTTATGCCAATATACTAGGGATTCCGACCCTGCAAAGCGGTGTGTTTGGCGGGGTTATTGTTGGGATTCTGGCGGCTTTCATGTATAATCGCTTCTTTAATATAGAATTGCCGTCTTATTTAGGCTTCTTTGCCGGGAAACGCTTTGTTCCGATCATTACGTCGGCCAGTGCGATTCTTCTTGGGATTGCCATGGTTTTTGTTTGGCCGCCCATCCAAGGGGGACTAAATGCATTCTCCCATAACATGGTAGGCGCCAACTTAACCGCATCAGCCTTTGTTTTTGGAGTGATTGAACGGGCATTAATTCCTTTCGGGCTGCATCATATCTTCTATTCTCCTTTTTGGTATGAATTCGGAGAGTATACGAATCTGGCGGGGGAAGTTGCCCGCGGAGATCAGAAAATTTTCTTTGAGCAGATCAAAGATGGTGTTGAATTGACGGCCGGTACCTTTATGACCGGAAAATATCCTTTTATGATGTTCGGATTGCCTGCTGCAGCTCTAGCCATTTATCATATGGCTCGCCCGGAACAGAAAACAATGGTGGCAGGAATCATGGGCTCAGCTGCTCTTACCTCCTTCTTGACGGGAATTACCGAGCCGATTGAATTTTCCTTTCTGTTTGTAGCGCCGATGCTGTTTGCGATCCACACGGTTTTTGCCGGTTTATCGTTTATGATCATGCACATCCTGAATGTGAAAATTGGGATGACATTCTCAGGAGGAGTCATTGACTACCTGCTGTTTGGAGTTCTTCCGAATCGAACCGCATGGTGGCTAGTGATCCCGGTGGGTCTCGTTTTCTCCGTTATTTACTATTTCGGCTTCCGGTTTGCAATTAAGACATTTAACCTGAAAACGCCGGGACGCGAAGAAGTTGCCCAAGAAAAGCAAGTTGCGGGAAAAGCAGGGGCAGGAGACTTAGCTTATAACGTGCTCCAAGCCATGGGCGGAAAGGAAAATATTTCTCACCTCGATGCCTGTATTACCCGGTTGCGGGTATCCGTAAACGACAGTAAACAGGTCAATAAAGATCGGTTGAAGCAGCTAGGTGCTGCGGGAGTATTAGAAGTTGGGAACAATATTCAAGCCATTTTTGGCCCGAAATCAGATAACTTGAAATCGCAAATCAAAGATATTATGGAAGGCAAGACTCCAAAGCCTATGGAGCAGTCTGCAGCGCATGAGGTCAGTGAACAGGTAGAGGAAGTGATGCCTGATGCGCTAGCGGATAAGGAGTTAGAAGAAATTGAAAATGTCAAGCCTGCGCAGAGTAAAGCTGCCCTAGAAGAGGGAATTGTTTCCCCTCTGCAAGGAACAGTACTTCCCATAGATGAGGTTCCCGACCAAGTCTTTTCACAGAGAATGATGGGTGATGGTTTTGCCATTCTTCCTAGTGAAGGAACGGTCGTATCTCCAGTCGATGGGAGGATTGTCAACGTATTTCCGACAAAGCATGCCATTGGGATTGTTTCAGATAAGGGAAGAGAAATCCTCATCCATTTTGGCATTGATACAGTGAAGCTAAAAGGCGAGGGGTTCGAGGCATTGGTTTCTCAAGATGATCAGGTGAAAAGGGGACAACCTCTCCTTAAGGTGGATTTGGAAGCAGTCAAGTCTAAGGTTCCTTCTATCATTACACCGATCGTTTTTACAAATCTCCGAGAAGGAGAATATATTGAGATTCAAAAGAAAGGCCAAGTAAGTCAAGGTGAGCAAGGGATTATATCCATAAAAGCAAAAGAAAGGGTTGAAGTATAACATGGTAGAAAAAAACTTTCAAATCACAAGTGAAGCAGGTCTGCATGCCCGTCCGGCAACCGCCCTTGTCCAAACGGCAACGAAATTTAGCTCTGATATTAAGATGGAATATAATGGAAAAAATATCAATTTAAAATCGATTATGGCTGTTATGTCCTTAGGGGTACAGCAAGGAGCAGAAATTAAAGTTACAGCAGAAGGAAGCGATGAAACCGAGGCATTAAGTGCCATTGGTGAAACATTAAAACAGGAAGGATTAGGGCAATAATGGTATCTTCGATTCAAGGTATTGCTGCATCTGCAGGAATTGCCATAGGAAAAGCTTATTTATTGGAAAGTCCAGATCTCAGTGTAAACAAAAAAAGTGTGAGCGACTCGGAAGCTGAGGTAGCACGGCTTACACATGCGGTAGAGCAGGCGCAGCAAGAGCTGGAAAAGATTCAAGAGCATGCCCTTCATAAGTTAGGAGAAGATAAAGCGGCGATCTTTGCCGCTCATCTTCTCGTGTTGAACGATCCAGAGCTCTTGGATCCTGTCCGGGAGAATATTCGAAATGAAGGGGTAAATG
The DNA here is from genome assembly GCF_040813775.1 of Ammoniphilus soli. NCBI lineage: Bacteria > Bacillati > Bacillota > Bacilli > Caryophanales > Paenibacillaceae > Ammoniphilus > Ammoniphilus soli. The sequence goes on from NZ_JBEGDL010000001.1 coordinate 608,520, forward strand.
CAGAGTTTGCGCTTAGTGAAGTCGCTAAGATGTTTATTGCCATGTTCGAGCAGATGGACAATGAATATATGAAAGAGCGGGCAGCAGATATTCGGGATGTCACAAACCGGGTTTTGGCTCACTTATTAAATGTGACGATTCCTAATCTCAGCTTGCTTTCTGAAGAAGTCATTCTTGTTGCAGAAGATTTGACTCCATCGGATACCGCTCAGTTAAATCGTGATTTTGTAAAAGGGTTTGTCACGAATATTGGGGGAAGAACTTCCCATTCAGCCATCATGGCCCGTTCCATGGAGATTCCGGCAGTCGTTGGGACAAAAACGGTTACATCTGTGATTCAACACGGGACAAAAGTGATTGTCGACGGATTGGATGGTCTGGTGATCGTCGACCCCAGTGATGAAACGCTTGAGCAATACGAGTTAAAAAAGCAGGCCTATGAAGCGCAAAAAGCGGAATGGGCCAAGCTGCTGCACGAACCGACAGTCACGGAAGACGGGGAGCATGTAGAGCTTGCTGCGAATATTGGTACCCCTGAAGACGTGAAGGGGATATTGGACAACGGCGGAGAAGGGGTTGGACTTTACCGAACCGAATTCTTATATATGGGGAGAAGCCAGCTGCCTACGGAAGAAGAACAATATGAGTCCTACCGAACGGTTCTTGAGAAAATGGGGGAAAAGCCTGTTGTGGTTCGGACTCTGGATATAGGCGGGGATAAAGAGCTCCCATACCTCAACTTGCCTAAAGAGATGAATCCGTTTCTTGGCTTCCGGGCTATCCGCTTATGCTTGGAAGAAAAGGAGATGTTCCGGACGCAGTTGCGTGCATTACTCCGTGCAAGTGTTCATGGCAATCTTAAAATCATGTTTCCGATGGTGGCAACTATCGAAGAGTTTGTAGAAGCGAAAGAGATGTTAATGACTGAGAAAAAAGCGCTGATCGAACAAGGGATTTCAGTGGCGGATGCCATTGAAGTGGGAATTATGGTAGAAATTCCTTCGGTCGCTATCATCGCAGACCAATTTGCCGAGTTGGTTGATTTCTTTAGCATAGGAACTAATGACCTCATTCAATATACCATGGCTGCAGATCGAATGAATGAACGCGTATCATATTTATATCAGCCTTATCATCCGGCTATTTTACGCCTTATCGACCATGTGATTCAGGCTGCCCATCAGAAGGGAAAATGGGTGGGCATGTGTGGGGAAATGGCCGGCGACCCTGTCGCCATACCCATATTGCTGGGGCTTGGGCTGGATGAATTCAGCATGAGTGCAACATCGATCCTGCCAGCAAGAAGCCAAATCAAAAAGCTGTCCAAACAACAAATGGCCAATTACAAAGATAAGATTTTAGCCATGAGAACATCAGAAGAAGTGGCATCTTTCATAAAGACCACTTTTTCGATGTAACAACAAAAAAGAAGCCAGACTTGATCAGTCGGCTTCTTTTTTGTTTTTGGGAATGAAAGAAAAAATCTCATGGGATTCCAGCGCATCGATTAGTTTTTCTATCAATATCATCGATGGGAAAGACCCTGTTGAGGCAGCAAAGGAATGGATCGATAATAATGGAGGAAAAGTGAAGTCTTGGGTTGAGGGTGTGGAACCGGTTCAAGGAGATCCAATCACATTAGCCTATGTTGCCTGGGATTCCGAGATTGCCAGTACGCATATGGTAGGAGCTGTCCTTGAGCAATTGGGCTACAAGGTAGAACTGAGCCAAGTAGAAGCTGGACCGATGTGGGCAGGTGTTGCAGGCGGGGACGCGGATGCGATTGTTGCTGCATGGTTGCCCACCACGCACGCTGACTATTATGAGCAGTTTGAAGGTCAGTTTGATGACCTTGGAGCCAACTTGAAGGGTACAAAGATCGGGCTTGTTGTACCTTCTTATATGGAAGTGAACTCAATTGAAGATTTGAAGTAAATTAGGCGTATCAATGAATAAAGAAGGGGAACCCAAAATCATGTTATGGGTCCCCCTTTTTTCTAATGTTCGGTTAAACTGTTTAAAGGTACCTCTTGCTCATTTTCGGGTTGATTGAGGGGAAAGATTCGTGCCGTTTCGGTGGCCTCATTAACATGTTGAATGTAAATGGGCGTATCGTTATAAGTGACGTTGGCCATCACAGGGGAATCGGCAATTTCTTTTGCTCGTTGAGCGTTCATGGAAAAACCTCCTCATTGATTGGTAACAATAATACTGTTTACCGCAATATCCAGGAGTATTCACTTTATGTAAAAAGAGAAGGACTGCTTTAATCCAGTCCCTATATCATTTAAAAATTAAAATTGTCTGGATCTGGACCAAACCTTTTATTTTGGTTGAGAGAGTCTATACGCTCCATGTCCTCAGCAGACAGTTCGAAATCAAAGATGCCCGCGTTTTCCTCAATCCGATGAGGGGTAACAGATTTAGGAATGGTCACGACACCATGCTGAAGATCCCACCGAAGGACGATTTGAGCAGGTGTTTTCTTATACTTTGCGCTTAGCTCGTTTAGGACCGGCAGATCTAAGTTCCCTTGCATGAGAGGGCTCCAAGCCTCAAGCTGTATTTTGTTCTCGTTGCAGAAAGTGAGAAGCTCCTTCTGGGTTAACATCGGGTGAAATTCCACTTGATTTGCCATGGGAGTTATCTCGCTGTCTGCCATAAGGTCCTTAAGATGGTGTACTTGGAAGTTGCAAACCCCGATCGCCCGAACTCGGCCATCCTTATAAAGCTTTTCCAAGGATTTCCAAGTCTCTTTATATTTTCCCTTTACAGGCCAGTGGACCAGGTAAAGGTCTAAATACTCCAGCCCCAACTTCTTCATGCTTTCGTCGAAGGCTTGCAGCGTTGTATCATAGCCCTGGTTCGTGTTCCATACTTTGGTCGTGATGAAGAGCTCTTCGCGAGGCACGCCACATTCTTTGATAGCTTGTCCAACCCCTTCTTCGTTACCATAAGCGGCAGCAGTATCAATGCTGCGATAACCGGTTTGGACGGCATGCTTGATAGAAGAGATCACTTCATCTCCATCTTTGATTTTCCACACGCCTAAGCCTAAACTAGGCATCTCCACTCCATTGCTTAAAACAGCATACTTTTGCACTTAAGCTCCTCCTCCTATATCCATTCAAGTCCACAAGCATTATACATCATTTTCCAAGAGATAGAAAGAAACTAATGCGCTCATATAGGCAAACGTACAACCACTCTCCGCGGACGGTGCATAGGATACAACAGATGATAGACGAAAGGGGGAGGAAACATGGGTGCAGTTGCTGGATGGGGCGGCAGCCTCGCGTTTATCTTGGTTCTTTATATCCTGCTTGTAATTATTGCACAACCAGGCTTGTTCTACTAATTAGTAGGGAACTGTCCCTGATGCTCTTACCTGAGCACGGGGACAGTTTTTTATTTGAGAAGGATTAATAACAAGGCATTCGCCCATTGCATAGTATGGAAGGAGTTGAGAGGAAGGGAGAAGCTTTGGGTTCATGCATATCGACGAGAAACGGAACCAACCATTTTGCGCCACCCGTGATGATCTGGCCCCGCCTTTTACTGCGCCGGCTTTAATCGGTAAGGAAGTAAAGAATCTGAACCTAGCTGACTACAGGGGAAAGTGGATCGTGTTATTTTTTTATCCAAGCGATTTTACATTTGTTTGACCGACAGAATTGGCAGCGGTCGCTGCTCTTTATCCTTACTTCCAAGCGCTAGGCACAGAAGTTTGGCCGATCAGTACGGATAGCGTTTTTACTCATAAAGTTTTTAAGGATGTGTCGCCAAAAGCAAGAACGGTACCGTTTCCCATGCTTTCTGACCGAAACCTTCATATCAGCAGGTCGTACCGAGTGTTAGATGAGTCTGCCGGTGCAGCTTTCCGTGCAACGGTGATCATAGATCCTGATGGCGTTATAGTATCTAAGCTTATTTACCCTAAAGAGGTTGGGCGAAATAGTTACGAGATACTGCGATTAGTCCAGGCGATTCAATACGGGCGCAAAACCGGGCAAGGAGTTCCGGCCAATTGGGTTCCCGGTATTCCTGGAATCCAGACGGATTTTCAGAACGCAGGGACTATCTAAAAACTCGTTAAGAAAAAGGCTCCTTAAAATAAAAGGAGCCTTTTAGTTATGTTTGTTATTTTGACTTATATGAACCGTTTATCCAATGGTACATGTTGTCATAGATTTGTCTCGCCAGTGGCTGAGTGCTTTTAGAGGCTTGGACGAGCACTTTCGATCCGCCAAGGTAATAGGCATTGCTGGCTTCCGTATTAATTTGGAATTGGGCTCCCTTATCTAATTGCTCATAGAAGAGGTCATAGTAATAGCGATTCAATAAGATCTTATCATCTAGCTCTATTTCAATACCCAATCCATGCTTTTTGGCGATTTGGGTAATGTTCTCCATGCGGTTTGCAGGAGGGGTTTCTTGGGCATAGAAGTTCGGCTGAAGAAACACATAATCGAACCCGTATGTGGACCAGTGCTCATAGCCATGCGAACCGAAATAAGGAATCCAGAAAAATTTATGACCATCCTTGTGAACCATATTAGCGACAAGCTGTACGAGTTCTTTTTCATAAGGAATGGTATTATCAATCGTCTCTTGGTACCAATAAATACCTGCAAAGTCCAAATGGGAAAAAGAAGCTTGCTCCCACTTTTTCATAAGTTCCTGATAATACCATTGGACTGCCGCCGCACGATTTTTGACTGCATCTTCGGATGCTACCTTATTGTGATTAAAAATCAGCGCATTCGTTGGATCCTCAAGCAGTCCAAACGCATCCTGGCTCGGATGAGGATAAGGTATAGTCAGGATGACTTTCGGTTTCACAAGAACAGCTGGATTTTGTTCCGCAATCCACTTGCTAGCTTCATTTAAGGCATCGAGTTGCTGGCCTTGTTTAAACAAATCCTCTAAATAGAAGTTCCACTCTTCTTTGGTATTGGTGAGGTTGGGATAAGGAAGAAACAAGAAGGAATCAAACATGTTCCCTTGGATTTTCCCCTGTGGGTCAACATAGCCCGCCATGGGCACGAAATCGTCCTTTTTCCAGGTTCCTTTTTCCCCATGCCCTCCGGTATAAATGAGAGCTAAATCATGGAGACCTTCCAGCTTCAGATAACCTTGATCCGTAGCGGGTGTTTCTTTTGCATGCCCTAAAATCGCAGGCTTTACCAAGGCGGTTAAGGGTTCCTCTTTAAAAGAAAGCTTCCGTGCAAACACCCAAACATCCACAGGGAAGTGAAGTTTCACATACCTTGTATAGGTAGGCAAAAAGGTAAGGCTATATCGGCGGGTCAGGGCGCCAGGCTCAGAAGAGAGCACATGGGGCTTCACTTGCCCTAGCTTGTTCCATTTTTGGCCGTCCGCAGAGACGTTGACATCCAAATATTTGGGGAGGACAATACCAGATCCTTTGTTTTGGTTAAATTCAATGGAAACCTCGCTCAGTATCCGGCTTTGCCCTAAATCGACCGAGATCTCACGCCCTTCTTGTCGGAAGAAACCTGTCCAGGTGTCACTTTTCGAGAGAAGTCCATCAATCGGACCCGGATACATTTTATATTCGTTTCGTTGAAACATTTCATCTGGCGCGTCTTGTTCTACCGTATAGGTAATTGGCGGGGCAGAGCTTGTAGTTGCTGGGTTCATTTCAGCTGCCTGGCCAGACCCTATCAGCAAACAGGAAGCTAAAAGCCCAAGAATGACTTTGCGTAACATGATGCATTCTCCTCCACGTTATTCTGTTATCTTTACAAGGATATATTGAGATTGGTTGCCTAGATTGACGGATAAGAACCCTTTTCCGACTGCTTTGGCTGAAAATAATCCCGAGGGCGTAATCGTGCCAATCTCATGATGATCCCAGCCGTATACCGGGGTATATGGTGATTGCTCTGCTCGCAAAATGGTGATCGGGGTCTGTTCCCCCACTTTAAGCTCAACAGTCAAAGGGGATGCGGTCCAGTCTTTATTTTGGGCCTGTTGGCTCTGTCGATCAAACACTTGTTTGCCGATGACGGCCATTTGCTCCCTTGTCACCAAGTCTTTTGGGGAGAAGTACCCTTGATTGCCTTTCAGTATGCCGAGGCGGCTTAGAACTGCTACCGCTTCTTTAGCATAGGGTGCGATGGAGGCTTCATCGGAAAAAGTCGTTTCAGAAAGAGAAGGATCGGAAGTCTTTCCAATGCCTAAGGCATGAAAAAGAAGGACAGCAGCTTGTTCGCGAGTGATCGGCTCTTCTCCATGGAAACGGCCTTCTGTCCCCTTGATTACACTTAGATGGCTAAGAGCTTCTATGTAAACATAGGACCAATCTGTGCTTGGAATATCGAAGTACGTTGGGGTAGGAGAAGGAAATGGCTGAATGCCCAAAACCTTTGCTGCCATGACCGCAAGTTGCTTACGGGTAACGGTTTCCTTTGGAGCAAATACTCCGGATTGCTTTCCGATTAAGACGCCCTGCTGAGATAAGTATAAAATAGAATCCTTTGCATAAGAATGTTCAATGTCGTTGTAAGAGGCATAAGCCAGAGAAGAGCTACTTCCTAAAAGGCTTAGGGTAATCATTCCAGCCAACCATTTTTTGTTCAGCATTCGATATAAACCTCCATGTATTTCGGTTAACCACAAAACAGAATTATTATACCTTATTTGCGAAGGGTTGAATATCCGTTTATGGCTCAACCTAATGTGTTCAAACGACTTCTAACATGAATTGATTTTATGTATGATTAAAGTAAGCAAATGAAGGAAGGAACATGCAGAGAGATGGAGGATGTAAATAATTTCACAATAGAGAAAAAAGTGGTTCCGTTATGGAGTCTCACGGTATGGCTGGTCGTTATGAATACTACTATGTTCAATGTGGCCTTGCCGACTGTCATTAATGAATTTCAACTCACGCCGACAGCCGGTTCAATTCTTGTTTCCGGTTATTCTGTAGCCTTTGCCATTTCAACAATTACGTATAGTCGATTATCGGATTTCATACCGATCCGCAGCCTGTTGATCAGCGCGTTAGCGCTGGTTGGCTTGTCTTCTTTTATCGGTTTTTTCGCCTATTCCTTTTTCCTGCTGATCGTTGGCCGATTTTTACAAGCTTTAGGTGCGGGGGCCGTTCCGGGTTTAGCGATGGTTTTGGCTGCGCGGTATATCGCTTTGCCCAGAAGGGGAAGGGCCATGTCGCTTATTGCTTCCGCAGCTTCTTTAGGGTTCGGTTTAGGGCCTGTTGTAGGCGGGGCGCTTACCCAGTGGTGGGGCTGGAATTCCCTGTTTGCGGTAACCGCTCTTGTATTGATTCTAATTCCGCTATATCGGAAATGGCTTCCGGTAGAAAAACGGCAAACTGTTGATTTTGACGCCATAGGTGCCTCCCTAACGGCCATCGGAGTGGCAGGGATGCTTGGTTTTTTTGTCAGTTTTAAAATATGGGTGCTAGCTTTAACGCTCCTTTCTCTCATTCTTCTTTGGAGACATATTCATCGGCTCACGGAAAAGATTCCTTTTATCCAACCTGCCCTATTAAGGCACCGAAAATATCTTATGCTTTTATTTATGGGGTTTTCCGCATTCTGTAGCCACTTTGCCATTCTTTTTCTAATGCCTATCATGCTATCGGATCTTTTTGGAAGGAGTCCGGCAGCCATTGGTATGATTATTTTTCCAGGGGCAATGCTATCGGCGTTTGCTGCGATTTTCATCGGGAGAGCTATAGATCGGTTCGGAAATGCCCCCTTAATTCAAACCGGGCATCTTCTCTTGGGTTTATCCGCAGTTGTATTTGCCTTCTTTTCGGGAGTTTCTCCCTTTGTCATACTTGTTACCTATATGTCAACGAGCCTAGGCTTTACGAGCATGACCTCCAGTCTATCTAACGAAGCCTCCAGAATCTTGGATAAGCCGCAAGTCGGAGCCGGGATGGGAATGATGCAGCTAGTTCAATTTATTGGAGGGGCAATAGGAGTTACGATGGCAGGACTGTTTCTCGAATGGAACAGCCACCCTGAGCATATGTACCGGAATGCCTTCCTTAGTTTAGCTTTGTTAATGTTTGCGTCATTTTTGCTTAATCGTTATAGATATCAGACAAAGGCTGGAGAATGATGCTAAAAATCTCAGAGTTAAATAGTATACTTAAAATGAACATAACCATGCATAAAGAGGATAGATGTTTAACTGATCTATCCTCTTTTTTAGCTATAGCTATATTTATTTATCACTCTATTAAAATCCGTATTCAAGGTTAATCGGTTCCGTTCTCCAGGTAACGTAATCAATTTGTCCAAAATCCACCACGTTCCCGTTTAAGCTGCACATGCAATGATCACATCCGCATTGAGCTTTAATTTCCTCAACAACGGATTGCTCTACTTCACTAATAAGAATTACAGCCTTGTTTTTTGGGTAAAGCACCAAAGTTCCAGTCATCGTTTGTCCACACTCCTTTAAGTTTGTGTAACACTTCACATGTACCATCATACCTGCTTTTGTCCGATTAATCACTCCCTGTAGCGAAAGGTTCATATGTTTGCCATGAAGTGGTGTCAACATTTCAAATAGCTATGGAAATTACTTGAAAAATGAAGAGATAGGACAATAGTCTGCAGTATAAAAACCGTTAAATATTCAAAAGATAAAACGACAATTATTGGAAGGAGTGTTTTCTTATGCGTCGATTTAAACAATCTTTGGCGATCACGATAGTTTGCACCATGATGTTGCTGGGACAGGGCAATGTTTTTGCCGAAACCGATCCTGCAGCTTCTGAAAAGAAGGTGGAATTAACGGTTCAGCAGAAAAGTGAGTTAGCTGCTTTACATAAGGAAATTTTAGAGAAAAAGAAAGAAGTGATTAAGAAGTATGTGCAGTTTGGCCTAATGTCAGAAGAGAAAGGTCAAAAAATTATCTCCCATTTGGAAGAGCATTATGCAAAGAAGGAGAAAAACGGGTTCATCCCGCAGTGGGACAGGCATCATAAGCACGGCCATAAGGAATAGCTATCTAGGAAGGGTTCGAAAGCAAAAGCTTTTGGCCCTTTTTTTAGGTCCTGGATTGAAAGAATATGGTATTGTATATTATAAAGCACTTTTTTGGAGGTGTTCATCTTTGATTTCTCTCAGTATTCTAGACCAGTCCCCCATCATCGAGGGGGGAACAGCATTGGAGGCTTTTTCCCGGACAGTTCAACTCGTACAGGAAGCGGAAACTTGGGGATATCGGCGATTTTGGGTAGCGGAGCATCATCATACCATAAGTTTGGTGGGTTCAAGCCCAGAGGTGCTGATTGCCCATTTGGCTGCCAGGACGAAGCAGATCCGATTGGGTTCTGGAGGAGTTATGCTGCCTCATTACAGCTCTTTTAAGGTCGCAGAGAATTTTCGGGTGCTGGAAGCATTGGCACCAGGAAGGATTGATCTTGGGCTAGGCAGGGCCCCGGGTGGTATGCCGATCGCGACTCAAGCCCTGCAGGAAGGGAAACTGAGTACGGTCGACAACTATCCTTTGCAGTTGGATGACCTGGCGGGTTATCTGTATGACCAATTGCAGCCGGGACATCGCTTTGAAGGGCTTTATGCTACCCCGGTCATTCCGACAGCTCCTGAGGTGTGGTTATTGGGATCAAGTGATTATAGTGCCCGGTTGGCTGCAGAGAAGGGAACGGGCTTTGCCTTTGCTCAATTTATTAATGGATCAGGCGGACCGGATGCGACAAGAAGCTATAAGCAGAGATTTAAACCTAGCTTAATGGGTGAGCATCCCCGTACTATAGTGGCTGTCTTTGTAATCTGCGCGGAAACGGAAGAAGAAGCAGAAAAGTTAGCATCCAGCCTTGACCTGATGCTCCTTGAGTTTAGGCAAGGAAAGAGAAATGCGGGGATTCCGACGTTAGAAAGAGCACAGAAGTATAATTATAGTCCCTTTGAACGAATGATCGTCAAAGAGAATAGAGAGCGCATGATCATTGGCTCGAAAGATCAGGTGAAAGCCCAGATTTTGTCCTTAAGCGAGGAATATGAAACAGAAGAGTTTATGGTCGTTACGAGAACCCATGATTTTCAAGCCACTTTGAATTCGTACCATCTATTGGCTGAAGCGTTTGGTAGCAAGGAGGGAGATTGATGAAAGAAAAAATGATGAGAGACCTAAATGAACTCATTGAACAATGGGACCGCAATCAGAAAACTTCCATTATGGAGGGGGCAGAAGATGAGGCAACATTTCTGGAGCATAAGTTCTATGTGTTCATTGATTCATTCAAGGCATGGTATGAGACGCTAGACGGCTTTGCCTCGCTCGATCAAGCCTTGGCTTACCCAGATATCGAGCACATAGCTGAACGTTTGCCGGCCCCATTGTATCTTCCCTTTGAAAACGAGCTAGATCTCCTGGTGGATGGGATAACGCAAGAGAACGATGAAAAATATGACTGAAGTCATTTCTTATAATCCTCATTTTATTACAAAATCCGAATAAGATAGCATAGAAGAATGCGAAAAGGAGGAAACCGCGTGAGTGATGAATCGAGAGAAAAAACCTCCATTGGTTTAGAAGCCAACGTTGCAGGATTCTTGTGCTATTTATTTGGAGTGATTTCAGGTGTAATCATCCTACTGCTTGAGAAAGAAAATAAGTTTGTGAAATTTCACGCGTTACAATCTGTCCTTATATTTGCTGTGTTATTTATCCTCAACTTTATTCTTGGCTTCATTCCTATCATCGGCTGGATTGGAAATCTGATCCTCATCCCGGTTAGTCTAATCCTATGGATTTTGATGATGGTGAAGGCCTATAAAGGAGAATGGTATGCTCTCCCGATTATTGGAGAAGTCGCAGCGAAGCAGGCAGAAGCGGAGGAGCAGGTTGCAAAATAGTAAAAAATCCCGACGTCTTAAGACGTCTTTTTTCCATTCCATTGGTGCTTGAACGAGAGAATGTGAAAAGGTATGCTAAAGGAAGACTGTCAATAGGAGAGATGCTAGGATGAAAGTTGCGTTAAAGGAATGGGGAGTAGCCGTAAAAGCTTTAGAGGAAGGAGAGCAGATCATTTTACTTCGCAAAGGCGGAATTCAGGAGGAAACCAAGCAATTCGAACTAATTGAAAACCGATTTTTTTTATATCCTACCTTTGAACATCAAAAAGTAGATTTGGTCAAGCCTCAATACGAACCGGACTTCTTTGATTCCATGAATCAATGGGATTCTCGCCGTTCTACGGTACAAATCCGAGTTTTTGCAGAGGCAGTGGACGACATTGAAGTGTTTGATGAGGATAAGGTTCGTGCCCTTTCGCCTTGCCATATTTGGGTGGATAATGTCGCTGAAGACCGTTTGAAATGGAAGAAGCAACAGCCTCTACATGTTTTGCTATTAAGGGTTTATAAGTTGCCTAAGCCGGTCGTTGTCCCGATTCACGAAAGCTATCAAGGCTGCAAATCCTGGCACGAGCTTCTGCAGGATATTGACGCAGACAGTGCTAAGCCGGTACTGAGTGATGAGAAGTTCGCGGAAAAAGTTCTACAGATTCGCAGCTTGTTGGCCGATTAAGAAGAAATCTCCGGATTTTTCTCTGTTTCAGAGAATATCCGGAGATTTTTCTTTTTCCGCTATGTTTTCTTGTAATCCCTGCGTGACCATTGTGCAAGCTTCACATAAGAAGGTTTATACATTTGAGCTAATCCTCCAATGAATGCGGCAGAAGAGATATAGAGAAGGCAGATTTGCGGACTCATGATGGTGAAATCCAAGAGGCCTTGCCCCATTATCATGGCTTGCATGCCGCTTAATAGAGGAGTCAATCGGCAGTTTGACTGGTAAAGAAAGCGGATTTCCTGCAGCAAGGACCATTGCATGTGAAGGAAGATAAATAGTCCGACAATGCCAAGCGTAGTCGCTAGCGTCAGGAAGATATTATGGGCATGAAAGACCCTCAGGTAATCATAAACACTTTTATCGGCGAAGTAGATCCCCATAATTCCCCAACCCGTAATCGGCCTTTCCAGAAACATCTCAAACGTATTGGTCCAAATGGCTGCGCGGTCCCGAATGGACGAAAATAGGAACTCGCCACGCGGAAACCAATCGGGACGGTGAAGCATGAGGGCAATGCCTCCCATCAAAAGAAACATCAGGACAAGCATTTGTTTCTTGTGCCCGCTGAAATAGGCGTAGATGACGAATCCAAGGCCTAAGCCCATAATAGCCGCTCTAGATTCCGTAAAAAGTAAGGAACAAATAAAAATCACTACTCCAAAGGCATAAGCCCACTTTAGCAGCCCCTTTCTTTGCTGGAAGAGGTAAATGCCGATCAGAATCATACTGGCATACCAGGTGCCTGCCAGATTGGGATTATTAAAGGTTCCAGAGACTCGGTCGTTCTGATAGGCTCCAATATCAACGATACTTCTTGTTCCCAGAAGAAATTTCCACCATGCAGGATCATAACTGATTACTCCCATTCGATCCAAGAAAGAAATGAAAGCAGAACCAATCGAAAGGAAGAAAAGCGAAGACAATAGCCTTTCAATCGAAACTTCCGTATGGTATTTGTCCCTCAAATAGTGACTGATGAAAAAGTATCCCAAGATGAATAGAGAGGTAGAGATGTACACCCCTTGATCATTGACAAACCCCACTAGAATAGACCACCAAAACAAGATGTAGAGCCCGTTCGTCCAAGAGTGGTTGAGTGCCCAATCCCCTTTTTTAAAGTATTGATAGGTGATAAACAGGATCGGTACTACTGCCAGGTAAGGAGAAAATACAATAAAGCTTAGTACCCAGTTCAAGCATGAAAACCCCCAGATTCTTTTATTTCTCTGTTTTTTTTCTAGTATTTGAGAATAGTATTACGATAACCTCGTATCCGTTTTCAGATCAAGAGTAATTTGAACTAATAGGTTTCTATTGTAATGGATATTCATCTGTTACATAGGAAAGTACACCTAAATATGATTTAATAGAGTAAGAAAAAGTTACACTAGGAGTGGAAATCATGTTGCAATTATTGAATAGAGGGCTTGAGAAAGCTATGCCGCTCATAACTCCTGTAAGTGTTGTAAGCGGGGTGGTGCTAGCCGAACGTCTGCATGACTATACTTTTCTCGTGCCGTGGATTTTCGCTTTCATGACGTTTGCGGGAAGCTTAAGCTCTGATTTTAGGAGTTTAGCGAATGTCATGCTGCACCCTTTTCCGATTTTCATCGCGTTTCTGGTTCTGCATATCGGGATGCCGCTATGGGCTTGGTCTGTTGGACATATCGCATTCAGTGGGGATGCTTTGACTATTACAGGATTAATTTTAGGGATGGTAATCCCTACAGGAATTACTAGCTTCATTTGGGTTTCCATCTACCGGGGAAACCACGCCTTGGCCTTATCCATTATCCTGATCGACACCCTCCTTTCTCCCTTGCTCGTACCTTTCAGCCTCTCCGTTCTGGTAGGGGAAATGGTAGCGATTGACGGGTGGGGATTAATGAAAGGGCTGCTGGGCATGATCGTTATACCCTCTCTTTTAGGGATGCTGCTTAATCAAATGACGAAAGGCAAAGTGAAAGTGACCCTTTCCCCGCGCTTAGCTCCCTTTTTGAAGATTGGGCTAGGGATGGTCGTGATGATCAATAGTTCCATGGTTTCTCCCTATTTGATCCATGTCAATTGGAGGCTTGTTGCTATCGCCTGCACCGTATTTTTCGTCTCCTCCACCGGCTATCTCCTTAGCTGGGGCCTGGGGAAACTATTAAAATGGAACAGAGAAGACATTGTCAGCTTAGTATTCACTGGAGGGATGAGGAATGTCAGCGCCGGGGCGGTGATGGCTGTAGCTTATTTTCCGGGGGCAGTGGCAGCGCCAGTCGTAATGGCTATGCTTTTTCAGCAGATTTTGGCTTCTCTGTTTGGCCATTTATTAGCCCGTTACTATAAGACGGGCCATAGGAAGTCAAATGCTGCCGCATAAAAGGCAGGGGGATGAAGAAAATAGGGAAGAAGTATTGGAAAGGGAGCGTTGATATGAAAAACCGACTAGGGGATTTGACAATTACCCAAGGGGTGACAGGCATAATTCCTCTTCAAGAAATTATGGGCTTTATTCAACGGTTTATGGATGGTGACTACGGCGATTTTAATGTGCTGAATCAAGGAGATAATCCTACCGATGGAATTACGGGGAGATATCCCTGGAAGGAAGGAATCCAAGTGATTGTCGATCATGATGCTCAAGAGAATATGACTATCGTATCTCTTCCGGAAGAATTGGGCTAATGGGAAAATCAAAAAACAAAAAACATCCGTTTCTTCCTAAAGACCCCTATGGAGTATTAGGGCAAGAGCTGGAGGTCGATACGGATGTCAATGAAGACCGCTTCCGCGAATTTCTCCTGGATCAGTCTGTAGCCACCTTTATCGAAAATACAAATCGCTTAAAGAATGAGGAATGATAGCAAGGTTGAAAAGAGGGTACCCGCTGGTCGGGACCCTTTTTTCAGGAATTAAGCAGACCAGCTTTTCAATCGTGAGAGGAGGGCCCACTTCCTTTGCTTGCGGCGGATATATTTGGGGAGGCTTCGATAAATTTCCAAGGCTTCGTTAAAGGAGGATCTGGCCTCCTGATTACGGCCGAGCCGCAGGTATAACTGCCCTAACCGATAGTAGGTTTCTGAAGAAGAAGAATGAATGTCACGAATCTGTTCCAGGTAGCGGAGCGCTTTTCCTATCTCTTTCTTGCTGAATTCTTCCCCTAACTCCAGGTAAGGTTCACCATACTTTAACTTTGGATTGTCCTTCAGCGCTTCTAGAATCATTCGTTCCCCCTCGATCACCTTCCCCGTTTTAAGGTAGCACAGCCCAAGCTCATACAACACCTCGGCTGAATCCTCCACCTTTGCGTAAACCTCTTGTAAATAAGGGATAGCCGTTCCATATTTGCGCTTGTTCATCCAAATTCGGGCTAATTCCAATCTATTCGCTGTATGATGAGGATTTAGCCGCAGCTCCTGTTCTATTTTTCGAGCACGTTGGTATTCCCGGATCGGCTTGGTTACGCTTGGAAAGAGACCGATATATCGACGGTCAAGAAAATAAAAGATAATAAGGAGAAGAAGTATAGCCAAAAATGGATTTCCTGTTATCCACCAGAGGAAGGAAAAGATAAGAAATTTGCCCAATGCCATTCACCAACTTTGCTTTCTTATTTACATCTTTTTCTTTATTTTACATATACTTGCAATAGGGTTCAATTATAATGGCTGCGAGAGCACCAAAGACCAAAGATAAAATAGTATATGAAATCGTGTATAGTACTGCTCCATATCGGGTACTATATGCATATAAGCGATTGGCCCGTAGCCAAGCGGTAAGGCAACGGACTTTGACTCCGTCATGCCCTGGTTCGAATCCAGGCGGGCCAGCCATTACCGTACATAATATAGGTTGGTTTAATTTCTTGTTTAATAACAGCAGCTCGTCTGGCATCTTCCAGACTGGGCTGCTGTTTTATTTTTAGGTGTCTCAACCTGACAGCAGCACAAGCAAACAAAAGCATTTTAGCATTACCTGATTATTGGAAATGAGAAAGGAGTATGCAGATAAATCAATTCAATTATCGGAAAATGATATAGGAGGAAAAAATGAAAAGGAAAATGAAAGGGATAGGCACGGCATGGGCAGGAAAGAAGCTAAAGAGAAGTCAGGCTTACAGACGTTATGCATCTGGTAGAGGATCTGTCAGAAACATAGCAGATGATGTTGTCGATTTAGTGAATAAGGAAAGAACTAGCCGAGGAATTCCGGCACTCATATCGGATGGGCGTCTCGGAAGAATTGCCGCCCTTAAATCCATTGATATGAGGGATTTAAATTATTTCGGTCACAATTCTCCAACCTTTGGATCTCCGGAGCAAATGTTAAGGTGTTTTGGGATAACTTTTCGTACTCATGGAGAAAATATCGCATGGGGTTATGAAACACCTCAAAGCGTGGTAGCCGCTTGGATGAAGAGTAAACCCCATCGAAATAATATCTTAAATCCAAAATTTACACGTACTGGAGTCGGTTGGGCAACGGGAGGACAGCGTAGAATTATATGGACTCAATTATTTACCGGATAATATCGGAAGCTATGCATTATCAATTTTCAAGCCCTTTGAATGATATCTCAAAGGGTTTTTCATTATTACCAAGAACACAGCACAAGCGGTGAACCCGACACGTATTGTAAAACGTATTGATTGCCAGATAAGGAAATGGATCTATACCACTAAAGATTTTTTCATAGGAAGATGCAACCCTGGGATCTTCTTTGCCGTCCATAACTATAGAAAAGAATAGAAGGGATGAGCGATGATGAAAAACTGGAAGGGTCTTTTAACGATGGTATTGTCCATTTCTTTGCTAGCCCCAACTACTGGGCTTGCTTTTACTGACGTTGGACAAAGGGAGGGACACGGGAAACTCCTTTCTTTAAAGAACAGAGGGATCATCCAGGGGATAAGCGCAGAAAAGTTTGCCCCTCACCAGCAATTGACTTATGCTCAAGCTGTTACTTTAATCGTAAAGGGCTTAAATTTAAATATTGACCATATCCGATTCGTGAAGGAACCTAAAGCCAGTGATTACTACACTTCAGTTCCTAATGATGCCTGGTATGCTAATTCATTCCTTGTAGCTCACCTGAATGGGATGGAATTGGATAAAAATGTGAAGCCAAATGAATATATGACGCGCGAGCAATTTGCCGACCTTCTCATGAAGGCGGCACTCAAAACAGGCGATTATATGTTTATAGAATTGTATATTATGATTCAGGATGAGCAGAGCATCAATCCGCAATTTATGAACAGCATCCAGAAGCTGCTCCTTACAAAAATCGGCGAATTGAAAGACGGGGAGAAGTTCGAGCCTCAACTGCCCTTAACGAGGGAAGAAGCAGCCATATGGATCTATAACGCCATCGAATTTATTGAAAACCATAAACAAAAGTGAATGGAAAGTCTCTGGTAGAAATGACTCGACCCAGAGTCTTCTTTTTTGTGTAGTTATTGTAGTTTGGAACACTTTTCTAGATAATATATAGTGGTAAAAATTTTTAGGAGGACTAACATGAATCCAACTATTGAATTACTGCTGAGTCATCGGTCTATACGGAAGTTCCGGGACAAGTCCTTAAACAGGGAGCAAGTTCAAACGTTAGTGAGGTCTGCTCAAGCTGCCTCGACTTCCAGCCATATCCAAGCTTACTCCATTATAGGTGTTACGGATCAGTTGAAAAAAGATCAGTTGGCGGAGGTTGCAGGAAATCAATCTTATGTGGCGAACAACGGTCATTTTTTTGTGTTTTGCGCAGATCTCTATCGACATAAGCAATTAGGAGAGTGGGCGGAAGGAGACGTGCTGGATTCCATTGAAAGTACAGAAAAGTTTATGGTTGCGGCTATAGATGCTGCCCTTGCTGCACAAAACATGGCTGTTGCCGCTGAATCTTATGGATTGGGTGTTTGTTATATTGGCGGCATCCGTAATGATTTATACCGGGTTCGGGAAATTTTGGGGATCCCGAAGTTTGTTATCCCTTTATTCGGACTCGCAGTGGGAGTTCCGGAGCAAAATCCGGAGATTAAACCCAGACTGCCATGGACTCACATCTACCATGAAAATGTATATCAGCCGGATACCGAGGAAATGAAACGGGAACTTCAGGAATATGATGAAATCATGAGAAAGTATTATGAGGAAAGAACCAAAGGAAAGAGAAAGGATCGCTGGACAGAGCTGATGGTCACTATGCTGGAAAAAAAGAGCAGGATATATATGAAAGAATTTGTAGAAGAGCAGGGGCTTAAGCGGAGATGATAGGGGGGAGGACCTAAGGGAAGCACCTCCCTTCTTGCTTTTCACTTGCCAACATGGAGAGAGGGGGAAGGGCATGGAAGAGTCCATGATAAATGTTGCCGGACTTACCAAAAATTTTGGTCAAGTGCAGGCAGTTAAAAATATTAGCTTCTCTGTCCGGCGAGCGGAGTGCTTCGGGCTGCTTGGTCCGAACGGGGCAGGGAAATCAACCACGATAAAGATACTGACAACGCTAACCGATCTGGAGGGCGGGGAAGTTCAAATCGGGGGCTTGGACCTTAAAAAACATCCGGAGCAGATTCGGGAGCTGATCGGGTATGTTCCGCAAGCGATTTCTATGGATGGGACCCTGACCGGATATGAAAATCTTCTTCTCTTTGCCAAGCTCCACGGATTGCCGAGGCGGGTTCGGGAAGAAAGGATTCAAGAAGTGATTAAGCTTCTTAACTTAGAAGAGGTGGCCCATCGGCAAGCAAAAACTTATTCAGGCGGCTTGATTCGCAGGCTGGAAATCGGTCAGGCCATTCTTCACCGGCCGAAAATTCTTTATCTTGATGAACCGACGGTTGGATTGGATCCGATTGCAAGAAAAGGAGTCTGGAGCCACATTGAAGAACTGAGAAATACAGAGAAAATGACAATTATTCTAACGACTCATTACATGGAAGAAGCCGAAGCGATGTGTTCCACAATAGCCATTATGTGTAAGGGGGAGGTTGCAGCGTTAGGCTCATTAGAGGAGCTTAGAGCGAGCATGGGCAATCCCGGAGCGGGGATGAATGAGATCTTTGTACATTTTGCCGGAAATCCAGATCAGCATCAGGGAGGGATGAGAGATGTCTATCGAAGCCGCCGCACCGCAAAAAGACTCGGGTAAACGCCGGAATGGGGTGGTCTCCTACCTTGCTTACGCAGGTGTGATCGTGGAGCTGGAAGCGAGAAAGCTAAGCAAGGACCCGACGGAACTGCTGATGCGGGGAGTGCAGCCGGCTCTTTGGCTCTTGATTTTTGGGCAGGCTCTTAGTGGACTGCGGGAAATTCCTACAGGCGGCGTGGGCTATTTGGAATTTTTAGCTCCAGGTATTCTGGCCCAATCCGTTACCTTTCTTTCCATTTTTTATGGAATCATGATTATTTGGGATCGAGATTCTGGGGTATTACAGAAAATCTTGTCCACACCGATTTATCGTTCAGCTTTTATACTCGGAAAAATGCTTTCCGCTTCCTTGAGGGCAGCGGTTCAGGCGGTGGTCATCATGATTTTATCCGTTATCCTCGGTGTCCACCTGGATTGGGGGATCGGCAACGTGTTAGGACTGTTTTTTACAGTCATCCTTGGTGCTTCTTTTTTTGCAGGACTCTCGATGATGATTGCTTTTCTGGTTCGAACGAGGGAGAGGTTAATGGGGATCGGCCAGCTGATTACTATGCCGCTTTTCTTTGCCTCCAATGCCCTGTATCCGATCTCCATTATGCCGGATTGGCTTCAAATATTAGCGCTGATTAATCCTCTTAGCTACCTGGTGGATGCCTTGCGGGGCTTGCTCCTAGTTAGTCATTCTGCCCATCTTCTCGTCGACTGGGGAATCCTGATAGTTGCGTGCGGCTTGATGCTGTGGATTTGTTCTTCCATCCTTCCCCGGATTACCAACTAATTATTGCTTTGGTATATATTTTCAATTAATCTAAACTTATAGGGATATGCAAAATATTTCTTATGAGTTGTCATCTTTGGACAGGAAATAATATACTTGATACAGAGTGGAGAAAAAGAAAGGGAGAAGATTATGTCTGTAGCAACTACACAAACGCCAGGCCAATGGGTAAATGAATTATCAAATCCTGAAGTACAGGAAGCTTTGACGACGCTGGTCCAGAAGCTGCCGCAAATCAAAGAAGCTGTAGTGAAGATGGAGCAGGGCATTGAGATGGTAAGCGTACTGGCAACTGATAGCCAAACCATCAACAATGTAGCCGAACCCCTCTCACATATTTCAAAAGTAGCCCTTAATAAGGATAATATTGATGCGCTATTGTCGCTTGTCGAAAAGCTGCCAAAACTTGCTCAAACAGTGGAAATGTTAGAACGGGCAACGCCTTTCATCGAGATGATCGCTAAAAAGGAAAACCTGGTCTCTGTGGCTGAGGTTGCGGAAATTGTGGCTACGCCAGTAACCGAAAAAGTGCAAGAGGGATTATCCATGGTAAAGGAAGCGAAATTGAGAGCAGAGCAAAATCGGGAAAGTGTCTCGATATTCGGACTGCTAAGGCTATTAAAAGATCCAACTGTTCAGGATGGGCTTAAGTTTGCTCAGGCTTTTCTGGAAGTTGTTTCCGAAAAAAAACCACACGAGCCATACTTTAAAAAGTAAGCTTGATTAGGGATAATAGGAGTCCAAGGACTCCTATATCCTTTTATTCCACTTTATTATTGATTATTAGGTTCAAAGGTGATACAATATATTTAACAAAAGAAAATAAAACTTAAGTATAATTCACTTGTTAAAAAGGGTTATCACTTCTGATTTTGGTTGCTCTTTTTAATATGTGAATTTTTTTATTTTACTCAGTAAATAAAGCGAATAACATATTAAATAAATTTTTTGGAGGAAACACAAATGCAAAACGGAACAGTTAAATGGTTTAACGCAGAAAAAGGATTCGGATTTATCGAAGTAGAAGGCGGAGACGATGTATTCGTACACTTCAGCGCAATTACTGGCGAAGGTTTCAAATCCTTAGAAGAAGGACAGCGCGTGCAATTTGAAGTTGTTCAAGGAAATCGCGGTGCGCAAGCTGCTAACGTAGTTAAGCTTTAGTCTTAACTTAAAGAAAGGCTGATTCCAAATTGGAATCAGCCTTTTTATTTTTTGGTATATTAGATACCGTAAGATCGAAAACATGAAAAAGGGGTGTATTTAAACACCCCTCAGATCAAGTATTCAGTTATTATTGAATACGGCTTCCAGCAAGAGCCTGCTCTGCAAATTGAACAAGACGCTTTGTGATTTCTCCACCAACAGATCCGTTAGCACGAGATGTTTGGTCGGCTCCTAGCTGTACTCCGAACTCTTGAGCGATTTCATATTTCATTTGATCTAATGCTTGAGAAGCACCTTGTACTAGTTTTTGGTTGTTGTTATTGTTGTTAGGCATTTGAAGTCCTCCCTTGATATTGTTTTTTGCAGAAAGGTTATCTGCCTTTATATTTTTGTTTATTGCGTGTCATAATATACTGGATGATCATCCCAGTTTAGTTTCCTCTTATTGGGTATCTTCATCAAAATCCCAGGTTGTTGCCCCAAGGCCACCCACCGTAGACATGATCCCATATTCATCGAGTTTTCTTTCATAGATCTCATGCAAATCATTAGCTGCTATCCCAATGAAATTCCCTTCGATGTCGGCAAGCAGGAATCCTTCGACAGCCTCAGTTAGACCGATGGGTTCATCTGACTCCACAAACATTTCATTATAACTGTTTTTTTCTTGCTCCCAAAAGTCAGATGGCGTTTCTGAAGTACCGTATCGAGCTACTTCTTGCCAAGCATCTTCTGCGTCATAAAGCGTCGCATCCTGTTCATCATACTCAAATTTACCGAAAGCTGGCCGGAGAATATCCTCTTCCACCGGGCGGTTTTCAGACACAAAGTGGTTAGGTGTATGTTCGATGCAACGGGTAGCTGTAGGAAGGGCCTGAAGTCTTTCAAGGGGTATGGCTTGGCTGCAAATTTCACACAGGCCATATGTTCCCTGCTCTATTGCCTCCAGAGCCCTTAGGATATCCTGAAGATGTTCTTCTTCATGTTCATTTAAGGCAATATCTTTTTCCCGTTCAAACAATTCGCTTCCGTGATCGGCAGGGTGATTATCATAGTTGGATAAATCCCCTAAAGATTCTTTAATCTGAGAGTTCTCGATATCGAAATGGTCATTTTGATCTAACCGTCGGATAAGGTCTTCTTTTTCATCCAAAAGGGCACTCTTAAGCGCAGAAATTTGATTGGGTGAAAGCATGTCTTTTTCACCATCCTTTTTTTTTGTTCCACCTTAGTTTGGTTCTATTTGAATTACTTCAGTCAAGCCCAATGTTGACATGGGTAAAACCTCCAGATGAAAAAGCGGAACAGATTTCCTATATGTCGGATCTTTTCAGAATATGCAGGATGTATTATGATAGCTTTACCGTGCTTTATAGATTTGGAGTGAGGGACTTGGCAGGTACACAGGAGTTGCTTTTAAATATTCTGATTATGGTATTGTCCATTCTTATCTATTTTTCCATTAGGTTGAATCCCAAGTATTCGAAAGTGACCGTCGCCATTCTTTGTACGGTGACCTTGATGCTGTGCATGAGCTTTCCTTTTAGTGTCATCATAGGCTATAAGTATGACCTGCGCGTAATCCCTTTGCTGGTCGGCATTTTATACGGAGGATACAGGGTGGGCATTGTAGTTGGTATAACTATGATAGCTTACCGATACTTTCTTGGTGGACCCGGGTTCATCTTGACGCTGTATTCCTACCCTCCTGTCATGATTATCGCTTTTGGCCTAATTCCATATTTCAGGGAGAGGGCTCGCAGGTACAAATATCTTTTAGGAAGCGGGCTTTCTTTATTGTGGGCGCTCATTTGCACATTTATTTCCTTTTCAGGACCTAGGGGAGCTCCATTAACCAAGGAGAATGTTATTTTTTATATTGGGTTTTGCTTGTTGCATGCGTTGGCCATGTGGATTGTGATGGTTCTTATCGAGAGCTTAAGCGAAAACGAAAAGATGCGGATGGAAATTCAACGGACAGAAAAGTTGAATGCGCTGAGTCAGCTCGCTGCCTCCATCGCTCATGAAATACGTAATCCAATGACCGTTGTACGGGGATTTATGCAACTCTTAAATGAACGGGAACGAAGTGAAAATGAGCGAAGATACATGAGATTAATGATCGATGAGCTGGATCGAGCGGAACTGATCATCAATAATTTCTTATCTCTAGCTAAGCCCCAGGGAGAAGAGATTGAACGATTTGATGTATCCGAACAGGTTCAGCATGTGGTTAGCGTGACTTCTGCCTACGCTGTGCTAAGGGACGTGGATATTAAAATCGACCTTGCGGGTCCCCTTTATATACTGGCTAATCCGGCAAAGTTTAACCAAGTGCTGCTTAACCTCATTAAGAATGGCATAGAGGCCATGCCGGGGGGAGGAACACTGCATATTGCAGGAACGAGGTCAAATCGCCAGATTACACTAGAGGTCTCTGATACGGGGATCGGGATGAGCTCGAATGAAGTTCAGCAATTGGGTACCCCTTATTATTCCACGAAGAAAGAAGGGACAGGCTTGGGCCTGCTGACAAGCTTTCGAATCGTCCAGATGATGAACGGAAAAATTGAAGTGAAAAGCCAAAAGGGGAAAGGAACTCGGTTCTCCATTACGCTCCCGGCTGAGACTTGAACATAAGTACTATTTTTCAAGCAAATAAAACATAGTATGGTGGGGTAGAGGATGAAACTTTTCAGATGGTGGAAGGGGAAGCAAGCTGAGAATATGGGGAATTCCAATATGGAATCCCCAAATAATATTAAAGTGTTGGACAGAACTACGTTCGCCTTACCCAGTTATCAGTTAGCAGACCATCTTGTCGTCAACCGGTTGGGAAACACTCACCATGGCATTTTTTCCGGAGAATCGCAAGTAATCTACTACAATTATTATACTGGGATGGTTGTTGAAGCTTCGCTTGAGGACTATTCCAAGGGCGATGCGGTCAAAGTTGTTTACAGTCCAATGATGTATAATAGTGCAACCGTTATCTCGAGAGCGAGAAGCCGAATTGGCAAAAGGGAATATCATATGATGCAAAATGTTGGGGAGCAGTTTGTCCGTTGGGCTAGAGGCGGGGGTTCGTATTAAAAAATATTTGATAGGCATAGGCAAGGCAGAAAGGATGAATCCGTTTCTGCCTTTTATTTTCCAGCTTCCTTTGTTGCTGACGATGGCTGCTGCTCCTTATAATGATGTCTCGCTCTGTTTTTCATGATAAACTGGGCCAGCTCTTTTTTAGTCAAGGCATTCTTTTGGAGGGTGAGCTGATCTAGGTAGCGTATTAACAGCTCGGCCGTATTTAACGCATCATCAATGCCGCGATGTGCTTTGCCAACGGGTTCTATGCCTGCAAGATCCAGGGCGCTTTTAAGACCTAACTGGCTTTTCGTATCGGGCCTCAGTACTTTTCCTATTTGCTGCTGAATGTCGTTATAGTTTTGGAACCAGTCCAGCTTGATCCGATTCCGAACGCATTGATTGATAAGATGGAGTCGATCATCCCTGCCCCAGGAGCATAGAAAATAGTCATCTCCCAACCAATCTGAGAATTGCTGGATGCCAGAATGGAAAGGTACGGCATTCTTTACATCTTCCTTGGTCATGTTAATAAACTTTCTTGTGCTCTTTGCAACATAGCCATTTCTAGGTGCTATATACACCTGAAATTGATCGCTTATCGACTTGGTTTCCAGGTTTACCTTACAAGCGCCGATTTCAACGATTTCACTCGGCTGGCCTTTTTTAAAACGTTTTATGAGTTCAAGGTCAAACACGACAGCATTCAAATATAATCATCCTTTGTATTAGATTAGAAATATTAAAGCAAAAGAAAAAGCAACCCTATACGGTTGCTTTTCTATTATACCATGTTAAATTAGATAATATTAGGCCTTATCCCAGGTATTAAGCAACCCGCTGCCATTACAGCTGGTGCACTCATAGGAACAAAACTCATTGATTAAAGGATAAAGACCTGTCCCATAAGTACATTCGGGACACAATCCCTTTGCCTGCATTTCCATTGCTTTTCTCTGGTCTCTTGTTTTTAACCACTGAGATAATTGATCAAATAGGTTCATTTTCCACTCCTAATGAATTTATTCATTTATTATGTGGAAAAATGAGAGATAATATTCATCTGATTAAAGGAGCTGTACTAAAATGGATGAAGCAATCTGGTTTAAAGAATTACACGATCTTGAACTCGAGGAAGTCCGAAAACTCAAGCTGAACATCCGGCAAGGGCTGTTCCCCAATAGCGATTGGCATCGTAAGCCATCTCCAGAGGATCCGGAGGGGGTAACAATGGAAGAATGGATTGAAATACTTGAGAAGGAATTCAAACGGCTAGGATTATAGCTATGCTGGATAATCCAGTTTGAAATCAGCAAGAATGACTAATTTATGGTTCGCATCATCGTACTTTACTAAGCCTTCTCGCGTATAATACCAAGATTTGCTTCGGGTGTCCTCCGAAATCACAAAAATATTGAGTTCGTCCCGGTTTTCAAGCAAAGCGTCTGCTAGTTCCTCAGCCGGCAGATCAATGATGAATTTCCAAAAACCATCTACATATTGCAAGCTATAGTGTAAGGAATGCTTTTGGGTATCCAAAAATAACCTGCCTCCAACAGTATGCCTTATGTACATATGATCCATAATCAATGCTCCTTTAGGTTAAGGATTTGCGTAGACTTGACAGAAGTAATTATAACACAATAAGATACTTACATAAAGTTAGTTTAATCTGACATTGGGATCGCGTAATACATTCAAGGAAGGTGTGGTTTCATGATAAAAATTTATCCAGCAGAGGCTCGGTATTCGGCTGACCACGGATGGTTGCAATGTAATTTCAGCTTTTCATTTGCTGATTATTATGACCCTGCAAATATGAATTTTGGACCGCTTCGGGTATTCAATGATGATTATATTCAACCGCAAGAGGGGTTTGGAACACATCCGCATCGCGATATGGAGATCGTTACTTTTGTAGTAAAGGGACAGCTAAAGCATGAAGACAACACGGGAGGAAGAGAGGTCTTGCGGCCTGGGGAGGTTCAGCGAATGAGCGCGGGGACAGGCATCCTGCATTCTGAAATCAATTCCTCTGAGGATGAGGTAGCCAATACCCTTCAGCTCTGGTTCATGCCAAGTGAAAAAGGCCTTACGCCTTCCTATGAACAGAAGGCATACAATCAAGAGGAAACCAAAAATCAATTGCTTCCAGTTGTTTCAAATCGAATTCAATCTGAAAATACAGTGCATATTCATCAAGATATGACGATCTACATGTCTGAGCTGGAAGCAAACAAAAGTCTTCATTTCAGCCAGGAAAAGGACCGTAAAATTTATATATTTGTGATCGAAGGAGATCTTGTACTTAATCAGGATTACAAGCTGAAAAGACGCGATGCAGCCCGAATTTCGGATATCACCGATCTGGCTATCCTTTCGGAAAAGGGTGCTTCCTTTATGCTAATGGATTTGCCTTAAACAAACGAGGAGGGGCTCTATGGTTAAGAATGAAAAAATTAAAGCGTCGGAAGTCCATTTGACTGGCTTGAATGGGGAAGATCTGGGAATTGTGCCAACAAAAGAAGCCCTGCAAATGGCGAAAAAGCTGAAGGCTGATTTGGTCTGTCTGTCGTTATCGGCAAGCCCGCCGCCATGCCAATTAGCGAATCCTTCAGAATTTCAAAAGCGGAAAGACTTAGAAAGAAAAAAGGAGCGGCAGGCTGAAAAAGGAGTAAAAACGAAAGAAATCCGCTTAAGTGCTTTTATTGAAGATCATGATTATGAAACAAAGAAACGCCAAGCGGAAAAGATCCTTACCACCGGAGATGCCGTTCAACTGACGGTGCGTCTGGAAAGAAAAGAGAGTCAAGAGGCAAAAAGCCTTATAGAGCGCTTAGTTAAAGAACTAAAACATTGCGGGAACCAGGATAAGGGGATTCAGGCTAGCGGGAAGCAAGTTGTTGCCGTTTTGCGTCCCCGATGATATTGGTTGGAAGGAGCCACAAATCCAATGACAGGAAACGGCCAGGAACGAAAAAACATCCATACCGGCCTTGAAGTAGAAATTATATTAAAGAAAGACCAGCGAACAGGCAAAACTACGCGAGGGATCGTAAAGGATATTCTTACCAATTCCTCTAGCCACCCTCATGGTATTAAAGTTCGTCTCCAGGATGGTCAGGTTGGGCGAGTGAAAACAATACTTGGAAGGTAGTTCTAGGTAAATAAGAAAATTGAGCATGGAAGCCCCATGCTTTTTCCTTTTGGGGAGAATGGATATGGAAAAATCAACGATACAATCAGATCAAATAATTGAAATTTGCTTGCTTGCTGGGAAACTCCTTTTGCAAAACGGAGCCGAAACCTATCGCGTTGAAGATACGATGATACGCATGGCTTTTGCCTTTGAGCTCCGGCGTTCGCAAAGTTTTGTGATACCTACCGGCATTATCTTCTCCATCGATGGAGTGGAAGCAACGAGACTTATACGGATCACGGAACGTTTTACAGATCTTCAGAAGGTAGCTTTGGTTAACAACATATCAAGGCAGATTAGCGAAGGGGGGCTTACAGCAGAGGAGGCTCTCTCTCGCTTAAAAGAGGTTGAGTCGGCTAATTATTCCTATCCTATATGGCTGCAAATCACCTCAGCAGCCCTTGCCAGCGGCTGTTTTTTGATTATGTTCCTAGGGAGCTGGGGCGACTTCATACCGGCTGTAATTGCCGGTGGACTTGGTTATTCCTCGGTTCTATATTTCCACCGGTTAGCGGAGATAAAATTCTTTGCGGAGTTTTTAGCCTCTTTTCTCATTGGAATTGTATCTTACTTATTCGTGTTTTCAGGTATAGGAAGCGAATTGGATAAAATCATTATCGGTTCCGTGATGCCGCTTGTTCCCGGGCTTCTCATAACCAATGCGGTCAGGGATTTAATGGCGGGTCATTTGATTGCCGGATTAGCTAAAGGGGCAGAAGCATTCTTAACTGCCTTTGCGATAGGAACGGGAATAGCCATTGTTTTTTCTATATTGTAACGGAGTGGGTTGCTATGGGAATCGTAGAACAGCTTAGTACGAGTTTTTTGGCTTCGGTTGCGTTTGGGATCATCTTTAATGCACCCAAGGCCTCTCTGGCTATATGTGGACTGGTTGGAATGGCAGGTTGGATGATTTACTTCTTACTGGTCCAATATCAGGTGGAACAAGCTTTGGCAACCTTGGCAGGGGCTTTTTTCGTTGCTGTATTTAGTCAGTTTTTTTCAAGGAAGTACAAAACCCCGAGTATCATCTTTAGTGTCATGGGGATTATCCCTTTGGTACCTGGCGGCTTGTCCTATGATGCCATGAGAAACTTTGTCGAAAATGACTATAGTGAGGCGCTACAATTGGCGGCAAGAGCCTTTATGATTTCCGGAGCTATCGCATTCGGGCTCGTTTTCTCAGAAGTCATTAACCAATTGATTAAGCGAAGAAAGCTTCGATAAGGAATCTGGACTATCTTTGGGTTTATTCCTGCGGATGGTATTGATAGAGATCCAGGTCAATCCGGCAATCATTGATAAAACGGATATTTTCCATTTCCAGCAGTTGCTTTTGTTCGCGGTATAACTCCCGGTTGCTAGTATTGATTTCGCCTGATGAATGAATGATGCGATGCCAAGGGAGTTGATGATTGTGGCTCATGGAATGAAGAATGCGGACGACTTGCCTGGCTCCTCGCGGGCTACCGGCTAAGGAGGCAACCTGGCCGTACGTCATGACTTTCCCCGCAGGTATACTTTTAATGATGGAAATGGTTCGTTCGGTAAAAGGTTTCATTAAATCACTCCATGGTTTACTTACTAGGGCTTGATGAGGGTACCCTTAACTGGGTGCCAGGCACTTTTGGGACACCCTCATCAAATTATTCTGCTTGTGTCCAGTCTGAAAACAATCCGCTGCCGTTACACCCAGGGCAATCCAAGGAACTCATGTAGTAATATCCACTGAGGATGACCGGATTGTACCCTCTGCCGAGACAATCGGGGCATTTGCCTTGAGATTGCATCTCGGTCACTTTCTTTTGGTAGTTTGCTTCTTTCCAGTCAGATAATAATTGAAATAATCCCAATTATACTCCTCCTATTTCAAGTTATTATCATAATGAGGAAAAAAAGCTAGATTTATTCCTTTCTGGTACATCTTGCATCATTACCACTCAAACAGTATCATTTTTAAGACAGGTTTTGTACTGCGGGAAGGGGATTTGACTATGAGTAAACAATTGCCGCCGGGACAGTTTGAGACAGATACATGGCCCATTCTTCATGAAGGGGATGTCTACACTTTTCAGGAAGATCAATGGCAGTTCAAGTTGTTCGGTGAAGTGGAAAAAGAGCGGGTTCTTTCCTACCAAGAAATTTTGAAGCTGCCCAAGACCATAACAACAATGGATATGCATTGTGTGACCACATGGTCAAAATTCGATACGACCTTTGAGGGCATTTCTTTTCGTGAACTGGTCAAACTGGTGGACCTTAAGCCTGAAGTGAAGTATGTAAGAATTTATGGATATTTGGGCGGTAATCCGATGGGTTATTCAGCCAATTTGCCGCTTGATGCGCTATACGGGGATGATTCGCTTTTTGTGTATCGCTGGAAGGATCAAAGCCATGACTGGCAAGCCATCACGCCAAAGCATGGATATCCCCTCCGATTCATTCCTCCTGCTTCCTTTTATCTATGGAAGGGATCCAAATGGGCTACTGGCATTGAGTTCATGAAAGAGGATCAGGCAGGCTATTGGGAGGTCAGAGGCTATTCCATGACCGCTAATCCCTTTAAAGAAGAACGCTTCTCTTAGTGCGCAAAAATAAACGGATGGAGGCAGAACCCATCCGTTTATTTTTTTCTTCGCTTCAATTTCCTGCAGTACGGACTTAGGCTGCAGAGCTGTGAACGATGTTTTTTCAGCTTTCTTCGCGGAATTTTCTCCAGCTTAGTTATAATACGGCTGGCTATCTTGGCTCCATCTGTCCGTATTTGCTTAAATTTCCTTTTGAAAGTAGAGCGATGCTTTAATGCCTGCTCGATTTTCCTTCCCAATTGCTTTGGTTTATTTACGCAGGCGATATCGCTTCGCATAATATCCTTTAGCATTCTAACTTTTTGTTTTCTCTCAGACGTGTCCGGAGGCAGCATCAGAATAGGGGTTTGGGTGGAGATACAATCCACAAGGATACCCATACCCGGTTTTGTTATGACTAGCTCTGCCGCGCGCACCAGATCTTTTCCATTAGGGAATAAGGGCGCTTGGATGACGCGCTTATCAAACTTGAATTTTTCATCCTTAAACTGACCCGCGATGACAAAACGATGTTTTTTAGCAAGACGATTAATGATCTTATACCACTTGCGTATGGACTTGTAGCGTCCATCACCAAGCCCGGAGCCCATCTGGACTAATATGAAAGGTTCGTTGCTTTTTAACCCTAGTTGTTTCTTCACCTTTGCTTGTGATGTTGTTGACTTTCTTGAGATAAGCGGGATGGGGATGTAAAGACATTTTAATTTCTTAGGCGCTTTTTGTGGAGGTTTTACATTCATGTGAAGGAATACGTCAGTTTGGTTGGCGACTTTCAGGATATGTCGCTTATATCTTCGCATCTTGCGGTCATCCCTGCGGTGGACAAAGAAATCACTATGATATAACGAAACCATTTTCGCGCTTTTTCGGAAGGTACGACCTTTCCGCAATCTAGGGATCTCAGGCCGCCAATCGTGGATGATAACATTCGCTTTTCTGCCCCCACTTACTTTTCCTTTTCTATAGAGCTTTAGATCGCATTTCTTGGAAAGATTTTGCTTTAAATACTTATGGGTTTTGTCGAAGGCATATATGCGTACTTTTTTCCTTTTCGCACGCAGTAAGTTAACAATACTGATGCAACGTCCTAAGTGTCCCATTCCTCGCCCCACAATAAACGAAATCATGATTCTCCCCCTTTCTGGTGTAGCAAGCTCAGAGCTTTTATAATCTAGTCTATTCACATCAACCTAGAAGACATGGGGCACTGCCCATTTCTCCAGGAAAATAGGTGCATGTCTGGAGTAATGTGCTATAATGCAGTGAATTAAATAGGAGGTGTAACATGCTTATCACGCAAAAGCAATATGAAAAGATGGCGGAAGGCGGTGCTAGGAGGCTATTTGATTTTGAAGGGTATCGCCTGATTGATATGGTCGATTCTGAAGATAATCAGTCATACCTTATTATCGATTATGATGAGGATGAATTTCATTCCATCACTCTTCAAGAGGCTTATGGGCTGCTTGCCTTATTTTTATCCATGCAAAACGGTGACGTGCTCGAAGAAAGCCTCCTCATGGCCATAGAACAGGTAATAAAGAAATAGAGGGACACATATATTCAAGTGTTCACTTGATGTGACCAAAATATGGTGATATAATAAAAAGGTTGACGAACCGGAAAAATGTTCTAGTGTAATTCAGTTACGCCGACAGGACGCACGCCATCTCAATGGCGTTGGGGAATGTCGGTTTTGTTCTACTGTCAGAATTTATAACTTCGTGGCATCGATAAGACAGCGCGAGGAACGGTATACTATACTTGTTTGAATATAAAGCAAGCTATATTAATTCGAAGCCAGTTTAACCTCCCAGTTAAATTGGAGATGAATTTGCATTACATAGTGAAATTTCGTCAATGCTAAGTGATATGAACATAGATGATAAGGAGTAAAATGTATGACAACATTTCATGAATTAGGAATTAGTGGCCCCATTTTGCGGGCAATTACAGACATGGGCTTCGAGGAAGCTTCTCCCATACAAGAGAAATCCATCCCCGTTGCTTTAACAGGTAAGGATATTATTGGGCAAGCCCAGACTGGTACTGGAAAAACGGCGGCTTTCGCAATACCGATCCTAGAAAACGTGGACACAAGCAAAGACTATGTCCAGGCGATCGTTATTGCCCCAACCCGGGAACTAGCGATTCAGGTTTCTGAAGAGATTAACCGGCTAGCAAAATATATGGGAATCCGTTCTTTGCCTATTTACGGGGGACAGTCCATTGACCGCCAAATCAATGCATTAAAAAAACGTCCTCATATCATTACCGGAACTCCCGGGCGGCTTTTAGATCATATACAACGAAAAACCTTAAGATTAGATCGCATTTCGACCGTTGTTCTGGATGAAGCCGATGAAATGTTAGATATGGGCTTTCTGGAAGATATCGAGCGTATCTTAAAGGAAACGCCAGAGGACAAGCAAACCTTATTGTTCTCTGCTACCATGCCGAGACCGATTCAAAATCTCGCGGAAAAGTTCATGAAAAATCCTGAGCTAATAAAAATGAAGGCAAAGGAAGTCACTTCTCCAACGGTAGAGCAAATCTATTATGAGGTTAATGAACGGGAAAAGTTTGATGTGCTTTGCCGACTGCTGGACGTAGAAAATCCGGAGTTAGCGGTTATTTTCGGACGTACGAAGAGGCGCGTAGACGAATTGAGTGATGCCCTAAACAAGAGGGGTTACCTGGCAGATGGGTTGCATGGCGATTTAAACCAGCGCCAGCGTGATGTGGTCATGAATAAGTTCCGCGAAGGGACGATTGATATTTTGGTTGCAACAGATGTTGCGGCTCGAGGGATCGATGTTTCCGGTGTGACTCATGTCTACAACTTTGATATCCCGCAAGACTCGGAGAGCTATGTCCACCGTATCGGAAGAACAGGAAGAGCAGGGAAAACGGGGTTAGCGACGACCTTTGTTACACCTCGCGAGATGGGGCAGCTTCGCAGCATTGAAAAAGCCTCGAAAGGCAAGATCAGCCGCAAACCGATTCCAACAGTGGCAGAAGCAATGGAATCTAAACAACGAATTGCATCTGATAAAATGATTCAATTAATTGAAGAAGGTCAATATTCCCAGTATAAGCAAACGGCGACAGAACTGCTTGACCAGTATGATTCCATTACTTTGGTTTCCGTAGCCTTGAAGATGATGACGAAGGAACAAACGGACGTTCCAGTTCAATTAACAGCAGAGGAACCTCGTTTTGCTAAGAAGCCTAAATTCAAGGGTGACGGCAAATCTGACCGTGATCGCCATTTCAAAGGGAATAAAGGGCACGCAGGAAAAGGGTACGTTGGCAACAAATCCAAAGGCAAGCGGGAACGGACGGGCAGAGCCCCTCGCCAATTGGAAGGGACATTCAAATAACTTGCTGAAAATAGCCTCATGGAGGCTATTTTTTTTCCAATTTATTTTAATTAAAATTGATTGAGCCTTGGTCTTCCTTTCTGTTAGAATAAGGTTTGGAAAGAAAAATAAGGATGACTCACATAAATAGGTGAATAAGGAGAGAATTGAGAATGGAAAAAGTACTTATATTCGGACACAAAAACCCAGATACTGATTCTATTTGTTCTGCCATTGCTTATGCAGACTTGAAAACCAAGCTAGGCTTTGAGGTGGAGCCTGTACGTTTGGGCGAAATCAATGGAGAAACCCAATTTGTATTGGATCATTTTAAAGTTGAATTACCTAGATTAGTTCAAACGGTAGGAAATGAAACCAATGGTGTTATCTTAGTGGATCACAACGAAAGACAACAAAGCGCAGACGATTTAGATAAAGTTCGCGTACTGGAGGTTATCGATCATCACCGCATCGCTAACTTCGAAACGAGTGATCCGTTATACTATCGTGCTGAACCAGTCGGATGTACTACAACCATCTTAAATAAAATATATAAGGAACATGGTGTGGCTATTCCAAAAGAAATCGCTGGATTGATGTTGTCCGCAATCATTTCCGATACGCTTTTGTTTAAGTCCCCAACTTGTACGGACCAAGACGTGGCAGCCGCTCGTGAGTTTGCAGCCATTGCTGAAGTTGATTTGGAGAGCTATGGATTAGCGATGCTTAAGGCAGGGGCTGACTTGAGTGACAAGACGATCGATCAGCTTATTTCCCTCGATTCCAAGGAATTCCAAATGGAAGGCCATAAAGTTGAAGTTGCTCAAGTCAATGCGGTGGATACCAATGATGTCATGTCCCGCCAAAAGGAATTGGAAGAAGCTCTTTCCAAGCGCATTGCTGAGAAAAATCTGGACTTGTTCTTATTTGTCGTCACTGATATTTTAAATAATGATTCCATTGGTTTGGCTCTAGGTGAGAAAACGAAAGCAGTAGAAGTTGCTTATAATGTTACATTAGAAAACAATACGGCCTTGCTTAAGGGCGTCGTATCACGTAAGAAGCAAATTGTCCCTGTGTTGACAGAGGCCTTTAGCAAGCTGTAAGAACTGAAAACAAAGAAGGAGCCGCTTCATGCTGGCTCCTTTTTGCTTTTATTTCCATGTGCTATCTTACGGAAAGAGAAATCGCCCACTCCTTCTCTATAGAGTGCCACTCTTTTTGGGGCGGAAATGCTGTAGCTGCAAAATTTTTTGCTGATAAAGTCAACACATCAGGTTCATGACGCAACTTCCTCGTTTTTTGGGTTCTTTTGGCTTAGAAAGTTACATAAACCAAAAGAGGGGGTGATGTCCGTGGTCGTAATTGCGATGTGTCTAGTCATTATCTTAGTTTTATTCGGGGTTTATTCCCTGTTTAGAAGAGAAAAAACGTATTCACCTAATCAAGTGATGGCGGGTACCGGACTCGCGGGAGGAACGCCGGGAGTAGGAAGTGATCAAGAAGAAGGCGCTGACGGAGGGGAATAAGAATAGAGTAGGGGCTGATCAAGCCCCTACTCTATTTTTCATCGGTTACCCAATCCCTTTGCAGAGTGAGGAGCTCTTTCAGCTCATCGCCAGATAGCTCAGTAATCCACTGTTCCCCAGATCCGACGATTTGTTCGCTTAATTCCTTTTTTCGCTCCATCATGTCATCAATTTTTTCTTCCAGTGTCCCCAAAGTGATGAATTTATGCACTTGAACACGGCGAGTTTGTCCAATCCGATAAGCGCGATCAGTGGCTTGGCTTTCCACAGCAGGGTTCCACCATCGATCGATATGGAACACATGGTTTGCCGCCGTAAGGTTTAATCCAATTCCTCCGGCCTTCAAAGACAGAATGAAGAAGTTTGCCGTTTCCCGATTTGGCTGGTATTCCTCTTGGAATCGCTGAATCATCTCATCCCGCTTTTCTTTTGGCACCCCGCCGTGGAGGAAAGGAACCATCTCATGAAAGTGCTCTTCAAGCACTTGTTTTAGCATTTGTCCCATTTCCACATATTGGGTAAAAATGAGGCACTTTTCTCCTTCCTGCCGGAGCTCGTCCACCATCTCAAGCAGTCTTTCCATTTTAGGAGAAAGATTCATTCGCTGTTCATCGGCTGCCTTTATTAGCAAATGAGGATGATTACACACCTGCTTCAGTTTGGTTAAAGAAGCAAGAATCATCCCTCGGCGTTCCATGGGCGATGCGGTTTCCAGTTTTGTGAACAAATCTTGGAGAACCGCTTCATATAAAGAAGCTTGTTCCGGGGTAAGGGCTAGATACTCTTTGCTTTCCAGCTTATCGGGCAAATTCAGTTGAATCGATGGATCTGTTTTGACTCGACGAAGCAAGAAAGGCCGAATGAGTCGCTGCACCTGCTCAATTAAGTCTTTGTCCTGCTCTTTTTCGATGGGACTTACAAATCGACGGGTGAAGTCACGCAGGCTGCCTAAATATCCAGGATTAATAAAATCGAAAATTGACCACAGTTCCGTGAGTCGGTTTTCAATCGGGGTCCCTGTCATGGCAATCCGATGGCGGCCTTTCAGCTGTCGGGCAGCGGTGGCTTGTTTGGTATAAGCATTCTTGATATTTTGCGCTTCATCAAGACCGATGGCATTCCATTCGACCGCTTGAAGCTCATCGCCATCTAGATGGGATAGCGTATAGGTAGTGAGCACGACGTCGATCCCTTCTAGCGCAGGCTGAAATTCATCTCCCTTCTTTCGTTTAGATCCGTAGTGGACATAAACCTTTAAGGCAGGAGCGAACCGATGTAACTCCTTTTGCCAGTTGCCTAGTACTGAAGTCGGGCAAATGAGCAGAGACGGTACAGAGCTTTTTTCGTTTTCCTTCATGTAAAGAAGATAGCTAATCCATTGAACCGTTTTTCCTAATCCCATATCGTCAGCTAAACAGCCGCCTAGCCCAAATCGGCGCAAAAACACGAGCCAGGAATAGCCCTCGACCTGATAGGGGCGAAGGGTTGCTTGCAGGCTGGCGGGCGGCATGCTCATGGGCAGCGAGGTGATCTCCTGCAGCTGGCTGATCATGGAAAGGAGCGAACCGTTCAATTCAACTTGAAGATCAAGCGGATGCTCGGAGTCTTCCTGAAGAAAATGAGTCTCAAGCACTTCACCAAGGGTCATTGCTTTTTGCTTGCTCATTCTTCGCATGATGCTTTGCAAATGCTCGAGGATGGAGGCATCCAGTTGAATCCATTTTCCATTGATTTGGATTAGCTGCTTTTTTTGCTTGAGTATTTCTGAAAATTGTTCTTCACTGAGTGAGGTGTCTCCAATGGAAATCTTCCAATCAAATTGCATAAGCTGTTCAAGCCCTAGCATGCTTTGTCCGACAGGAGATTGAATTTTGGCAACAAGCCTAGGTTTGCGTTTTTCCAGCTGCGTCCACCAAGAGGGAAGCAGGACTATGAATCCTGCCTCTGCAAGGCGGAGACTTCCCTCCGATAAAAAAAACCAGGCCTCTTGATCATTCAACCGGCGGGTAAAAGAGGCTGATGAATTCGGATGGTGCAGCCAAGGAAGAATTTTTTCCATTTTGTCGATTTCACGGTCTACTCTCTTCAAATCGTTTAACCAGTGACTTGGAAGCTCTGCGTATTCTTCGGGATAAGCAAAAAAAAGATCACTCCGCTGACGGTCCCGTAAGACGAGGCGAAGAGTCCATTCGCTCTCTTCCGCTGGTTCCAGCAGCTGAAGGGCAATTCGGAAAGGGGCAGGATCATCGCTCCAGCCAATATCGATTAACCAGTCCTCTTCCGTCCAGTGAATGCGGTGCTCAAGACCTAAACGCATCAGGGGATGCTTGAAAATATCTTGAAGTTGTTCGCTTATGATTTGCTCTCCCCATTCCTTAACGTAAACAGGTACGGTTTCCAGCGGCAGAGGAAAGGTCCAGCCTTCTTCTCCTTTTTGCCAAAGGTTAAAATCGGGCTGGAAGCTTTTGTTTAAAACGGCTTCCTGCAGTAACGGCGCAATCCTCATGATTTCTATTGTCTCATCGCTCCAGTTCAGCTGTTGATGAACAAGCGGTGAGGGATTCGAAAAATAATCCAGGGCCATTGCGGGGGAAAGAAGGATGCCATCCCATCCGCCGACATCCTGAATGTCCAGGAAAGTTCCATAAAAGGATGGCTCGTGCCAACTGAACAAACGGGTTTTTAATTCCAGAGGATCGAGGGGCTGGCCTGTTCGGTATCTTGCCCAAACCAACACTCCCGAAGAAGGCACCCAGCGGCTATAGATGGTGATTGATTCCGTATCTCTCATGGAAGCAGTTTTCCTTTCTGTAATTCCTCTTGCAAGGCACGGAGGCGCTTATGCTTGTCCGCTAATTGAAGAATGAAGGCATTCCAACGGTCTACTTGCTT
Organism: Ammoniphilus soli; assembly: GCF_040813775.1. Lineage (NCBI taxonomy): Bacteria > Bacillati > Bacillota > Bacilli > Caryophanales > Paenibacillaceae > Ammoniphilus > Ammoniphilus soli. Next base: position 645,855 of record NZ_JBEGDL010000001.1, read on the forward strand.
TAAGCGTTTATAATACGTACGAAGTTTTTTGAGCAGCTTGACAGCTTGCTTATAGGCTTGACGGTTTTTTTCCCGAATCGAGAGTTCCACAGCCCGGTGATAAAAAGGAAGCAAGGCGGGCAAGTCGGAGCTTTCCACTCGCTTCAGCAGATCCTTAGAAATATGAGAGGGAACATAGCCTTGCACAAGAAGAAAATCTACCCATCGACGAAATTGTTCTGTCTCCAGCAGGTGATCCAAATAAAAGCTTGAGCTTGCTGGGAGCAAAGACGTGAGCACCTCGATCCATGTTTCCCGTTTTGCAGGCTGAGCATCTGCCAAACGGGCCCAAAAACCGAGAATCAAACGCAGATCGTTTTGTTCCGTTTGGGCTAGATAGGGATAAAGCCAGTGGAGCCAGGCAGACAAGCGGTTCCATTGCTCAAGATGACTCGTGACAGATAAATAAAAAATAGCTTCTGAGACTTCGCTTGCACTCATGATCGGAGTCAGAAGGGCTCTTGCCGAGTCATCCTGATCGAGCATGAACTCCAGATGGGCCAACATAAGCCGCAATGTCCGACGTTGCAGGAGCGGCAGGGAAGGATGGTGCAAAAGCTCCTCTAGTTTAAGCTTTTCCTCGGCGATCCAATCGGTGTTTCTTAATGCATGCCAGCAAACCAATCGGTAGATCGTCAACCAATCTACAGTTGATGGAGTGGATGAAAGGGCCTGGTAGGTCAGCAGAGCAGCCCATTCCTTCAGTTGATGGAATGGGGGATGATTTTCCTCCTTGAGTAGTTCCAGCAAGTGAGTTAAGACAAATTGAAAAGTGGCTTTTAATTGCCGATCCGAGGTATAAGCAGTTCGCTTCTCTATAGCTTCCAGTTTTTGCAGGCTGAACAATGCAAGATAAAGATGATAAACAAATCGATGGGAAGGATGCCAATGTTCGGCACGATGTCCCCAATCGTCAAAAAACTTCTGATATTTGAATGGAAGATCATAGGTATAGCCAGAAACATAGGAGGAAAATGCGAGCTCGAAGGCTTCCGTCCAATGATCGGATGAATCTGTTTCTTGAACCGTCTGATCATTTTGCCTTGGAATACCCTTGCGAGTACCTATAAAAAAATCCTCAGGGTCTGTGATGGCAGAAAGGACCTCGCAAAGGGTTGCTACAATATGTTTACAGATTACGTTATAGGGACAGTTGCAGGAACTGTTGGTGAAATGCTGGAGATCCAGTGAAACATGGTACGGTTCCGTTCCCAGGACGACCGCTTCAATCATGCTATCGCGAAGATATAGGCTTTCCACTTTCCCGTGTTGGTAATAGTTTAGCCCTCGCCTCATGATGACATCATCTACGATATCAAGGGCGACTTCAGCGGTATGATATAGATGGTTTATATCGATCTGACGATGGCTCATACTTTTCCTTCCTCCTTCGGTAGGAGCATCAAATTCTACTTTAACAGAAGGATGAAGAGGAAGCTAGAACCCGATCGTTTGACTTTTTCATGCCTTCCATTCTACAATTTAAAATGTAGGGAGTGATTCCGTCGAATGAAGCTAAGAAAAATTCACGTCAATATAGGTTTAGTCGCCTTGGTTTTAGGTTTTATGATTTCATTTTCCGTGAAATATACCCAACAGATGCAAGCCTTGCAGACCGTTCCGGAGAAGCAGCTTGATAAAAAACAGGAAATTCAAGAACAGATCATCAAGGAACAGGTAAAAAAGCAACAGCTCACGGACCAACTAATGGCTGCGAAACAGCAGGTGACAGAAATGGAGAAGAAATTAGCGTCAAATGAAGCCCATGGACAGGCTCTTTTAAAACAGCTGGAAACGCTTCGGATGTGGGGGGGAACCGTACCTGTCGAAGGCAGGGGAGTAGCGGTGACATTAACGGAAAATGCTCATGCCAAGGACAATCCTGGCAGTGATGCAAGCGTCCGTGAAGAAAACTTAAGACAAATTATCAATGAGCTTTTTGCTGCTGGCGCTGAAGCGGTCAGCCTTAACGGACAGCGATTAACAACCCATTCTGCCGTTATCTATTCCGGTCTAGTGATGCTAGTCAATGATACTTCCATAAATGCTCCTTATGAAATCTTGGCGATTGGTGATCCGACGATACTAAAGACAGCCATGGAAATGCCTGGTGGCGTTCTTCAGCATTTGAGGCAGTATTCAAAGGTTGCCATACAAATTGAAAAAAGGGACAAGGTCGAGGTTCCGGCCTTTACGGGAGGCTCGATGTGAAGAAAAACATTCAGACTCTGATTCTCATTACTTTGTCCAGTTTGCTTGTAGGCTATTTACTCGCTATACAATACCAATCCAATCAGCAAGCGTCAGCGAAGGATAACCAAGATGTGTCCTTTCTTCGCCAGGAGCTCCAGAAAAAACTGGAGAATAATTCAAATCTCGAAGAGGATATTGAGAAGTATCAAAAGCTAGTAAGGCAATATGAAACTTCGATGGAAGAGGCGGATTCGTTTTCTATCATTGAGGAAGAGATCGAACGCCTGCAGATCCTTGTCGGAGAATCCGGTGTCGAAGGGCAGGGTCTCTTGGTTCGGATTGAGGAAATACCCTATGATGAAAATTATGAAGGAAACTATTTTGATAGCATGGTGTATGACGAGGATCTGCGTTATCTGGTCAACGAGCTGTTTGCATCGGGGGCCAAGCATATTTCCATTAATGGGCATCGAATTACCCCGACAACATATATCCGATCGGTTGGAGACGAAATATTAATTGATACCAAGCCTATTAGCACGCCTTATACAATTAAGGCAATCGGGGATCCCGCTCTTTTGGAATCTTCAATTAAGATAAAGGGATTTGATGAGTACTTCAAAATTATGAATAAAAACCTATCAATCGAAAGAAGCGACCAGATTTGGATTCCGCCCATTCAGCGCAGTCTTATTATTCGCGAAATGGAGATCTTGGATGCTCCTTCTTCCTAAAAAAAGCCACCGCAGCAGGTGGCTTTTTTTAGGATGGCAATATCCATAGGGATAAGAGATACAGGACAGCCAGATGAACAGGATAAAAGCTTCGGTATACTCCCCTGTGTATGGAGATTGGTGGAAGATATAGCCGGTAGGGGATCAGTGCGGTTCCGAAAATACTAAATAACTGAATATAGAACCCCAAACCACTACTAACTAAGTAAAAAATATTAAGAAACACATGGTAGAGGATCTTTTGCTGATCCGCATACCGATAGATAAAAATGAGGGCGATGCCGTATAGCCCATAATCCATTGGAATAAAGATAGATGCAGAAAAGATGCCTAGCAGCAATGCGGGGCGCAATGCTTCCTTCTCCAGATGCTCCATGACAAAAAGGCCAACAAGTCCTAAGAGAAGGGTGAAAACCACGTTTAATTCCACTGTTTTTAAGGCTAGGCTGTACGGAATCTGGGAGAGCAAAGCGATCCACCATAGGCGTTCCATATATTTCTGCAAATCTTTCGTATGGTAGTAGCCCTGAACTAACAGCCAGCAGTAAAGTGGGAAGGCTAATCTTCCTATGATTCGGAATAGTTCGTGATCGGGAAAGAATAGTAAGCCAACATGATCTGTCAGCATCGTAATCATGGCAATGAGCTGTAGCATGATAGATCTCCGTTCTATTTCTATTTTCATATTATAGCAATAGGAATCTTGGTGTTCAATCATGTCACATAAGGGATAATCGGGACGAAGCTTTGAATATAATGGTTTAGGTTATACTCCTGGCAACTTGACGTTTCTTTGGAGAGGAGACTCTTGGTGTGAATAATCATTTTTCTGTCCTTCATAGAGGATCGGAGTTAGACTTCTTGTCCAGTCAACCATTAGATGTGCTTATTATTGGCGGAGGAATTACTGGAGCAGGGATTGCCTTAGACGCAAGTGTTCGCGGGCTTCGCACTGGTTTGGTGGAGAAGTCCGACTTTGGATCGGGAACAAGCAGCCGGTCTACCAAGCTGATTCACGGCGGTTTGCGCTATTTGAAGCAAGGTGAGATCAGGCTTGTCCAAGAAGTGGGCAGGGAACGAGCTATTCTGTATCAAAATGCTCCTCACGTGGTCATTCCTGCACCTATGTTGCTGCCCATATACAAAGGAGGGGCATATGGATATTGGGCCTCTTCGATTGGTTTATATGTGTATGATTGGTTAGCTGGCGTAGAACGAAAAGAGCGCCGCAAGATGCTGGGGAGGGAACAGACCAAAAAGCAAGAGCCTTTGCTTAAGGCGGATGGCCTGAAAGGAGGGGGTTACTACTTCGAATATCGTACGGATGATGCCAGACTTACTCTAGATGTCTTAAAGACGGCTATCCAATATGGAGCTCGTGCAGTGAATTATGCGGAAGTAACCGAATTTCTTTACGAAGCCAGCAAGGTGATCGGGGTGAAGGTAAGGGATCAGTTAACCGGGAGACCGGTCCAAATAAAGGCAAGAAAGGTGGTTAACGCGGCAGGTCCCTGGGCAGATCGGGTGCGGGATATGGATCCGTCACCACAGCAAAAGCGGATATTTCACACCAAAGGGGTTCATTTGGTCGTTGAGTACGAGCGATTGCCCGTCAGGCAGTCGGTATACTTTGATACGCCTGATGGACGGATGGTCTTTGTGATCCCCAGAGATCGTATAACCTATATTGGGACGACAGATACACCTTATACGCATTGCATCGATAATCCACGAATGACGAAAGAAGATCGAGATTACCTCCTTCTTGCTGTCAACGCGATGTTTCCCAAGGTTCAGTTAACAGAAAAGGATGTTCTCTCTCATTGGGCAGGCTTACGACCGCTCATTTATGAAGAGGGAAAAGGGCCTTCTGAACTGTCCAGGCAGGATGAATTGTTTGTATCCAAGACAGGGCTTATTACGATTGCCGGAGGAAAATTAACAGGGTACCGTAAAATGGCGGAAAAAGTGGTTAATTTAATTGCTCAGGATCTTATGGGTCTGGATAAAAAGGCTCTTCCCCCTTGCACGACTGAAAAAGTAACCATAAGCGGCGGGGAGAGAATGGGTTATCCCTCCTTTAAGAACTGGCAAAAGGAAATGCTGAAAAGGGGGATATTGCTCGGCATCAAAGAAGAAACCATTAAGGAATGGATTGCGACCTACGGGACGAATACGCTGAAGATCTATGATAGATATAGCCAAATCCCGAAGGGAAAAAGCCATCGAGAACTTAGAGCACAGCTTACTTATTCCATTGAAGAAGAGATGACTGTGAAAGCCGCCGATTTCTTGAGACTTCGAACAGGTTGGCTGTCTTTTGATTTTAGGAAGGCAATAGCCCATCGGGCTGTCATCCAGGAAATGATGGGGGAGTTGTTGGGATGGAATCAAGATGAAACCTGCAAGCAGCAAGAGCTGGTATTAAAGCTGTTTCAGCAGATGGATCAGCTGCCCGATGCTGATAACAGCGGATAGCATTTAATGAAAAAAGCTCGTCACAATGGGATGATGAGCTTTTTTCAATGGGCGTTGAGAATATACTGAAATAGTCTTAGGAATGTTGCCTATACAACGAACCCATTTATGTCATATGGTGTTAAAGGAAGGGTCCAAAAAGGGGGTAGGCAATTGAATCCAAAGATCCGGAATATCATCCGGCTTCTGCAAAAGAACAATCAGCTGCTGTGGGATATAAACCACCGACAACGCCAGCAGATCAGACAATTAAGAAAAGAGCTCAAGACCATCAAAGGGTTGCTTGCGCCGAATGAGATCCATCAGTTTAAAAGTAGGATTGTAAGATTTAAATGACCCGAACGATCAAAAGTCTACTTTTGGGAAAGTTTAAATTTATGCACTAAACGGCGCAGCGCAGATACGATAAGAGAGCTTTGCTCCGAATCCAAACGAGCATCTTGAATGAAGTCGACCATTTTGTCGATAGACTGGTCCACACTTCCGACTGTCTTCACATTCCGTTCGTTAATCATTGCAATATTGCCGATAATGCTGCGCATTTGATCCGTGACATCAGGATGGGTTGCGGAAGCTTGGGCCATAGACGTTAATACGCCTTGGACGGCTTGAATAAAATCAGATCCCTTTTCAACTTCATAACTGCTGTCTTGAATCGATTCTTTAACTCGATAGGAACTGCTTTCAATTTGATCCAGCGTTTTGCTGATTTCGTGAGTCGCAATCGTGGTTTGATTAGCTAATTTTCGAATTTCCTCAGCAACTACAGAGAAGCCCCTGCCGTACTCGCCCGCACGAGCGGCCTCTATACTAGCATTTAAAGCAAGCAAATTCGTTTGGTTTGCTATATTATTGATTGTATTGACGATAAGTCCGATATTCTTGGAAAATTCCTTAAAGTGATCGGTCAGCGCAAGCGTGTCATGAACTTTTTCTACAATATGAGTCATTTTGCTGTTAATCGTTGCCACTTGACCTTGGGCTTCATTCAATTGTTCTTGTGACATGGTTTCCAGTTCTTTTAGGGTGTCGCTAATTTGGTCCACTTGTTTCATTGCTTCATGGACATCCGTTAACTGACGCTGCATTTCTAAGGACATGTTACTCATCTGTTGGATGACCTCGAGAGAGTTTTGCTCAACGCGGGCTGTCTTTTCACTCAATGACCGGTTAATTTGCTCGACATCAAGGGTTACAGCTTTCACTTTTGCCATCATTTCGTCCTGGCTATCAATGAGATTATTGACCCAACGACCCAATCCTCCGGTTTCATCATGCTTTAGAGATTGATGGTCTAAACGGATGGTCAGATCTCCACCTCCTTCGGCTATCTTTCGAACGATGTCGGTCATCTGCTTCATGCGGGAAGAAATGGGTACAATCCCTTTTTTATAAAATAGATAAGTGGCTATTCCTGCATATATCACTTGGAAAAAAAGCAAAGACCAAGCGGGGAGGATAGGAAGCAAGGTTAGTCCTTGATGTAGGAAAACACCAATAAAGGAAAGAAGAGCAAATTTTTTCCCGAGCTGCCAGCTGATGGAGCGATTTCGATAAACCTCTTCCAAGTCGCCTTCGCACATCATTCCCCAAAGATCGGGTGAACCGGGGAGCTGGAAAGTGACTCCTTTTCCAATGACTGGAATGTGTCGGTAATCGGAATATCCAGGGAATTCCACAAAAAGGTTTTCTCCCTTATGAATCGTATTCATGACTCCGGGATGCAATTCCTGGGTGGCAGGATCCGTAAAACGAATTTCAAATTCGGTATGCTTCTTTACTTTCACTACACCCCAATGTTGAGTATGTATGCCATCCTTCAGGTTCTCTCCGAGGGTAAAGGCACGGTCTTCAAAACGACTTCGGGACAAGGCGATGCCTTGAGGAATGGCGGGATCGAAGTTGGACTTGGCCATAAACAGATAATTATCGCCGGAATCCCGATAAACATGACCGGCTTCCCGCTGGATCAGATCTCCCATAACATCGTTAGGAATTCGTCCAGCTAATACGGAAACAAGTTCCCCTTCTTGAATGACGGGCTGTAAAAACAAGAGAGTGACCTCATCATGGAATGGAGACGTTCGCGGTCCGATTTCCAATGTAATAGGATCGAGAAAAGGACCATAAAGCATGCTTTTTTTCGTACGAATGACTTGGTCCAGGGCTTTTCTATAAGTTGGGTACTGGTGTCTTACATAGGTGAATCCCTGATGTTTAGCATATGTAGAAGCGGTAACTTGGCCTTCTTCGTTCAATTGGAAAAGCTCTGTAAAATACTTGCTGTTTTTCAGTCTATAATCAAGAAATATGTTTTGATTTATGGAGGAAACTCTCGCCATCTCCATGGCGGCTTTTTCTAAGACGTCCCATTGTTCATGCGCCCAATCGGTTAATAAAGATACCCGCGTTTTGGCAATGCCTTCAAAAATTTCTTCTACCGTTTGCTTATCCTTCTCATTTAGTTTGTACGACCACCATAGAGGCAGTCCTTCCCGAAAGTCTAACCAGCCAAAGAACCCCATTGTTGTTGATCACTTCCCTCTTCCCACCATTTTTTTCTTTTATCTATTTTAATATAAGTAGGTATATTTCCCTGGATTACTTGTTAGAAAATCCAACATAGTAATTATATGGAAAATAGAATGTTAGATTTTGTGACGATCCTCCAGTCAAGTGAGCCAGGATCCATTATAGTAAAAAGTACCAGAAGGTAGGCCTTCCTTACTCTGGATCTCTCACTCCTATTCCTGATTGCCCTCACCATGTGAGGGTCTTTTTTTGCTTTAAGTTATGATACAATCGAGGGTGGAATGGAGGGATTGGAGATGGGGAAATATATCAAACCCATATCAAGGCTATTAACAGTGACTTTCTTTCTATTGATTTTAGGAGCATGCTCCTCAGGCTCAGAGGATCAGAAAGCTATTCAACTGAATAATCAAGATAATCAACTTGTCACCGTGGCGGGAGACAAGCCAGCTGTCTTGTTTTTCTTCACTACGTATACCTGAGGGACCTGCCAGCAACAGCTCGTGGAGCTGAATAACCAACTCGAGCAATTGGATGCCTTAGATGCGGAAGTGTATGCGATTAGCAAGGACGGCCCAAATGAGTTAAAGCAGCTTGCTGAGGCAATCAAGGAAAAATATCCAAGGGATGACCAAAAGGCGATTACATTTTTATCAGATCCGGAATTTGAGCTCATCGAAGCGATGGAAATGAGAAATGGAGATACGGCCTATCGTGGATATGGTCTCCTTGATCAAAATGGGGAAACCGTATTTGTTCAGATTGATGATCACTGGGGAGAAAAAATGGAAGAAACAACAGCCAAAATTACAGAAGAAATGAAAAAGGTCCTGCGTCCGTAGAACTTTCTTCTATTATTTTAGGATCATGTCAAAGATAGACGTTATTCATCAAAGGATTCGACAAGGAATAGGGCGAATTTTTAATCTAGCAAGAAATCGTTGAGAGTGACTTTAAGGGAGGGAATTCGCAATGAAGCGCCTTGTATTATCCGATGAATTGATTGAGTCGTTGGCCTTTGATTTCTGTAATGAGCATCCTGAGAAAGTTACCTTTGAACAGTTCCTGGAAAGGGAGATTCTGCGGATGAAGCAAGTGATTGCGCCTAGGCCCCTTCGTGAAATGGCCGAGAGATAAATGATAAGGGTTCTTAGAAAGGTTGAAGAAAGCAACCTCTCTAGGAACCCTTTTTCTGTATGTACAGTACTTGAGTCTCTAAGTATTGGAGGTCCTGATGCTTGAGAGATATCTCGGTTATATTCCTCCGGGTGCCATTTACATCTGTGCCTTGTTGTCTGTTGCACTTCCGTGGACCGTCTTTGCTATAAATAGATCCTTACATAAAGCTGGGGATGCTCGCTGGAAAGCAGATAAAAATCAGCAAGCTGAAGATGATAAAGTGGTTCGCCAAGGTTTGTGGATTATGCTTAGTACGGCAGCGGTCCTGACAGGAGTATGGATATTAGATGCCTGGGTGTTAAAATAAAAGCAAAAAGTCCGCTAGCACGTTGATAGCTAGCGGACTTTTCTTGTTTTTTATGCTGCTGCCTTGCTTTTTTCACGAACAAGCAGAGTAAAGGCAAGGTTCGAGCCTAGACTCGAGCAAGCCATGACAATCCCCATAGGGATGGCGGTATGGCTGCCGCCTATCCCAACCAGTGGAGCAATCATGCCTCCAATAATTAAAGACAGGACTCCAAGTAATGCCGAAGCGCTGCCTGCTGATTTCCCTTGAGTTTGCATAGCCAATGAAAATCCAGCAGTGTTTACCATTCCTACACTCGATACTGTGAGGAACAAGGGAGGCAGAACGGCAAAAAGGCTTGCATTAAGGAATAGCATGATGAACAGCCATACTCCCCCAAGGGCCGATAGGCGAAGACCTACTTTAAGCAAGGTAGCTTCACCCACTCGACCGGCAAGCCTGCCGGTGGTCTGGGTAGCAAGGATAATCCCGAGTCCGTTCATGGCGAAAATCAAACTGAAAGTTTGAGGGGAAACATGGAATACATTTTGAAAGACGAAGGACGAACCGGATATGTAAGCAAACATAGAGGCAAATACGAGTCCTTGGCAGATGGCATACCCCATAAAGCTTCGGTCTAAAAAAAGATTTTTAAAGGTTAGCAAGGTTGCCCTTGTACCTCCCTTGGCCCTTCGTTCCTTTACAAGTGTTTCCGGCAATCCGCTAAGCACAGTAAGAAGTAAAAGAATGCCGATAATGCCAAGTAAAATGAATACCCCTTGCCAAGAAGTAACCCGCAGCAGCTGTCCGCCAATAATGGGGGCAATGATGGGGCCGAGTCCATTTACCAGCATCAAAAGAGAAAAAAACTTTGTAAGTTCAGATCCAGAATAAAGGTCCCGGACGATTGCCCGAGAAATGACAATTCCTGCTGAACCCGCCATACCCTGGACAAACCGCAGGAGAAGAAGGGTCCAAATGGAAGGGCTGAGTGCGCATAGCACAGACGCAACGGAATAAATGGCCATCCCAATCAGCAATGGTTTCCTGCGGCCGTAGACATCACTATAGGGACCGGCAAAAAGCTGCCCCAAAGCCATCCCTACTAAGAAAAAGGTGAGGCTGAGCTGGATCAGGGGCGCGCTGGTATGGAGGTCTTCAGCAATATTAGGAAAGGCCGGCAGATACATGTCAACGGATAAGGGGCCAATTGTTGCCAAAGATCCCAGCATTACCGCTAACTTTAAACGGTCTGAACGAGATTGATCTATTGTCATGCTATTCATACATCCATTCCTCTCAAAGAGTTTCTCCAAAAAAAACATAGCCTAAGGGCTGGTAAGGTTTGGCATCCCCATCTTACATCTGGAAAACCATTAAAGTCCATATACAAGTGTTCAAGGTCAGCCTACACGAAATCAGTAGAGTGGAGGATCTATACAAGTGACTGATAAGAAATCTTACATGATTCTCACTTTCGCAAGAAGTTTTTGTAAATAAATCTAACATAATTTTTACAAATAAAGGATAAAGAGCGTATCTTACTCTTTTTAAAAGAAGAAATCGCTTTAATCATGTTATACAGGATTACACTGATTTTGCTCCTACAACCTACGGGATATATATTTGATATAAGAATTCATGAAGGAGGGAAGGATGATGAAGCTCATAATTGAAATTCTCGTGCTATGTGCCATATACCAGTTTAGCGTATGGATGACATCTGTTTTGCACTTGCCTGTCCCTTCTATAATGATCGGAATGGCGTTGTTGCTTTTCATGTTGACTACAGGCGTAATCAAACCGAATCAGTTAGAGCAGTCCAGCCGATTTTTATCGCGTCACATGGTTCTGTTTTTTATTCCAATTATTGTTGGGATTGTTCAGTACTGGGAGGTAATAAAGCAGGGTGGTTGGCTATTACTTTTCACGATTGCCATTAGTACGATCTTTGTCATCCTATCCACTGCTTTTTTTGCCATCCTATTTAAAAAAAGGAGAGAGACGCAATGACAGTATTTTATCCGGCAATCTGGTTCGTTTTGACCATTGTATTATATGTCCTGGTTGCGAGGTTGTATAAAAAATACCCTTTCATCTGGCTAAACCCGCTTTATATTTGTCCGCTTCTCTTGATTTTTATCTTGGGGATAACGCACACGAATTATGTAGACTATCGATCTGGGACAGAAGCGATTTCGTTTTTCCTGGGGCCGGTTGAGCTTGTAATGATGATTTCCTTATACAGAAACTTCGCTGTGCTTAAACGTCACTTTACCATGATTATAACTGGAGTTTTATTTGGTACTTCGGCTGGGGTGTTCTTCGTGACATGGATAGCGGACACTCTTGATCTGGGCCAGTTAACGATTCTTTCGTTAGCCCCAAAGTCAACAACCGCCCCCATGGCAGTATCTGTCTCATCTTCTCTCGGGGGGCTGCCGGAACTGACCGCGATCTTTGCCATGATTACGGCGCTCACCGGCTTATTGATCGGCCCTGCCCTAATCCGGTGGCTTGGCATCAGCAATAAGATTGTCAAAGGTTTAGTTATGGGAACGGCGGCATCAATGGTTGGAGCGGCTAAGGCTGCGCAGTGGGGGGAGCTGGAGGGAGCCATGGGAGTGTTGGGAATGGCTTTGTCGGCTTTGTTTATGCCTCTCTTGGCTGGATGCTTATTGCTATTTTATTAAGCTTGACTTGTATATTGGTTTATTTTGTTGTGGTAACACTAAATGTAATGGGAGATACGAATTTGAACACGCTCCCTCCGTTTTTGCCATTTATCTATTTATTGATGCTTTCTTTATTTATGGCCAATCGGTTTGCAGACACTTACCGGAAAAATGAAGAACTATCTACTCGCCTATTAAGGGTGGACCAATTGAAGGATGATTTTCTGGCTATTTGGTTATCAATTCGAAGTCAAATAAATCAGTATGACATGAAGAATAAGGTGGAGGATGGATGTGGTGATTCGGCCCGTAGATGTAATTGAGTTCATGACTTTCCGTCATTCTTTGCAGCCCTGGAATACCCTTCTTGGTGTAAATGATCAAGGACTTCTCGAGGCAATGGAAGATTCCATAAAATCCGGCGAAAAAATTTATGGGGCATTCCTTCATGGTCAACTAGCAGGGATAATCGACTGCAGTGAAGAAGTATTCAAAACGACCGAAAATGTTCCGGTTAGGGAATTGCTAATTGGAACCATTTTTGTCCATCCGGCTTTCCGGGATAAAGGAATAGGGAAAGAATTGGTTGAATATGTGGTTAACCAGGCGAAAACGGAATACGTGATCACGGATCCCATTGATGCTAAGGCTGAAGAGTTCTTTAGGCATTGCGGGTTTATACCCAATGAAATCTTTGAAATGGATGATGGCGGTTCATGGATGATGGTCAAGGAAGTACATCCAACATGAGGGAGCAAAAGAGATTGTAAATTCGATGATGGAGTTGTGAAGCATGAACGAACCAACGCGCAATGATCTAGAGGAGCCTATCCTGGAAGAGGATTCTGTTTTCCAGGATGACGATGATCTTAGCGCTGAGTTAGTTGAACAAAGCGAAAAACGGAGAAGGCTGGTAAAGAAAACGGTCTCTGTTTTGCTGGTTTTGGCCTTATTTTTAAACGTCATAAGTGTATGGCCCCATGTAATCCGGTGGGAAGCGATTGATTTTCTACGCACATCCTATCGTTTATACCAAGATGCTGCCGTTAAGGAAAGAAAGCAAGCAGTTGTCTCTGTGGTAGGACAAGAAGGCAGAGGAACAGGCTTTGTCATCGACTCCTCGGGGGTAGTTCTTACCAATTACCATGTGGTTGAAGGGGAGAAAGGAATTTATCTGCATCTCCCCAATGGAGATTCTTTTGTTCCTACGATCAGGCAGTCTTTCCCAGAGCTGGATTTAGCTGTTTTAGGAGTGAATGTTTCCAATCTTGTTTCCCTTGCCGCTGATTATGATTACGAATGGAGCGAAGGGGAACGGGTAACTTTTATAGGTAATCCCTTAGGATATCTCTGGATTGCGAATGAGGGAGAAGTGTTGGGTACTACAAAAGTTAAAGGTATCAAACAACCGGTAATGGCCATTCGCGCGCCAGTTTATCGAGGCAACAGCGGGAGTCCCCTTTTCAATCAGCAAGGAAAGGTAATTGGAGTTCTTTTTGCCACTACCTCTTTAGATGGGGAAACCGTAGGACTGGCTATTCCCATTCGATACGTGAAAGGGGAATGGGGCCAGGCTAGCAGCGCAAGTAAGGAGATGGAAAAATGGCAAAAGTAGCCAAAACGAATGCCATGCGTATTTTAGATCAAAAGAAGCTATCGTATCTAGTATTGACCTATGACAGTCAAGACGGGAAAATAGATGGGCTGTCCGTTGCTGAAAAAATCGGAAAGGATCCGGCAAATGTCTATAAAACCTTGGTCGCTCAAGGTGCTGGTCAATCCGTCTATGTGTTTGTCGTCCCAGTAGGGGCTGAACTAGACTTGAAAAAAGCAGCCAAGGCTTCGTCGGAAAAAAAACTGGAGATGCTTCCTGTTAAAGACATTCAAAAATGGACAGGCTATATCCGGGGCGGATGTTCTCCGGTTGGCATGAAAAAGCTATTTCCTACATATATTGATGAGAGTGCATCTAAGTTAGAGACGATAATAGTCAGTGGCGGGAAAATTGGCATACAGCTCCAAATGAGTCCCAAAGACCTAGCGGGAGTAACGGAAGCGAAGTTTCTGGATATCATCAAATAGTAAAAAAGAGCTACCTTAAGAAGGGTAGCTCTTTTACAGTTGGCAAGAAGTGGTGTGATAATAATTGCTTTCCATTCAAACACTATATTTAGGCTGGAATAAGTGAGTGAGAGCTAATGAAAAGCAATAAACGAAACAGGTACCCTTTCATTGTCCTGCTTATCATTCATGGTGCGCTGATTTTCTACACCTTTTATAAGCATAAAGACAGGAAATCCTTGCTGATTTTATTATTTTCAAATATCGGTTTGGCTTACCTGTTCGAGTATTTTGTATTTACTCTTTTCAAGGCATATTGCTATAGACCTTATTTCTTTAAAAGGGAATACATCGATAATACGCTCGGTGCCATCTTATCGCAAGCGATCTATGTCCCCTTTACAGCTGTGTTCATTACAGCGTCCCAATGGGGATGGAAAGTCAAATGGTTATTTAGTTTTTATTTCTCTGTTGTAGAAGTTTTGTTTTTGCGTTTGCGGGTTTATCAGCACCATTGGTGGAGGGTTATTTATACAACCGTTCTGCTCCCCATCTTTTTCTTTATCAGTGATTGGTGGTACAAGCAGATTAAAAAGGGTACGCCTTTTGTTTTATCTATATCGCTCGTTAACATCATTTTGGTTACGAGCACAAACATCATGTATGTTTTCGCCTTACTGCGTAAAATCAGATTTGGCAGGGGAAAATGGCATTCTTGGAGTGAGCATTTTCATATTAGTCCCCTCTATACCTTGGCCCAGGCTTTATTTACGGTTTGGTCAATTAGGGACGGCAGCTGGTGGTCGAAGGTGAGAGTGGTACTGTTTGGTGTAATGCTGGATTGGACATTGAAAACTCTAGGCATCCTAAAAATGAATTTCTATTATCCGTATATGAACATCGTATTGAATAGCTTCATGATATTCCTTTCGGTTCGTTACAAGCATTGGGTGGATCAGCAAAGCATTTAAAAAGAGCCGATGTCTCTACATGCAGGACGTTTTACAGTTTTTTCATCGTCAGCATAAAGGATAAGCGTCTCTTCATCTTCCATCAACAACCGGCCAATGCAAGCGTAACGGTTGCCTTTTTGTTCCCAAACGATATGGATGATGTTAAGAGTGGTTTTGACCTGTGAAAGCCAGTTTCGAACATTGCCATAAAAAGCAGTCTCAGGTATTTGCTTACATTAGCTATAAAAACGAAGGATCAGGAATGGCAGGATGATTTGCTTTTTAAGCTGCAATACGAATCCAAATAAAAAGACAAGCTCTATCGCTTGTCTTATACTTTAACAGGGTCTTTGGCAAATGACCGGGCTACTTCCCTGGCACGGTCCATGGCTCTTTGCTTAATTTGCTCCGCTTCATTTGGCATTTGGGCCATGCCTTCAACAATGATCGAATCCACATCCGTAATGCCAACAAATCCAAAGATTGTTCTTAGGTAACGATCCCCGAATTCCGCTTCCATTGCGGGGCCTTCGGAATATACCCCTCCACGAGCCTGAATATGAATGGCTTTTCTTTATTCTTTTTCATCTAAAGAGAAGATCGTCTCTCCATGCGTAAAAGGATATAAGCTTGGTTCTATTGGGGAAGGGGATTCGAGTTTAACTTGAGAATGGCTGACGCCATCTAGTGGTATATCTTTTCCATAGATAAACATGCTTGTCCCTCTTTCATCTATGGATATAATGTTCTCAGCCTCTCGATAAATTATGTTAAATTAAATAAGGAAGGGCTATTGAAATTTTCAATAGCCCTTCTATCCACTGATATTCAGTTGTTTTATCGGCTAGTTCCTGCTAGAGCTTGTTCAGCGAACTGTACAAGACGCTTTGTGATTTCTCCTCCAACAGATCCGTTAGCACGAGAAGTTTGATCAGCTCCAAGCTGTACACCGAATTCCTGAGCGATTTCGTACTTCATTTGGTCAAGTGCTTGACTTGCCCCTTGAACTAATTTTTGGTTGTTGTTATTGCCACCAGGCATAGGTGACACCTCCATTTTTTTTTCAAGGACCAATAAGGTACCTTGTACATGTTATTGTGAGCAAAATGAATTGAACTATTCTTGAAATTTATGGAAGTGTTAACCGCTCCAGTATACGACGCTTTCGGTATAGCATCATTCCCGTTTCTGCCACGTCCTGAATGGTTGATTTATTGATGTAGGCTCCGAAGATCATGCCTGCTATGGGTACCATCTGAAATAGCTTCTTCCAGCCGAAGTTATCCCGATAGGTCATTACGACTTCTCTCCATCCTTCCAGCTGCGATATGGCTTGAGAACTTGATCGATTCGTCTGAAAAGATTCCAATTCTTCGAGGATGGCTTTCTTTCCAACGATATCAGATGAAGTAAATTGGAGGCACTTTACGATAAATATACGTTCTTCTTTTTGGCGGGGATCGTATCCGTATGTTAAAGCCATTTCTTGCAGAACTTTCAGTGAAATGCCAAGCAGTAGGGGAATATCTATGGCGAGGGTAAAAAGACCGCCGATACCAGTCGTTGCCCCTTGGACAGTTGCCATTTTGGAACGGGAATCCAACAGGCCTTTAGCAACTTTATCCATTTCAAGGAGAGGGAGTTGCTGGATCTCGGATTGGGAGGGGACATCCTTGGAGAATTTTTTGTATATGTCTTCTTCTTTAATAAGGTATTGTCCACCGGATTGAATATAGCTGCCCAGTTCATCAATAGATTGTCCGATTTTTTGGTGGATGAATTTGGGGGTGATTCGGTCTAGCAAAACGAAAGGAAGTCGACCCAACTTTTCCCAAAACCATAAATCTTTCTGATCTTTTTCCCAGTCCGCAATGTGTTTCAGTTCAAGTAGCAATTCTTCTCTCGATTCGACGGCCTTCAATTGATTCACTCCTAGCTTATTGGCATATTGTACTCTATGAATACGGACATCCAAACTTAAAGTTTCAATATTAGAAAAAGACGGGAGAGATGTCCCGTCTTTTGCCTTCCATGCTTTAACAGCACCCCTGATTCCCAACCATAACCAGTCCTCCATTTTGAACATCAAGCCCAAGATCTTGGGTGTATTCCAAAATCTTGTCCTCAATGGCAACGAGTATGCCATTAATGGTTTCCACTTTATCCTGCGCTGTTGGCTCATCCAGAGCCAAGCCCAATTTGGGGCTTCCTCAGGACATTCCTGCGAAGTAAATGCGAATGTTTTTAGCTCCATTTTCGCTTAGAACCCCTTGGATAAGGTCTTTTGCAGCATCTGTAATTGTCATAGTTGCACCTCCTCGCTCCTCAATATGACTGATAAAATTCAGCTTATTTATCGTACCACTTCGTCTGCCAGTTAATAAAGTATAAATTCTGCCGTAATTCAAAGCGATATCCAAGTATAAAAATCGATAAATAGAGACATAATAGGTAGGCAAGATCAAATTAAAGAATCATGTAATGGTTACATGCTAGGAGGCAAAAATGGAACACGGTAAGGTAAAATGGTTTAATAGCGAAAAAGGCTTTGGATTTATTGAGCGTGATGGCGGAGACGATGTATTTGTTCACTTCTCAGCTATTCAAGGCGATGGTTACAGATCGTTGGATGAAGGACAAGAAGTAACGTTTGACATTGAACAGGGTCAACGCGGCCCACAAGCGACAAACGTCAGAAAAGCCTAATACTAATGTAAAAAATAAACAGACTCCTAGACGGGGGTCTGTTTTCTATTTGTTTTCTTGGCAATGTCGATGAATGCTTTAACTAAAGGAGAGCGTTCATTTTTCCGCCAGGATAAACCCATATTTGCGAAGGGCAACAGGTTTTTCATATCTAGAAAGGACACATGCTGTGTATGAAGGTTCATAGCAGATTGAGGAACGACGGCAATCCCCAGGCCTGCTGCAACTAGGCCGATAACCGTCTGGAATTCAAGGGCCTCTTGCTGGATTTTTGGATTGCATAACGAAACAATATCATCATAAAGACCTGCCCAAGTTTTTCGTGACAGCATGACAAATGGGTAGTCTGAAAGATCTGTTACAGATAATGGCTCTTTTTCTATTAAAGGGTGCCGATTAGGAACGGCCAAAACACATGGAACTGTAGATACAATTTCAGTGCACAATGTTTCGTTAGGAATGGGGGGACGGAGTACGCCGATATCAATCTCCCCTTCATTTAGGGCTGTTATTTGGACAGGGGTAGACATTTCGAGAAGATCAACATGAACGTTCGGATAAAGATGGCGAAATTCACGCAGGACGGCTGGTAAAATATCATAAGTTGCAGATCCTACGAATCCTACCGTGAGCGAACCGATTTCACCCTCATGGGTTCGCCTGGCGTTAAGGGTTGCTTTTTCAAGGTGCAATAGAATTTTCCGTATTTCTTCGGCAAATAATCTGCCTGCATCCGTTAACTCAACATGACGATTGGTACGGTGAAAGAGGGGAAAGCCTAGTTCCTTTTCAAGGTTTTGAATTTGCAGGCTCAGGGGAGGCTGAGTGATCCGAAGGCGTTCAGCGGCCCGGCTGAAATTCAATTCTTCGGAAACCGCAAGGAAATATTGGAGTTGTCTTAGTTCCATCGATAGCCTCCAGTAAAAATCAGTTATTTACTATTTGTATCATAATAATATGAATTATATATTGTACAAATACTTCGAATCAAGATACGATGGTATTAACCATCATCTATGAGGAGGAAATTAATATATGGCAACCAGCGTGAAGCCTGGACAATTATCCATTGGAACTATAGAAGAGAACTGGACTGGAGATGCACGATTCCACGAATACACTACAGCAGCTGACCCGATAGGGAGCGGTATAATCAGTCCCGTCCCTGCGATAGAATTTGGACCGGAGCTATATAATTCAGGGGAAACTCGGATTATTACTCTAGACCTTTCTAAAGATCTAGGAACGGCATATCCAGCAACAAGCCCTTCGCTTCTCGCGCAATTTATACGGATCAATGCAGGCGATTCGATCGATACTCAACCTAATGCAACGAGTGAACTTTATTATATTATTTCCGGTGCAGGATGTACCGCAGTGAATGGGGAAACGATCAATTGGAAAAAAGGGGATTTTCTAACGCTCCCCGCGGGATCAGTAAGCCGCCATTCGGCTACAGAAGATGCGACCATCTATTATATCCTGGATACCCCATTACTAAATTATCTAGGCGCAAAGGCAACAGAGGCGAAGTTTAGTCCGACTCTATTTACGGCAGAAGAAGCTAATGCAATGTTAAATGAGGTCGCCAATGCACCTGATGCCCATCTTAAGAATCGGATTTCGATTCTTTTAAACAATCAAAAGTTTGATCAGACGTTAACCATCACTCATGTATTATGGGCCATGCTGGGCATCGTACCCGTAGGTGCCAACCAAGCTCCGCATAGCCACAAGTCAGTCGCATTGGATTTCGTCGCTTATGCTGCACCTGGCACGTATACGCTGGTAGGAGACAAGGTTGATCCCGCAACGGCTGAAATTATAGACCCGATCCGGATTGATTGGGTTACCGGTAAGGCGTTTGTCACACCTCCCGGCTTATGGCATTCGCACCACAATGAATCGGGTGAGCCTGCTTTCATTATTCCGATTCAAGATGCAGGATTACAAACCTATCTTCGAACCCTGGATATACAATTTACCCATTACCAAAAATAATTTGATATACTGCCATTACGAGCCTTAGAAGCGATTCTAGCGGCTCATTTTTTTAAGGAAACCATCTGAAAGAGATGATACGCATTGAGAGTGGCCAAGTTTTGTGAGCGAAATGTTGAAGGAACAGACGCCAAAACAGCGATTCAACAACTTGAAAGAGAGTATTCAAATGAGGTGGAAATCCGCATTGTGGATTGTTTCCGACGATGCTTGCAGTGCCGGGTCAAACCTTTTTGCAGAATTCAACTGACGACCATTGAAGCGGAACACGCAAGTGCACTTGTCGATAAAGTGATGCAAACGGTTGGGGTGTCGCAGCAAAAATAGCAGCGGTGAAACAGAGTGTCCAATTTATAACACTAGAACTCCTCTCTCTATCTGTTATACTACTTAAACAAAATAAGGCAAAATGGAAATGGAATCGAACCTATAAATCTACTTTTTCTAAGTTCACAGATAGAGCAACCAGCAAAAAATATGGATTTGGCTTGACAATGCAGACAGCTTGATGAAAAAGATCGCACTGGTCGAAAAATATGGGTTAAAAGGCTGGGGAGGCTGGAGGCTCGGACAAGAAGATCCTAGAATATGGGATCTGTTGGAAAAGGCAAGAGCCAAGCAAATTCATTCATAAAGCGTAAAGATAACCGGAGAGCTAGAGAATCTCCGGTTATTTGCTGTGAACGGATAGTCATGCTCTTTCAGCCACTGGAAACCAGCCTGGCGTGTTCATAATGGCTTGCCAAAGCGGATCGGGTACGACGAGTTCTTTTTGATCATCTTTTGTTAAAGCGGTTCTAATTTCGGCCTCTTTGCCGCTTTCTAGCTTTTCGACCCAGTCCGGTTCAATGATAAGCTCTCGACCCAGAGCTACAAGAGGAACACCAGTGGCTAACGCTTCGAGCGCATCGTTTGGAGTAACAATAGAACCGACTCCTATAACTGCCGTTTTAGCGCCGACATGCTGCTGGATTAATGCTAATCGCGAGTCCGTACTATCGGTTCCGCGCCTCGGTTTTGAGCGGAAGTCCATTAAGGACACATGCAAGTAGTCGAGTTCTTTATCCGCCAAAGCACCAATCAGTTGAAGCGTATCAGACATTGTAATTCCGGGTGTTCCAGGTTCTTCCGGAGAAAACCGATATCCGACCAAGAATGGTCCTTTAGCATGCTCTGCCACGATCCTCTTCACTTCATCCACCACAGCGAGCGGGAAACTCATTCGCTTTTGCACATCCCCTCCCCAGCGGTCACTGCGGCGGTTGGAATGAGGCGAAAAAAACTGCTGGATCAAGTAGCCGTTGGCCCCGTGAATCTACACACCATCATATCCGGCTTCGATCGCACGTCGGGTAGTTTCTCCAAACGCACGAACGATTTCTTCAATTTCTGCCTCATCTAGCGCACGGGGAACCTGAGCTCCTTCTTTCTCCGAAGGAATAGCGCTGGCACTAACCGTTTCCCCATTGGGGACTAACTCGGGCGGGCATTCACGTCCGCCATGGAAGATTTTTACGTTGGAATTTTAGCACATATATATTGTGTTTGTTTTTTTAACGCGATATCCGTATATTGGACTCATGCTTATAACACTCTAATGATAGTACGTTACTGCAAGCTACTACTATTAGAGGTGAACATCTTGAAAAGACACATTTATAAGCGAGTCACTCCAATCCTTCTTATTGGGCTGTTGCTTTCAGCATGCGGAATTTCTCAGCGGGAGCAAGCAAGGACCCAACAAACGGCCCAGATTGAAAATGTCCAGATTCTTAACAATGGCCAGCCAGCGGTTCAGAATATTACAGTTAGCGTGAAACAGGAGGCAGATGGGAAGCAAGTTTGGATCCCGCTTGATCCGGTGATGCATTCATTAGATCTAAGAAGTCGTTGGGACGGCGAAGAGAAAATGGGGGAATTTGGCTTTACGGATCCATTGTATCGTGTGAAGGCGGGAGATACACAAGCATTGTCCGGGGACCGGACCGTTCCTTTGCCGCAGCCGCCAATTCTTATCAATGGAAAGCTGCATCTAACGGAGCCATCACTTTCCGCGCTGCTTAATGCTCCGGTTACATGGAATGCTTCAGCAAGAACAGTTGAATTACCACGGCTTGCCTTCCGTAATGCCGGGGATGGAGCCACTACGCTAAGTACCGCTAATGTGAGTGGAACAGACGTTATACAGTACGGAAAACAATTTCTAGGGGTGCCTTATCAATTCGGAGCTGAGCCATATGGACCAGGAAACAGAACCTTTGACTGTTCATCCTTTACGCAGCATGTTTACGATCGTTTTGGCGTAGACCTTCCTCGAAGCTCCCGAAGTCAATCTGACGTTGGACGACGGGTAGGCATTAATGATTTACAGCCCGGAGATTTAATGTTTTTTTACACACCCGGAAGGTTCAGCAGCAACCGGATTGTAGGCCATGTTGGAATCTACGCTGGAAACGATAAAATTCTGCATACTTATGGAGATCCCGGAGTGATTCTTGGAGACTTTAATGCGCATTGGAGAGGGCGTTTCCTATTTGGAAAACGGTTGTAAGGAATGAATGAAGCGAATAACTACAATCTTTATACACATACTGAGTAGTATGTGATATCAATCTTTTTCCTATGGAGGATATAATTATGGATAAGGGATTCAAGGAAGCGCTAGAAAAAGATGTAGCGGATAAAATGTACGACGTCAAGGATTATCGGAGTCAAGATACTACGGAGCAGGGGCTAGCTATCACGCATGAGCAGGTCAGTGATTATTATATGGAGGGTACGGTTGGCGGGGTCGATGATCGGAACCCTGAAGATGAACAGATTCCGAGACAGGATTCCTAGTTATAAGCAAGATTGTTTTGAGAAGAGCTCCTTGAAGGGCTCTTTTTCCTATTGTTCAGGGAACGCATAGAACTGTTCGTCAATTGATTTTAGAAAATTCGGAACGTATCAGCAGGTGTGAATTCGTTTAATAGAGAAATTAGGTATTGGTATGATCAAAATTGGGGAGGCGTGACTGAGTTGGAAACAATAAAAAAGATGTTCGCACACATGAATTGGGCGAACCAACGTATACTTGGGACATTGCAAAGCACGGAGGGGGAGAATCCCGCAATAATACGTTTGTTTGCTCATATCCTTCATACAGAATCAGTTTGGGCTACGAGATTACAAGGCTTGGATAGTTCCACTCTCTCCATCTGGCCAGAAGCCAATTTAACGGCTTGTTCGGAACTAATCCTACAAAATGAAGCGAACTTTAAGATAATATTATCCCAGTTATCCGATAAGGAGCTTGATCAAGTTATAGATTATAAAAATAGTAAAGGTCAAGCATTTAAAAGCTCTACGCGAGATATATTAACTCATATTGCCCTTCACGGCCAGTATCATCGCGGACAAATTAACTCCCGGCTTCGTGCTGATGGTGCGGAGCCGGTAAATACGGATTTTATTACCTTTGTTAGATAAAATGGGCGGCCATTGAAAAAGGGAGGGTTCGTTCCACTGAACTAAGGAATTATTTGGGTATATTTCAATATAAAATTCCAATTCTGCCCAATGATTAGAAAAAAGTTGTATAATGAAAGCGTCTATTACTTTTTTTAAGAGGAGGCTGTTTATGTCTTTTTTCGACAAAATGAAAGCTAGCATTGGGATCGGTGCCGCTAAAGTGGATGCGAGATTGGAGAAGAGCAGCTATGCAGCCGGGGAGAAAGTCAATGGTACGATCCATATCGAGGGCGGGCAGATTACCCAAGACATCAACGGTATTGATATTCACCTCGTGACAGAGATTATTCGGGAGGTCGATGATAAGAAAGTCAAAGAGGCGGTTTCCTTTGTAAAAACACGAGCTGCTTCTTCTTTCTCTATCGGGAAAGGGGAGAAGAAAACTATTCCTTTTTCCTTTATTTTGCCCAAGGATTCTCCCATGACGATTGGAAAGACAAAGATCTGGCTCCAAACCGCATTAGACATTTCTCTCGCGCTTGACCCAACGGATCGGGATTATATTGATGTGCAGCCTCATCCTGCTGTAAAAACAATCTTGGAGGCAACCCAATCTCTCGGTTTTGTCTTAAGAAAGACGGAAAATCTCCTGTATCGGCGCAGTGCTCTTGGATTCGTGCAAGAATTTGAATTTGTTCCAACGAGCGGATCATTTAGAGGAAAGCTGGATGAATTTGAACTCGTCTGCCTGGTGGAAGAAAATGGCGTCCGCCTTTTGATGGAAATCGACCGAAAAGCGCGAGGACTCGTTTCATTTCTTGCCGAGGGCCTGGACATGGACGAATCGAAAGTAACGCTTTTCCTGTCATTCCATGAACTGGAACAGGGTGTTCAAACAACCGCAGCACGGCTTCATTCAGTTATTCAATCGTACAGTTAGGATATGGGCCACTGAATGGGGGAGCGTGTAAGCGGCAAGAGAGGGAATAGGACGATGCTCCCCCCTCATATACTCCCGTAAGGGAGAGGATATCATATGAAATTCAATATTGAGTATATCCCCATAAGCAAAATTAAACCCGACTTATCGAGCAAGATGACGCAACGCATAAAAAAGATGCAGAGTTTGCTTTGGGACTGCGTGTATTTATTGGCTGTCCGCAAAAAGAAGGACGGGAACTATGTTGTCCTTAGCGGACATGATCGTTACGAGTATCTTCGGAAACATACAACGAAACAATCTGTACCTTGCATAGTCGATGAAGCCAACCTTTCCTCTGAAACGAAATCATTCCTCCATTGGTTTCGCCATCAAGAGCTTCCGTACCGCATTCCTCTCAGCAAACCCAAGCGCTGGGTTCCAGCAACCTTTACCATTGTTCGGGCTTTTATTAAAGAAGACCCTCGTTTTTTTGATTTAACGCCCATGCAGCAATTTAAGGTGTTGCTTATAGGGATTCATTATAAGAAAACCGTTGTTGCATCGATGAAAAAGAAGGTGGATGAGTTTATATCGAGAGAGTAAGAAAACAGCGGTTGACTATTTATTCCTAATAAATTATATTTAATACGTTAAAAACAGTTGGAATTGTAGGAATCAATCATGATAGGTACAGAGGGGAATATATGGTGATCAGGTCGCTCGTTGCTTGTTTTTATCTGCTTTTTGCTTTTTGGATATCTTCCAGCTCTTCAGAGTTGAAAATGTTTTTCTATCCTACATTAGGTGCATTTTGCTACTTCTTTATCAGCCGTACCTTAGATAATAAGAATGCTTTGAAAATTATTATTATGGCAGTTGTTGCCGCAATGGCAAGCAGTTTTCTTCATTATTTAAATCCAGGTATGTTAACTCTATTCATTACTTGTTTATTGACGCTTTTCATGATCAATTTCTTTAAGTTAAATGCCGCACCCATTGTAGCGGTCGCCCTAATTCCTTATTTTTCAAATACTTCGTCTATCTGGCTTCTTCCGATTTCGGTTCTTTGCTCTTTAGCGGGGCTTTTTGTTACCCTTCATATCTCTTATTATCTAGAGGCAAAGTGGGATGCTTTTAAGGTGCGATTGTCCTTCATTAAACATGACGAAAGCATTGAAAAAGAATTGACGTTATAGATGGCGGTTGAAAGAAGGAACCTTCTCCTTGTGAGTAAGGTTCTTTTTTTGTCCTCTCAGAAATATTGGATGGGATGGCAATCATTTAGTAATGAAATCCACATCAAATTTGTGATAAGTTAACCCTTGTCTTTCAAACGAATTTGCGTGGCTGACGGCTACTCTATATAGAATAAATAACGATATGGAGGAACCGAGATGATAAATCTTAGAGCATTTGCCTCCGTCCTTTCTGTTGCGGCCCTTCTTGCCGGCCTTGCGGCACCAGTGGCGAACGCAGCAACAAGCGTTAATGTTATTGGTGTCAAAGCGGTTAATGTAAGTGCCACAAGCACAGATTATAAGGATCTAGGAGATGTGAAAATTAAGGTAACAGTGGCGGACTTGAATAATGAGGATTTCTTTTTTCTCCGATTGCCTTCTGGTTTTAAATTAAACATTCCTGCAGCAACAGATAGGAAGACTGATATTGCAGGTGCCAAAGTCACCAAGCCAGATGGTTCCACGAAGCCCTTGATTGAAGTGGTGGTTTCCGATCCATGGAACGATGGGGCAGTGAATCATTTGTCGGTTTATCAGACTAATGAAAACGAGCTAAAAGTGGTCGTTAAAAATGCAGCAAAGCCTGCAGATTTGCGGGTACTGAAGTGGATACAACGCTAAAAATCAGCTTAGGCAGCGTATATGTTCCAGGCAATGCTGACACGGCCATACAGGCTGTGCCGGAAGGGGCTTTGGACGTCATGCTTACCGGTTCCATGCTTCAGACAGAGACAGATAAGATAGCGCGTAACCGCAGCTAATGTCATCATTCCAACGAACGGTAATGTAATGAAGTCCGCCGTATTCGTGAGCGGCTCTGCTTCCTACACGGTTAACGGAGAGCAAAAGACGTCCGATGCGGCACCATTTATCGATAAAAATGGACGGACTCAACTTCCCGTACGGGCCGTGGCAGAGGCCTTTGGTGCGTTGGTAGGCTGGGATCCGGCCACTCAAACCGTATATTTGAATTAGATAAAGATTATAGTTTCGCGCCCCATCCAAAGAGGATGGGGCATTTTCTTATTCAGAGATAGGCGATTAAGAAGTGCTGCATGTTACGTTTTTTTAAATTTCTTCACAAGTTCAGGCAAGTGTTTGAAACTCCGGATCGTAGGACCATTGCACAAGGGACAGGCTGGTGAAGGACCTGCTGCAAGTTCTTCTCGGACAAAGGCTTTGCATTCCTTATTTTTGCATCGCCAAATGGGAACAGGTGCTGTATTCGATTTTGGATCTTGAGTTAACAAGTTCAAACACCTCCAGCTATAATCTGCCCTGGCAAGTCTCTCTTCATGCTTTTTATGAAATGAGATGATTTCTCCCGTCAACGTGATAAAATAAATAAAAGATTATATATAGAAATAATTGGAAAGGTGAATAAGATGAAATCGATTCAATTGGCGGAAGTCCAGGAGCATTTACATACGTTTGCAGGGAAGACCTGCCATATCCATTTGGAAACAACTCAAGGGGCATATGACAAACATCCTATCGGCTGCTTTATCCGAAATGCGCAGGTCCAGGTTGAACGTGCACAAATCAGAGGAACGAATCCTTACCGAGTAGGCTTAAAGATTCCCTTGGGCTGGGTTTATGCAGAAGGCTTAAACGTGTTTGATTGGGATGAACGAGGCAGGCTATTGTTGGAAGGCCATGATGATAACGGGAAGCTGCAAGTGGCTTTACATATTCATTTAAATGCACTGTAAGCAATATGAAAGGAGGATATTTATCGATGAACGAACATGTGTTGCTTGTCTATCCCCATCCTGATGACGAAGTCTTTTTTTGTTCAGGAACGGTAATGGGGTTGATTGAAAAAGGAATTCCGGTTACCTATGTATGTCTCACCTTAGGAGAAATGGGACGCGGGCTCGGAGGAGCAAATCGTCATACTCTGCCGCAGCTGCGTCACAGGGAGTTTAAGAATTCATGTGAAATTATTGGAATTCAGGATGTCAGGCTGTGGGGATACCTAGATAAAACGATTGAATTTGAGGATCCAGAGCCCATTATTCAACGACTGCTAGAGCTAGCGGAGGAAATCCAGCCCACTTGTGTTTTCACTTTTTACCCGGGGAAGAGTGTCCATCCTGATCATGATGCAACCGGTTCGTTGGTAGTTGAAGCCATGAGGCGGCTCCCCAAGGAAAGACGTCCTGTCGTACATGGCTCAGCCGTGTTTAGGCTGAATAATGTAAAGGTTAAGGAACCTGATGTGATAAACGATATCACACCATATATCGATCGGAAAATTGCCTGTATCAAGGCATACCCTTCTCAATTTGCCAAGTACATCAAGAAAATCGATGAGGGAGACCTGACGGAACTTCCCAACTTCCGAGAGGAGAGGTTTTGGGTACTGGAGTAAAAATTTATAGGAAGAAGGCTAATGTTTCTATATCCAAACGTTCAATGAATTTAAGTGGGGCTGCCAGAAATGGCAGCCTGATTTTTTCGTTTTTAAGTATTTATATAATCTTTACATGATCTTAATAAAGCGTTAATGCTCCAATAGTACATTAGACTGGTCATAAAATGTCGAAGTGAGGCGTTGTACCTAAAATGGAGACCAAGAGTATGACATCAATATGATATTGGGGGAGAGGTCCGTGAAAATCAATGGCTGGTATCCATTGTTAAATAAAATTAAAAAAACATTTATACCGATTCTCAAGAAATTAAGCCGAGTCCAGTTCACTAATTTGACTGGAATGAGGAAAAAGGTTTTATCCCAACCGTCCACTGTAAGAAAAAAACTGCTAGCTTCCTTTTCGATTATCCTTCTTCTTTTAACCTTTTTAAACTGGATGTCGATTAAGAATATGGACGCCTTAAACTCTAATTCTAAATTAGTCAAGAACGAATGGCTTCCGTCTCTTGAATATGTAAAGGAGATTCAATATCTAACAGAGCACTTGATCGCAACAGAACTCAACTTTGTGATTTCAACTAATACATACAAACGTCAGCACAAATTAGAAATGGAAAACACCCTGACAGAACTAGATAAAGTATTTTTAAAATATGAACCCTTAATTACTTCTGAAGAAGAGAAGAAGATATATAATGAACTAAGAAAAGACTGGTCGGCTTTCTTATTAATTCATCATAAAGTGCTGGAATCAAGAGAAAAGAATGAAGATATCAAAGCGCTTGAGTACATACGTCAAGGAACGGAACAATTTCACGTCATGGAGAATTCGCTGGAAAAGCTGGTTAAACTCAATCATGATGGTGTCTCAAGGGTCATCAGCGATGGAGACCGATTGTATCAGGGAACCAAACAATGGACAATTATCTGGATGATTTTTTCACTCATCCTTTGCAGCATGGTTGCCATGATTCTCGGCCGCCAAATTACGAAACCGCTGGCGACTATTGCAAAAAATGTTAATCAAGTAGCTGAAGGAAATTTATTGGTCGGTGCCGTGGACATAACCAATAAAGATGAGATTGGAAGATTAGCTGAGGATTTTAATCATATGACAAAGAATTTAAGACATTTAATTCAACGTGTCTCGGAAAGCACAGAGCATGTGGCAGCAACATCTACTCAACTAATGCACAGTGCGGAACAGAGTAATCATGCTACGGAAAAAATCTCCCTTGTCATGAAAGAAGTTGCAGCGGGTGCCAAGGAGCAAGTTTCGAGTTTAAGTGGGACAGCCCAAGCGGTTTCCGATATTTCATATGGGATGAGTCATTCTACTTTAGCGATACAAAAAATGGCTGATTCTGCTATGCAAGCAAATCAAAAAGCCTTTGTCGGAAAAGAAATGGCAGGTCGAACCGTTGAACATATGAATATGATGAATGCGAAAATGGACCGAACGGGACAACTGGTTCATGTTCTAAGTGATAAGACGAAAGAAATTGGAAAAATTGTTACGTTTATTTCACAGATAGCTATTCAAACCAATTTACTGGCTTTAAACGCTTCTATTGAAGCGGCTCGCGCTGGTCAGCAAGGTAGAGGCTTTGCTGTGGTAGCAGCTGAAGTTCGTAGGTTAGCTGAACAATCGGCCGAATCTTCCGAAAGTATTAAGTACCTTGTGGAGGATATCCAAAAAGAGGCGTATAATGTTGTTCAAGCGATGACGGATGGAACCGATTCAATAAAAGAGGGGATGATTCTGGTCCATCAAAATGGGGAGGCTTTTAACGATATTGCTTTGATCGTTGAGGATGTATCCTTGCAATCGCAAGAAGTATTTGCCATCGCTCAGGAAGTCTATGCTAGTACGCAGAGTATGACAGACATGATGAACGGAATCGCTGAGATTTCGCTGCAATCCCAAGAAAGCATGCAAAGTGTAGCAGCTGCTGTTGATCAGCAACACGATTCGATGGAACAGATTAAGGATACGACAGCTGCATTGAGCCGGATGGCCATTGACCTGCAGCAATGGATAAGAAAGTTCAGATCTTAATAAAAAAAGGCAGAACGCTTTAAAGCGCCTGCCCTAATTCTCTCAACTCTAAACATTGCTTGTTTAGAATAACCACATTATATCCTCTCAGACAAATATTTTCTATAGCGAAAAACAAAGACTTATCCTGTTTAAGAATGTTAAAACATTTGAGGAATTAATTATCAAGGCTTAGGAGTAAACCGCTTATCTATTGGCGGTTTTTTCTATTCCAAACTTGCTCCCTAGCCCAAACAGAAGAGGTCTTCATGACATACTTTGATTAGTGTACTTAATAGCTTTTTCTAGAGGAGATGCTAATGGAGAAAAGAAAAGCAAAAAAGCGTGCTTTACTCCCGGATTTACTTGCTCTTCCGCCTGAAGATCTGCACATCGAAGCGGAAAATAAAGCGGGAAAGTTCCGTAAACTATTACGTTTAAGTCAATCCTTTGGCAACTTAGGTCCCGGACCGTTACAAGTCCGGCGAGGAAATTCTAGTCCGATGTGTCCGGGGAGGGGGAAAGCTCAAGCTTACCAGGATATTTATTTCACAGATGGGACTAAAAAAAGTTATCGATTAAGAGAGTGCATGATTTATCATCCGCAACACAAGCATTGGCACGTGGTAAATATAGCTCGGTATGATTTATGCCAAATCGATTCGGTGACTGGCGGACCGGGGAAACCCTTAGCATCCAGTGATAAAATCTCATTCTGCATTGTTGACACACACCGTTTAGATTCCAAACGATA
Source organism: Ammoniphilus soli (assembly GCF_040813775.1). Lineage (NCBI taxonomy): Bacteria > Bacillati > Bacillota > Bacilli > Caryophanales > Paenibacillaceae > Ammoniphilus > Ammoniphilus soli. The sequence goes on from NZ_JBEGDL010000001.1 coordinate 676,474, forward strand.
TAAAGGTCCAAGTTATTCAAGACGCTATTCCTCCTGCAGTACGAGAATTTCGGGTATTACTCCAGGTTGGGCTGATTTATACGATTACTCATTATATGGCCAATGGATTGATATAACGGGTATAAAAGATGGAACATACTACCTCAGAACTACCATCAATCCAAAAAGGCTCTTAATGGAAACCAAACATGAGAATAATGCTGCTTCAGTCAAGATTAAAATTTATAATGGAGGAAGGAGTGTAGCTATCATAAAATAAATGAACCTTTCAGATCTAATACAAGACGGTTCTCAGCAATGGGATAAGTCCCGCAAGAGTGGTGACCTATTCGAGTGGGAACCCTCTAATTATTGCAGACAAGCTATTGATAAGGACAAAGTATGCTAATTTTAGCACAAAAGGGAGTCCCTTCCTTAGAGACTCCGCTCAAAACCTTCATCCATCACTTAGGGATTAAACGATATATTTTATCATCCCCGCGTCTCACATCTCCACGTCCATCCCGATTACTGGTCAATACATAAAGTGAACCGCCAGGTCCCTCCACGATGTCTCTGATTCTCCCGCGCGATTTGAAAAAGCTGGATACTAATCGAATGGAACGAGGATTCTTTCGACTTATGGAAAACCGCAAGATCTGGTTACCTCTCAAATTGGCTACCAGTAATTGCCCCCTCCAGGGACCTCGCGACACGAACGTCATTCCTGCAGGCGCCCACGTTTGGTTCCCGCTTTGGATCAGCGGGGGAGTAAAAGACTGTCTTCGCTGATTTCCTTCAATGAGTGGCCAGCCGTAATTGGCACCTTTGCGAATCAGATTGATTTCATCATGCGCGATTTCCCCATGTTCTGAGCTGTAAAGGAGTCCTGTTCGCGGATCCCAAGCAAGTCCCTGGGGGTCGCGATGACCAAGAGTATAAACCGCGGAGCCTGGAAAAGGATTGTCTCTTGGTATAGACCCATCTAAACGAATACGCAGAATTTTACCCGCTAAACTCTTACGACTTTGAGCCAAATCGGATTGTCCAGCATCTCCCGTGGTAATATAGAGATGCCCATCTGGCCCGATTTTCAGCCTTCCGGCATCGTGCACGGAGTCACCTGGAATATTCGAGAGCAAGATTTTGTTTAACGCTGCTCGATTGTTTTTTTCTACTAGCCGAACAAGTCGATTCCTAATTCCTCGGTTAGTTTGGTAGCTGTAGTAGACATATAAAAAATGATTGCGACGGAAATTCGGATCGACGGCTAAACCCAGCAATCCTCCTTCTCCAACACTGACGAAAGGAGAGGCAAACGTAATAAGCGGTTTTGCCAAAAGTTTCCCGTTTTGTATTACTCGAATTCGCCCAGGACGCTCGGTTACAAACATTCTTCCGTCTGGCGCAAAGTCAAGCGACCAGGGAACTTCCAGCCCTGTAGCCAATACTCTGACGCGATACGGCATAGCCTGACTCAGTGATGCATTCCTTTCTTTTGGATGGTACACGGTTGATCACCTTTTTCCCTAAAGTGAAAATATTGCTGGAACTGAATTTGTCACTAATAAGGTATTGTTCTTAGAACTGTCAGGTGATAGCTATTTTGCATTGCCTAAATCGTCCATTCATCGTGGATAATTCCTACTATATACCATTTTCCATCCTCTTCCTCCAATACGATGCGAAGGCTTCTCCAGTCCATTCCTTCATATTGGGGATCGAAACCTGAAAAATGATATTCAACAATGGTAGCGTTGGGATAAACTTCCTGGCTGTTATCTAGGGTGTTGCCCTGGCCGATTCTTTGGTTAATGGCCGTCTGTTCTGCTTGAGTGTAATCATGGTCATAAACAAATCTTTCGTAGTACTCCGTAAAAGTCATTTCAATAGGATCTCCGGAACCATCAAATGTTCCCCAATGATATACGGTGGTATCCGTCATCAGCAGCTGGGCTTGTTGGGCAGTAAAGACCAAATCTGTTTCTAAGCTCACATAGCCATAGGGTGAAAAACGGATCCCTTTAGAAGGATGAATGTATTGTGATAAAGATTGCATATCCTTTTCTTTTAAAGTAAGTACCGCTACATCTGCAATATCTTCAGGTGCGATCTTTTCCTCCAGATCCGGAGTTTTGGAGTCGTTTTGATCCGTTGTTTCTTGCTTGACTTCTCTTGGAATAACAGGTCCATACTCAGTACAGCCCGCCAATAGAAAAAATAAACCGAGGAACAGAATTTGAAAGGTATTTTTCATTTGATTGCCTCCTTTTAAGTTATTGACGGCTTACTGGAACAGAAGGTTTCAAATAGGAAGAGGGAACAGTGGATTTTGGTTGAATTGATTCAGCCGCCCATTACCCAACGTCACTCTTTTCTTGTTGTGGAAATTGTTTACCCCTGTTGAAATTTGTCGTAAGTTTAAATTTTTAGAAAAAGATAGGTTGTTGTAAATCCATGTTATGATGTATATGTAAACGCTAACAAATGGGAGGGTTATTAATGACTTTAGAAACTTTAATCCATAATTTTATTCAGGTTAAGGAAGTGAAGCCCTCTAATATCAATGAACTTCTGGACTTTATCCAACGCTCCTACATCAGTGAAGAACTTTCCCTTTCTCAGTATCGTGAATTATTCAAAGGTCTCCATGAGCGCGGTGCAGAAAAGCCTATTTATTTTAGTGATTCTGAGGAGATTGAAGAAAGCACTGTAATATTATAAAAAGGTTCCTAATTTAAAGCCTTCGGGGTTACCTCGAAAGGCTTTTTATTTTGTCGGCAATGGTCAGAAGGGTATCATAACTGATCGTGTTAAATTGTGCTATAATAAAATAAGTAGAAGAAAGTCCGTGGTTTTTAAGTGAGGTTATACTCCTTCTTGCATTCTCCACAGGAATTACCCAATGGGTCTCTTATAATTATTGGAGATTAGCTAAACTATTTCTAATTTCTTTTATCCATAAACTAAAACAAAGGTTTAATCTTTACCCTCGCGTTTTTAATAGCAGACTTGAGTTTTTCTAATTATCAAGAGGGACAGAATCATTACCCAAAGGAGTGAGAATTGTTTGGAAACAGCGCATGCAGAGCAACAAATTCAACATCAAAAATTGACAAAACTGAAAATATTAAAGAGAGCCATTTTTATGTTTTTAGGGGCTTGTTTTGTTGCCGTAGGACTGGAGATCTTTCTAGTTCCCAACAAGGTTATTGATGGGGGGATTGTTGGAATCTCGATCATCCTTTCACATCTTTTGGGTATCAAATTGGGCTATCTGCTTTTCTTGCTCAACTTGCCTTTTCTTTTATTAGGATATAAGCAAATCGGAAAGACGTTCGCAATATCCACCTTATTTGGAATAAGCGTTATGTCAATTGGAACATTTTTATTGCATCCTGTTCCCGTCTTGACGAAAGACCCCCTTCTGGCTGCCGTGTTTGGAGGAATCATTTTAGGCGCCGGGGTAGGGATGGTTATCCGTTATGGCGGATCGCTGGATGGCACGGAAATTATTGCCATCTTGTTTAATAAGAAAACGCCTTTCTCTGTTGGGGAAGTCGTGATGTTCTTCAACTTGTTCATTTTGGGCAGTGCCGGTTTTGTGTTTGGATGGGACCGGGCGATGTATTCCCTGATTGCGTACTATATCGCGTTTAAGATGATAGATATCACCCTTGAAGGGTTGGACCAATCAAAATCCGTATGGATTATCAGTGACAAGCATAAGGAGGTAGGAGACACGATTCTAGCTCGTTTAGGTCGTGGAGTGACTTATTTACAGGGTGAAGGCGGATATACTGGTGATGACAAGAAGGTTATTTTTTGCGTAATCACTCGACTGGAGGAAGCCAAGCTCAAATCCATTGTAGAAGAAGTAGACAAAACGGCATTCTTAGCCATTGGGAATATCCATGATGTTAAAGGAGGACGATTCAAGAAGAAAGACATACATTAATGGGAGAAGGTGCAAATGGCATTCACAACGGATAATTCAATCTTTTTATTTTGCTATATTGTTAGTCGTTGGCGTGATAACTACGAAATTACCAAAGAGAACGGTTTTCTTGTTTTTTTATGCGAAAAAAGAGGGAGTCCCTCAAAAGCTAGGCTTTTGGGACACCCTCTTTTTTCTATTTGAGATTTATGATCTTAAAGGACGTAGAAAGCTTGCAGCTAAGCGCTTACGAGGTTTTCTTGGAGTCTACTGTTTAACATTTGGATTCGTTCATTAATCCCTTGTATAGACTGATATAACTCAATTCTTTCTCGCCAGTTTAACATGGGGTCCATAACGTCATCCTTTAGTTTTTCCTTTACTACCCTTAACTCTTCAATGTTTGTCATCAATTCGAGACGCTTGATTTCTACCTTCACTTTCATTTCTCCTTTCGGTAACCCGGCTGCCATGGTTATTCAACGGTAGGCCCGTGGCTTTGCGTCTTCATCTTTCGATGAATTTGCTATTATCGTGGTATAATCTATTTTTATCATAATTATCAGCAAAAGAAAAGGGGTAGTCCTTGTCAAGTTAATGAATATATTGTTTAAATTTGAAGGCTTGAGTGTTTGACAAATATTTTTATACATGATTTTATAAATAAAGCATGATTGTATGCTCATTTATGAGGTCTCGTAGAGAAACAGACTATTTTTATGAAGCTGCAGGAAACGGTTCAAGAAAGGTGAACCGTATTTTCTATTTGTTTGAACTTGAATGGAGGTTGTAGGGTGAGTCTGGAAAATGTTCAACTGGAAACCCATATGGCTCAGAGGGAAGACAGTTTTTTGCAAGGGGTGAAAGATTGCGTTCCGACTTTACTGGGCTATCTTAGCATTGGGTTTGCTGCTGGTGTTGTTCAAAAGACAGCAGGGCTTAGCATAGCGGAAATCGCTCTTTATGCCGGGTCAGCTCAATTTATTGCCGCTGGGATGATAGCCGCAAGCAGCTCGCCTACTGCTATAATTATTACCATTTTGTTTGTGAATTTACGCCATATTTTACTTAGTGCTGCCTTATCTCCTTTTTTTAGACATCTTACACCGTTCAGGAATATGCTTGTGGGTTCTCTTCTTACAGATGAGACGTTTGGCGTTGCGATTAACAAGAGGGCAAAAGAAAGAGGCATCAGTGAAAAATGGATGCATGGCCTCAATATAACCGCCTATCTGAACTGGTTCTTAGCCAATCTTGCAGGGGCGTATTTCGGGCAATGGATTGCAAATCCAGAGAAGTTCGGACTGGATTTTGCTTTGCCCGCTATGTTTATCGGTCTTCTTATTCTCGCTATGATAAGCAGATCCAATTTGAAATTAGATCTTATTGTTGCGGTAAGTGCCGTAATTATCGCTGTGGGCAGCAGTTTTGCGATCTCAGGCAGTATGGGTGTCATTGCAGCGACGGTGCTGGCCTCCACGGTAGGGATGGTGATGGAAAAATGGAAGTAAGATGGGGTATGTTTTTGATTATTGTAGGTACGGCTCTTGTTACGTTCATTCCAAGGGTACTGCCTTTAATGGTACTAAGCCGAATTGAATTGCCGGAGTGGGCTATGCGGTGGTTAAATTATGTTCCCATTTCTGTGATGGCGGCTTTAATCGGCCAAGAGCTTTTGATGCATGACGGAGAAATCTCATTACTTAATTTAGAAGCATTAGCAGCCCTGCCGACCTTTTTAGTGGCCATCATGACACGCAGCTTGTTATCGACAGTCGTTGCAGGGATTACTTCCACCATGGTGTTACGATTTTTGTCGTGATAAAAAGTGTCCTATCGAGCAGGATGCAAGAAAGCGCCTTTCCATTGGGGAGAGGCGCTTTTTATTTGAAACCAAATTTATTTCTTGAACTTGCCTAGTTCTATGGCTACAGGGGTAACTTGATTAGGTGCGGGTGCACAGCATAGAGATAGATCTCTTGGGTCACCAGCCGATTCAAATTCGGAGTCTTCCTTGGTATAAAAGATCTCCCATGCATTGTCATCCGGATCGTACACCCATACTTTATCCTGGACCGCATAACAGCAAGTCGTACCCATTTCGTCAATCGTAAGAAGTCCTGCAGAGCGTAATCTTTCGCCAAGAGCTAATACTTCTTCGGTTGTGTTCACCTGGAAGCCCAAGTGGTTAAGTGCACCTTTTTTCTCAAAAGGTCTTACATTCAGCGAGAAGTGCAGAGCCGGGTCATCTAATTCAAACTTCGCGTAGTTGTCTTTTACCTTGGTGGGTTCCGTTCCGAAAAATGCCCGGTAGAACTTTAGGGATGCCTCTAGATCCTGGCAGTTGATGGCGACATGCATTCTTTTTATCATCGATTTTCCCTCGCTTTCATTTATTTTCCTTCTTTTGCAAATTGCTCCATGCGTGCTTTTATTTCGTCGCGAACCGTACGGAACTGTTCCATAATTTCTCCTTCGGTCCCGGTGGCTTTAGCCGGATCGTCAAAACCCCAGTGCCATCTCTCGGCTTTAGGATTGGATACGACGGGGCAATGGTCATTGGCATGACCGCAAAGCGTAATAATGTAATCCGCATTCTTTAAGGTTTCAGGATCGATGACATCAGAGGTATGGTGGCTGATATCCACTCCGGCTTCTTTCATCGCTTGCACGGCACGAGGGTTTAAGCCATGGGCCTCAAGGCCGGCGCTTCTTACCTCATATTTGTCTCCAGCTATTTCATGCAACCAGCCATGAGCCATTTGGCTTCGGCAGGAGTTTCCAGTACATAGAAAGTATACAAGCGGTTTTTTCATCGTGAGCCTCCTAAAATTCGTTTGATTTTTTTATGAAATAATGATTAACCAAAGGTACAGTCCAAGGAGAGTAATGAACAGGGTAGGAATCGTTAATACAATCCCTGTTCGGAAGTATTGCCCCCAAGTAATGGTAATGTCTTTGCGGGAAAGGACATGCAGCCAAAGAAGGGTAGCCAAAGAACCGATAGGCGTAATTTTGGGTCCCAAGTCGGATCCAATAACGTTTGCATAGATTAAAGCCTCCCGGATGATACCTTCTGTGGATGTCCCCTGTATTGCTAGGGCATCGATCATCACGGTTGGCATATTATTCATGATAGAGGAGAGAATGGCCGCAATAAATCCCATTCCCATCGTTGCTGAAAGCAAACCGTAATCGGCTGTCCATTGGATCGCCTGTCCTAACATGTCGGTAAGACCGGCGTTACGAAGTCCGTAAACGACAACATACATCCCGATCGAAAATACCACGACTGCCCAGGGAGCCTCTTTTACCAGCTTTAGAGTATCCACTTTTTCGCTGCCTTTCGCTATCCAAATAAAGACGATTGCCGCGATTCCTACGATAAATGAAACAGGAATTTCAAAGGTTTCGCTCAAAACATACCCTAATAACAGGACTGCTAAAATGATCCAGGACAAGCGAAATAGTTTCAGGTCCCGGATCGCTTCACTTGGCTTTTTCAATTGCGACAGGTCATAGCTAGCAGGGATGCTCCTGCGAAAATACAGGTAGAGCACACCTAAACTGGCAAACAAGGAGAAAAAATTAGGAATCAGCATTCGGCTCGCATATTCCACGAAGCCAATGCCAAAGAAATCTGCGGAAACAATGTTGACTAGATTACTGACAATCAGCGGCAAGGAGGTAGTATCAGCGATAAAGCCGCTGGCTATCACATAAGAGATGACCATTTTTTCATCAAATTTCAAAGCCCGAACCATAGCTAGTACGATTGGGGTTAAGATCAGAGCGGCCCCGTCATTCGCAAAAAAGGCAGCAACCGCAGCACCAAGTAAAATGACATAGACGAACATGAGCTTTCCGTTTCCTTTAGCGAGGCGAGCCATGTGCAGGGCAGCCCATTCGAAAAAACCAATTTCATCCAAGATCAATGATATGAAAATGATGGCAACGAACGCTAAAGTCGCGTTCCATACAATGCCTGTAACGGTCCATACGTCTTGCAGCGTGACCACTCCAAAGCTAAGGGCCAATAAAGCACCAGCTGAAGCAGACCAGCCAATGGAAAGACCTCTTGGCTGCCAAATCACAAAGACAAGCGTAATGGCAAAAATGATAGCTGCTAACATGACTTCTCTCTCCTTCAGTTAGGCCTCGCATTGGACAAGGAGGCCTTTCTCCTCTAATTCCTTAAGTTTCTCGGAAAGGTCAGGCAGCTTATCTAATGAAAAGCCGATATCTTCAAATTTGCTGTAGTTGAGCGAATAAAAGACCCATTGCCCTTTCCTATTTTCCGTGACTAAGCCAGCACTTTTTAATCGGCTTAGGTGTTTGGAAATAGCTGGCTGCGATATGTTGAATATCGGGGTGAATTCACAGACGCAGCAATCACGATGTTTCAGCAGAGTAACCATTTGAAGTCTTGTTGGGTCTCCTAGAGCTTTCAAGCAGTCAGATACCTGGTTTAGATCCATCTATCATCCCTCCCGTTTGAAGTAAAGCCTTTTTATTATTTACTGTATTCCCAACAAACAACATTATAATATAACAATATGGTTATATCAATATTGAGTCTCATTTTGTCTTAGAACATGAACCGTTTGAAATACCTGTGTATTGTCGGTTCTTTTAAAATTTGGTTAAATAGTAAGAAGAGTTATTAAAACTGGAGTTGAGATTGCATGAAGACCAATATATGGGCATTTATCAAGAGGCTTGAAAAGGTTTGGTTAGCAAGACTTTTTTCTCTCACCTTGTCAGTCTCGATTCTCCTGCACATTATGGATGGTTTCAAAGCTCCCCATTATTTCTTATGGGAAGCGATAAATATAGCGGTTCTCCTGCTGCTCGGAATACCGATGCTTTTAAAATTAAAATCCAGTGAGAAAGTAAAAATTATCGCGGAAAATGAGTTGAATGAAATCAAGGAAGAATTCAGGGATACAGTACGCGAGCAACAAGGAATGACTTTTAAGTTTAAAAAGGTGGATGGTAAATTTATTCACACTTTATGTGATGGCGCCCTACTGTATAGGATAGGATTGACTCCAGAACAAGTCGTCGGAAAGGAATTGCATGAGTTTCTGTCACAAAGTAACGCTTCGCAGAAAGAGTTGTTTTATGAACGCGCTTGGAATGGTGAAGAAAATGTAGTTTATGAGGGTGAGGCCAATGGCATTACTTACCTTGCCTCTTTGCGACCGGTCATGAGAAATGGGGAAATTTGCGAAGTGATTGCGTCATGTATAGATATTACCAATTTAAAAAAAGCCGAAGAGCTGATTAAACGGTCTGAAAAATTATCACTTGTGGGGGAGCTAGCGGCTGGAGTAGCCCATGAAATACGGAATCCCCTCACTTCCTTGCTTGGATTTGTCCAGCTTTTGGAGAGGCAAGGAAGCGACCCGCATTATCTAGAGGTTATGAAATCGGAATTGCATCGAATTAATTTCATTGTAAGCGAATTTTTGGTGTTAGCTAAACCCCATCTTAAGCAATTCCAAGAGCATGATATTAGAAACATCCTCAATGCAGTGATGCCAATCATTGAAACGCAGGCAGCCATTAATAACGTAGAAATTGTGTTAGAGACGAACGATGTAATTCCCATGATAAAATGTGAGGAAAATCAATTAAAGCAAGTTTTTGTAAACCTGCTCAAAAATGGAATCGAATCCATGAGCGCTGGCGGGGTGCTTTCTATTGAAGTAAATGTGGAGAACGATCTCGTGTTAGTTCGTATTATAGATCAGGGATGCGGAATCCCACAGAACATTATTAGCAGAATAGGTGAACCGTTTTATACCACCAAGGAAAAGGGTACGGGTCTAGGAATCATGGTTTGCTATAAAATCATTGAAGATCATCATGGAAAAATGTCAATTTCGAGTGAACTGAAAAAAGGAACAACCGTTGAAATAAAACTACCGATCCATGCATTAGCAGAAGAACATCTGGCAACGGCATGAGAAAGGGCACGTATGGAGGAAAAGCAAGGGAAGATTATTTTGTTTGATGGCGTGTGCAACTTTTGCAATTTTTGGATCAATCGGCTTATCACCTTGGATAAAAGAGAGGTTTTCCGCTTTGCTTCCCTTCAATCAGATGCGGGAAAGGCGCTAAGGGAGAAGTATCACATTACATCAGAGTTGGACTCCGTAATTTTGCTGGATGACGGCCGGTATTATACAGAATCAATGGCGATCCTTCGTATTTGCAAAAATTTAGGCGGTGGCTGGCGTATTCTTTACGTATTAAAGATTGTTCCTGATCCAATCCGAAACGGGATGTACCGTTGGGTGGCAAAGAATCGGTATCGCTTGTGGGGAAAACAGGACTATTGTATGATGCCAACTCCTGAGAGAAGGAGGAGATTTTTGGAGTAATAGGGGAAGCCAAAAAAGTCCTTATTGCCTATGCATAAGGACTTTTTAGGTAAGTTTGTACATTTGAAACTCCTGTTATGCTTTAAGGTATTAATTCCATTAACGAATGGATAGTGTCATTTCTTCCGCAATCTTTTTCTTTAGAGATTCGAACTCCATTGAGTTTAGTTTTCCACGTTGAATCAGCATGGTTCGTAGGGTTTCTAGTTCAATTTTGGTCTCCAAAATCCATTTTGTTAATTCTGCCTCATTCATCTGACTCACCTCCTTCTTTACACTTTTTATTATACTAGATTCGAATTCACTTTGTGATACACTTCACAAATCAGTAACATCGTTTTCACGTTTTGGATGAAAAAGGGACACAATCTGTTCAACATTGATTAAAATGGTTTTCGGTTGACATAATAAATCTAGTGTAAATAGAAAGGGGGAAAGCCAATGGCTAAGAAGAAAGTTGAAATTGATATCTTGCTGGAGGAGGATAAGACGTGGGACGTGGATGTTTTTTATTTGCAAGCGAATGAATGGGTACTTGATGAAGATTTATCCGATGCCCACTTTCAAACGAAGGAAGCGGCACTTCGCTATGTGGAAGATTTAAAGAAAAATCCCCGGATCGAGATTGGAAAGGTAACCGAAAAAAAATAGAGGACTAACATTGGATTTGTTAGTCCTTTTTCTGTCATTATTCCACCTCTACTTCGGTTTCCTGTAATTGGTTTCTCGTCACCTTCACTTTTGTGATTCGTTTCTCATCTGCTTCCTCTATGGTGAAAGTATAGTCTTCAAATTGAATGGCTTGTTGGTTTTCTTCCAAAGAAGTAGAAGGAATGTATCCTAGCTGGCCAATAAGAAAGCCGCTTAATGTATCATAATCATAGTCTTCTGTTGGAAAATCGATATCGATAAATTTCTCCACATCATGCAGACTGAGTGTTCCGTTGATCAAAAAAGAATGTTCATCCAGCGGGATAAACTCAAACTCATCCTCATCGTGCTCATCGAAAATATTCCCTACAATTTCTTCAAGCAAATCTTCAATTGTCACAATCCCAGCAGTTCCGCCATATTCGTCTATCACAACAGCCATGTGTACTTTGTTTTTCTGAAGGTCTTTGAACAGGTCATCGGCCATTCGTGATACTGGCACAAGATGGGGGATTCGAATAATCTTTTCTAAACTGAAATCTTCTTCGATCCCTTCTTCCAGATACTGGAGCAAGTCTTTGACGTGGAGAATGCCAATAATGTTATCAATACTATTATCATATACGGGGAATCTTGTGTATTTTTCAACATTGATTAAATGAATGACTTCTTTTAAGCTAAAGTCCAGCGGTATGGCAATAATATTGGTTCGATGTGTCATAATGTCCGATACTGTAGTATTGTCAAACTCAAAAATGTTATTAATCATCATTTTCTCGGTATCTTGAATGGCGCCTCTTTCTTCGCCCACATCAACCATCATGCGGATTTCCTCTTCGGTAACTTGTTCATCATTGGAGTTTGGATCCACACCGAACAGCCGGACAATGACATTCGTGGAATGAGTCAGTAATTTTACAAACGGGGAAGTGATTTTTGACAATAAAGTTAAAGGCCTTACGACGAACATGGAGATGGGCTCCGCTTTTTGCATGGCAATTCTTTTGGGCACGAGTTCACCTAAAACCAAGGTGAAGTAGGACAGGACCAATGTAATTAAAATGACCGAAATTCTTTCTAACCACTGAGGAGAAATCGGAACACCAATGTCATATAAAAAACGGGCTAAAGTCCCCGCAAAGCTTCCGGCCGCAAAGGCACTGGCTAAAAATCCCGCCAAGGTAATACCGATTTGAATGGTTGCCAAAAAACGGCTCGGCTCTCCTAACAGGTTTTGCAGCATTTTGGCTTTTTTATCTCCAGCCTCTGCCATCATTTTCACTTTGTTGTCATTCAGTGAGATAAGGGCAATTTCTGAAGCGGCAAAAAATGCATTTAAAACAATGAGTATAGCAAGTATGACAAGTTCAGTATACAATCTGGTTTCCTCCGATAATGTAAAAAAAATATAAAACCAGGGAAATCACTTTTAGTTTTCTTCCTTTACATATCCCCTTAGTTTTTGTGATGTATTCATTTATACGATTATACTAGGTCATTAGTTTCATTATTGTCCAATGAAAAATAAGGTGTAAAGTTGAATTTTCTATGGCATATATATGAAACATGTCCAATTATGGAGATGGTTCAGAATATGGAATTATATAGAAAAGGAATGGCAATCCTCATAGGAAGTTTATTACTTTCAATTGGAATTAACTTTTTTCTAGTTCCCTTTGAATTGCTGGACGGGGGCATCATCGGGTTGGGGCTGATTGTCAAATATCTCTTGGGAATCAAAGCAGGTTTTACCATCATTGTACTGAGTATTCCCATATTTTATATCGGATGGCTGCACTATCGCAATTATTTTTACAGCAGCTTGCACGGCATGTTGATTTCTTCCTTTTTTATTGACTTGCTTTATCCTTTCCATAAGTATTTTGTTGCCGTAGTACAGTTGCCAGCATTGATAAGTTCTATTTTGGGAGGAGCTCTCGTTGGGCTTGGGATCGGAATTATGCTGCGATATGATACGAGCACGGGAGGGACAGACCTTCTCGCTCAATTTTTATCCAATATATTTAATATCAATGTAGGGTTTATGATCTTTATCATTGACGCTTTTGTCATTTGTATAGGAGGACTGCTTATCTCCAAAGAGACCTTCTTCCTATCCCTGATTGCCATTATAAGCGTTGCATTAACAACTAGCTTGTGTACATGGCATGTGGCGGTGGACTCAAAACAGGAAAGGATTTAGAAGGGAAAAAATCAAAGGCTCCTACAATGTGTGCATATCACAAGTAGGAGCCTTTTCATTTCATATTCAGATAGCTTTGCTGGAATGCTGTTCAGCAGGTTTTCCAACCTTTTTCAAGGGTACTGTCCCAACCAGGTATCTGGCCCAAGGAATATGCGATAACAGGAACGTCAAAAGAATTGAAAAGAGGCACACGATGGCCATTACGACAAGGCTTGTGATCACATAGCTTGAATTGAATTTTTCCGTAATCAACCATTTGAGAGTCAGGCCCAGGACGAGGGCATGCATCAGGTAGCCTCCGAAGGAATACTTCCCTATAAAGCCAAACATAAAAGATAGGAAGCTTTTCCTTTCAGTTGATTGCAGGGCCAACTTATAAAGACATAGGATATGAGAAACTGTAAAAAGAAACATAGAAAGCTTTAAAGACGTGGAATAGCCAAGGTTTAATGGCCCTCCCCGCGGGGATCCATTGAACAATTCATAGGTTACCCAAATGTATAAACCGATGAAAAGACAGAGATTCCAGAATCCGGAGGAGTGAACCCATCTCCTCCATGGGTTGAGATGAAGGGCTGCAAGACCGCCAAGAAAAAAGTAAAAGAGATAAAACATGAAGTTCGACGTTCTATATTTCAGGAAAGTCTGCAACCAGGAAGGATAATCTGCCATATGTGCGGGTAAATACTTTTGGGAAGCCCACATCAGCAATCCATAAAAAACCGCGAGTATGCCCATTAGGTAAGGGACGGATAATTTTCTGGAAAACCGCTTAAATCCATATAAAAGGATTGGATATAACAAATAAAACTGAAAAACCATGACGATATACCATAAATGGTAGCCATAAGTCGGTGCAATCAATTCGACTGCAATATTCTTTAACCAAGTCCGATTGGCCAAATGCAGATATTCATGATAAGTATAGATATAATAAATGATGGTCCAAACCGTGAAGGGAAGATAAATATCCTTCATTCTTTTCTTAATAAATGACCCATAGTCCATTTTTTCAAAATAATGATAAAACAGCGTTAAACCGGTAATGAAGACAAACAGGGGAACCGCAAATTTTAGGAGATTAAACACAGCGCCCAATACGACAGCCTCATAGTAAGGCATATCAGGCTTTTGGATAAATTGCCCTATCACATGCTGGTAAACGACCGCAATAAAGGCCAATCCACGCAACATATCGAGCTCTTCAATTCTGCCATTTTTCAACAAAAACTACTCCTTAACCCGTTATCCGGAAAATCCATCTAAGTCCAAATTATAGATCAAAAAGGATCCGGATGAAATGGCGGATTTTCCCAACAGACGCGTCTATGCCGATACGCGTTTATCGTCTTTCTGAAAGAGCTTCTTCTTTCTCCAATTTCCCATATAGAAGTAAGCACTAGCGATAAGGGAGCTTAACATCAAGCTGATTCCCGTGCCAAGGGGAAGTCCTTGATCACCCCAGAGTTCGGAAAAGAAATAAACGAGCGGAAAGCGAAGAAGCCAAAAGGAAATCAGATTCAGGACTAAAACGGCAAGCATTGCGCCAGAAGCTCGAACGACGCCGTTTAATACAAAGTTGATACCTAAGAAAACATAGAAAAAGGCCACGGTTTTTAGATAATAAGCCCCGAACGCTACAGTTGCCGGGTCACTAACAAAGATGCGGATGAGCATGTCGCTGAAGAGAAACACAAATCCCCCAAGGAGCAATTTCAGGCTAACAATTACCATTAATCCCAGCTTGGTGATTTGAGCTACGCGATCCCACCTGCCAGCTCCAATATTTTGTCCCGCCATACTGTTCACTACCGAACTCAGCGTATAGGAGGGAATGAGGAGCATGCTCTCAATTCGATTGGCTGCCCCAAACCCGGAGACCACGCTTTGCCCATGGCTCGTCACCACGGCAATGATGGCGGTCATTCCAGCGGATATGGCGAGCATTTGCAGTCCTGCAGGGATGCCTAAACGGATAATGGTCTTAATATAAAGCATCGAAGGAAGATAGGGTCTGACAAAGGGTACCTTTCCGCTTCGAATGCAATACGCGACTCCATATATAAATGCAAGACCTTGAGAAACGATGGTCGCATAGGCAGATCCCTCGATCCCCCAGCTGAAGGTGTCAATAAAGATGGGATTAATCATGGCATTAAGAATGACAGCCATCCAGACAAACCTTAAGGGAGTTCGGCTGTCTCCCATCGCACGCAGGACGGTACCGATGAAATTATAGCCAAACAAAAAAAGGATCCCCATGAAGTTAATATGGAGGTAAGAACTGGCTAAAGGAAACAAGTCGGGAGGTGTGCCCAGCCACCTCAGGATGGGATCGGTCAGGAGATAGCCCACCAAGCCCATGATCAGCGTTAAGGCTGCAAGGATAACGACAAACGCGTTCAGTGATTCCTTTAACCCCTCCTCATCTTTTTTTCCTCGCTGCTGGGATAAGACGGTCAATGTTACGCCATTGATGCCAATGATAAAGGATAGAATGGCAAAAAGGACGGATCCGGAAATAGCTACTGCCCCCAGTGCATGGCTCCCGACAAGCCTTCCTACCCACATGCTGTCCACGACCTGATAAGAGATCTGAAGAATGTTTGTCAAAAATATAGGGATGGAAAAAGAGATCATCTGCTTGAGCAGATTTCCTTCCGTGAAATCAATGGATTTATTCACTGTTTTCTCCTTCTATATATGTTGTTGTACTATCATACCACATTGATTTTTATGTAGGGACTAATGAGTTTACGAGTAAAAATTGCAAATTTCCCATGGAAAAGGGGAGTATAAAGTTCCGAATTTCTTCAAAAGGAAGAATCCAGCCTGGTTTGAATGTGTGCAGTCCTTTGCTATACTAAGTATATTTCTTACAGCTAACTATAATTGAGGTGTTATTACTTTGAAAACCGTTATGGTCATCGGTGGTGGAATAACGGGGTTATCCACCATGTACTATCTGCAAAAAAGTCTGAGAGAACAACAACTGGACGCGAGATTAGTCCTTATTGAGGCAAATGAAACGTTAGGCGGCAAAATCAAAACCGTGCAAGATGGTGAATTTATCATGGAAACGGGCGCCGATTCCATTATCACTCGAAAACCCAATGTGGCTCCCTTGCTGGAGGAGTTGAATTTACAGGAAGATGTTGTTTATAACGCAACCGGCAAATCGTTTATCCATGTGGATGGCGAGTTGAAGCTCATTCCCGAAGATACGATATTTGGCATTCCCATGAGTTTGGAATCGCTTGCGAAGACGGACTTGATTTCTGCTGAGGGAAAAGTGGAGGCATTAAAGGATTTCTATACGAAAAATGAGACTTTTACAAAGAACGATTCGATTGGATTTTTCCTGGAAAGCTTTCTTGGCAAGGAGCTTGTGGAGAAACAGATTGCCCCTGTCATTTCCGGCGTATACTCCGGAAAGCTTAAGGACCTTACGATTGCTTCAACGCTGCCCTATCTGCTGGATTATAAAAATGAATATGGCAGCATTATTAAAGGTCTATCCGAGAATATGAAAAAATTCAAAGGATCCGGTGATCGAAAGTTCCTCTCGTTTAAGCATGGGGTATCCGCTTTGATCGACGGTTTAGAGAAACAGCTGACCGATGTGGAAATTCTCAAAGGGACAAAGGCGGAACGAATCCAAAAAGATCAAGGAAGGTATCGGATTACCCTGAATGACAGTCAATCCATCGAAGCCGATTTTGTCGTCCTAGCTGCAATGCATACGGTTGCCCAATCGCTCTTGCAGGATGAGGAGCTGGATGTGGACTTTAACCAGTTAAAAAACAGTTCGCTGATCAGTGTTTACCTTGGGTTTGATGTTCCCGACAGCCAGCTTCCTGAGGATGGAACCGGGTTCATCGTTGCAGAGAATAGCGATTTAGTCTGCAATGCCTGTACCTGGACAAGCCGGAAATGGCAGCATACATCCGAAAATAATCACTTGTTGGTAAGGCTTTTCTATAAAAGCTCAAGCCCAGCCTATGAGACCCTGCAAAAGCTCTCGGAAGAGGACTTGATGCAGGTGGCGCTGAAAGATATCAAAGATAGCCTTGGACTTACTGCCGAACCTGTCAAATATGAAGTGACGAAATGGCATGAGACGATGCCCAATTATCATATCAAACATCATGAAATTGTTCAGTCCTTAGAAAAGAAAATAGAGGTCAGCTATCCCCATATCCTGCTGGCTGGATGCTCCTATTACGGTGTGGGAATCCCGGATTGCATTGCTAATGGAGAGAAAACAGCGGAAACTATAGTCAAGCAGATGGACTTATCAAAGGCACCAGCCCCTGTGTTCTAAAATGAAGAAAAAGCTGATATCCTATTGAGGAAATCAGCTTTTTTGGGATTTATTCTCCAGCTACAAAGACATTCCAGCCATACGGATCGGAAACCGAACCATTTTGAATGCCAGTAATGGTATCGTAGAGCTTCTTAGCAAGCTCACCCGTTTCTCCGTTATGAATAACCATTTTGTTTTCCTGCCAATTCAATTCCCCAATAGGTGAAATGACTGCAGCAGTCCCTGTTCCAAAAGCTTCTTCAAGCTTGCCTTCTAAGTGCGCTTCGTGAAGCTCTTGAATGGACAGTCGTCTTTCTACTACTGGAATTCCCCAATCCTTAAGCAGATGGATCACGGTATTTCTGGTGATCCCATCCAGAATACTCCCGTTCAAGGCAGGCGTGACCACTTCCCCATTGATCTTGAAGAAGACATTCATGCTTCCCACTTCTTCAATATAGGAATGCTCTTTCCCGTCTAGCCAAAGCACCTGAGAGAATCCTGCTTTCTTGGCTTCTTCCTGAGCTTTGATACTTGCTGCATAATTCCCTGCGGTTTTAGCGAAACCGGTTCCCCCGCGAACAGCACGTACGTATTGGCTCTCGACATTGATTTTAACAGGGTGAATTCCTTCTTCGTAATACGATCCGACAGGGGACAGGATAACCGCAAACAAATATTCGTGGGATGCACGAACTCCCAAGCAAGGCTCGGTAGCAATAATAAACGGACGAATATATAAGGAGGTTCCTTCATCATATGGAACCCAATCTTTTTCAATTTCAACAAGGGTTTTTATATAATTAACGAAATCAGTTTCATCGATCGGCGGAATACTTAATCTCTCGTTAGAAATATTTAAACGTTCTGCGTTTTTATCAGGTCGAAATAAGAAAATCTTGTTATCCTTTGTGCGGAAGGCCTTCATTCCTTCAAATATCGCTTGTCCATAATGGAACACCATGGCTGCTGGATCAAATGTAAACGGACCGTAAGGAACAATTCGAGGATCATGCCATCCTTCGGATACAGAATAATTCATCAAAAACATGTGATCAGTAAAATACTTTCCGAATTCCAGTTTCGATGTTGGAATCTTTTCTTTTAAATTTTGGCTTAATTCGATTCGAATTTGCTGTTTCACCTTTGGCAACTCCTTTATGTTTAGGAAATACGCTCTTTTTTTAATAAGAGGCTATCATGAGGGATAGTGAATGGTTAATAATTATTTTCTAGTATAAAGTTTTTTTTATCAGCGGACAATCGAAAATATATAAAGGGAAATCTTTCAGTTGACAACGCTCGTATTAAGAAGGAAAATGCTTGGGTTAGAGCTGTTTCTAGACAGGGCACTATGGGGTATATATAGATTATTCGATTCAGTAACGAGAGGAGTAAGACTGTGAAAAATCATAAGGATAAAAGCCAAAGAGGGGGGACATTCGGAAGCAAAGAAAATTTTGTCGTGATCACCGTCATGATTCTCGGTGTGTTTGTAGCGATCTTGAATGAAACGCTTCTGAATGTGGCGTTGCCCAAAATCATGGGTGATATTCAAATTTCCCCCAGTACGGCACAATGGCTGACTACTGGGTATCTGCTTGTCATCGGGGTACTCATTCCGGTCACTGCTTTTTTAATACAGCGGTTTACTACAAGAAGCTTGTTCCTCACAGCGATGGGCCTGTTTACCGCGGGGACCTTTATTGCGGGGGTTGCACCGGGCTTTGTTTTCCTTTTAATCGGAAGAGTACTTCAAGCGTCCGGAACCGGCTTGCTTTTCCCTTTACTGACTAATGTGGTGTTTGCCATGGTTCCTCTAGAGAAAAGAGGATCTGCCATGGGTACGATTGGGATTGTGATCACCTTTGCTCCCGCCATCGGTCCAACATTGTCTGGGATCATTGTGGAGCATTTCAGTTGGCGAGTTTTGTTTTACAGTGTTTTGCCCATCGCATTTCTTGTCATTATGTTTGCGTATGTGAAGCTTAAAAACGTAACCGAGACGACCCATCCTAAAATTGATCTTTTGTCCTTGCTGCTTTCCACTATTGGCTTTGGAGGGCTTGTGTACGGCTTTAGCAGCGCAGGTGAAGGGCATGGAGGCTGGTCGAGCAATGCCGTCCTCATTCCCATTGCGGCCGGGATTGTTTCTATAGCATTGTTTACATGGAGGCAGCTGGTATTAGCACAGCCATTGCTGGATCTCCGAACATTTAAATATAACATCTTCAGGATGTCGACACTCATTATGATGGTCGTCATGATGGCCATGTTTTCCTCCATGATGCTGCTGCCCATTTTCCTGCAGAACGGATTGAAGTACAGTCCATTAGAGGCAGGGCTGATCATGCTGCCTGGAGGAATTGTGATGGGGATCATGTCTCCCATCACAGGCCGACTATTCGATAAATTCGGGGCAAAATGGCTTGCGGTTGTAGGATTAGGGCTGATGGCTCTCGTATTGTGGCAGTTTGCCTTTATTACCGTATCCACGGCATATACTACGATTCTAATATTGAATACGTTCATGATGCTGGGGATTTCCATGCTTATGATGCCGGTAATGACCAATGCCTTAAACGAATTGCCTCGCCCTTTATATCCGCACGGTACGGCGATCATCAGCACGCTCCAGCAGGTTTCGGGCGCTGTCGGCACTGCTCTTCTCGTGACCGTCATGACGAACGGCTCTAAGCGGTTTATAGAAAAGGCGGGGAATACAGTTAATGAGTCGGAACTTCCGATTCTAGCAATGACTGCAGGTATGAAAAGTGCCTTTCTCCTAGCCTTTGGGTTGGTTGCCATGGCTTGGATTGCTTCATTTTTTCTGAAGCGCGCGGTTCCACCTGAGGCAGAATGGGGCAATAAGCAGATGTCTGCTCATTAATTTATCTATTGATAATGCTTTAGCCGTTTTTTCTCTCTCGAATGAGGGAGAAAGCGGCTATTTTTTTCTCCCGATTTCTATTAAAATATACAAATATAAAAGCTTTTTTTCTGAAAATATAATAATATATATAGGTGAAGTAGATTATAAAAATATAGTATAATTATAATTAAGATTTACATAGAAACGAGGGAAGGAAATGAAGATCACTAGTATGATCCTACACATTGAAGAAGAGGATTTTGAAGAATATGAGAACGTTTTACGAAGGATGGGATGGGAGGAACAGACGAAGCACGTCTTCCGTAAAAAATTTGGCAACACAAGTGTAGAAATCAGAGAGCACCTGCCTACTTTCGGCACGACCTTAGAGCTGGTGGTTAGCTTTTATAATCCTGATGGCTGTTCGATAGAAAAGATTTCCAGGCTGTTAAAGGAATTAAAAGAGGCTGATTTATCGCCGGATGCGGAAGAGGCAAACTATTGAAATAGGGAGGTGAGCTAAGGGACAGCCCTTAGCAGAAACAATGGAATGGATGGAATTGATAACGTCTTCAATTGAAAAGGCAGACAAGTTTTATTTTTTGTTTGAATTGGCATTGATTGTATTTGCCGTCAAATTAATGGGACAATTAAGTGTAAAAATAGGACAGCCTTCAGTGTTTGGAAAGTTATTGGTCGGTATTATCTTGGGACCATCCTTGCTCAATATCCTTCATCCCAATGAACTCATTAAGGAACTTGCTGAGGTGGGAGTTATTCTACTAATGTTTTTGGCTGGACTTGAGACCGATCTAAAAGAATTTAAAAAGTCGGCTTTTGCGTCTACATTAGTTGCTGTTGGAGGAGTGATCATTCCCTTCTTTGGCGGAATGGGAGTCGCCTATTTCTTTGGGTATGAAATTCACACAGCCATTTTTATAGGTGTGCTACTTGTAGCAACAAGCGTAAGTATTTCCGTACAAACCTTAAGAGAGCTAGGCAAGCTTAAGTCTAAGGAAGGGGTAACGATTCTTGGGGCTGCAGTATTGGATGATGTGTTAGGCATCATTATTCTATCTGCCGTATTGGGAATCTTTGCCGGGGGAGCCGCGGGTGGAAGCGGCCTCGGTTCATTGATCTTCCTACTGGTTAAAATTATTATGTTTTTTGTCATCGCTGTTGCGCTCGGTTACTTTATTCTTCCTAAATTCATTACGTGGTTCAATCAATTTCAAGTTTCCCAAACCTTGCTTGCGGTCAGCGTGATCTCCGCCCTCCTGTTTGCTTATATGGCTGAACTGTTTGGGGTAGCTGGGATTGTTGGAGCATACGTGTGCGGATTAATGCTCAGCTTGACACCGCATCGAGACGAAATGACTCATAAGGTAGAATCGTTTAGTTTTCCGTTTTTCGTACCTCTCTTTTTTGTGAATATCGGGTTGGTTGCTAACTTTAAAGAAATGAATACGGAAATCATCTGGTTTAGCCTTGTGCTTGCCTTTATTGCGATAATTACCAAAATTATCGGATGCGGGATTGGTGCAAAATTGGCCAAGTTTGATACGAAGAGTGCACTCGGAATTGGGACAGGGATGATTGCTCGGGGAGAAGTGGGGCTCATTGTTGCCTTGATCGGTATCGATCGAGGACTTATTAGCAATGACTTGTTCGGCGCTGCAGTGATTGTGGTGATTGCGACAACCCTTGTCACTCCTCCGCTAATCAAGTTGACCATGAAAAGGAAAAAAGAAGAAGAGGTCAAACCCTTCGTGGTAAATGCCTAAATCTAACTTGATTGAATTCGGCTGCTATATAGCAGCCTTTTTATGTTCTTTGACTATTTGACATGAAACACAAAGGTTTTATATAATCAAAAACGAAACCAAAAGGTTTTATTTTGCCAAAGGAGATAGATATATGGAAAACAATCATTCCAATACCCTGCCAGACATTAAACAAACTGTTGTAATTGAAGCTCCGATTCAAAAGGTATGGGAGACCGTCTCCACGTCCGAGGGGATAGCCTCTTGGTTCATGCCTAATGATTTTCAGTTGGAATTAGGATATGAATTTCATCTGCAATCGCCTTTTGGTCCGTCTCCTTGCAAGGTCATAGAAATCGACGCGCCTAACCGACTATCCTTTACATGGGATACCGAGGGCTGGGTAGTTTCGTTTCTCTTAAAAGAGCTGGATAATAAAACTGAGTTTACGCTGATCCATGGCGGATGGAAGCAGGAGGATCAGCTCGTTTCAAAAGCCAACGAGAAGAATTCCGTCATTCGCGACCGAATGGCACAGGGCTGGGCAGGAATTATGGAGAATCTTCGCAAGGGTGTCGAAAACTAGGTGACCTCTACAGCACAAAAGCCTGATATTTTTCAAGCTATTGCGGACCCTACACGGCGAGAGGTTCTGCGTTTGCTCGCCGATAAAGAACTGCCTATTTCGGAAATCACGTCCCACTTTACTATGAGCCGAACAGCCATTGCCAAACATCTGCATGTTCTATCAGAAGCAAAATTAGTCCGCGGCCGAAAGGTAGGCAGGACCAAGCTGTACCGGCTGCAGCCAGAACCCTTAACAGAACTGAAACAATGGCTTTCTTTCTATGAAAAGTTTTGGACTAACAAACTATCTATGCTCCAGCATGTGGTAGAAAAACATGGGGAAAAGGAATTGAAAGTGGTTCGGCCAGATAATCAGCAAGACTCCAAATAAGACAAAACAGTAGATTCACAGAGCGCCACGTCATATTTGTGGCGCTTTTCTTTGATAGAATAAACACAATGTGGTAGGATTAGCTAGTCAAAAAATAACAAAGGGGGACAATAAATATGTGGCAAGAATTTAAGACATTTGCGCTGAAAGGTAATGTACTTGATCTTGCGATCGGGGTTATTATTGGGGCCGCCTTTGGAAAAATAGTCACCTCATTGGTCAATGATTTGCTGATGCCGCTTTTAGGTCTTCTTCTAGGAGGACTGAACCTATCCGGATTGGAATTTCAGTTTGGCAATGCCGTATTAAAATATGGGGCTTTCCTGCAGACTGTCGTTGACTTTTTAATTGTGGCCTTCTCCATCTTCCTCTTCATTAAAGGATTGAACCGGTTCAAGCGGAAAGAAGAAGCGAAACCTGCTGCACCGCCTGCCCCATCCAAAGAAGAAGTATTGCTGACGGAAATTCGAGATCTCTTAAAACAGCGGAGAGACCTATAAGGCAAATTTGAAATTACCCGACCTTCATCTAATTATGGTGAATATCGGGTCTTTTTTTTTATATTTTTCTCGCAGAACTATACTTTAGAACTAGTTTTTATAATTATTAATCCTGCAGCATGGATCCTGCCACGGGCATTTGGTATTTAACAGAGGATAGCAATCCTAGCTTTCTCTATCGTTTTACACCTCATAATCGCAGCCAAAAGCTAGGTTCCTTGCAGGAAGGTGGAATACTAGAAGCGGCTGCGATTGAGGTGCTTCCGAATTCGGCTGCGAGCACATTCAAGACCGGACAAACTTTCGGGATCGTTTGGAAGCAAGTAAAGCCTGAGCGCGCAAAAGAAGATGCAAGAGATCTCGGTTGCATTCAGTTCAGCCGATTAGAAGGATCTTGGTTTGCGGCGGGCGCTCTTTGGTTTGACGATACGAGTGCTGGAGATAAAAGATTAGGCCGGGTTTATCGTTATTTCCCTGCAACGAACACATTGGAGCTTTTCTATGAATCTTCCGATAGCAACGATCTTGAGATGCCGGATAACATCACTATCACGCCTTGGGGAGACCTGTGGATTGCCGAAGATGGAGGCGGTTCAGACCGGATTATTGGGCTTACCCCTGAAGGCAATGTTTATACATTTGCAGAAAATAAGCTGAACGGCTCAGAATTTGCTGGACCTGCCTTTTCTCCAGATGGCAACACCTTATTTATCAATGCTGCGCGTCAGCGTGCGATGAGCCATGCTGCTCCTCCTGCCCACTTTGCTCCGGTCATTTCGGACAAGCTAGCGGCATTTGCAGAAAAACAAGGTATTTCTGTATTGGAAGCGGCCGCCTTACATCGTCATGGCGTGACGGTTTAATAATACGAGGTGTGTTTTTGGTATTGATTTCTATAAAAAAAGATATTAATATAAATTAAAATGAAAAAGCAAATTTGGTGCCACGTTAGATTTCGTGGAGAATAGGGAAGCAAAACCACACGATGTGTCCATCGCTGTATAAGGGAGTGAATATACATAATGCCACTGGTTTAAAGCTGGGAAGGCGTATATTCACAATGAACTTGAGTCAGAAGACCTGCCAAATTTAGTATCCTAACTTTGAGAAACGACACCATCTCAGTCTTATTAAGGCTGGGATTTTTTGTGTTGAATTTAAAATTAGAATCACTGGGAAGGAGAAGGTGTGTTTTGTTAAATGAACTGCAAAAAGAGGGCGTTTTTAAGGCGATATCTGAGCGAAGGGATGTTCGACAGTTTAATTCGAAACCGATACCGGAGGAAAGCTTGGAAAAAATTCTACTTGCTGGCCACCATGCCCCCTCAGTTGGATTTATGCAGCCATGGAATTTTATTCTAATTAACGATGAGAAAATAAAAGAAAGGCTTGCGTGGGCAGCGGATAAAGAAAGAAGGGCATTAGCGATCCATTATGAAGGAGAACGGGCTGATCAATTCCTTAATCTAAAAATAGAAGGAATTAGGGAGGCACCTCTTACAATCTGCGTAACTTGTGATCCGACAAGAGGAGGATCTCACGTGTTGGGGAGAAATTCCATTCCGGAAACTGATATTCTTTCCGCGGCCTGTGCCATCCAGAATATGTGGTTAGCTTGTTATGCAGAAGGTTTGGCCATGGGTTGGGTCAGCTTTTACAAAAAAAATGATGTGAGGGACATCCTGGGCATACCGCCGCACATTGAACCAATTGCTCTTCTTTCCATTGGATACACCGATAACTATCCGACGGCTCCCATTTTAGAGACGGAGAACTGGGAAAAAAGAAGGTCCATAAATGATCTTGTCTTTTTTGACACCTGGGGATCAGCTTTTCAGGAAAACTCAACGCTATTGGAAAAAACGGTAAAAAAAATCAAACCTTTAAATGAATACGCAATGGAAAAGGCACAAGTACATTTAGATCAGCTGACCAAACCGCCGGGAAGTTTAGGGGCACTCGAAAAACTGGCTAAGCAATTGGCTGGCATAACGGGTACCATGCAGCCTGGTTTCCCTGATAAAAGAGTGGTGGTAATGGCTGCTGACCATGGAGTTGCTGAAGCTGGCGTATCAGCTTACCCTAAAGAAGTCACCGTACAGATGGTCCATAATTTTCTGCGTGGCGGCGCCGCTATCAATGTGATGGCAAGAAATGCAGGAGGAAAAGTCGTCTGCGTGGATGTGGGCGTAGATGGGGATTTGACCGGTGTTGACGGTTTGATCCATCGCAAGGTAGCCTTTGGTACAGCGAACATGCTGAAGGCTCCAGCTATGAGCAAGGAACATGTCATTCAAGCCATGGAAGCCGGGATCCAAGTGGCTTTTGAACAGGTTTATGAGGGAGCGAAGCTGTTGGCTACGGGAGAAGTAGGTATTGGAAATACGACAACCAGCTCGGCTGTGTTATCTGCTTTGACAGGCAAGCCGGCAGAGCAGGTTGTAGGCTGCGGGACAGGAATTGCGTCTTCGTCTCTTTCAAGGAAAATAGACGTGGTTGAGCAAGCTCTTCAGTTACATCAACCTGATCCAAATGATCCGCTTGATGTTCTTCAAAAGGTGGGAGGATTGGAAATAGCTGCACTTGCGGGGCTAGTCATGGGAGCCGCAGTGAAACGGGTACCTGTTGTTCTTGATGGTTTTATTTCTACTGTCGCTGCGCTGTGTGCTGTCCGCCTTCAGCCACTTGTACGGGAATATTTGATTGCCTCCCATCAGTCGGAAGAGCCGGGTCATCGCATCGCAATGGAGGAGCTAGGGTTGGTTCCCATGCTTCAGATGAACATGCGATTAGGTGAAGGAACGGGAGCTGCCTTGATGTTTCCCATCATTGATACTGTTCATGCAATCATGACCGAAATGGCAACATTCGATTCAGCTGGGGTATCAAACAGAGTGGGATCCGCTTAAGGATTTTAACTTTAATACTATGTTTCCCCATCTTAGGGAAAGATAGGTTATGTATATTAACAGGAGGAATTAAGATGGAAACGCAAAAACCGTATCGCATATTGCTTTACTATAAATTTGTTCCAATTGAGAACCCCGAAGAATTTACGCAGGAACACTTGGAATACTGCAAGCAATTGGGCTTAAAAGGTCGCATCCTGGTTGCTCCTGAAGGGATTAATGGAACGGTCTCCGGAACGGTTGAGCAAACTCAAGAATACATGGATCATATGCACGCCGATCCGCGCTTTGCTGATTTGTGGTTTAAAATCGATGAAGCAGACGAACACGCCTTTCAAAAAATGCATGTTCGGTATAAAGCGGAGTTAGTTACGTTCCGGGTAGAAGACGCTCCTGCTCCCTTTGAAAAGACAGGAACGTATTTAAACGCGAAAGAATTTTATGAGGCCCTGAAAGATGAAGATGTAATTGTTATCGACGGCCGAAATGATTATGAATACGATATTGGGCATTTTCGCGGTGCTATCCGGCCAGATGTGAAATCGTTCCGGGAATTTCCTGAGTGGATTCGCGAAAATTTAGGCCAATATAAGGACAAAAAAATCATCACCTACTGTACCGGTGGGGTTCGCTGTGAAAAATTAACCGGGTGGATGATGGAAGAGGGATTTGAGGACGTAGCCCAGTTGCATGGGGGGATCGTTACATACGGAAAAGACCCTGAAGTTCAAGGGAGACTATGGGATGGAAAGCTCTACGTGTTCGATGAGCGCATTTCCGTTCCCGTCAATCGGACGGATGAAGATAAGGTGATTGGAAAGTGCCATTATTGCGGGGAACCGGAAGATCGCTACATTAATTGCGCCTACCCTTCTTGCAACAAAAAAACGATTGCTCATGCCCATTGTGAAGAGGTGCATAGAGGCTTCTGTTCACCAGAGTGCGAAAAGCAACACCAGTTACAACAGGATATGGATGAGGTTGTAGGCTAAAAAAGGAACCAGCTGCCTGGTTCCTTTTTATATTTAGAGAAAAAGTGAATTACTGCTCAACTGTAACAAAGCGATTCCTATTTCTAAGCTGATATAGTATGGCGGCAGCCCACAAAACAATAATCAGGGCATAAGCCACAGTTGCCCATGAAACGGGCAATGCCAGCGATTTGATAATGGTGGCAGCATTGGTTAGTATAATCAATCCCCCGACTAAAACACCTAAAAGATAAGTAGGCAACTTTTTTACGAGCCAAGCTGCAATAGGTGCGGCCAGGATTCCTCCAATCATGAAGGCGATAACCAATTGCCATTGGAATTGCTCCAAACCTAGGAACAGGACGAAACCTAACGTTGCAGACAGGGCAATCGCAAATTCACTTGTAGCCACAGTACCAATCACCTTTCTGGGGGAAATTCCCTTTCTTGCGATCAGCATAGGCGTCGTGATAGGTCCCCAGCCACCGCCGCCTACCGCATCGAAAAATCCACCGGCTAACCCCAATGGGGTCAGAAAGGCTTTTGTCATGGGGGATGGCTGTTTTTCGGTTGAAGAACGGTTCAAGAATAAAAAGCGAATTAAAATGTAGAAGCCTAGCAGGATCAAAAAAACCGATATAAAAGGTTTGATTAGATTTCCTGGTAAACTGCTAAGAAATGCGGCCCCGATAAACGCACTGATGGAACCGGGAATGGTTAGTCTCCATAAAATCGTTTTGTCTACATTCCGGAACCATAAATGGGATGCACCAGATGCCGCCGTAGTAGCGATTTCAGCCATATGAATGGAAGCAGAGGCTACAGCAGGAGCGATCCCAAACATTAGCAACAAGGATGCAGACGTTGCACCAAAGCCCATGCCTAACGAACCATCCACCAGTTGTGCCATAAAACCAACAATTGTAAAGATAATTAGCTTTCTCAAATCCGTTCTCCTCCGCTCAATTCATAGTATTGTAATAGGAATTATATGATATAGGTATTATCCTGTAAAGAATAAGTTTTTTTAGCAATTTATGTAGGTGGGCTAGGCATTGATAGCCTATTTTCCCAGAAAATTGTGGTGCTTGGAAGGAAAACAGCCTCAAGGGTTACTTGCTCCATAAGCATAATTTAGGCTGTCTTTGTAGTCATTTATCGCATAGGTTATCGTGAGACCATGATGGGAGGTAATATATGAATTATATCGTACAGCCCGGCGATACCTTATATGGCATCGCAACACGTTTTAATGTGAGCATAGATGCTATTATCAGAGCAAATAACTTAGCAGCGCCGTATTACGTTTATGTCGGCCAAAGATTATTCATCCCGGTCGGACCGTCCCCCGTTCCGCCAACCCCGCCATTTCCAACCCCCCCTACTCCTCAGCCTCCTGCTTCGAACATCGAACGGAGATTGGACCGGCTTGAACGAAGGTTGGATAGACTAGAACAAAGAGTGCGCAGATTGGAACAGTGATGCTATTTTCCTCTAAGGCTGTCTAGAATGGCCAGTGAAACAACACCTTTTTAGACAGCTTTTCTTCTTGGTCCATTTTCAGATGCATACATAATCCCTTCGTTAGGAGTATACTGGGAGTGAGGTGAACTACCTTTAGATATCTGCTGAGGAGGTGTTTCACAATTGGAAGGCAGCGTAAATTTGTCTATATATTGGACATTGCTCGCCTATGGAGAGTGGAGCCTTTACATGGCTGCAACATCCAAGGGGCTGTGTTATGTGGGATCGCCCAATAAGCCGCTTAAAGAATTATCCGATTGGGCGGAAAAATGTATTCCTGGAAGTGTCTTGATTCACGATGATGAAAAGCTTAAGCCGTATGCGGCGGAGGTTATCGAGTATTTGCGAGGTGAGCGCAGGGCATTTACCATACCGGTTGATTTAAGCGGGACCCCTTTCCAGCTTGCCGTGTGGAATGCGCTGTGCGAGATTCCATACGGACGAACGCGGTCCTATTCGGATGTTGCGAATCTTATTCAAAAGCCGGGTTCCGTTCGTGCAGTTGGGGCAGCGATTGGTGCCAATCCAGTGTTAATTACCGTCCCTTGCCATCGTGTGATTGGTAAGAACGGTTCGCTGACAGGCTATCGCGGCGGTTTGGAAATGAAGACGCAACTTCTTCATTTGGAGAAAATTGGACATGCATAAAGAATCCGATATTCCCATCGTATGTTAGAATAAATGATGAAGCTTCCCGCTTACAGAACAATAAGGAGATTATAACCGCGAGATGAAATTGGTTTCTTGGAATGTAAATGGACTTAGAGCATGCGTTACCAAAGGTTTTTTAGACTATTTTCAGGAAGTGGATGCGGATATATTCTGTATTCAAGAAACAAAATTGCAAGAAGGGCAAATCCAGCTCGATTTTCCAGGATACTATCAATATTGGAATTTTGCAATGAAAAAGGGTTACTCAGGTACGGCTATTTTCACTAAAAAAGAGCCGCTATCTGTTAGATACGGATTAGGGCTTGAAGAATTTGATGCTGAGGGAAGAGCGATTACGCTGGAATTTGAAGAATTCTTTATGGTTAATGTCTACACGCCCAATGCCCAAAGAGACTTAGCGAGACTAGACTATCGATTAAAGTGGGAAGATGTATTCCTTCAGCATTTAAAAGAGTTGGATTCTATCAAGCCCGTTATTCTTTGTGGAGACTTGAATGTAGCCCACCAAGATATCGATTTGAAAAACGCTAAAACGAATAAAGGAAATTCTGGTTTTACAGATGAAGAGCGCGGCAAGATGACAGCTTTGCTGGAAAGCGGATTTATTGACAGCTTCAGATACTTCTACCCCGATCGGGAAGGGGCCTATTCCTGGTGGTCCTATATGGCTAAGGTCAGAGAGAGAAATATTGGGTGGAGAATTGACTACTTTATTGTATCTGAGAGATGGGGAGATAAGTTGAAGGATTCTCACATTCACTCGCATATAATGGGAAGCGACCATTGTCCGATCGTTCTGGAATTGATGACAGAGAAGATCACAAATTAGGAGTAAAAAGCAGGATAGTCCTGCTTTTTTTTTTCTATTTAAGAAAGGGATTGAGAACTCCATGCAGATCCGTATTAATCCGGTCGATGTCCACTTTATTATTTAGTGTATCATCGGCCAGTTGATATTTCTGTTTGAGTTTTAAAATACGGTATACTTTATCATCGATCGCTTCGATTGGAATCGTTCCATCGATTGCAGCTTGCTTAAGGGAATGGAGAACAGCCACTTGTCTTTCATATTCATGACCAATTAGCACGATATCGCTTCCGGCATGGATGGATTGGACAGCAGCATCAGAAATTTCGTATGTTTCAGTAATAGCGCCCATGGTCAAATCATCTGTGATGATAACCCCGTCAAATTGAAGTTGTTGACGCAGGATATCGGTCATGATGGGTTTAGATAAAGAAGCGGGATGCTGTGCATCGATTTTCGGGAGTAAGATATGAGCCACCATAACAACATCCGCTCCCTCCCTAATCGCTTGCTGGAAAGGCTTTATTTCAAAGGAGTCCAATCTTTCCTTTGTATGATTCAAGACAGGAAGATCCAGATGGGAATCTATTGAAGTATCGCCGTGTCCTGGAAAATGTTTGACGACAGGAATGACATTTTCGGATTTCATTCCGTTCATTGTTGCGATCCCCAGCCTGCTGACGGTTTCGGGGCTTGTCCCGAAAGAGCGGTCACCGATGACAGGGTTTTGCTGGTTGCTGTGGATGTCGAGTACAGGGGCAAAATTCATATTGAAACCGAACGCTTTTATTTTTCGAGCAGTGGCTGAACCAATGTTTTGCGCAAGCTCCTCATCATCAACAAGACCAATCTCCCAACTGCTTGGAACGGCCAGAAACCCATCGGGCATTCTTGTGACTCTTCCTCCTTCTTCGTCAACGCTGACAAAGAGGGGGAAGGGATTCATAGAGTTATAGCTTTTCAACTCGCTAATTAAAAGTAAAGCTTGATTGGTATCCATGATATTCCTTTTAAAAAGAATAAAGCCGCCAACTTTATAGGTATCAATCATGGTTTCCATAGGGCTGTCAAATGAAGTGCCATCTATGCCAATGATAACGAGCTGACCGATTTTTTCAGTAAGTGTCATTTCCTTGATTTGCAATTCAATGGGATCGGAAAAAACGGAAACCGTTTCGCTTGGTTCGGATGAAACTTCCTGCTGCTTAACCGCAGGCGATCGAGTCCCGAAAAGCTGGCACCCAGAAAGCAGAGAAATACATAACATAACAAGCAATGAAGCCCATAAGGTTCTTTCCATCAAGTCACCCTTAGATTAATATCCGTGTCCTTTTAATATACTCATGGCATGATCGTAGTGGTCTTGTTTGACTAATAGATGGTCCGCTGATGGTTTTACTTCGACGCCTGCCTCCTTTAATATTGCCATGACTCTATCCCGGCGAAAAGTATTCGTATCGATATAAGTGACACACCACAGAGTAGACGGATCTTGCTTTTGAAAAATACGCTTGAGAAAATTCATAAGTTTTTGACTCCTTTCTTTTGCTGGCACTATAGTGTTCGGAAGAAAAGTAGATTTTATGGGAGCATTCGCATGAATTAGGATATGCAGACTAGCATAACGGTCATAAACTGATCTTTCTTTCGTCATAACCTGATAATAACTCTGTTTTATAATCAGAAAATAGAGTATAGCTACTAGGAATTCTGAGTATATAGGAGGAGTCAACTGGTGGAAAGATCAGTAGATGAGTCATTTAAACCCATGTTAAAAGTGAAAATTAATTCGGGGCAAATTGATGTGGATACCCGTGATGAGGCTTACTGGAAAGTGAATTCCTTTACGGAGGAACATCTTTATTATTTGGGATTAAAAAGAAGTGACGCTGATCAAAAGAAGTGACTCTTTGTATGAGGGAGAGCTAGAAACCCTGCTCCAAACAAAAGACCCTGCTCATTCCAATGAGGGAATGTACAGGGTCATTTCTGATGGTTTAAATTCATTGAATCACCTTTCATCAGTTTTTGGTAATTGGATTAATCGAAAAACAGATAACCATACCGCTTTTCTGCTTCCTTCCGCAATTCCATAGCATCGTCAATAACCTCAATAATGGTAGCTAATAACTTGATCATTTATCATTACCTCCTCATCGTTTGTATCCTTATTATCGTACTTTAGGAGTATTTTGCCAAAGTCGGTTTAGCTCCATGTAAGCGACAATCATTCATATTGTAAACCAATGAAAACGGACATCATCAAACGAATTCATAGCTTTTGAACGTTTTTCATGGTTTTTCATAGCGAATTCATACCTAACTGGTGCAATTGACCCAATCCTAGGGTATGAACACATTTACGAAAGAGGAAAAGGTATATTTTAAAACAATTGGGTGGTAAAATTATGAAACAAAGCCAATGAAAATTGGCTAGATCTTTTGGAAAATGAGGAGGAGATACATATGTCAAAACAGTTCGAACTCACACGGGGGGCACTTCTGGGATTTCTTAAAGAGCTGGACGAGACAACGGCGGATGTACAGCCGAATGGCTTTAACAACACAATTCGCTGGCATATTGGCCATGTGCTTTTAACAGCTGAAAAATTTATGTTTGGCTATCCCAAGAAGTCATCAAACCTGCCTGCATCCTACAACGATTTGTTTGGCATGGGTTCAAAACCAGCCGACTGGAGCGGTGATATCCCAGCTCTGCCCGAGTTGATTGCCCATATAGAGAGCCAAACCGCGCGGATCAATGAGCTCACGGAAGAGTTTTTTTCGCAAAAGCTTCCTTTCCAATTTCCGTTTGGAAACATTCAAACGTTCGGAGAATTGTTTGCCCTGACTTTGTATCATGAAGCGGAGCATCTAGGCCAAATAAAAGCTATGAAGCGATGTATCCAAGCATAAACTAATAGGAATGGCAAGAGCCTGGAAGAGACACCAGGCTTTTTATTTTTCATACATTGGATATAGAGTGTGAGTTTACTAGAGCAGTGTCTATGATGAAAGGATGAGGTGATTTTGTCCAAAGAATCGGTCAGAGTATCCAAACGGGACCTAGAAGGGTTTGTCCAATGTGTATTTGAAGCGGCAGGGATAAGTGAAGGACATGCACGCATTGTGGCGAAACATCTCGTGTTGGCCAATCTGCGGGGGATCGATTCGCACGGGGTGAGCAGAGTGGATATATACTGCAAGCGATTGGATAGCGGAATTGTTAACAAGACCAACCAGGTCATCGCCGAAAGAGAGTCGCCTTCCTCCCTGTTGATCGACGGAAGCGGAGGAATGGGGATTATTTTAGCAACTGAAGCCATTCGCATAGCCGTAAAAAAGGCCAAATGCGCAGGTATGGCAGTAGTCGGGATCAAAGATTCCAGCCATTGCGGCATGTTGGCGGACTACACGATGTACGCAGCCCAACAAGGCTGTATTGCGATCGTGACAACCAATGCGCCATCTAGTATGGCTCCTTGGGGGGGCAAGGTGAGGTATTTTGGCACAAATCCTTTTTCTTACGGTGTTCCTGCTGGAAAAGAGAACGACATTATTTTTGATATGGCAACCAGTGTTGTAGCGCGCGGGAAAATCGCACTCGCTCTTCAGAATCAACAACCGATTCCACTAGGGTGGGCGATTTCCAAGGAAGGAAACCCAACAAAGGATCCTGCGGAAGCTCTCGACGGGGTGATCCTCCCTGTGGGTGGCCCAAAAGGCTATGGGCTGGCGTTTTTAGTCGAGGTACTATCCGGGCTGTTTACCGGAGCGGCATACGGTCCGCATATCATGAGCCTTTATCAAGACGTCCATCAGAAACAGAATGTTGGCCAATTCTTTTTTGTCATGCGTGCGGATTTATTTGAGGAATTAGATGGATTTAAGCAACGAGTTGATCAGATGATTCGAGAAATAAGAAATATCCCTTTAGCAGAAGGATTTGAGAAAATATATTTGCCTGGAGAAATAGAGTTGGAAAAGATGGCAGAGCGAGAAACCAGAGGTATTCCGTTATCCATGAAACAGGTCGAAGAGCTTAGAGCGGTAGGGAAACGATACGCAGTTTCTTTGCCATTATAAAGAGTATAATTTTACCCCCTCGGCCTATCCCCCCTCTTTTTGAACCTTTCATAAGCGGTTTGTAAGGCCACCCCAGCAAGCCGTTTCCTCTTTGCCTTGCTCTTTGGCAAAATATCTAATACAATTCCACGTAGGAGGGAAACCATTATGCTATTTACAAATCTTGATATTGCGCAGAAGCTGGATAAAGTGCGGAAGGTAAATCCGCTCGTACATAATATCACTAACGTAGTTGTTACCAATTTTACCGCAAACGGTTTGCTTTCCCTTGGCGCATCGCCGGTGATGGCTTATGCCAAACAGGAAGTGGCGGATATGGCAAAAATCGCGGGTGCGCTTGTCCTCAACATGGGTACTTTAAATGAAACCGAAATTGAAGCGATGATTATTGCAGGAAGGGCGGCCAACGAAAGCGATGTACCGGTTATTTTTGACCCGGTGGGAGCAGGAGCGACCGCTTATCGAACCGAAACCGCACGGCGTATTCTCAGAGAGGTAAAGGTTGGTGCCGTTCGCGGCAATGCCGGGGAACTAGCGAATATTGTCGGGGAGAATTGGACTGTTAAAGGAGTGGATACGGGAGAGGGCTCAGGAGATATGGTTGCTTTAGCGGAAAAGGCAGCCCGTCTGTTATCCTGTTTGGTGGTAATCACGGGCAAAGAGGATATTGTTTCGGATGGAACAAAAACGGTTCTCGTTAAAAACGGACACCCGATTCTGACGAAGGTAACAGGAACCGGCTGTTTGCTTACTTCGGTTATCGGTGCGTTTGCAGCGGTTGAACATAATCTGATGGAAGCAGCGGTGGCAGCCCTTGCTTATTACGGGATCGCCGCGGAACAAGCGGTTGGGCTTGTTGGTTCCAATCGGCCGGGAAGTTTTCAGATTGAGTTCTTAAATCAACTGGCTCAGGTAACATCTGCTCAGGTGAACGAGCTTGCCGTTATTGAACAAGTCTAAGGGAAGAGAAATACGGAAGGGGTGTCTCGTGAAGGGACACCCTTATCAAAACCTATAGTATTTCAACCTTTTTTTCTCTATAAGTCTATCAATTCATCACACAAGTATAGAGGAAGGTGGCCGAAGCCATGACAGAATATTTAGATCGGTTAAATGAAGAGATGAAGTTGATCGGCGCAGCCACTCGCAACGAAGTCCACCAAAAAGGATATTGGCATCAGACGTTTCACTGCTGGGTAGTTCTGGAGGAGGGAGAAGATAGGTTTGTCTTGTTCCAGAAGCGCCATCCGGCTAAGGAAACCTTTCCTAATAAATTAGATATTTCAGCAGCAGGGCACCTGCTTCAGGGTGAAACGGTAGAGGATGGGGTTCGTGAACTGGAAGAGGAATTAGGAATCCAGGTGGACTACGCCGAACTGATATTCCTGGGGACATATAAGGGGAGCTACGTTACGGATGCTTATAAGGACCGGGAATTTAATCATATTCACCTGCTAAAAACCAATCGGAAGCTCACCGAATTTTCCATTCAGCAAGCCGAACTAAAGGGACTCTATAAGGTCAAGCTGGAGTCGTTCCAGTCTTTTCTAAAGGGAAGCCAATCAACAGTGGAAGCAATCGGCTTTGAATACGACGATAGTGGGGAGAAAGTAGAAAGATTACTGCTTGCTGAGCGAAGGGACTTTGCGGCCCAAGGAGATGGTTATTATACCTTTGTTTTTGATGCGATTGAAAAAGCAAAATAGACAGGAACCTTCCCTTAGGTGAGAAGGTTCCTTTTTTTATGGCCGTATTAAATCAAGATTTGCGTAGCCTTAGGTGGTGCTCCCTTTTTTCCTTCTTGTAAATCTCTCCGTGTATCATAGTCAATTTTCATGCTAGCTTCATTTCCAACTATTTCATATGAAATCTTATAAAGTTTTATTGTATCCCGCCCTATAAGATAAAAACCATCTCCAATCGTGACATAGCTGTCTTTTAAGACTTGGACCCCTGCGGCTTGCAAAGCTGCCATTAATTCACTATTGAATTACGCTGATTTAAAGATGAATCAGAAGATAAGTGACCCTAATAAGAAAATAGAATAGTTTTAAGTTTATTTCCTGTCAAACGGGTTATTGATTCAAGTTTGGGCTGGAGTTTTCTTTATGGCATGATTATTGCTTTAAAATGATTAGAAAGAAATAGTATATAGATTATTCTTAGCCAATTGACTTGTAATGAAGGGAGATAAAATATGTTATTACGATTTCTTGTAGAAATGGAAAGGAAGCAAAAGTCGGATATCCATAATCGTGAAGTGTTAGATGTTTATCAAATCGTTCAATGGATTAATCATAATGATACTTCGTTTAGAGAACAACTAATGCAAGATTCGGAACAATTGTTGGCTACGATTAAAGAAGAAACTAAATATATAAAAAGTACCATTTATGCGAATTATTGCTGGAAATAAATGAAGAACTGGATATTGATATATTATACCGATTCTCCCCTATGGTCTTTTGTAGGGTTAAATTATGATTAATTTATAATTTACTTATAATTATGATTTTTTGTATTGGAATTCAAAATAAACATAATATGTATTATAATTAAAATAATTTTGATTTCCAATCAATTGCCATCCATCAAATTAGAGTCGCATTTACCAGTTAATCAATTCATATGGATTTTTTATATGACGGAGAGGGGAACGAAATAAGATGGAAGTGGCTATTGTCGGTTCGGGTGCGGTCGGTGGATTTTTAGGAGCGAAGTTAAAACGAGCAGGTTTCGATGTAACGTTTATAGCCAGGGGACTCCATTTGGAGAAGATGAAGGAACGTGGACTGAGAATACAATCTGACTCGGAGACCTTTTGCATAGATGGGACCTTTACAGAGGATCTGAAGGAAATTAATAGGGCTGATTTTATCTTTTTTACTGTAAAGTCCACCGATACTAGAGAAACGGCTATTATGCTTCGCCCTTTCATGAAAGCGGGTTCACATGTATTGACTTTGCAAAATGGAGTGGATAACGAAGAAATTCTTTCTGAGGTGCTAGGTGAAGAAAAGATTCTTTCCGGAGCTGCTTATATTACCTCCAAAATTGAGGAACCCGGGGTAATACGTCAAGAGGGACCGTTTTCTCTATTGGTCGGCTCGCTGCATGAATCCGCCCAAAAAGCTGTTATGTCTCTTTCGGATCTATGTCAGTCTGCTGGAATTCATTGCAAAACAACCCATTCAATTCTCACACGAAAATGGGATAAGCTGTTATGGAATGTGACCTTTAATCCTTTGTCAGCTGTGACGGGGGCTTCGGTTGGAGAGATTTTGGACGATAAACAATTGAGAATGACAGCAGAAAAAGCATTGCTGGAGGCGGTCATGATCGGAAAAGCTTGTGGGATTGAGATTCGGGAGAAGGTGATTGACCGAATTTTCCCTTCAGCGGAGTTAGTTCGTCATCATAAAACGTCAATGCTTCAGGATCGGGAACGGGGAAAAAGGATGGAAA
This sequence comes from Ammoniphilus soli, assembly GCF_040813775.1. Classification (NCBI taxonomy): domain Bacteria; kingdom Bacillati; phylum Bacillota; class Bacilli; order Caryophanales; family Paenibacillaceae; genus Ammoniphilus; species Ammoniphilus soli. The sequence continues at coordinate 714,470 of NZ_JBEGDL010000001.1, forward strand.
TTGATTCGCTTTGCGGCTTTTTTATTTCCAAAAGCCAAAGGCTGGGCGTCGATACTCCCGTACTTAGCACTCTATATGCTATTTTGTCTTCCATGGAAAGGAGAGACAGATGGAGATGATCAAAAACAAGCCAAAATGGTTGGAAATTATGCCTTTTCCAATCGTGGTAACCGATCGAAATCATATAATAGAGTACTATAACTCCTACTTTGTCAATCTAATTCATAGTGTTACTGAGGGAGTCCGTATTCAAAAATTCTTTCAGGACTGGGAAGTTAAGGGAAAGAACCTTGTATCCGTCAAATTCAAGGAAGATCAATATATATTAATCGATAACCGTATCGTATATGAAAATCAAGAGCTCACTTTCTTTATTCTGGCGGACGGATCGCATATAAAGCTTTTGCAGGAAAAAATTCATGAGTTGGACACACTGAATAAAGAATTTGATGCCATTATTGAAAATTCATATGATGCCATCTATATTACCGATCGTGAAGGAACGACAATCAGAACGAATTCAGCGATCGAGAGAATTACGGGAATTCCGAAGCATTATTATATCGGGAAAAATTCCAAGGACCTGATCAAAAGAGGGATCTTAAAGGAATCTGTCACGTTTAAAGTATTGGAACAAAAGAAACCCGTCAGCCAAATCCAAACCAATTTCGCAGGCAAGGAAACCCTAATGACGGGCACTCCTATTTTTAATGAAGATGGAGAAATTGAAAGAGTCATTACCAATATCCGCGACCTTTCCGAATTAAATGAATTGCATCATGAACTGAAAAAAGTGTTAGAGCTAAACGATCAATATCGCAAGGAACTAGAGAAATTAAAGACAAAAACCCGCCAAGACCCTGATGTGATTGTGGAAAGTACACGCATGCTGGACATCTATGATATGGCAGATCGCATTGCCGATTTCGATGCCACGGTATTAATTCTAGGGGAGACCGGAGTGGGGAAAGATGTATTAGCCAGACATATTTACTGTTCGAGCCAACGGCATGAAAAGGGCGAATTTGTGAAAATCAACTGTGGTGCCATTCCCCATGATTTATTGGAGTCTGAACTTTTCGGGTATGAAGCTGGCGCTTTTACCGGGGCGAACCGCGCGGGAAAACCCGGGATGTTTGAACTCGCGGACAAAGGTGTCTTGTTTTTAGATGAAATCGGAGAGTTACCCTTATTACTGCAAGTGAAATTGCTCCGTGTGTTGCAAGAGAAACAAATCCAACGCATCGGCGGGACCAAACCGAAAAACGTAGATGTCAGACTAGTGGCTGCAACCAATCGAGATTTAAAGGAAATGGTCAGGAAAGGGGAATTTCGAGAGGATTTATTTTATCGGCTCAATGTGATTCCCATATCCATTCCGGCACTTAGAGAAAGGAAAGAGGATATCCTTCCTCTTGTTCAGTATTTCCTAAACATTTTTAATAGAAAATATGGAATTTCAAGAGAGTTTGATCGGAGACTAAAAGACTTCTTTTATCATTTCGATTGGCCGGGAAACGTACGGGAGCTTTCCAATTTAATCGAACGACTGGTTTTGACAGTGCCATCAAAAGTCGTAACGGTACATGACCTTCCATTTGAATATAATTCTTTTCACGAAGAAGATCCAACAAATAATGATCGGGAAGAAGCTCCTGAAAATATTCAAGATGATGAAGAGGAAATGACAACCCCTGTTTCTATTACGACCTTAAAGGAAGCCATTGAAACCGCTGAACGAGAGCTGCTCGTGGCCGCTGTTGAACAATATGGCAGTACGTATAAAATTGCGGAAAAACTGGGAACAAGTCAGCCCACCATTGTGAGGAAACTGAAAAAGTATAATCTAACAACATTGGACTGAATGAGTCAAGAATGAATTAGGTATAATCCAGATCCTGAGGGTTTCTTAAAATGATCACAAGATGGTCCTTTGAGAAACCCTCTTTTTTTGTTAACCGATTCAAATATGAATTAAACTAGTCGTCAATTGATCCAATAATGAATAGACCTCAACAAAAAATGGCTCTTAGAGAGTCCATGTTTCTCCAAAAAAGAGTAAATGTAAGTTTTTTTGATTGGCATCATTATTGCTTATTAGAATTGCAGGTGGGAAAAAGATGAAAGAGTAAGGAGAGGATGGACATCTATGTTAGCACTGCTTAATTTTCTAGCTTTTTTAGCCATAACCGGGTATGCGGTCTATTTATTTGCCCACGTGGTTTATAGCCGTATCACCTTTATCAGGCTAGGCAAAAAATCAAATTTAAAAGAAGACACTCGACAAAGGGTACGGGAGGTTTTAATCAACGTATTCGGCCAGCGAAAATTGTTTAAAGACAAGAAAAGCGGTTGTATGCATTTGATATTGTTTTATGGCTTTATTATCATCCAAATTGGACTTATAGAAATCATAATCAAGGGATTTATTATCGGTTATGAATTCCCTTTCGGCGAAGCGCACAAATATTTCAGTCTCCTGCAGGAGTGGACAACCTTCCTCATGCTGTGCGCTGTGGTATATGCTTCTTACCGCCGTTATATTGAGAAGCTGAAGCGGTTGCAATTCAAGCGGGATGCCAAAGCCGCCTTTGTCTATATTGCACTGACCACGCTGACCCTGTCCATTCTGCTTATGCTGGGCTTCGAAACGGTGATGCTCGGGCATAAACCGGATCTCGTCCATGCTCCATTCTCCGGAGTGATTGCGACGATGTTCTCTGGCATCGGAACGGCGGCTGGAACCGTATTGTTCTACGTATTTTGGTGGGTGCACCTGCTGACCGTGCTAACATTCATGGTATTCGTACCGCAGTCGAAGCAAGCGCATGAGCTATTCGCTATGTTCAATGTCTATTTCAAGAAGGTTGGACCTGTTGGAAAACTGAGAAAGATTGATTTCGAAGATGAAGAAGTCGAGGAATACGGCGTAGGAAAAATAGAGAATTTTACCCAGCAGCAGCTAATCGATCTGTATGCATGCGCGGAATGCGGACGATGCACGAACATGTGCCCCGCTTCAGGAACCGGAAAGTCGTTGTCTCCGATGGATCTCATAGTTAAAATGAGGGATCATTTGACAGAAAAAGGAGCGGCCGTTACCTCCCGTAATCCATGGATGCCCGGTTTTGTTTTTGGATCTACTGCATTATCCCCTTCATTACCGGCTGAATCGGCAGCTCAGGAAATCGCGGCAACGGCTGAAATGCCAAACTTGATCGGCGATGTGATCACTGAGGAGGAATTATGGGCTTGTACGACATGCCGGAATTGTGAAGACCAGTGTCCGGTGGCTAACGAACATGTGGATAAAATCATTGATATGAGGCGTTATTTAGTCTTAACTGAAGGCAACATGCCTCACGAAGCTACCCGTTATTTTCAAAACATCGAGCGGCAGAGCAACCCGTGGGGAATTAACCGCAAGGAGCGCATTAAATGGCGTGAAGAATGTGAGGATATTGAAGTCCCGACTGTTAATGAGACGGAAGAATTCGAATATCTCTTTTGGGTTGGATCGATGGGATCCTTTGATAAACGCAGTCAAAAGATCGTCCAATCATTTGCAAAAATTATGAACTTAGCAGGCATCCAATTTGCCATTCTTGGCAATGAAGAGCGCAACTCTGGGGATACGGCGCGGAGAATGGGGAACGAATTCTTATTTCAGCAGTTATGTCAGGAGAATATCGCAAATTTCCAGGCTTATGATGTGAAGAAGATTGTAACCATTGATCCGCATGCTTACAATACCTTTAAACATGAATATCCAGAATTTGGTTTAGAAGCCGAAGTTTATCACCATACCGAGTTGATCTGGCAATGGATACAAGAGGGCCGCATTCAGCCGATGAAGGAAGTAAAAGAAGCCATCGCTTATCATGACTCATGTTATATTGGGCGCTATAACGAAATCTACAATATCCCTCGTGAAATTCTCAAATCCATTCCAGGTGTCAAAATTCTTGAGATGGAGCGCAATAAAGAGGATGCCATGTGTTGCGGGGCTGGTGGAGGCATGATGTGGATGGAAGAGACACAAGGAAAGCGGATCAATGTGGATCGCACAGAACAAGCTCTGCAGCTGAACCCCACCACGATCGGCAGTAACTGTCCTTATTGCCTAACCATGTTAAGTGATGGAACGAAGGCTAAGGAGGTGGAGGAACAAGTAAAGACGTTAGACATCGTAGAAATTGTAGAACGGTCAATAGCCGGCTAGATTAGTTTATTACACAGTGGAAAAAGGGGAATGATCGTATGAAGGATCAGGTAGTTATCGTTACAGGAGGAAGCAGCGGTATTGGGAAAGCCATGGCTGGAAAATTTGCTCGAGACGGAGCGCGTGTCGTCATCACAGGGCGCAATCGGGAACGGTTGGAAGAAGCGAAAAGAGAAATTGAACAGACTCCGGATCAAATCCTCTGCATTCCAATGGATGTTCGGGAGCCAGGAAAAGTTCAGTATATGGTTGAGGAAACGAAAAGACATTTTGGAAGAATCGATTTTCTCGTCAATAATGCAGCCGGAAACTTCATCAGTCCGGCAGAAGATTTATCTGTGAATGGATGGAATGCAGTGATCGATATAGTTCTTAATGGCACATGGTACTGTACGCAGGCGGTAGGGAAGGAATGGATTCGGACGAGACATAAAGGAAGCATTATCAATATCGTAGCGACCTATGCATGGTCGGCGGGATCCGGCGTCATTCATTCCGCCAGTGCAAAAGCAGGGGTATTAGCGATGACGAGAACTCTGGCTGTAGAATGGGGCTCCAAATATGGAATTCGGGTCAATGCGATTGCCCCCGGCCCGATTTCTGATACGGGAGGGGCAGAACGGTTATGGGCGTCGGAAGAAGCGTATCAGCGCACCATTCAGAGTATACCTTCCGGACGTCTGGGACGACCGGAAGAGGTTGCAGAAGTAGCCGCTTTTCTCTTTTCGCCTCAGTCTTCCTTTATAAATGGGGATTGCATTACAATTGACGGCGGTCAATGGTTAAACCGAAAATCTTTCAGCTGACGTTCAGAAGGGATGTGAACCATGTACCAACATATTGTGGTAGACATTGAAAAGCAGATTGCTTTAATTAAGCTGAATCGGCCCGAGATTCGAAACGCTTTAGTTACAGAGATGAGGAAAGAGTTAATTGATGTTTTTCAGCAGGTGAATCGATCAAAGGAGATTCGAGCTGTCGTTCTTACCGGAATGGGAAGAGCATTCTCTGCTGGCGGCGACTTGCGTACATTGCAAGGAGTGGATGCCATTTCAGGTAGGGACCGGCTGAAGGAAGGCCATCAGGTAATTCAAGCTATCTTAAATGTAGAAAAGCCGATCATCGCTGCGGTCAATGGTGTCGCCGCCGGGGCGGGATTCAGTCTGGCCCTTGCGTGCGATATCGTCTATGCCTCACGGTCTTCGACGTTCATCCAAAGCTTTGCGAAGGTGGGCTTAATTCCTGATCTCGGATCCATTCATTTCTTAACCCAAATGCTTGGCCCCTATAAGGCAAAGGAGCTGATGTTTACAGGAGAGGTGCTGACTGCAGGACAAGCTTTCCAATTAGGACTAGTCAACCGGGTTACAGAAGAAGAGGATTTGCTTGATCAAGTACTTGTCTTTGCAGAGAAGTTGTCAAACGGTCCTGGCCTCGCGCTCGGGTTAACTAAAAAGCTAGTGAATCAAAATGTGAATACGATGCTGGACCATACGCTGGAGTTAGAAGCATTCGCTCAAGGCCTTTGTTTTGAGACAGAGGATTTTAGGGAGGGTGTAGAGGCCTTCTTTGAGAAACGGCTCCCTTGCTTTAAGGGAAGGTAACTAATACATTATTGAATTGACGATACAGAAAAGAATTGATATGAACCGATATTTAGGAAAAATAATTCAAGCCTGTATCAATACTGGATATAACGATAGAAAATTAACAATATTACTTGTTTTTTGATTGGCACAATACTTGCTAATATTTATGAGAGTGAAAATCATACAAGGGGGGTTTGAGATGTTAAGTGTAAATCAACTGGTTTCCGCGTATGGCAAAGTTCAAGTATTGCATGGGATTGATTTGCATGTCAACGAAGGGGAGATTGTGGCTATTATAGGAAGCAATGGCGCTGGCAAATCGACGACCATAAAATCCATTATGGGAGAATTGAAACCCCTTTCTGGAAGTATTGCTTTCCAAGGAGAGTCGATTCAAGGATGTCCGATCTCGGAAATTGTGAAAAAGGGGATCGCTATTGTGCCGGAGGGGAGGCAAATTTTTCCGAACTTAACGGTATGGGAAAATTTATTAATGGGAGGATACCTCAATTACTTTAAGAACAAAAAAGAAGTGATCGAGCGGGCGGAAGAAATGCTAGAGCTTTTTCCACGGATGAAAGAGCGCTTGAAAGTAAAGGCGGGAACCGTGAGCGGAGGGGAGCAGCAAATGGTGGCTGTTGGAAGAGCGTTAATGTCCAGGCCCAAATTGTTGATGTTAGATGAACCGACCCTTGGATTGGCACCCAATATTGTGGATAATCTATTTTCCATTATAGCGGACCTGAACAAAAAGGGATTAACCGTATTGGTTGTAGAACAGAAAGCCTACCGGGCCTTGGAAATCAGTGAGCGTACCTATGCCATTGAAACGGGGAAGGTTATCGTAGAAGGGAAATCCATCGAGTTGTTGCAGGATAGTTATGTAAAAGAAGTGTACCTCGGACAAGTCAGTTAATTGACTTTTTCTAGATGGATAGAAAAAGGGGAGAGGAATAGAGATGTTCAAAAAAATACCTTCGATGGTTTTATCGTTCACCTTAACAGCCGGAATGTTGGCAGGTTGTGGAGGCGGGACTGGCGATCAGCAGGCGAGTGCCGGCAGCAAGGATGAAAAGGAGGTCAAAATCGGTATTTTAGGTGCGAGATCAGGCACCTCTGCATCCCTTGGCCAGTATTTGGATGGTGCCCAAGCAGCCATTGATCATGTGAACGAACAAGGCGGTTTGAATGGGTATACATTTAAAGCTGTCGTTCGGGATGATGAAGCCAATCCGACCAAATCGAAAGAATTAGTGAAAGAGTTGATTCATAAGGAAGAGGTGTCGGTGATTATCGGTCCTACGAACACTTCCAATGCCTTAGCTATATTGCCGGAAGTCTTTTCGGCCAAGGTACCGCTGATCGATCCTGTTGCAACGGGCACCAAGATTGGGGAAGAAGCTAAAAAACTATCAAAAAGCGGAAAAAATTATTTCTTCCGGACGACGACCCCTGACGAGGCACAGGCGGATGCTATTGTGGATTACTTAGTCAAACAGGGATATTCTAAGCCGGTCATTTTGCATGATGAAACAGCTTACGGTAAAGGCGGCTTGGAAGAGTTGCAAAAATCACTGGGAAAATCAGGGGTGAAAGCCATAAAAGAAATTGGATTTCCGATGAATTCTCCTGATTTAACCCCTCAGGTATTAGAAGCAACAAATACGGGAGCGGATGTCATTCTGGTTTGGGCGTTGGGTCAAGATCAGGCTCAAATTGCAAAAGCAAAACATAAATTAGGCAAAAATATCCCCATGATCGGATGCACTTCTCTTCAAACCGCGAATTTCCGCAAGCTGGCTGGGGAAGCCGCTAATGGTACGCTGAGCGTTTGGCCGGCCGATCATGTAAGGGAGAAAAAACAAGGAGATCGTCCGGAAAGGATCCAAACTTCTTATGATGTATACAAGGAATTTTTCCCAGACGGGTATAATCTGGACGATGCGGGTTCAATGATGTTTGCTTATGATGCGGCCATGGTGGCCATGAATGCGATTGCCCATGCAGGAAATGATCCGGTCGCCATTCGTGACGCGATTGAAAGCCTTCCGCATAAGAATATCGCTTCCAAAGATCTAATTCAATATAGTCCGGATCAACATGAAGTGTGGAAGAAAGAAGACTTTAGCATGATTATTGTAGAAAAAGGAAAATTGTTTGAACTTAATCAATAACATATAAAGGTGAACAGGATCAGGAGGGGGATATATGCAAGACAAACCGTGGCTGAAATTTTATCCTTCGGGTGTTCCTAAGGAAATTGAATTTCCGGCCATTTCCATCTATCAATTATTAGAGAGATCAGCCTATGATTACCCGGAGCAAGAGGCGATTGTAGACGGTGCACATACCATCACGTATCGGAAACTAAAAGAAAAAAGTGAGTCCTTAGCAGCCTGCTTGTCGGAAATGGGGTTTAAAAAAGGACAACGAATGGCTATTATGCTCCCGAACTGTTGGGAATACATTGTTTCCTATTTTGCGGTTCAGTGTTTAGGGGGGATTGTGGTTCAAGTCAATCCCATGTATCAACGGCATGAGCTGGAGTTTATTCTGGAGGACTCAACAGCTTGGGGGATTATTTGCCAAGCTGAAGCTCGAGACAAATTAAAAGAAATTCCATGCAGTGAAGGGATTAACAAGATCATTACCGATCCGCATCACTTGGAGGAACGAGAATGGCCGCTTGATGATCTGCTTAAGACATCGGCTCAAGATCTGTCCAAGGTGGAAATCATTCCGAACGAAGACATCGCTGTGCTGCAGTATACAGGAGGAACCACGGGGAGATCGAAAGCGGTGATGTTGACTCACTCCAATTTGATCTCAAATGTCTACCAAATCTTCAGCACTTTTGGCGGGATGTTTAAAAGACCTGGAGAAAGGATGCTCAGCATCTCCCCATTCTTCCATGTATACGGGATGAACAACTGTATGAATTCATCGATCTTTGCTGCTGCCACCATCATTTGTATGAAAAAATTTACTCCCGATGAGGCGATTGAATTAATGAAAAAGCATAGTCCAACCTTCTTCCCCGGGGTACCGACCATGTACATGGGATTGCTGCACCACCCTCTTGCGGAGGAAGCGGGACTGGATTCGATCAAAGTGTGCAACAGCGGGTCGGCACCAATGCCTGCAGAATTATTAAAAGAATTTGAACAAAAAACTGGTGCCATCATCGTTGAAGGATACGGTTTATCCGAAGCTTCCCCAGTGACCCATCGAAATCCGATCCGAGGGAAGCGGAAAATTGGCAGTATTGGAGTGCCGATACCGGGTACCGATAGCAAAGTGGTTGACCTGGAAACAGGAAAAGTGGAAATGCCCAATGGTGTTCCCGGTGAACTTGTGATCAAAGGTCCTCAGGTGATGAAAGGGTATTGGAATAATGGGGAAGAGACAGCTATCGCATTGCGGGACGGATGGCTGTATACCGGGGATATCGCGACAATGGATGAGGACGGATACTTTTATATAGTCGGTCGAAAAAAGGAAATGATCATTTCAAGCGGTTATAATATTTACCCCAATGAAGTGGAAGAAGTACTGTATCAACATCCTTCCATCAAGGAAGTGTGTGCATTCGGGGTTCCGGATGCTTATCGCGGTGAAGCAGTCAAGATTGCCGTCGTCCTCCGGGAGGGAACCAGTGTCTCGGAAGCAGAATTAATCCAATGGTGCCAAGATCGTTTGGCCAAATACAAGGTGCCAAAATATGTAGAATTTGTAAGTGAACTTCCGAAAACAGCTGTCGGAAAGGTGCTAAGAAGAAAATTGTCAGAAATATCGAAGGTATAACCAAATCGTAAGGAGGACTAAAAATGAAAGATGAGATTGTAATCGTTTCTGCAGCAAGAACCGCGATTGGAAAATTTGGCGGAACATTAAAGGATATCAATTCGGGAACGCTGGGGGCAATCGTGCTTGAGGAAGCGGTGCGCCGAGCAGGGATTTCTCCTGAAACAGTCCACGAAGTAATTATGGGGGAAGTGAGACAATCCACCGAATCTTCCAATATGGCCAGAGTGGCAGCTCTGCGGGCAGGGCTCCCCGATACAGCGACCGCTTATACGGTGAACCGACTATGTGCATCCGGCATGCAGGCTGTTGCTTCGGCTGTCCAGCAGATTGCCTTTGGACAAGCCGAGGTGGCAGTGGCGGGGGGAGCGGAGAGTCTCAGCTTATCTCCCATTTACCTACGCAATGCCCGTTTTGGTGAAGGAAATCCGGTTATTGTCGATTCGAACTTGGAAAATGGACAGCAACCGATGGAGATCTTTGGTTCCCATCTCGGGATGGGAATGACGGCTGAAAATGTCGCGGTACGCTACAACATTACACGAGAGGAACAGGATGCCTTTGCTTTGCAGAGTCAACAGCGCGCAGCTGCCGCGATTCGAAACCATAAATTTAAAGATGAGATTGTTCCAGTAGAAGTAAAGCAAAAGAAAAAAACGATGCTGTTCGATACGGATGAATTTCCTCGAGACACTTCAATGGAACAGCTTGCCGCCCTTAAGCCGGCCTTTAGGGAAGGTGGCACTGTTACAGCAGGAAATGCTTGCGGACGGAATGATGGGGCAGCCGCCTTGGTCTTGATGTCACGCCAAAAAGCGCAAGAATTAGGTTGCAAGCCGATGGGGAAAATCATTGATTGGGCAACATCCGGCGTTTCGCCTGAGATTATGGGAATCGGACCCGTTCCAGCGGTGCGCAAGCTGTTGGACAGAACCAAAATGAGCCTAGCAGAATACGGTTTGGTAGAACTAAATGAGGCTTTTGCCGCTCAAGCCCTTGCCGTCATTCGTGAGCTGAACTTGGATACGGACAAACTAAACGTCAATGGCGGTGCGATCGCCTTAGGGCATCCGCTGGGCGCAACGGGAGCAAGAATTATGACGTCCTTGCTTTATGAAATGAAACGCAGGAACGAACAGTTTGGTTTAGCCACGCTATGCGTTGGCGGCGGCCAAGGGATGGCTATCGGGATTGAGCTTCTGGATTAGACTGGAATGAATAATCCAATATCGAATCATGCGATACAAAAACGGATTGGAAATCGATACAATTATCAATATTTGTCCGACTATTAATTCATTAGCGAATCGTTCGAATTGGAATTCTGAAAATTTGGTTGGCATAGAAATTGCTATTAAATGTAGGTAAGAGAAAAATAAGGCCATTATAGAACAAGTAAATCGACAAGGACAGACAAAAGGAGGATCAACATGGATTTTAAACTAACAGAAGAGCTGCAGCAAATACGGGCAATGGTCAGAGACTTCGTGGAAAACGAAGTGGAGCCATATGCCCAGCAAATCGAGGAGGAAGATGCGATTCCTTCGCATCTGGTGGAGAAGGCAAAAGAATTAGGGCTATTTGGGATCAGCATTCCTGAGAAATACGGCGGCATTGGTCTTTCCACAGTGGAAAAAGCCATTGTATTGGAACAGTTGGGGCGTACACATAATGGATTTGTATCATTGATCTCAGCTCATACCGGAATTGGCAGTACAGGTTTGGTCAAGCTTGCGTCTGAGGCGCTAAAGGAAAAATATCTGCCGGATATGGCGGCAGGCCGAAAAATCGCAGCATTTGCCTTATCGGAGCCGGGAGCGGGTTCAGATGCCACCAACTTGTCCACAAGAGCTGTGAAAAAGGGAGATACGTGGATCCTGAATGGGATGAAGCATTTTATCACCAATGGCCCAGTTGCTGATGTGTTCACCGTCTTTGCCATGACCGATAAGGATAAAGGGGCTAAAGGGGGGATTACAGCTTTTCTAGTTGAAAAGAATTTTCCGGGTTTAATTGTCGGAAAGACGGATAAGAAAATGGGTTTAAAAGGATCATTTACATCTCAAATCATTTTCGAAGATTGTGAGGTTCCGGATGAGAATGTCATCGGAGAAGTTGGCTTGGGGTACACTTCCGCCTTGCGAATTCTGGGTGAAGGCCGAGTAAGCTTGGCGGCCCGGTCTGTCGGGTCTTGTGATAAGCTGATTGAAATGTCAGCCCGTTATGCCAAGGAAAGAATTCAATTTGGTAAACCAATCGCCAAAAATCAGGGAATCCAATGGATGCTGGCGGAGATGGCAACTGAAACCGAAGCGGCCAGAGCGTTGACTTATCGGGCGGCATGGCTGGTGGATGAAGGGGTCAAGGCAATCAAGGAAGCTTCCATGGCCAAGCTGTTTGCCACGGATGTATTTAACAAGGTTGCTGACAAAGCGGTGCAGATCCATGGGGGAATGGGCTATATGGCAGAATATCCAGTGGAACGTTTCTACCGGGATGCCCGTATTACCAAAATCTATGAAGGAACCAATGAAATCCAAAAACTGATCATTTCTCAACGGGTTTTAGAAGAATGTTAAAGCTGAACCAGTAGATTCATTTATTCCATACAAAATTCGGGATGCAGAGGGATATAAAAAAAGTGCATCTACACCTGTTAAAATAAGGCTAAATGTGTGACCCTCTCATTCATATTACCAACTAAAAACATATGAAAACTTATAATTATATTTCAAGTGTTGAGTGTCGATGGGGGAAGCTCCATTAAATCAGCCTGTTCAACTTCATAAACACTCCATAAATAAACGTCTATATTTAGGGGGAAAAGACATGATCAAAAGAATCAGCCTAGTCCTTATGAGTTGCGTATTGTCTTTAAGCAGCCTCGTGGCTTGTACGGGTGGCGGCGAACAGGCTGCGACGAAGACGGAAGCTTCAAAAGAAGGGGGAGCCTCTGGCGGAAAGACTGTCAAAATTGGGATTATTGGCGCAAGAACGGGTCCTTCAGCTACACTTGGGCAATATTTTGACGGGGCTACAGCAGCGATTCAGCATATCAATGAGCAGGGAGGATTGAATGGGTATACATTTGAAGTGGTGATGCGGGATGATGAGGCAAATCCGACCAAATCAAAGGAATTAATCAAAGATCTTCTTCATAAGGAGAAGGTTTCTGTGGTTATCGGACCGACCAATACTTCCAATGCATTGGCCATCCTCCCAGAAATCTTTAATGCCAAAGTTCCTTTAATTGATGCAGTTGCCACAGGATCCAAGATTGGCGAGGAAGCGGAAAAGTTGGCTAAAGGCGGGGAGAATTACTTTTTCCGTACCACGACTCCCGATGATGCTCAGGCGGATGCTATAGCGGATTATGTCAAGAAGAAAGGTTACCAGAAACCGGTTATCTTGCATGATGAAACGGCTTATGGAAAAGGCGGATTATTGGAGCTGCAAAAGGGGTTAGAGAAAATCAAGGTCAAACCAATTAAAGAAATTGGCTTCCCCATGAATAGCCCTGATTTAACGCCGCAAGTCCTAGAGGGCAAGCAAAATGGCGCTGATGTCCTCCTTGTATGGGCTTTGGGCCAAGATATGGCCCAGATCGCAAAGGCTAAGCAGAAATTAGGGATTCAAATTGAAATGATTGGTTCCACCTCCTTGCAAACACCGAACTTTAGAAAATTGGCAGGTGATTCAGCGAATGGAACATTAACGATTTGGCCAAAAGATCATGTCCGGGAGAAAAAAGAGGGAGACCGCACGAAACGGATTAAAGATGCTTACGAAGTCTATAAGAAGTACAGCCAGAATGCCCTCAGTATTGATGACGCCGGTACAGTGATGTTCGCTTACGATGCCGCCATCATCGCGATGAATGCGATTGCTCAAGCAGGACCAGAACCGGAAGCTGTTCGTGATGCAATAGAGAGCATCAAGCATGAGAAGCTGGCTTCCAAGGACGTGATCCAATACAGCAAGGATAATCATGAAGTGTGGCTCGGAGAGGATTTAGGAATGGTGATCGTGGAAAACGGCAAGTTATTTGAGATGTCGGAGTAACTGAACGCATTTGTAAACGTTGTCAATGCCGACTAAAGATTAGGAGGATCAAAATGACTTCAAGCTTTGTTATGCAATTAGTCATAAGCGGTTTAACCATGGGCAGTATATATGCACTAGTCGCCATCGCGTATAATATCATATTTTCTACTACTCACATTATTAACTTTGCCACCGGGGAATTCGTCATGCTTGGGGCCTTGGTGACCTTATCGATCGTAACGGGTCTTCATATCCCGCCCTTACTTGCGATTCCATTAACGATGATTGTAGTCGCGATGGTGGGTCTCATGGTGGAGCGGATAGCCTATCGCCCGGTACAAGGCGTTAAAGTAGCAGGTCACAGCATCGCTTGGATTATAAGCACGCTCGCTTTTTCCATTATCCTTCAAAATATTGCGATGATTATTTGGGGAAAAGACTTCTTGCCTGTTCCTCCGCCATTTGAAAGTAAAACGATTTCTTTTATGGGTGCTGCTCTCGATACCAACCAGTTGTATATTTTCTTGGGCGCCTTGCTCATCGCCCTATTAGTCGAAATTCTGCTGAACAAAACCTACATTGGAAAAATGATTAAAGCGACAAGTGTAAATAAGCAGGCCGCTGAATACATGGGGATTAAAACATCCTATGTCATTTCGCTCTCCTTTGCCATTGCAGGCGGCATCGCCTCAATCGCAGGAGTTTTGGTCAGTCCCTTAACCTTTGCAAGCAGTACGATGGGACTGCTGATCGGACTGAAAGGGTTTGCCGTGGGAGTAATGGGCGGCCTGGGAAGCGGTCATGGAGCCATCTTTGCAGGATTAGCCCTAGGGATTTGCGAAGTGTTTGCCGGCTCTTTCATTTCAGCGGGTTACCGGGATATCGTGGCATTCGTTCTACTGATCATTGTACTAGCCTTGAAGCCGGATGGATTATTCGGGGAAGCCATAGTAGAGAAGGCTTAAGGAGGGAAGAGCAATTTGAAACTGTCAATGATAAAAAAGGGAATGTTGGGTATTGTCCTTTTGGGATTGGCCTTATTCCCATTCGTTACGACAAACGATTACTACATCCATATGGGACAAATGATTGGAATCACCGTGATTGTGACCCAAGGGCTTAATTTATTAAGCGGATACGCAGGACAGATTTCTTTGGGACACGCTGGCTTTTATGCCGTAGGCGCCTATGCGGCTGCGATCGTTACAACGAACTTCGAGATGCCGTTTTTCATTGGTGTGTTGGCATCCATTATTTGTTCCGGCGTAGTCGGGCTGTTGCTTGGGCTGCCTGCGCTCCGCGTAAAAGGTCATTATCTGGCGATGGTGACCATTGGGGCTGGAATTATTATTGAGAAGCTCCTGCATGAGGGCGGTGAGTTTACCGGAGGATTTGCCGGGATTAGCGGTGTACCGGGTGTAGAACTATTTGGGCATGCCTTATCGGCGATGGAGATGTACTACCTGGTGACTTTTATCGCTGGATTGGTTACCGTCTTTCTTTGGAATTTAACCCGGACAAGACCCGGCCGTGCTTTTCTTGCCTTGCGTGATAGTGAAACCGCTGCGGAAGCCATGGGTGTCTCCCGTTTCCGGTATAAATTGATTGCTTTCGTCATAAGTGCCATGATTACCGGCATCGGGGGAAATTTATACGCCCATAGCAACAACTACGTCAGCCCGGATTCGTTCACTCCGCATCTATCCGTATTTTTGCTTGTCATGATTATTCTTGGGGGCATGGGGACCGTTATTGGGCCAATCATCGGGACGATTCTTTTATATATTCTTCCGGAAGTGTTAAAAGAATTTGATGAATATCGATTGATTATTTATGGTTTGATTTTGCTGGGGTTCATTATCGGATTGCCCGGTGGAATTGCCAGTTTGCTTCCGAAGGCTCTAAAGCCAAAGGAAAACCTGCTGAATGAAGAAAATTTAGTCAATCAGCCAATAGGAAACTATGAACCGTCTCAACAATTAAAAATGAAGTCCAATCAAAAGGACATTTTGCAAGTGGTTGAGTTGACCAAACGCTTTAGCGGTGTTGTTGCCAACAATCGCGTGAATATGTCTGTGAAAGCCGGAACCATCCATGCTCTAATCGGACCAAATGGATCAGGGAAAACCACCTGCCTTCACTCCATAAGCGGGCTTTATCAAATTGATGAAGGAGATGTCCTTTTCGAGGGAAAATCGATTAAGAATCTAAAAATGCATGAAAAGATCGGTGTCGGAATTGCTCGAACCTTTCAGCATGCACAGACTTTTAAAGAGTTGACGGTCATTGAGAACGTCATGGTCGGAGAGCATCGTCTCCGGAAAACGGGATTTATCAGCGGTTCTTTGTTGTTGCCCCAAGCGGTGGAGGAAGAAAGAGAAAGCCAGCGAGAGGCATTAAAGCTTCTTGAATGGTTTGGGATGAAGGATTTGGCTTTTGCCAAAGCGGGGGATCTTCCCTACGGGTATCAGAAGATTTTGGAAATAGTGAGAGCGATGGCCGCACAGCCTAAACTATTAATACTTGATGAGCCTGCAGCCGGGTTAACGAATACGGAAATCGAGCAATTGGAAAACATCCTGCTGAAATTGTGCCAAGCAGGACTCACCATTCTGTTGGTCGAGCATGACATGCGGCTGATCATGAAAGTTTCCGACTCGATTACGGTACTGGAGAACGGAAATGTCATTGCGGAAGGAACGCCAAAAGATATCCAAAACAACTTGCATGTCATCAAGGCTTACTTGGGGGAACAGAAAGTAGGGTAAAGATGAAGGGAAGCGAGACAGGGAGGAGAGAAATGGCCGATTTGAGTTTGACAGAAGAGCGAGAGAAAAGGATGAGGGGTGAGCAGCGAGTGAATAGACCTTGGTATGCATTCTATCCGGAGGGGATTCCGCATGAAATCGAGGTTCCCCCTCTTTCCTTATATGACCTGTTGAAACAATCTGAACAAGACTACCCCGAACAAATTGCCGTGATTGATGGAGAGCATCAGCTTACCTATTCAGAACTTAAACATCGAGTAGACCGGTTGGCCTCGTCCCTTTATAGCCTTGGATTGAATAAAGGGAATCGAATTGGTGTGATGCTGCCCAACTGCGTCGAGTATATCATTGCTTATTATGCCATCCAAAGATTGGGCGGGATCCTGGTTCAGGTCAACCCCATGTACCAGCAATCCGAATTGGCCTATATTCTTAACGATTCGGAGGCACAATGGATAATTTGCCAGGAGGAACAAAGAGAGAAAATTCGCCAGATCGGTTTGGAAGACCAAATAGGCCTTATTTTCACTGATGGGGAATCTGATTCGAAAGCCTATGACTTCTATGGCCTCATATCCAGTGGAGGGATAGACATTCCTCCGCTGGATATCAATCCGAAAGAGGATCTTGCCGTTTTGCAGTATACGGGCGGAACAACCGGTCGCTCGAAGGGAGTCATGTTAACCCATTTTAATTTAGTCAGTAACGTCATTCAGAGTTTTACGTTTGCTGGAGGAGCGTTTGAACGCCCGGGAGAGCGGTTATTAAGCCTATCACCCTATTACCACGTATATGGAATGACCAGTTCAATGAATATTACCATCTATGCGGCAGGAACTCTGATCTGTTCCAGGCGTTTTGAGGTCAATCAAACCCTGGAGTTGATTCGAATGCATCAACCAACTTATTTCCCCGGAGTTCCGACGATGTATATTGCCTTATTTCATCACCCGGACTCTGATAAGGCCGGAATGGATTGCATCAAAGTATGCAACAGCGGATCAGCTCCGATGCCCGTCGAAATCATGCATGAATTTGAACGAAAGACTGGAGCAAGGATTGTGGAAGGCTATGGCTTGTCCGAGACCTCGCCGGTCACACACCGAAATCCAATACGTGGACAAAGGAAGGCAGGGAGTATTGGTTTGCCTCTTCCTAATACCGACAGTAAGGTTGTCGATTTGGAAACCGGAACGGTGGAACTGCCACCAGGCGAAGCGGGGGAATTGATCGTGAAAGGACCTCAGGTGATGAAAGGATATTGGAAGAAGCCGGAGGAAACGGCACTGACGATCCGTGATGGATGGCTCTTTACAGGGGACATTGCCACGATGGATGAAGATGGCTATTTCTATATTGTCGGCCGGAAAAAAGAGATGATCATCGCAGGGGGGTACAATATCTACCCGATTGAAGTGGAGGATGTGCTTTATCAGCATCCTGCCGTTGCGGAGGCTTGCGTATTCGGCGTGCCGGATCCTTACCGAGGAGAAACGGTCAAAGCGGCAATTGTCCGCAGAAAGCACAGCACCGTAGCTGAAGAGGAATTGATTCAATGGTGCAGTGAACGTTTAGCTAGATACAAGGTTCCTAGACTAATAGAGTTTAGGGAAGAATTGCCTAAAACATCAGTTGGCAAGCTTTTGCGGCGCAGGTTGGTTGAGGAAGAGCTAGATCAGCTGAAAAAAGAGGTGTAGACGTGGACCTGCGGAGGCCAGGGAATTGCCTTGATCTTGGTGCGTTAAATAAAGGAGGAAGCATGATGGATATTAATCAAATCAAACAGATAACAGTCATCGGTTCTGGAGCCATGGGTTCGCAAATCGCTATGGTTTGCGCCTTAGCCGGATACCATGTGGCTTTGCAGGATATTAACGGAGAAAGCCTGGAAAAAGCAAAACAATCGTTGCAAGGCCATATGAAAAGAAGGGTGGAGAAAGGAAGGTTATCCCAAGATCAGGTTGATCAGGCTTTTGATCGGCTACGTTTTTTGACATCATTAGAAGAAGCGGTGAAGGAAACGGATTTCGTCATAGAAGCAATCGTAGAAAAGCTGGAAGCCAAACGTGCGTTATTTGCTGAGGTGGATAAACTCGCACCTGCCCATACCATCTTGGCAAGCAATAGTTCCACCATGGTAAGTTCGGCACTGGCAGATTCAACGAATCGTCCGGACAAAGTATGCAACATGCACTTCTTTAACCCGGCCTTAGTGATGGAGCTAGTGGAAGTGGTTAAAGGGACCCATACGTCGGAAGAGACAGCTGAAGTCACGTTCGAATTGACCAAGCGAATCAACAAGGTCCCCATTCTGCTTAGAAAAGAAATTTCTGGCTTTGTGGCTAATCGGATTCTTGGGAAGCTGATGGATGAAGCGATTTATTTGCTGGAAAATGGGATAGCTACCGCTGAAGAAATTGATCTGGCTTGCACCAAAGCCCTGAATCATCCGATCGGCCCATTTGCCCTGATCGATTTAACAGGCATTGATGTCCATTATTATGTAAGAATGCAGCGTTATGAGGAAACGGGGGAGGAGTCCGCGAAACCTTCAAAAACAGTGACCGAGATGTTCAATCGTGGAGAATTAGGCCGGAAAACAGGGAAAGGCTTTTACAGCTATTCTTAAAAAGATGTGCAATATCACATGGACTTGAAGGGAGGTTTTGAAATGACCATTATGTCACTGGATGAGGTAAGACAAGTGTTTGAGAAGAGCTCTTTTGTTTCCCATCTAGGGTTTCAAATTGTGCAGTTTGAAGAAGGGAAAGTTATTCTGGAACTTCCTGTCGATCAGCATGTCATGAATGTGAATGAAACCGTGCATGGGGGAGTCTATGCCTCCATGCTGGATAATATCCTGGGGATGACTTTCCGTTCCATTGTCAAATATCCGTTAACTACAATGAATTTAAATATTCATTATCTGGATTCAGTGACGGAAGGGAAGTTAGTGGCCACAGCGACAGTGCTGAAACAAGGATATAAGCTGCTGACGGGGGAAGGAGAAATCCGGGATGGCAATGGTAAACTAGTGGCCAAAGGGACCGGAACCTTTAAGGTGATGAGGAGATAAAAGGGGGAGCTTATGAGAGATCTAAACGTCGAGGTAGAAAGACTAAGAAAGTGTATCGGGATGAGGTCGGAACCTGTAGTGAATGTGGTGGAAAAGGGAGCCGTCCGAAAGTTTGCGGAAGCGATTGGAGATCATAACGCCATTTATTGGGATGAAGAGACGGGTAAAAGGAGTATGCATGACAATATGCTTGCTCCTCCCACTTTTCCCCGAACATTTGATTATGGGGAGATTGAGCTGTTTGAATTGCCAATAAGCGGTTTAATACACGGGGAACAGACATTTACTTATTTTCAGACAATTAAGGTTGGTGATCAGCTTGCTTGTTCTTTTGAAGTAAAAGATGTGTCGGACAAAATAGGAAGCACTGGCAGGCTTGTGTTTGTTGTGATGGAGCAAAAAGGGCAATCTCTGCAGGGCGAACCGGTCTTTAGTTCGACACAAACCTTGGTTATTACGGAAAAAGTACTGGAAGGAATGAGCAAAAGATGAAGATTGATGCGATAACGCTTCCACTTATCAGCCGGTTGCAATTGATCAAATACGCAGGCGCCTCCGGAGATTTCAATCCGATTCATACGATTGATGAAGAAGCACATAAAACCGGATTGCCAGGAGTCATTGCCCACGGCATGTTAACGATGGGAATGATGGCTCGGCTATTCTCCCCTTATATGGATCGTGGGATGATCCAAGATTATTCCACTCGGTTTTTAAATAAGGTTTTTGTGGATGATCAGATAACAGCCAGGGCTGAATGGGAAAGAAGTGAAGAGGGGGATAAAGGAACTGTTCATTATTATACCGTCCTTGCAGAAAACGGCCTAGGTCAGATGGTAGCGAAGGGGAAGCTTAGTTTCTTGATGTTCTCTTAAGAAGAAAGAGATGAAAAATGGAACACTGCTCCATCTTGTACGAAAGAAGCCTTGCTAAAAAGGGCTTCTTTCCTAATTTGATAGACTATTGTGAAAACGGATGTGGGAGGATGTCAACTTATACGGTTCATGAGATTAAGAATGAGCAATTATTTTATATCGCTTTGCGGTTCAATATTTTAATCACCGTCATGAATACAACCATGTTTAATGTAGCCCTTCCCGCGATCTCAGGTCAATGGCTCCTTTCACCTTCATCTACATCCTGGATTGTGACCGGTTATTCTGTCATGTTTGCGATCGGGACTGTAACCTACAGCCGGTTGACGGATCAATACCCAATTAAATATTTAATTACGATTGGTCTTTCGCTGCTGGGTATTGGTTCGGTCATGGGGATGCTAGCCCACAATTTATATCTTCTTCTTGCCGCTCGGTTGATTCAAGCTTCCGGTGCCTCGTGTGTTTCGGGTGTTGGGATGGTGATCACCAATCGTTATATCCCCGCCCATCGTCGTGGAGAGGCCATGGGGAAAGTGGCATCGTCATCCACACTGGCTTTTGGGCTCGGCCCATTGGTGGGAGGATTGGTAGTCCAATATTGGGGATGGAGTTATCTCTTTTTAATCACGTTGTTTGCCTTCTTTATGCTTCCGGTTTATTATAAGCAGCTTCCTTCAGAAAGCCGAAATAACCAAGCGATTGATTGGGTTGGGCTCATGCTTCTTAGTGCTGGCGTCATTTCGTTATTATTGGTGATTTCTACCAAAAATCTATACAGTGCTATCGGGATAATCTTCTTTTTTCTGCTGTGGGCACACATTCAGCGGATTGAAAAACCATTTATCCATCCGGATCTTCTAAGGAATAAACGATATGTATGTTCACTGTTCATTGGTTTTTTAGTTTTTTTTATCAATTTCTCCGTCATGTTTCTTGTGCCTTTATTGCTTGCATCCTTGTTTCATGCCCAATCCGCTTTAATTGGTCTGATCATTTTCCCGGGCGCTTTTGGATCTGCTGTCGCTTCCCTTTTTATAGGACGGTGGCTTGATCGAGTGGATTCAACAGAAGTAATAGGAATCGGGATCCTCATAATGTTTTTGAGCGTATCTTTGTTTTCTAGTTTTGGTTACCATTCCATGTGGTTGATACTCTTGTTCTATTTCTTATGCGGAATCGGCTTTGCTTGCATATCCGCTGGAGTCCCACATTTTTTATCTAAACTATTAAACAAAGATCAATTTGCAACCGCCATGGGTCTTCAACAACTCCTTCAGTTTTTTGGAGGGGCCTTTGGTGTAGCTTGCACGGGGATGATATTGGATGCAGGCCATTTCGGTGCAGTGAATGGCTTGTGGTATGGTTCCGGTATGAATTACAGTAATGCATTTTTGTCATTACAATTCATAAGTTTATTAGCTGGTTGCGTCCTTTGGGTTCAACGGCGGGCGGTGATGGAGAAAAATTTGAATCTGTAAGATGAAATTAGTTGGAATGATTTTTGCATAGATAAATATTCAGTTTATTAAAATGATATCCACAATAATGGAGGTTGTGAAGATGGAGTTTGAAAACATTGTAGTAGAAAAAGAAGGACGCATCGGAGTGATCAAAATCAATCGCCCGGAAGTACGAAATGCGCTGGACGCCAAAACTTTAAGGGAAATGGAACGGGCATTGGAAATCCATGAGCGCGATGAAGAAGTCGGGGTCATTGTTTTCACAGGAGAGGGAGAGAAGTCCTTTGCAGCGGGTGCCGATATTCGCCAGTTGCGGGAAAAAGAGGCGTTAGATGCTCTTGTCCCGGGTATGTCCGGGACTTATCGTTTGATTGAAAATTCCAGCAAAGCCACGATTGCCGCCATTAATGGCTTCGCACTTGGCGGAGGGTGTGAGCTTTCGTTGGCTTGTGATATCCGCATTGCAGCGGAGCATGCCAAGCTGGGGTTGCCTGAGCTAAACCTATCGATTATCCCTGGAGCCGGCGGTACCCAGCGGTTATCCCGAATCATAGGGAAAGGAAGAGCGTTGAGCATGATTTTGACGGGTGAAATGGTTTCCGCCCAGAAAGCCGAAGAAATTGGTCTGGTAACTAAAGCAGTTCCTATGGCTGAACTTTGGAACACAGTAAAGGAAACTGCTGAAAAAATAATAGCCAAGGGGCCATTAGCCGTTCGCTTAGCTAAACTCAGTGTGAACCGCGGATTGGATTTGGATATGGATACGGCGCTTATGGTGGAAAAGCTCGCCCAAGCGATTCTATTTCAATCTGAAGATAAAAACGAAGGAACAGGAGCTTTTCTTGAGAAAAGATCTCCGGAATTTAAAGGAAGGTAGCGAAGATGGGTCGTACGGATTATGATTCGAAAATGAATTGTTGATACAAATTTAAATTACTATTAATAAGATTAGTTAAAATAATAAATCAAAATTGTATCTATAAAGGAGTTGTTAATATGCATTTACGCTTGACAGATGAACAAAAAATGGTACGGCAAACCATCCGAAAATTTGTCGAGAATGAACTTATTCCTCTTGAAAATGAAGTCTTAAAAAATGAGAGGGAAGGCAGACCGGGAATTTCGTCAGAAAAATTAAAAGAGCTGCAATTGAAGGCGAAAGAATTTGGATTCTGGGGAATTAATACTCCTGAAGAGTATGGCGGAGCTGACCTTGGCCAGATGATGATGGCTATCGTAACGATGGAAGTATCCAAAACCTTTGTGCCCTTTAAGTTTGGGGGTTCAGCGGATAATATTCTCTACTACGGTAATGAAGAACAAAAGAAAAAATATTTAATTCCCACCATCAATGGTGAAAAGAAGTCCTGTTTTGCTATGACGGAACCAGGTGCAGGTTCAGATACAAGAAATATCAAAATGACAGCCGTAAGGGACGGAAATGAATGGGTGTTAAATGGCGAGAAAACGTTCATTACCGGAGGAAATGAAGCCGATTTCGTTATGGTTATCGCTATCACGGATAAAGAGTTGCATCAGGCAACAGGCAGAGACGGTGTTACGTGTTTTATTGTCGACCGAGACATGGGATGGAAGTCAGAGTACATTCACACAATGGGAGAGTGGGGACCAGCTGGTTTAGTCTTTGATAATGTCCGTGTGCCTGAAGAAAATATTCTGGGCGAAATCAACGGCGGATATAAGCTTGGTCTGGAATGGATCGGCTTTGCTAGATGGATTGTTGGGGCTCGAGCCGTTGGAATGGGAGAGCGTTTGCTGCAGATGGCGATTGACTACTCAAAAGAGCGTCAAACCTTTGGCAGGCCGATTGCAGACAGGCAGGCCATCCAATGGAAAATCGCGGATTCAGCCGTTGAAATCGAAGCAGCGAAATGGCTTGTCCTGAATGCGGCCTATACGCTTGATCAGGGCGAGGACAACCGCCACCTGGCTTCAATGGCTAAATTGTACGGAGCCAATATGGGAAACCGGGTCGTAGACCGAATCCTGCAAATACATGGAGGCATGGGGTATACTCGGGAATTGCCAATTGAAAGATGGTACCGTGAAGCGAGATTGTGGAGAATCTATGATGGAACAGATGAAATTCAGCGTATGATCATTTCCAGAGATTTGTTAAAAGGTCATGTCAAAGTGGGACAATTTATTTAAATTGATAGATTAATAGTAGAAATAATTATAGATGAGAGGTAATTTTGAAAGCGGTGAGGGGTAATCTTTTGCTCCTCACTCACATTGCAAAAAAGCAATACTTCGTTGAAAGGGGGGGGGAATCATGAAAAGCATTCCTGAAATTGATGTGTATGTAAGGTTCTGTGAGACGGATGCAGCAGGCCATGTGAGTAACACAAGTTACTTTTTATATTTGGAAGAGGCACGCACAAAGTTTTTTGAAGCCATCGGTTTCGGAAGGGACAACAGAAAAAGGTTAAACTTGAATTTTATTATTGCCTCGACACAGTGCAATTTTTTAGCCCAAGCCTATGCCTACCAAACGCTAACTCTGACCACAACAGTTTCCAGAATAGGGACAAAAAGCTTTACTATGGAGCACATAATCAAAACAGCTGATTCGAACTTGATTGTAGCAACCGGAAGTGCTGTAGTGGTTTGTTTTAATTTTCATAAACAACAGTCCGAGTTGATTCCTTCTGAGTTGCGCTCGGTTCTTGAACAATGTTTAATGCCAGCTTGATAAAGCAGGGAAAAGTGAAAAAGCATTAGTCAGTTCTAATACAACAATGAATTGACTGAAACAAAAATGACTTACTGTCAACCGATTGAATCCCTGTTTATCCGAATATTGATTCATTTATGAATTATTATTGAAGCAAACTTAGCAATGGTTTACCTAAACCGGTTGGCAAGCTTATTGCAAATGTAAATCTATGAATAGCCTAGTAGGAGGTGAACATGGACAATCATTTAACTGAAAAATTGTAGCAGTTTTGTACCTTGTTAGAAGGAACCAATGAAATCCAAAAGGTGATCATCTCTCAAAGAGTATTAGAAGAATGTCAGGAGGGCGGAAATGAATATCCAACAATTATTCGACTTAACGGGCAAGGTGGCCTTAGTAACCGGCGGGGGCCGGGGATTGGGACAGCAAATGGCTGAAGGACTGGCCGAGGCGGGTGCAGATGTCATTGTCTGCTCCAGAAAGCTGGAAAATTGTGAGGAGGTGGCCCAATCGGTCAGCAAATTAGGAGTGAGTACCCAAGCTTTTGCATGCGATGTGACCAATCCGGAGGATATAGAGCGTGTTGTCCGTGAGGCGATTCGGCATTTCGGAAAAATTGATATCCTCGTCAATAACAGTGGGGCCACATGGGGAGCATCAGTTGAGGAGATGCCTTTGGAAGCTTGGAAAAAGGTCATGGATGTCAATGTGACCGGTACGTTCTTGATGTCTCAGCAGGTTGGAAAACACATGAAGGACCGGAAATACGGAAAAATCATCAATATTGCTTCGGCAGCCGGATTGCGGGCCGAACCTCCTGAGGTATTAAATGCCATTGGATACAGTACCAGTAAAGCGGCGGTCATTCATTTTACCAAGGATCTTGCCCGCAAGTGGGCTGAATACGGCATCTATGTTAATGGCATAGCCCCAGGATTTTTTCCTACCAAAATGACAATGTCCGTACTGGAAAGAAAAGGCGATGCGGTGTACAAGCATATACCTCTGAAACGAATTGGCGATGAAAATATGCTCAAAGGCGCAGCCTTGTTTCTAAGCTCTTCGGCCAGTGATTTCGTCACCGGACATATTCTTAGCGTCGATGGCGGAAGTACTCTTTAAAAAGGATAGACCAAAATTGTAATCGTTATCAACGGTGACATAAGGAATAGGGGGGCAAACGAATGATCAAAAAATTAGCGTTAAGTTTCGTTGTATCTGCTTTGGCACTCAGTACTCTGGCTGCTTGCGGCGGCGGGGGGTCTCCTGCCGCCAATGAATCAGTGAAACAAACCACATCTTCCGGTGAATCGACAATTAAGGTGGGAATCATCGGAGCCCGGACAGGCCCTTCAGCTACACTTGGCCAGTATTTGGACGGTGCCATAGCTGCCTTTAATCACGCCAATGAGAACGGCGGAGTCAATGGCAAGAAGTTTGAAGTGATCATTCGTGATGATGAAGCGAACCCGACCAAATCTAAAGAATTGGTCAAGGATTTACTGCATAAGGAAAAGGTTTCCTTGATCATTGGACCGACGAATACCTCGAATGCGCTGGCGATCCTTCCGGAGGTTTTTGAGGCGAAAGTACCGCTTATTGATCCAGTTGCAACCGGTACTAAAATTGGCGATGAAGCGAAGAAGCTAGCGAAAGATGGAAAAAACTACTTCTTCCGGACAACCACCCCGGATTATGCCCAGGCGGATGCCATTGCCAACTATGTCAAGAAAAAAGGCTATAAGAGCCCAGCGATTCTTCATGACGAAACCGCCTATGGAAAGGGAGGATTGAAAGAATTACAAATCGCGCTTGAAAAAATCGGAGTTAATCCTGTTAAGGAAATCGGGTTCCCGGTGAGCAGCCCCGATTTGACTCCTCAGGTGCTAGAAGCGAAAGAAGCGGGAGCGGATGCGATTCTTGTCTGGGCTCTTGGCCACGACCAGGCGCAAATTGCCAAGGCTAAGCATAAATTGGGCGCCAACATCCCAATGATCGGATCCACTTCTATGCAGCAGACCAATTTCCGCGAATTGGCGGGCGAAGCGGCTAACGGAAATATGTCCATCTGGCCGTCCGACCATGTTCGTGAGAAAAAGCAAGGGGATCGTCCGCAACGAATTAAAGATGCCTACGAAGTTTACAAGAAATACTTCCCGAAAGGGTACTCCATTGATAACGGCGGTTCATTGATGTTCGCATATGATGCGGCGATGATCGCGATTAATGCGGCTGCCGAGGCGGGCAATGATCCAGTTGCGATCCGTGACGCTATCGAACGTTTGGAGCACAAGAATACGTCCTCCAAGGATTTGGTGAAATATAGCCCGGACAACCATGAAGTCTGGGAAGGAAAAGACATCGGCATGATTATTATCGAAAACAACAAGTTGTTTGAAATGACAGAATAGGTGTTATTGGAGAAAAACGAATAAAGGAGCGAGTTGTATTGGATAGGCCTTGGTATCAATTTTATCCAGAAGGCGTTCCGCATGAAATTGATCTGCCATCAATGTCCCTATATCAATTACTGGAGAATACAGTGAAGGATTTTCCAGAATATAAGGCAATCATTGACGGCGATAAGGAATTAACCTACCGACAATTGAAGGATGCGGCTGACCGCTTTGCATTGGCGCTCTATCAGCTCGGCTTTCGGAAGGGTGATCAAATTGCGGTCATGCTGCCCAACTGCATGGAATATATCATTTCTTATTTTGGCATCCAACGGCTAGGCGGTTTAGTAGTCCAGGTGAATCCGATGTACAAGCAATCCGAGTTGGAATACATACTGCAGGATTCAGAGGCCAAGTGGTTTATCGGACACGCTGAGCAAAAAGAAAAACTGGAGCAAATTGGGCTTGATACCCAACTCGTCCTGATCTGGGTAAATACCTTGGGAGACCAGCATGAGTATGATTTTTACCGCTTGATTTCAGATGCTCAAGGTGAACTGCCTGTGTTGGACATCGATCCGCTGGAGGACCTGGCGGTCCTGCAATATACGGGTGGCACGACTGGACGCTCGAAAGGGGTCATGCTCACGCACTCGAATCTGGTCAGCAATGTGGTTCAGAGCTTTACCTTTTCCGGAGGGGTCTTTGAACGTCCGGGGGAAAGACTGCTCAGCATTTCACCCTTCTTTCATGTGTACGGAATGACTAGTGCAATGAATATAGGGATTTATGCAGCGGCAACGATTATTTGTTCCGTGCGCTTTAAGATCAATCATACTTTGGAGCTGATTCGTAAGCACCAGCCGACCTTTTTCCCGGGAGTGCCGACGATGTATATCGCTTTGCTGCACCATCCCGACTCCAGTTCGAGCGGGTTGGATTGCATCAAGGTGTGCAACAGCGGCTCCGCGCCCATGCCAATGGAGGTCATGCATGAGTATGAACGGAAAACGGGGACAAGGATCATGGAAGGATACGGCTTATCCGAGACATCGCCTGTTACCCACCGCAATCCGATCAGGGGACAGCGAAAGCCCGGCAGCATCGGCCTGCCGATCCCCAATACGGATTGCAAAATTGTTGATTTGGAGACCGGTTCGATCGAGCTTCCGCCCGGTGAACCAGGTGAATTGATAATTAAAGGTCCGCAGGTCATGAAAGGCTACTGGAAGAGGCCGGAGGAAACAGCATTGAACTTGCGCGGTGGCTGGCTGTATACGGGAGATATCGCCACGATGGATGAAGAAGGATACTTCTATATCGTCGGGCGGAAAAAAGAAATGATCATAGCAGGCGGATACAATATCTATCCGATCGAAGTGGAGGATGTGATCTATCAGCATCCGGCAGTAGAAGAGGCTTGCGTGTTCGGCGTTCCGGATCCGTACCGAGGAGAGACGGTGAAGGTGGCGATTGTTCGCAGAAAAGGTATGCAAGTATGCGAACAGGACATCATCGATTGGTGCAAAGAGAGAATCGCCAAATACAAGGTTCCAAGAATCGTAGAATTCAAGGATGAACTGCCGAAAACAAACGTCGGAAAAATTTTGAGGCGCAGTCTGGTAGAAGAAGAATTGGAAAAATCGAAAGTAGTAGGAGAAGCGCCAAGAGGGACAACAATCGCTTCTGAAAGAAAGTGAAGTCGAAGTAATACAGAAGGAAACAGATGAAGGAGGAGTATAACATGGGTGCAGCTGTAATCGTATCGGCGGTCAGAACGCCGATCGCCAAGATGCGAGGGGCTCTAAAGGATATCCATCCGTCCATCTATGGCGGGTTGGTAATTAAAGAAGCACTAGAACGGGCACAGATAGCAGGGGAAGAAGTCGATGACGTCATTTTTGGCAACTGTTTAGGCGGCGGGGGCAACATTGCCCGCTTATCTCTACTGCAGGCAGGATTGCCGTTATCAACGCCTGGAATCACGATTGACCGTCAGTGCGGATCCGGGATTAATAGCGTGGGGTTGGCTGCACAAGCGATCAAGGCAGGAAGCGGAAGGATTTTCGTAGCCGGGGGAACGGAGAGCATGACGAGATCTCCTTATCTGTTAGAACCGCCGGGTCAAGCCTTTGACCGCATGCCTCCCAAATTTGTACGCAGGCAATTGTCTCCGGACCATATTGGTGATCCTCCAATGGGAATTACCGCTGAAAATTTGGCAGAACAATATGGAATCACCCGAGAGGAACAGGACGCATTCGCGCTGAGAAGCCAACAGAAGATGCACCACGCAATGCAGCAGGGATTATTCAATGAGCAGATCGTACCCGTACCGATGAAGGACAAAAAGGGCAATACGACCTTTTTCAGCACAGATGAGCATCCGCGCCCGGAAACTACACCGGAAGGATTGGCTAAACTTGCACCAGCCTTTAGGCAGGGAGGATCCGTCACTGCCGGCAACTCCTCGGGCGTGAATGACGGCGCCTCCGCCCTTGTGTTGATGTCCGAACAGGAAGCGGAACGCAGAGGACTTGAACCATTGGCAAGAGTAGCGCACTGGGCGGTTGCCGGAGTGGATCCAAACATTATGGGTATCGGACCTGTTCCAGCTACCCGTAAGGTGTTGGCCGCTGCCGGGCTAACGATGGATGATATTGATTTGATAGAACTCAACGAAGCGTTTGCCAGTCAAGTGCTAGCCTGCGATCGTGAACTTCACTTGGACCTGGAAAAAGTGAATGTCAATGGAGGCGCAATCGCCCACGGCCATCCAATAGCGGCAACGGGAGGCATGCTGGTGATGAAATTGGCTTATGAAATGAAACGCAGAGATATCAAGCGCGGTCTGGTCACGGCATGCATCGGCGGTGGACAAGGCATTGCACTTATTCTAGAAAGATAAGGAGGGAGTTCCATGTCAAGATTTGCCAAGCGGGTTGCGGTCGTCACTGGTGCCAGCCGGGGAATTGGCAAGGCCACGGTAAGGAGATTGGCAGAAGAGGGAGCAAGCGTATGCATGATCGATATTGACGAACAGGGATTAAGTGAATCTTTTCATGAACTGTCGAAAGAGGCTTACTGCTTGATTACTTTGAAAGCGGATGTTACTAATCGGAGTGATGTGGAAGGGGCCATGGAAGAAGTGATCAGCCGGTATGGCCGTATCGATATCCTTGTCAATAATGCCGGTGTCATTCGGGATAACTTGTTGTTTAAGATGACCGACGCTGATTGGGATACGGTGATGGATGTCCACTTGAAAGGGGCCTTCTACTGCAGCAAGGCCGTTCAAAAGTATATGGTCCAGCAAAAATACGGAAGGATTATTAATATTTCCTCTACTTCGGCACTCGGGAATCGCGGACAGGCCAATTATGCCACGGCAAAAGCGGGACTGCAAGGCTTTACCAAAACGCTTGCCATTGAGCTTGGAAAATACGGAATTACAGTAAACGCGGTAGCGCCGGGTTTTATTGAAACCGAAATGACGCGTGCAACGGCATCGCGGATGGGGATCGACTTTGATGATATGGTCAAGAGCCGGATCACAAACATCCCGGTAGGACGCAGCGGTAAGCCGGAGGATATTGCCAACGCGATTGCCTTTTTCGCCCAGGAGGAATCCTCGTTTGTGAGCGGACAGGTGATCTACGTAGCGGGAGGACCGAAGGCGTAACGAATACATTATCCATAGACCTGCGCCGTGGGGGCAACTGAATAGACGGAGATTATCCGGTTAAACCTGTATTTTCTGAGATTTAGGCGTCTATAACCGGATTTATTCCGTCTATTTGGATTATTGAGCCCCTTTTTTTGCTGTTTTGAGCAAAATAGTCGGAGTTTCTCCGGTTAACTACTAATTAATTGACAGTCTCGATTTTCCCGTTAAATCGTCTTGATGGACCAACTTTTGAGACAACCTAGCAGTTTATAAAATATTAGTTGGTTTTACAACAAAATTAAAGGAGGATTTATAATGGGTCAATTTGATTTTGTACTGAAGGATATGTATAACAAAGCTCTCCCCTTTTTCGGAAGCAAGATCGCTGTCAAATGCGATGGAAAAGAAATGAGCTATGACCAGTTGAACCTCCAGGCGAACAGACTAGCGCACGGCTTGATTCGCAGCGGAATCGGTCTGGAAGATCCCGTAGCGATGCTTATGTCCAACTGCATCGAATTTCCAGTGACAGATATCGCCATCTTGAAGGCAGGGGCTACCAAAGTACCACTGAATGATATGTTAGGGGAAAAAGAAATTTTGTATATCCTGCAAAACTCGGAATCCAAGGCAGCTGTTGTCGATTCTTGTTTTTACCCTATCATAGCTAAGATCCGCGAGCAGCTTCCCCACTTAAAAACAGTGATTGCTTTGTCCAATTCGGCACCCCCGGGCTTTATTCCATGGGATCAGTTTTTGCAGGGCATGCCAGATAAGGATCCGATGGTGAACGTAAAACCCCATCACCGGGCACTCATTGGCTATACGGGGGGGACGACCGGGTCGCCAAAGGGAATTGTGCAAACGCAGCAAAACCAAGTGATGAATCTTATCTGCCATATCATTGAATTGGGCATCAACGATCAGGATATTATTCTGGCAATGACACCGCTTCCTCATAGTGCCGGGCGGTATATAATGACCGGATTGGTTAAAGGGGCTACCCATATTGTTGGTGCCAAATTCGATCCTGTACAGACCCTCCGACTCATTGAACAGGAGCGGGTCACCTTTACCTTTATGGTTCCTACGATGATCTATCGCGTGCTGGATGTACTGAAGCAAACTTCATTTGATATTTCCTCCATCCGGACTATCATGTATGGAGCTGCCCCGATTACGGAGGAAAGGCTAAAGCAAGGGTTGAAAATGTTCGGACAAGTTTTCTATCAATTTTTCGGACTGACCGAGGCTCCGAATTTTGTCACACGCTTGACGAAAGCTGACCACAGCCTGGAGCCGGATAAAATCCACCGCTTGCGCAGCTGCGGAACCCCGCCATTAATGTCCCAAGTCAAAATCATTAACGACAAGGGAGAAGAAGTTCCTCGCGGGGAACAAGGAGAAATTTGCGTGAAGGCGCCATTTGTGATGGAAGGGTATCACAAGCTTCCGGATAAAACGGCGGAAACGATAATGGATGGTTGGCTGCACACTGGAGATGTAGGCAAGATGGATGAAGATGGGTATGTTTATTTATTGGACCGCAAAAAGGATATGATTATTTCTGGTGGAATGAACGTTTATAGTACTGAAGTGGAAAATGCGATCCAGCAGGTTCCGGGTGTCCGCCAAGTAGCAGTGATTGGTATCCCGCATATCGATTGGGGCGAAAAGGTGATGGCCGTAATTATTCCTGACCCTGACAATCCTCCTTCGGAGGAAGGGATTTTGCAATTCTGTAAAGAAAATCTGGCTAAATATAAGCAGCCGAAGGAAATTAAATTCCTCTCCGAACTCCCGCTAACCGCTTACGGTAAGATTGATAAAAAAGCGCTTCGTCAGCCTTACTGGCAGGATGCCGCACGGTCGATACATTAATGATTTTAGATTAAGTGTATTAAAAACGAGGAATTGAGGAGGCAGATTGGAATGTTCGTGGCTCAAGAAGTGTTAGCTTTATATGGTATGGAGGATAAGGAGTCATTTGCTGAACAAATGCGATCTCGGATCCAAAATACTCTTATTGGAGAACTCGAGATTGAATATGTGGAACTCACGCCAGACTGTGTGGTAATGACTATGCCTGTAGGACCGAAAACGAAGCAACCAGTCGGTATTTTACATGGAGGGGCATCGGTCGCATTAGCGGAGACGGCAGCGACCATGGCGACCGCAATGAATATAGACCCCCAAAGATTTAGCCCAGTAGGATTGGAAATCAATGCAAACCATATTCGGAGTAAGAGAGATGGCGTTGTCAAGGCAACCGCTGCGCCTTTTCACAAAGGGCGGTCTACAATGGTCTGGGATATCAAAATTACAGATGAAGATGAAAAGTTGATTTGCATTTCTCGTTGTACGATAGCAGTCATCGCTAAGTAGGAGTGTTCATTTGAGAAACCCTATTAAACCAATTCAAGAATGAATCAGTAATACAAAAATAAATTGTCATAAATAAGACTTGTAAAAAATAATAAATCAAATTTGTATTACAACGAAGTCACACGCCGATGTCCTGCATGTCTTGGAGTTGGCATGATAATTGCTTAGATATAGGTGTAGCGACCAATCAGTAATTGATGATGGAAGAGAAAAAGGAGATGGAGCTAGAGGATGGTAGAGAATATTGCTGTTATTGGCAGCGGTACCATGGGGAGAGGAATTGCTTATGCCTCTGCTCTGGCAGGTTTTCAGGTTCAACTGCAGGACCTTTCAGAAGAAGCCTTAAAAAAAGCAAAACAATATATGGCTGCGGAACTGGGAAAGAGCGTGGAAAAGGGAGTCATACACGGTGAACAGCGGGATGCGGCACTAGAAAGAATCTCCTATACGACAGATCTGGCACAAGCGGTAAAAAAGGCTGATCTTGTCATAGAAGCTGTTCTGGAATTGATGGAGTTAAAGATTGAAATCTTCAGGCAGATGGATGAATATGCCCCCCTGAATGCCATTCTCGCAACCAATACATCTACGATGAGCCCTACAGAAATAGCAGCTTCCACCAGCCGGCCCGGTCAATGCGTGGCAATGCATTTCTTTAATCCGGTTCAGAAAATGAAGTTGGTTGAAATTATCCGGGGATTGGATACTTCAGATGATACAGTCGGGACTGTCAGGCAAGTGGCTGAAAAAATGGGCAAGCAAACGGTAGAGGTGAATGAATTCCCTGGATTTGTCACAAGCCGAATGAATTGCTTGATAGGAAATGAAGCGATGAACATGTTAATGGAAGGCGTGGCTTCCGCAGAAGATATCGACAAAGCCATGAAACTAGGCCTCAATCACCCCATGGGACCGTTGGAATTGGCAGATTTAGTCGGGCTTGATAGCCGTCTTCGAAATAT
Source organism: Ammoniphilus soli (assembly GCF_040813775.1). Lineage (NCBI taxonomy): Bacteria > Bacillati > Bacillota > Bacilli > Caryophanales > Paenibacillaceae > Ammoniphilus > Ammoniphilus soli. The sequence continues at coordinate 748,422 of NZ_JBEGDL010000001.1, forward strand.
GGAATATTTATACAAGAATCTAGGGGAAAAGTATAGACCATCCCCACTCTTAATTAAATATGTGAAGGCTGGCCGTTTGGGAAGAAAGTCTGGACAAGGCTTTTATGATTACAGATAAAGGAGTCTGAGGAATGAATTTTGAACTTTCTGAAGAGATTAAACTGTTACAACAAAATGTTCGAGACTTTGTTCAACATGAAGTTGAGCCGTATGCCATGGAAATTGAGGAGAAGGACGAAATCCCACAAAAGATTTTGAATATGTCAAAAGAAATGGGCTTGTTCGGCCTAAGCATCCCTGAAGAGTACGGCGGTCTGGGAATTGGCATGATCGGGAAGTGTGCGGTCTATGAGGAATTGGGAAAGACTCACAATGGTTATACCACTGTCATAGGGGCTCATACGGGGATCGGCTCGGTAGGGATTGTGGAAATGGGAAATGAAGCCCAGAAGCAGAAGTATTTGCCGCCGATGGCCAGCGGGGAATGGATTGGCGCCTTTGCCTTAACGGAGCCTAGCGCCGGGTCGAATGCGACCAATTTAAAGACAACCGCAGTAAGAAAAGGGGATAAATATATCTTGAATGGGAGCAAGCATTATATCACCAATGCACCGATTGCGGATGTTTTTACAGTCATGGCTGTAACCGACCCGTCAAAGGGAGCCAAGGGGATTACTTCCTTTATTGTAGAGAAGGATTTTCCCGGATTTCATGTTGGGACATTAGAAAAGAAAATGGGGCTTCGAGGCTCTCATTCGGCTGAATTATTTTTTGAGGATTGCGAAGTGCCGGCAGAAAATGTGTTAGGGCAAGAAGGGCAAGGGTATGTGAATGCTCTCAAGATTTTGGCTAACGGCCGTGCCGGTTTGGCGGCGCGGAATCTTGGTTCCAGTGAAAAATTACTAGAGATGTCGATCAAGCATGCCCATGAGCGGATCCAGTTTGACAAACCGATTTTCGAACAGCAAATTATCCAGCATTATTTGGCCGAGATGGCATCAGATATTGAATCTCTGCGCTGGATGATGTATCGGGTGGCTTGGATGGTGGATCAAGACATGAAGGTCATTAAAGACGCAGCGATGGTCAAGCTGCTGGGATCCGAAGTCTATAACCGCGTGGCGGATAAAGCGGTTCAAATTCATGGAGGCATCGGCTATATCTCTGAATTCCCGATCGAACGTTTCTATCGCGATGCCAGGATTACCAAGATCTATGAAGGAACATCCGAAATTCAAAAGAATATTATTGCCGTTCAATTGAAACATGAATATCTGTAAATCCATAGATTAATAGATTTAAAGAAACAGGAGGATGTCAGAACATGAATATTTTAGTGTTAGTGAAGCAGACCTTTGACACAGAGGAGAAGATCGTGATCCAAAACGGGAAGATCAATGAGGACGGAGTGGAGTTTATCCTCAATCCGTATGATGAGTACGCGGTAGAAGAGGCCGTAAAAATTAAAGAAGATACAGGAGCAGAAGTAACCGTATTGACGGTAGGACCTTCCAGGGCAGAAAGCTCCCTGAGAACAGCACTGGCTATGGGAGCGGACAAAGGGATTTTTATCGAATTAGAGGATGAAGCGGATGAGTTTACTCTGGCCAAATTGATTACAGCTGCCATCAAAGGAGAGAAATACGATTTAATCCTTGGAGGCAATATGGCAGTGGACTCCGGAGCCGGACAGGTTGCCATCCGGGTTGCGGAAGAACTGGGCATGCCTCATGTTTCTACCATTACCAAACTATCTCTTGAAGGAAGTAAGGCGACGGTAGAACGGGATGTGGAAGGGGACGCAGAAATTATAGAAGTCAATCTTCCTTTCTTGGCGACGGCTCAACAGGGTCTGAACGAGCCTCGGTATCCATCTCTGCCAGGGATTATGAAAGCGAAGAAAAAGCCGCTTAACCGTTTGTCGGTTGGGGACATGGGTCTATCCGAGGAGGAGCTAACCGTTCGAACCAAGGTTCTGGAGCAATATTTGCCGCCAAAGAAGCAAGCAGGTCGAGTTTTGGATGGGGAAATCAAGCAACAGGTTAGTGAGCTTGTTCAATTACTTCGTACGGAAGCAAAAGTAGTCTAATTACTCTATTAAGGAGGACCAATAAAATGAGTAAAAAAGTTCTTGTGATTGCAGAAAGTAAAGGCGGAAAGCTGCGCAATGTCTCTTTTGAAGCGTTAACGGCAGCTCAACAGGCGGCACAAGGAGGGGAAGTCGTTGCTGCGCTGATAGGTTCCGGAGTATCCGGTTATGTTCAGGAAATAAGCCAATATGGTGCTGAAAAGGTCTATTTAGTGGAGGATGAAGCTCTTTCCACTTATAACACCGATGCTCATACCCAGGCTTTATGTCAGCTGATTGAGGAAGTTCAAGCGGATGTGATTTTCATGGGGCATACCGCTATCGGGAAAGATGTTGCTCCAAGAGCAGCCGCTAGATTAGGGTTAGGTTTGATTTCAGATTGCACAGGCATAGAATTGGTGGATGGTTCCATTATCTTTACCAGACCGATATATTCAGGTAAAGCCTTCCAAAAGAAGGCCGTTAACCAAGGTAAAGTGTTTGCGACCTTACGACCAAATAACTTCGAGACCATAAAAAAGCCTGGACATCCGGAGATTGTTTCCTTCCGGCCGGAGATTAAAGATTTAAGAACCATTGTGAAAGAAATCGTCAGAAAAACCGCCAGCGGGGTCGATCTAAGTGAAGCCAAGGTCATTATTTCGGGTGGCCGCGGGGTAAAAAGCAAAGATGGATTCAAGCCGCTTCAGGAACTGGCGGAAGTTCTGGGGGGAGCAGTGGGAGCATCACGCGGTGCTTGTGATGCTGATTATTGCGATTACTCTTTGCAAATCGGGCAGACAGGGAAAGTGGTCACGCCGGAATTATATATTGCTTGCGGCATTTCAGGTGCCATTCAACATATGGCCGGCATGTCAAATTCTAAAATTATCGTTGCCATCAATAAAGACCCGGAAGCGCCGATTTTTCAAGTAGCCGACTACGGAATCGTAGGAGATCTTTTTGAGGTCGTTCCATTGTTGACAGAAGAATTTAAAAAAGCTTTGGTAACTGTCTAACCATTTAATCTAATAGTCTAAAGGGGGAAACATCATGTTAAATTATGCCTTATCTGAAGAACAAGAAGCTGTCCGCAAAATGGTCCGTACTTTCGTTGATCGGGAAATTAACCCTTATATCCAGGAATGGGATGCGAAGGGTCACTTTGAACACAATATTCTCAAACGATTAGCGGAATTAGAGCTAATGGGGGTTTGTATTCCCGAAAAATATGGCGGCGCTGGGATGGACTATAATACGCTTGCGATCGTTTGCGATGAGTTGGAACGGGGGGATACGGCTTTTCGGACGGCCGTGTCTGTGCATACCGGTCTGAATAGCATGACCCTTCTGCAATGGGGAAATGAGTTTCAAAAGGAAAAGTATTTGACACCACAAGCTCGAGGGGAAAAAGTGGCGGCCTTCGGCTTGACTGAACCCAATGCGGGTTCAGACGTAGCCGCCATGCTGTCTACTGCAAGGCGAGTAGGGGACGAGTATATCCTAAATGGCTCAAAAACATGGATTTCCTTATGTGATGTGGCAGACCATTTCCTCATTTTCGCCAAAACGGACAAGGATAAGAAACATCATGGCATCAGCTGCTTTATCGTAGAACGGACCTTCCCAGGAGTAACGACGAAAGCCATTAAAGGGAAATTGGGGATTCGTGCTGGCAATACGGGAGAAGTATTCTTGGAAGAAGTCCGTGTTCCTGTGGAGAATCGTCTCGGTGAAGAAGGGGAAGGGTTTAAAATTGCCATGTCAGCTTTGGATAATGGCCGATTTACTGTAGCTGCCGGCGCTTGTGGCTTAATCAATGCTTGTTTGGAAGCGAGTGTGAAATATTGCCATGAACGCCAGACATTTGGGAAGGAAATAGGAAAACACCAACTGGTCCAACAAATGATTGCGAAAATGGCAGCTAATTTGGATATTTCCCGCATGTTGGTTTACCGTGCGGGTTGGTTGAAAAATGAAGGAAAGCGCAATACCAGGGAGACCTCGATGGCAAAGTGGATCTCATGCGATGCGGCCTTCGAAGCGGCGAATGATGCGGTTCAAATCCATGGGGCATACGGTTATTCCAATGAATACCCGGTAGAGCGTTTCCTGCGAAACTCCAAAGCACCTGTCATTTACGAAGGAACTCGTGAAATCCACACGGTTATGCAAGGGGAATATGCATTAGGATATCGGGAAGATAAACCATTGACTCAGATGCTTCCTTCTTGGCCTTTTGAGGAGTAATGAACGGTAAAAAACGGTGTATGCCTTGGTGTACATCGTTTTTCCAATTTTGTGCTATTGGATCCAAGCTAATATGTCGGTAGGGAATAAGAGACTGCACTACATTATGGATTTAACCATAGTGTATATTGTGGTCTTTTTTCTTTGTTTCAAATGAATCAGAATGGATAGAAGGAGGCGTGATCATGTCATTCTCAAGCAGGGACAGAAAACAAATCCTGGAAGATTAAAATGGGAAACAAGTGGATCTCATATGGATCACGTGCCAACCTGAATGCACCCCGAGATATATTTCAGGACTACGACATCGTATTTATCGTGTCCTTAAAACCATATAGGCCTAAAAAGACTGATGTGATTAATCCCACATCTATCTACATTTCTCCTCTCCTTTTGAATTCTCAGCGAATCTTTATTACTAGAATAACAGGAGTTGGGAAGGGAATATCAATTGAATCGAGAAAAGAGTAATAAGAGCCACTTTATACCTTCATAGGGAGGGGATGGAAAAATTGAAAGAACAAGTAGGGTCTTGTATTCGTTGCAAAAAGGATGTTTACTGTACCGACGGATTTTTTAACGGCATTATATTGGAGAATGGGAACATTTTATGTTTTGAATGCAAGGAAAACGACCAGCTAATTGAAATCCTGAATCGTCTGCTTGAAGCGGAGAAGTCTGGAGTCGTTACATTGGACTATTTGCTTAAAGCTTTTCCATCGGCTGGGTTGGAGGCTTCCTTCCAACAGGTGAGGGAGGATGAAGCATGGAGCTGCAGCGGGCTCATACATGCGATTCAGCGTGAAGGAGGAGTGTTGGGCAAGCAGGTTGGGGATTTTGCAGATAAGGTCAAATCCTTGCCGACACTAAGGGAAAAGCTTGAATTGCTGAATAAGGGACAGGCTTGGGTAGCAAGGAAAATTGATGATGCGCTTTCATACGGAATGGACGCAAAAACCAAAGATTTTCTGCTGGAAATGAAGCGAAGACATGAACAGAATATTGAGCATATGAACACTCATCTGTAATTATGATTAATACGGGAGGTTGCTGTCAGATGAATGTGCACGAAGCGATATGTCTGAGGCGTGAAATTACTAATTTTGATGAAAAAAAGATTTCTGCAGAATTAATAGAGGAATTGTTAGATGCTGCCTACCTCTCTCCATCCGGAAATAATCTACCTTCTCGAGAGTTCATTTTAGTTTCGGACAGGGAGGCTTTGGACCACCTATCCAAAGCGACGCCTTATGTATCCTGGCTTAACCGCGCCCAAGCTGCCATTGTTGTGACTGGATTGCCTGATGTGAGCAAATACTGGATTCAGGATGCTTCCATCGCATGTGGCTATATTTGGCTCAGAGCGGTTGAGCTGGGAATAGGTCTGGCATTCGGGGCAATTCATCATACCCAGGACCCTCAGGAATCCGATAAAAGGGAGAGTTATGTACGGAGCGCCCTGCATATACCGAGCGATAGGCAAGTGTTGGCCATACTCGGCTTAGGTTATCCGAAGGAAAATCCAGCTTCTAAAGACATGTATCCGCGAGAAAAAGTTATCTTTTACCATTCGTTTGGGGAAACGGAATAAGGCATGAAAAAAGGGGCTGCTTCGGCAAATAACTTAAAGCCGTTTTTAGCCCCTTTTGAAAACTAAAAGGTAATTGCTGCTGTTGCTGCTTTTTGAATTCCTTCTGCAATAATTTCTTCCGCCTTGTCAGGGAATTGATTATGCCCCTCTACAATAACAGTGGTGATGTCTTTCACGCCCCAGAATCCGAGTGCTGACGTTACAAATTTCACGGCCATTTCTACAGATTGGGCTGGACCTTCGGAGTAAACGCCTCCTCTTGCATTTAAGAGAGCCACCTTTTTGTCTGTGAGTAAACCAATGGGTCCTTCTTGTGTATAGCTGAAGGTTTTTCCCGCTTGGCTTAAATAGTCAATATACGTATGCAGTACAGCAGGAACCGTGAAGTTCCAAAGCGGGAAGGCAATAACTACTTTATCAGCGGAAAGGAATTGATCCAAGTATTTGTTGACGATATCAGTTGCTTCCTTTTCTTCTTTAGTCAATTCCATGCCGCGGGACAGTTTAAACATTCCGTTAATTTTATCTGTGTCGTAGTATGGTAAGTTTTCCTTGAAAAGATCAAGCTCTATTACTTCATCCTGGGGATGGGACTCCTTATAGCTGTTAAGGAATGCATCATAAAGCTTGACGCTTACTGCCTGCTCGATGGGACGAGAATTTGCTTTAATGAATAGAACTTTAGCCATAATTTGGTTCTCCTCTGTTTTTTTGTTATAGAGTTGTTATAGCAACTTTTTCTCAAAAAAATAAGTTGTTATAACAATTGTTGTTATGTTTACATTGTATTCAAGTATCAATAAGCTGTCAAATTGATATGTTCTGGGAGGAACAACCGCACGAAACTCAATGAGGTTATTCTGTTAATCCCTTTAGAATCCATTGATAGGCAACAGGGTGATAAAGCAGTTCCAAATGGTTAAGAGGCAATACATCTTTTCGCAGCACCTGTTTAGGGTCCGAGGCAATCCCCTCCGTGAAAAGTACGCTCTCCACAAAGACTAATCCATCGCTATCTCCGTCCTGTTCGCCCTTGATTCCTTGAAAATAGGCGTTATTGCCAGCTAAAGCATGGATCTTAATATCTGGATCAATTGGGGACTTGAGCAAGGTCTCCATTAAATGGCCGCCGTCCATGATAGCGGCATTGATTCCCCTTGAATGAAGAAAAAGATTTTGTCCCCCATAGTATAAGGTTTTGGCTTGGGTATTGACGGGGTACCGTTCGTCCCAGCGCATAAGCAGCTGGGACGAACCGGGAAACGCGCTGCCGTTGTATAGGCTGCGTTCGGTTGTGTCAATGTAGCGTCCATAGTACAGCATTGAATCACATGCAATCGGTGCATTAATCCCCAATTCTACAACCGACCAATTGGCTGCCACGTTCCGAAAAGGGAAATCCAAGCCACGGTTTGGCGTGCCAAGCATGAAATACCGCTCTACCTCCCCCTGATAAGGTGCACCAAAGGACTGGCAGAGCCCGGATAGGTATAACCAGGCCGCGATTCCGCCCTTACTGTGGGAAACTACATCAATTTTTTCCGCTTGAACGATTCCTTTGATTCGATGGATTACATTGGATAATTGTATGGCTTGTTGCCAATTATCCCCATGAGGGTGGGCAAAGGTGACAGCAAAAATGTCTCTGCCTGAGGAATGCAAAGTATAAATTAACCCTTTTTCCTGCTGAGCGGATTCGCACCAGGCTAGATTAGCGTGATGGCCGGCTCCATGAATGAGCAGAATGGGGTTCGCAGTGGATTGCTTAGCAGGTGACAAATAATGGAGAAGAACTTCGCATGAGGAGGGTCTTGATGATTGGAAATGACGGACAATTTCTTCATCCCTCCACTCTATTTCCGGAATGAATTTTTCTTGACTTAAACGGGAGTGCTTTCCGCCGATCCTTTCCGTCCAGCTCCAAAACCGGCTATCTGAGTGCCTGTCTAAGACCTCATAAGAGACAAGCTTTGCAAGCGGCGAGGAGCAAGATTCTGGAACCACTTCTTGTTCGGGTTGTCTTTTAAACAGCCATTTATGTATTTTTTCTTTCCACTTTTCCCAAATGGGCATCTTTTCCACCCCCAAGGAAAAGGATAACACAGAAAAGGAGCTTGCAGTTATAAAATGGTAGATTTTGTTATTAAAGTCCTATATTTAATCATCCAAGTTTTCTTTCCTTGCCATAGAGGGGTATAGCAATCATGGGAAGAATATACTTTCTTATATGACATGAGAGGTGAAAGAATATGGGAAAGGTGATTGCAGGAAGATATGCAGCAGAAATAGAAGGCCCTTTTGTTGTTTTTATTATAGGCATGAGAATCAATCGCCTATGGGCAGTACATAAATGGATGCCGGTGGGAAAGGCGATGGGGCCCATGATAAGAGAACTCTATCAGAATCCTGAATTAGGATTTTTGGGAGCGGAAACGTTCCTAAATTGGCGTGGGATTAATTTGATTCAGTATTGGAGGTCGTATGAACAACTTGAAAAATATGCGCGAGGAGGAATTCACTTAGAGGCATGGAAAAATTTCAATAAATCGGTGGGAACAGACGGGACAGTCGGCATATACCATGAAACGTATATTATTCAGTCCGGGCAGTATGAATGTATATACGGAAATATGCCCAAGTTTGGTTTGGCTAAAGTTTCAGCACATGTTCCAGCCGTTGGTAAAATGGAAACATCCAGACGACGCATGGGAGGAAATAATGAACCTGCAGCTCCAACACCGCCCAATCCTATGGATGCGTGAAAAACCTTTCTGGCGGGATAAAATATGGCGAGAAGGGGGATTCCTATAAAAAAGGAAATGGAGAAGCTTACCATGTTGAATTTGAACGGACTGGAAAATATTCATGCTGACATTGAAGCTGTTTATGAGATTGTCCACCTATTAAAGGCTAGAATTGACGGCAAGGAAATTGAAATTAAAATACTAAAAAATCGATATGGTCATTATTTTCATGAGTTGAGCCACGCCTACAGAGGAGCGGATAACGTCGATCCTGACGTGGCTGTGGAAAATAGCTTTTCTTCTGCCGATGAAGCGGTCCGCGGAGCTCTACGTTCTGCCACGATGTTCTACCGCAGTACAGATGAAGGCGGAAGATGGGTGAAAAATGATTCGTTTCTCTTGGTTTGAGGATAATAGGCGTAGATTCGAGACTGTCGATTAACAATAGGTTGAATTTTCAGGGGTCTGGATGATGACGGGAGTTTTTCCCAACTATTCGTCCGTTTAGACTGAAAAAGTGAAAAATAAGCGGAGTTTTTCCGGCTAAATCTCAAAATCATGATTTTCTTCAGTGTTTTAGAGAAATAACCGGAATTTCTCCGCTTATTTTAGTTAAAAAATCCCCATCTTTAAAAATAGTCGGACTTTCTCCTGTTAATCTCGGCTATTAGACGGTGTCATCTCATTTCATTTCACTCTTTATTTCACAACCAAAATGCGATATATTGGTTTTATGGAGAAAAATAGAATTAAACCGATTCAACGATTGTCTTTTAGGGATGAAGTGTACCAAACGTTAAAAAAAGCAATTATGCTGTTGGAGTTTGAGCCAGGCCAGCGTTTGAATGACAAGGAATTGGCCGAAGAGTTTGGAATAAGCCGTACCCCTGTTCGAGAGGCGCTAAAGCGGCTGGAGGATGAAGGACTTGTCGAATCTATTCCTGGTTCTGCTACCCGTGTTACGCGATTAAAACCGGAAGAGGCCAAACATGCCTTTACAGTCGTTGCTGCATTGCACGCTTTGGCGGCTCGACTGGCGGTTCCGATGATAGAAGACTCAGATATACAACAACTAAGGGTTAGCAACGACCGCTTGAAAAAATCGCTTGAAAAAAAAGATATTATTGAAGCGATCGAAGCCGATGAGTCGTTTCATGATGTTTTTATCCAAGTTGCAGGAAATCCGGAAATCAAGATGGCTTTGGAGCGCATTGTACCGAAGGTTCATCGGCTGGAGATTGCGCAATTTGGTTCGATTAAAGGGTTGAAATCCGTCGAACAACACCATCAGATTATAGTTGCTTGTGAAAGCCGGGAAAGCCAAGAAGTGGCCCGCCTTGTCGAAGAAAATTGGCTAAGCCTTGGCGAATTGCTGACCCAACAGAAAGATTGAGGTGAAATTAATTGCGTCCCCTTTATTTAGGGATTTGTTCTGCTTTCTTTTTTGCTTTTACATTTGTGTTAAATAGGGCAATGGAACTCTCCGGCGGAAGCTGGATCTGGAGTGCTTCGCTGCGGTATTTTTTTATGGTTCCTTTGCTTTTGCTGCTGGTAATGACGAGGAAAAATTTGCGCCCCCTTTTTCAGGAAATGAAACAACGGCCGGGTGCCTGGATGTTATGGAGTTTTGTCGGGTTCGGTCTCTTTTACGCTCCGCTTTGCTTTGCTGCTGCCTATGGACCTGGATGGCTCATGGCGGGGACATGGCAGATTACGATCATTTCTGGATCTCTGCTTGTCCCGCTTTTTTATGAAACGGTGCAAACGGCCAAGGGAACGGTCAGGCTTAGAGGAAAGATCCCTGTCAAGGGCCTGGCAATGTCCCTCATTATACTTTTGGGTGTGGCACTGATGCAGGTGGAACAGGCGAATCAACTTTCTTCCCAAGATGTATGGTTAGGTATTTTGCCAATTGTGATTGCTTCCTTTGCTTACCCGCTTGGCAATCGAAAAATGATGGAAGTATGTGAAGGACGTTTGGATACCTTTCAGCGTGTGTTAGGCATGACGATAGCCAGCTTGCCGCTTTGGATTATCCTTTCCGCCTATGGTTTGTTTACGGTGGGCATGCCTAGCCAAGGGCAAATTACTCAGTCTGTTCTCGTTGCCATTTGCTCTGGAGTCACCGCTACTGTTCTTTTCTTCCGGGCTACGGATATGGCCAGAGGCAATATGCAGAAGCTAGCAGCAGTAGAAGCCACTCAATCGATGGAGGTTCTATTTGCAGTCGCGGGTGAAATCATAGTTCTCGCGAGTCCTTTTCCTTCCAGCTTGTCGTGGATAGGGATGCTGCTCGTGATTGTCGGGATGATTTTGCATAGCTACGTCTCACATGTTAGGAATCCCATCCAGCCATCGGCGGAGAAATCAACGAAGGTGGCCCTATAACATCAAAAAGCTGAAGTCGCCATAATGTGATGGCTTGTTAGATTCGTGAAGATAAAAAGATTCATGGCGATTTTAAATTCCTTAGCGGGTGGAGTCGTTCCTAATCGTGGTTTGGAATACATCATGGTAGGTCGTAAAGAAGAAGCAACACAAATTTTTAATGATTTAGATACGGTTGAAAAAGGTTCGTCCAGAATAATTGGTAAAAACATAGTTGCAGGAGTATAAAATTAAAATGCATATCAGAAGATATTGGTGGGTGTTAAACTCAAATACGTTATAACAAGGAGTTCGAATATGCCAGCAGTAATTGACTCGACAGTACAACAATTTCAAACATGTATTGATACCTGCAACAAGTGTATGCAAGCATGCGAAGAATGTCTAAGTTCATGCTTGAAAGAACCGGATGTGCAAGCCAGAACACATTGCATTAATCTGCTTCGCGATTGTATTGATATTTGCTCTATGGCGGCTCAATTCATGTCTAGAAACAGCATGTATGCCAAGCAAATTTGTAACCTCTGTGCTACGATTTGCGATGCATGTGCAACGGAGTGTGAGAGGTTTCAAGATGTGCACTGTCAGCAATGCGCTGCCCAATGTCGTAGATGTGCTGAAGAATGCCGTAAGATGGCAGTATAACCTTAATGGCGCAATTTGCGCCTTTTTTATACCTTGCAATATCACTTTCCGTTTACCTTCTTTTTGTTTTCAAATAGAACATAAACTGGTCTTAAAACAATCCAAAGAATTAGCGAAGAGACTGCTAAAATGATAATACTTAATCCAATTCCAATTACCGCATTCGTTATATACCACCAAAAATCACGCATTCTCTTATCCCTTCACTTTTTTATCATTAGGATTTATTACGGGTTTCAATAGCCCGAACAAAACGCCAGATTAAATAAAAAGTTCCAGCTAATGCTGCTAATCCTAGTGCAATACCAAATCCTAAAGATAACCCCATTACAGCCATCATAGAACCGGTCATATTACCCATCATTCCTACCATGCATTGCCCCATACACAATTTCATCTCGTCCTTTCTGTATTCCTTTTAAAGAACAGTATTTCCATCCATTCTAACTTCGAATTCGAATATTATCTTGTATCTTCATACTTTCATCATAACTTATGGTTATAATGTTTGAAGAATGAGTATTTATGGTGGTGACAGATTGATGGTGCAAACGAATAGAAACATTTTAGTTATCGATGATGAACCGAATATGCGGAACCTTATCAAGTTTTATCTGAATAAGGAGCCGTGGGAGATTATTGAAGCGGCTTCCGGAACCGAGGCAATTGAAAAGGTAAAACAACAGTCATTTGATCTCATAATATTGGACGTGATGATGCCTGGAATAGATGGCTGGGAAGTTTGTAGTTACATCCGGGAAAGAAGCCATGTACCTATCTTGTTGTTGACGGCAATGAATGAAACAAAAGATAAGGTATATGGGTTAAATCTCGGTGCAGACGATTACTTAACCAAACCGTTCGATAAGGATGAGTTTATTGCGAGAATAAAAGCTCTTTTGCGAAGGGCAGTACCGACTACCAATGAAAAATCGAAACTTATTCAAATGGATGAAATTTCGATAAATCCGGAATCTCGTGAGGTATATGTCAATGACAACCTTTTATTACTTACACCGAAGGAATTCGACCTGCTTTTTATGTTAGCAAAGAATCCGAATAAGGCTTTTAACAGGGAAATCCTATTGGAACAAATTTGGGGTTCTGATTTCTATGGTGATACCCGAACAGTTGACCAGCACGTAAAAAATATTCGAGATAAAGTTAAGAAAGCCGGTTGCTCCTTTAACCCGATTCAAACCGTTTGGGGATTAGGGTACAAAATACAAGGAAAGAAAAATGAATAGCATCGTCCTAAAGCTTGGTTCAGCCATCATTTTTTTACTCTTGGTCGTACTGTTTCCCCTTGGATATGTCGTTGATAAAGTCTTTTCGACTTTTTACTATCAAAAAGCCGTTCAAAATCTAGACGTACAAAGTGATAAAATAGTCGAACTGATTACTTCAAATAAAAACCCCGAAGTAGTTTCAAGCATCATTGTCACAATGGAGATGACAAACAATAGAGTTGCTCTGCTTAACTCGTCAAAGCAAGTGGTCACGAAAGCCAATACAACCCTAAATATTGAAGACATGCTTTCAGAAGACGATTGGGATAAGCTAATGAGAGGGTCTTCAATTGTAAATCATTGGATTTCACCGGATTTTATTCTTGTTGGGAAACCGGTCATTTATGACGGGCATTTTAATGGAGCAGTTTTAATGGTTACTTCTACTGAAGATATTCAATCTTCTGTTTCGCAGATTAGAAATGTCCTTATCCTTACCGGTATTGGGGCGATATTACTTGCCTTGGGTTTTACCGTAATCTTGGTTCGAAGGCTTTCCATTCCACTGCTCACTATGGAACGAGCAGCGAGGACTATGGCTAAAGGAGATTTGAGTGTAAGAGTGAAAATGGATTCTAATGATGAATTAGGCTCCTTAGCTAAAGCTATAAATGATTTGGCTTCAAGTTTGAAAAGGTACGAGGATACGCGAAAAGAATTTTTCGTAAATATATCGCATGAACTACGAACTCCTCTTACCTACATTGAAGGGTATATTCGATTGCTTAGCGATGAAATTCCCGAATCTCCCGAAGAAAGAAGTCAAATCATCCAAATTATTACCAATGAAACCAATCGATTAAAGGGACTAGTTGATGATTTGTTCGATTTATCCAAACTTGAAGAAGGTAAAATTGCTCTCACTTTGGAATGGATTGATTTATCCGAGGTTATCGAAAATGCCTTGGAAAAAGTAAGACTTCGAGCAGAGCAAAAAGAAATAAAGATTGAATTAAACGAAGACGATACTCCTATTATGTATTTGGATGGCTATCGCATGCAACAAATCCTAATCAATTTACTGGATAATGCCATTCGTTATACGGAAAATGGTATGATTATTGTTAACCTTAATTCCGAAACTCACGAAGTTATCATTCAAGTGAGCGATTCAGGAATAGGAATACCGGAAGAGGAATTGCCTTTTATATTTGAACGATTTCATCGAGTTGAAAAATCCCGCTCTCGTGAATATGGTGGCACCGGTTTAGGTTTGGCTATTGTCAAAAGGTTAGTTGAAATTCAAGGAGGAACGATTACCGTAGATAGTGCAATAGGTGTCGGTACGACCTTTACTATAAGGTTTCCGGTACCTACAGAGGAGAAAATACAATGAGACATTTAGAATGGTTAATTGCGGGGATTTTGATTATTTTAGGTCTTTTGTGTCTTTCAATGGCACCAACTGCAATGATGGGAAGTTCAATGGGAGCCTTTTTCCATTCGTTAATATCTGTTTGTTTGTGGACAGCTATTCCTTTACTTTTGTTTGGTGGTTTTTATTTGTTTTATATAAGAAAAAAGAATCAGTAATTAGTTGGACTCTAAGGGGTCTTACTGGATTAACTCCATGGGAAATTTTGAGAGGGGCTTCACGCTTAGATGCTTTCAGCGCTTATCCCTGCCGCACATAGCTACCCAGCTGTGCTCCTGGTGCTATGGATTTCCTTATGGGCAATAACACAGTAAAAAATAATCAAGGGTATTGTCATCAAGAAGAAAGGGAGTGTGGGTATGAAAAGGCATCTAAAATTTATTCCAGCAATTTTTCTTACAATAGGGTTAATTTCGGGGTGTACCCAAGCTAACCAACCGGACCAACACGCTGGTCATGAACAACCCAAACAAGAGGAACAACATGGTGGTCATGATTCAACAAATACTTCACAGGTTCAAGTGGTATGGAATTTAAGTAAACAATCACCAGAAAGCAAAAAGGATGAAGAAATATCTATCCAAGTTCAAGATAATACAGGGAAACCAATTGAAGAATTCGAAATTAGTCATGAGAAAAAGATGCACTTAATTGTGGTAAATAAAGATTTATCATTTTTTAACCACATTCACCCCGAATATGCCGAAAAAGGGGTGTTTAAAATTACGACCCAGTTTCCAGCAGGTGGTGATTACAAATTAATCGCTGACTTTATCCCTAAAGGTGCCGAGGCAAAAACAGAAAGCCAATGGATAAAAGTAGCTGGAGATACACCTTCACCAAAACCGCTAGAACCTGAAAAGAATTTAACGAAAACGGTTGAAGGAAAAGAGGTCACTTTATCATTCGACAATTTGCAAGCAGGAAAAGAAGTAGCGATGACTTTTACCATCAAGGATGCGGCAACAAAAGAACCGATTACCAACCTTCAACCCTATTTAGGGGCAATTGGGCATGTAGTTATTTTAAGTGCTGACGCTGAAAAGTACATTCACAATCATCCTCTTGAAGAAAGAGCAACTGGACCGGATGCAAAGTTTGAAACATCATTCCCAACGGGAGGGATTTATAAGATTTGGGGACAGTTCCAACATGAAAATAAACTGTTTGTGGTCCCTTTTGTGGTTCAAGTTCCGTAAGGAGAATAACTTTACTAAAGGGATTAAATCCTGGAATAATGAGGACGTGTGATGCAAAAAAACACACGTCTTTTTCTTTGTCGCATTTATTTGTATTTCATTTTATTTGTTAAAAATAATGCAGATTCAGAATTAGCTACCCCCTACAAATCGTTTAGAGAAGTCGGGAGTTTTTATTGGTAAAGGTAGTATGCCTACTTCCCTGTAACTAGGAAAAATACCTAGAGCAATGTAGTAGGATATTCGCATAATGTATGTTATAAAACTTTAGATGGAAAGCGGTGAAATTGTTGAGTAAACTCGTATTAGCTAAATCCTTGGACGAAGTTAAGCAATTACCACAATCTCAATTTGTTAGAAGGTCATTGGAAGAAAACCGATTTTGGCTACAAATTATGGCGGAGCATGCTTTCTTCTTGAGATTAGGGTTTCCAGCTACTGCAACACAATTAATAAGGCAAGCAAGGGAATTTCAAGATATTTTTGAACGCCAGTTAGAACGTGCGCAACGTACTCCCCCAGAACCTTCTCTTGTACGAAAGTTAAATAATGACAGTATCGCACTTGCTAGAAGGATTGCTGCATTTAAACAAAGGGTCTTCAATGATATTGTAACCTGTCGAATTCGAGGATTTAATTTTCCGTTATTAGTTGACCATGTTCGCAGGGAAGCGGTTTACTTTTTCCGTACACTCCAACAACTTAATGAGGGTATTCTAAAACCTATTCGTGATGACATCATTGATGAAAACGTATTTTTCCTTCGAATTATGGCAGAACACTCCAAGTTTATATCTCACCTTCTTGACCCCACAGAAAATCGACTTATTCGTCAAGCAAACCAATTCGGACAACAGTTTGACCAGTTACTTTTCCAAGCAAGAAATATTGAACTACCGACCAGAGAATCAGCATTTAGGGCGTTAAATACAGTTGAGGGAGCAACAGTTGAATTGCGTAACTTCAAACGACAAGCAACAAGATTGATTGAACAATGCCAAATCCGAAGTATCATTCATCCAAGGTTGGCTGCACATGTAACAAGAGAAGCTAATAAGTTTCTATCCATCATCGAGCGACTTGAAGAAAGGTTAAGATAAACACTAATTGTTTTCAAAATTAAATATCTAAGGAAAGATATCCCTCTTAATCGCCTTCGGTCACAACCCGACAGGCTTTTTTATTTAAAGGGGAATTTTGGTTAAGTAAACGGGAATCGTTATTGATGTAACGGAATTTAGCAAGGTAATGGGCTTAGCATCCATCCCTTGGCTTAGTTGTTGAGGTAACGGGCAGAATTGCATAATAATCCTCGTTTGCCCAGTTCGAAAAGATGAGTTGGAACATAAAATGTTGATGTAAGAGCGTAGTGAACTCTTACGGCATCAGGAAAATCGCGTGATGTTCTTGGTGGACATGATAATGGAAAGTAAGGTAAGCCTCCATGACTAAAACCCTCTTCTGAGCGTAGCAGAAGGGGTTTTTGGTTTGTTTATCTGTCTTTTTTAGATAGGATGCTAAGATAACTTGCAATAGCAAGTCCTAATAGCAGTAACCCCCATAATAATAAAACTTGATATTTAACGTTTAAAGCGACCATTAACAAACAAAATTGACTTCCGCATGCAAATACAATGGATGAAATAAGAGGCTTTTTGAAGGCAACTACACCGCCCACTAAGTATATCAAAGATACAAAAATTCCTGCTATTCGTAATTCGATGACATGTTCCTCGAAAAAGTAGAAATAAAACTGAATCCAAAGCACTAACATACTCACCAATGAAATAATGCCTACTGTCGCCATTTTAATGGGTAAATCCTCCCGGTTAATATTAAGGATTTATTCGGTCTGTTTGATTGCATATCCTTCTTTTTATTGGTGGTTACGCACAATATTTGAGGGGGTAACGCGTTCCGTTTCGGGACTGTATGTACAGGAACTTAACGGGCAGAAATAATTAATACTAAATAGGAGATATCCAAAACTCAAAACTTCTGACCTATTCCTAAAAGAAAATAAACACTTTATAATGACAATGAAAATCAAAATCAATGATAATATTATCAAAGGAGGTCTTTTATGGTAATTAACTTTTTAAGAGAAAATATTTATGCTTCTTATGCATTCCTAGCATTACGATTGTATCTTGGTTGGGCATGGTTGGAAGCTGGTTGGAAAAAAATTGCGGGTGGCGATTTTGATGCTAGTGGGTTTCTGCAAGGAGCATTAAAAAAAGCGTCTGGTGACCGCCCAGCAGTTCAATCTTGGTGGGCAGATTTTATTGATGGCTTTGCATTACCTAATGTCGGACTTTTTAATATCCTCGTTCCTTGGGGGGAATTTTTAGTAGGTCTTGGACTTATCTTAGGTTGTTTTACTACCTTTGCCGTTTTAATGGGGATGATTATGAATTTTTCCTATCTTTTTTCAGGAACAACTAGCACTAACCCTCAGATGGTATTATTCGGAATGATAATCTTAATTGCTGGTATAAATGCAGGAAAAATTGGGTTAGACCGTTGGGTTATTCCATTTATAAATAAACAGATACTAAAAAAAGAAGAGCAAGAAAACTTGCCCCAAAGCGCTTAATATATAAAAATAACCATTACTTAAATCCTATTACAAAACAAATATAATTACAAACTAAAACTTTATCCACCCTATTTTGGGTGGTTTTTATTTTTATTGTTCCGCTAACGGGTTTCGATAGCGAAATTGCACCGCAAAAAGCAGTACCAGTTACAATCGATTTAGGGAAATTTAAAAAATAAACAAACCAGATTGAGATTTTAGCTATGTGTATGCTTCTCCCGCCATTTGTGGTGGGCATAGAACAACAAAAACAAAAGCCAATCAGCAACATAAGGACAACCGAAGCTCCACCATAAGCCATGTTTCATGTTCCCGGTCTTTATGGATAACCACTCTATAAAAATGGCAAGGATTGACCAATAGAACGTATGACGAACAACGGTCAAAAAGGTCTGCTGTTTCGGGAGGGTTTGCAAGAAAAAGTATGAACCACAGGATAGATACCAGTATCATGCAGTATATTCCTAAAGAAGACCTGTGTTTCCGTGGGAGCTGGATATTCCCATAATGGAAATACAATCGTTATCATATCTGTTGTAGAAGCTAAATACATGGCTAAAAAGCAAGTAGGGGAAAGTTCAACTATTCTTTTCTTATCTGCAAACAAGAAGAAACATATCTATGAGAGAGCGAATAGGACAATGGAAAAGGTCATACGCTGTCCTCTTTTTCGTAGTACATAACCTATTCTTTTCCATGCTGCCTTCGTCCTGATATTTATTCCCTAACGGATAGAAAAGAAAGAAATCGAAATCATGTATGGGAGATAGCGAAAAAAGGTTCAATGATTACGGAATACGTTTGTTTAGTAGTCGTTTTAATTTGTTACTCTCTTTGGCAGTATAATCTCATAAAAAGTGATATTTTCTAATTAGGTATGGTTTTTGCCATACTTTTTTTATTTTAGAAGTCCAAATTCACTATGTTAATTTGCATATTGAAAATAAATGTAACCAATATTACAATGATTTTAAAGTGTAACCTGTATTACATAACATTAAGGAGGAGAATCGATGAATGGACCATTAGAGGGGAAAACCCAATCCAATACTCAAGCTCAAGAAGTTCCTTATTCTCTTTTACAAATCATTTTGTATTTTCTAAAGTTAGGAACCGTCGGATTCGGAGGACCGGTAGCGTTAACAGGGTATATGTATCGAGACCTAGTTGAAAAACGAGGTTGGATTTCAGAAGATGATTATAAAGACGGTCTAGCTTTGTCACAGCTTGCACCCGGTCCTCTAGCTGCTCAATTAGCCATTTATCTTGGTTATGTTCACTATCGTTTTATTGGGGCTACCTTGGTTGCTATTGCCTTTGTTGTTCCTTCATTTTTAATGGTGGTAGCTTTAGGTTGGGCGTATGTTAGGTTTGGTGGGTTAACGTGGATGCAATCTGTTTTTTATGCCGTGGGAGCTAGTGTTATCGGAATCATTGCATTTAGCGCCTATAAATTGACAACGAAAACCATCGGTAAGGATTGGCTTCTGTGGGCAATTTTTTTAATTGCTGCTGCTGTGACCGTCATTACCGAAACGGAGAATGTTCTTTTGTTTATTGCGTCTGGTATTTTATATTGGTTAGTAAAGGCTCCGCCGAAGGGATTATGGGGTAAATCAAAATTAAATAGTTTTGTACCTTTACCTTTGGCATCGGTGATGGGAATAATGACAGTTTCGAATACAGGTACTTTATGGAATATCTTCACCTTCTTCGCCAAGGCAGGAGCATTTGTTTTTGGTAGTGGTCTTGCTATCGTCCCGTTTCTTTATGGTGGTGTGGTTAAGGAATATGGTTGGTTGAATGCTCAACAATTTCTAGATGCTGTTGCGGTAGCGATGATTACGCCTGGTCCAGTCGTCATCACAACCGGCTTTATTGGATACTTAGTAGCAGGTTTGAACGGAGCAACCATTGCAGCATTGGCTACTTTTCTCCCGTGCTACTTGTTAACCATTCTTCCCGCTCCACTATTTAAGAAATATGGAAAACAACCGGGGATTAATGCCTTTGTGAACGGAGTAACGGCGGCTGCAACTGGAGCTATTAGTGGCGCGGTTATTGTGTTGGGACAGAGGTCAATTATTGATATTCCCACGGCTTTGTTTGCTCTTATTACTTTGGTGTTACTATGGAAAAGTAAAAAAGTATCGGAACCCATTATTATCCTTGTAGCGGCTATTATTGGATTAATTGTTTACCCTATGATGCATTAGGCGGTGGATTCGTGCAAAATTGGCTGCATTTACTATATAAACTTCCAAGGAATCCAAGTAAAATTCGCGTTTTTGTATGGAGAAAGCTAAAGCGTCTTGGAGCTGTTCTCCTTCATGAATCCGTTTGGTGCCTTCCTTCTACACCAAAGACAAGAGAACAATTTCAATGGCTGGTGGTCGAAATTCAAGAGCTAGGAGGAGAAGCTTCCCTTTGGGAATCTCGTCTTGTCTTAGGAGGGCAAGACGAGATTATTATTAGAGAGTTTCTTCAGCAAGTGGATAAAGAGTATGCCGAAATTATGGACGAATTAAAAAAAGAAAACTTTGACCTTAGCACACTTTCTAAGCGATACCAACAAATCAAAATGCAGGATTATTTCCAATCGGAATTAGGTAAACGTGTACTGGAGGAACTACAAGCCGCTAGAAAGGGGATTACAGAATGAAATGGGTTACTTGGGAAAAGGCCGGGGTAGACAGGATGGCATGTGCTTGGTTAATTAGAAAATGGATTGATACGGAGGCGGAATTTATTTTTATTCCTGTGGGTCACAAGCCGTTACCTGAAGGAGCAGAACCTTTTGACATCCCTGGTGTTCGCCTTAGCCATAGAAGGGGTCATTGTACATTCCACACCATGTTGAGAGAATTTGAAATCAAGGACCCCATATTGGCACGAATCGCACGGATAGTGGATGAAGCAGATACAGTACAGGAAGCATTTTTGGAACCTGTGGCACCAGGACTCGATTTTATTTGCGATGGTATTCGATTAACTAGCCCTGATGATTTAACAGCATTAAAAAGAGGTAGTTTAATTTTTGAAGCTTTATATGCACAATTATCATTCTAGGGTATCTATAACAACAAAACCACCGACTTTAAAGCAATAAGTCGGTGGTTTTGTTTGTATGTTACACTAAAACGGAATTAGTGAGCTTGAATCCCAACGTTCATTTCTTGAATTATTGTTGACATCCAGAAGCCATAGGGCAATCGGTTGCGGTAGCACAATCTGAAACATCCTTCATTTCCTTAGCGCACATGGATACATGTTTCATTTTTGCGCAATCAGCTACATCTTGTCCACTAGCGAAAACAGAACTTCCTAAAGCCATTGTTGCGACAAAGGCGAATGTTGCAATGATTTTCTTCATAAAGAATCCTCCTCGAAGTTTTAGTTTTATTAATTGCCTCACGTCTTTTATCGTACAAGAAAAATATGTAGAAAGTATGATGAAAAATAGAAATCTCAACTTGTTCCCCAAAAATATTGGCTATGTTAAATAACAATATTGGTTTGGTTATTAAACAGAAAGAACCCTACCTTTGATGTGGGTAGGGTTCTTTTCGCAACAATAAAGAAAGAAAGTGCGAAGTTAATCTATTTTCATCTTTTTCAAAATTACTTCCATTCCTTTACATGAAAAATAAGAGTACCCTAATACCCACCAATACGATTATTATTCCAAGTGGTATTCCTATAGCAGCATTCCTTACATACCAACCGAAGCTATGCCCCATACAGTCACCGTCCGTCAACAAGTATTTATGTTTATCATTTGTTTTTGTGATAAAGAGTAATCATTAACACTAACGAATGTTTATTTGGTCCAGAATTAATAACACAACATAATGGAAGCAAAAATTTTACATTTCACTCCATCAAATTTTTATCACATTTTTCATGTATTATCATGTTATAAACTTTAATTCAGGAGGATTTATGTAATGTTGTTTATGACAAGTATCGCATTAGTTGTACTTTTTACAAGCTATTGCATTTATTACACTTATAAACGCCGTGAACAGCTTAATTGTATGAGTGGAATGATGATAAGCATGACAATTGGGATGATGTCAAGTATCTCCCTTGGCGCGATTTTAGGGGTTTTGTTAAATCGTGACCTGACCTTTACAACCATCATTGCGGTTACTTCAGGAATGGTTGCTGGTTATCTTACCGGAAGACCAATCACATTAATGGCTGCAATGGACGGAATAATGGCAGGTGTCATGGGCGGAATGATGGGAGCAATGCTTGGAGTTATGCTACTCCCTAATTCCTCAAACCTCATGATTTTATTTGTTGATTTAATTTTTGTGGTTATAATGTTCTTGCTTCTTCAATTGATTGATGAAGAATCCGGTGCATCTAAGAAAGAAGTGGAACCTGTGAGAAAGCCATTAATTGCAAACCCTATCTTTCTTGTAGCCATCTTTGCTTTTATCGGAGTCATGGCTTGGGGAAAATACGGACAAGTCGAAGATACTAACTCCGGTCAGCAAAATACTCAAGTACAGGAACTAGCTACAGGGAATTACCAAGAAGCCACGATTACAGTTGATTCAAGTGGCTACGGTCCTGAGAATCTTGAATTAAAGGCAGGAATGCCGATAAAAATTAATTTTAAAACCGGAGCAGGAGCAGGATGTTTAAGACAGGTAGTTTCGAAAGAATTAGGAATCAATACTATTCTGGAAGAAAATACGAACAATTTTGACATGATAGGTCCCCTAGAGCCTGGTGTTTACGAATACACTTGCGGAATGGGCATGTACGGTGGAAAGATTACTGTTAAGTAAGAAATGAGGTGATAGATTGTGGAACAAGATGCACAACAACTAGAAAAAGTCACTTTACCCGTAGAGGGGATGACTTGCGCTGCTTGTGTGAACCGGATTGAGAAAGTCCTTAACAAAGTGGATGGGGTCCAAGAGGCGAACGTAAATATCGCCAATGAAAAGGCAAGTATCACTTTTGACCCTAATAAAACCAATATAGATGCTATTATGCAAAAAATTGAAGGAATTGGTTACAAGGTCCCTGGTTCAAAATTGGAATTAGCTGTTGAAGGTATGACTTGCGCTGCGTGCGTCAACAGAATTGAAAAAAAGCTTAAAAAGATATCTGGTGTTACGGAAGCCAATGTAAATCTAGCCAATGAACGGGCAACCGTCAAATATCAAGGGGCTGTTGAATCAGCTCAAATTATTGAAGCCATAGAAAGTATAGGGTATAAGGCGTCAGAGGTTAAGGAAGATGCTAAACAAGAAGCCACCGCTCAAGAAGAAAGACGAGATAAGTTAGTTGAAAAGAAAAAACGTACTCTTATCTTTTCGGCAGTCTTAACTGCACCGTTCATTGTTTATATGTTCGGGATGATGGGAGTTATTCCGGAATACCCAATGTGGCTTTACAATCCGTGGTTCCAAATGCTTTTAGCGACTCCCGTTCAATTCATTGCTGGAAAAGACTTTTACATCGGTGCTTACAAAAATTTGAAAAACAAATCAGCGAACATGGATGTTCTTGTGGTTTTAGGAACAAGTGCTGCCTATTTTTACAGTGTGGTTTTAACATTTATGGGTGAGCATCACGTCTATTTTGAAGCCAGTGCCATTATCATTACCCTGATTTTGTTGGGTAAGACAATGGAATACATTGCAAGAGGGAAAACATCCGAAGCTATTAAGAAATTACTTGGAATGCAAGCAAAAACAGCACGAGTAATTAGAGATGGTATCGAAAAAGACGTTCCAATCGAGGAAGTGTTGGTCGGAGATGTCGTTGTAGTTAGACCTGGCGAGAAAGTTCCTGTTGATGGCGAAATTGTTGAAGGAATATCTTCCGTTGACGAATCCATGCTGACGGGCGAAAGTTTGCCGGTTGAAAAGAAAGTTGGCGATTCCGTTATCGGTGCCACCATTAACAAGCACGGTACGTTCAAATTCAAAGCGACCAGGGTCGGAAAAGATACAGCTTTAGCCCAAATTGTAAAGGTTGTTGAAGAGGCTCAAGGCTCAAAAGCTCCTATTCAACGGTTAACTGATGTTATTTCGGGGTATTTTGCCTTTATTGTAATGGGAATTGCCACATTAACCTTCTTGATTTGGTATTTTATTGCTGCTCCTGGCGAAATCACTCCGGCATTGATTAGTTTTGTTTCTATTTTGGTTATTGCGTGCCCTTGTGCATTAGGATTGGCAACGCCAACTTCCTTAATGGTCGGAACTGGTAAAGCTGCTGAAAACGGGATTTTATTTAAAGCCGGTGAATATCTTGAAAACACTCAGAAGTTAACCACTATTGTTTTGGATAAAACAGGTACGATTACAAAAGGAAAGCCAGATGTAACGGATATTGTGGTTCTAAATAATAACCATAAAGACCATATTTTAAAGATTGCAGCTATCGCTGAAAAGAATTCGGAACACCCGCTAGCCGAAGCCATAGTTTCGTCTGCAAAGGATAAAGGGCTAGAGATTCCAGACCCTCAATCCTTCCATGCAATTCCTGGATTTGGGGTTGAAGCAACTGTTGATGACCGTCGAGTGCTGCTTGGAACGAGAAAATTAATGGCACAAAACAATATCGATATTTCTTCTTTGGAGGATAAAGCAGAGGGTCTTGAATTAGAAGGAAAAACAGCCATGTTCATGTCTGTTGACGACGAACCTGTGGCAATTATCGCTGTTGCAGATACCGTCAAAGAACATTCAAAAGAAGCGATAAACCAACTTCAAGCGTTAGGTTTAGAAGTGGTCATGCTGACTGGCGATAATAAGCGTACTGCTGAGGCAATCGGTCAGCAGGTTGGTGTCAATCGTATTATTGCGGAAGTACTTCCAGAAGGTAAAGCGGAAGAGGTTAAGAAGCTTCAAGAAGAAGGTAAAGTAGTAGCAATGGTCGGCGATGGAATAAATGATGCTCCGGCATTAGCCACAGCAGACATCGGAATGGCAATGGGAACAGGTTCCGATATTGCCATTGAAACAGGTGATGTGACGCTAATGCGTGGTGATTTAAGGGCTATTGTAACAGCAATTAAACTCTCCAAAGCGACCATGAAAAACATTAAACAAAACCTGTTCTGGGCGTTTATTTATAATCTTATCGGAATCCCTATAGCTGCAATGGGTCTTTTAACTCCTTGGATTGCTGGGGCAGCTATGGCGTTTAGTTCTTTATCTGTTGTAAGCAATGCGCTTCGTTTAAAACGAGTAAAAATTTAAAGGAGGTAAAAAAAAATGGCACAACAAATTTTAAGTTATATTCCATATCTTATTTGTCCCTTGATGATGCTTTTTTGCATGAGAGGAATGTTTGGCTCTAAAAAAGATTGTCATGCTGGCAAAGAAGAAAGTACCCTTGTGAAAAAGATTGAGTTTTTAGAGAAACAAAATGAACAGCTTCAAAGGGAATTAAGTGAAATAAAAAAACGGAATGTTGTATAGAAGTCTGAAATCGCTCCTCTATTTGAGGAGCCAATTTTTTTGAATTTAATTCAAAAAGCACGGTCATGGACCCATTCACAAATTAATCATTCAACATAACATGAATTGCTTGAGTTAATTGGAGGTGGGTTTATGCGCCAAATGCCTTATGGAGTTCCAGGTGGTACCGGTATGTCATGTCGTTGCTGTCGCGGAAATGGTATGTGTCGTTATTGTGGAGGTTCCGGTACATGTTGTTGTTGCGGTGGAGGAGGGTGCCATCATTGTCAGGGAAGTGGATGTTGCCCCGCATGTGGTTGTTCTAGAAGATGCGCTTGTTGTGGCGGAATAGGAATGCAGCCGCCTATGCCTCGACCTCGATAAGTATGTTTAAAACACCGTATCCTTGATGGAATACGGTGTTTACTCTAATCTAAAGAAACCCATTGATTTATAAAAACGGTTCAATTTAATGATGCTTTATTTAATATTCGGTCGTAATTCCTCGCCTTTATCACTTATGACGGTGTAATCGTCATTTTTAATATCTTCTTGATGCCCTTCGTTTTCTTTTAGATAAAAGTTTGTCGGAGAATGACTTAGAGCCGTCAGATCCAAGCCGATCTTTCTTTTGCTCGCTGCCTCTTTCGGGATTTGCTAGAATGGGAGGGAGTAGGAAAAGCTAAACGCTCATTAAGAAAGTTTGGAAAGTCTATCGCTGAAGAAGAACTAGATGCTCTCCTATGGTCGGGATTATGCAATGATGAAGCTCTGTTTTTATCTTTTACTTACTGACCGCTGCGAACTGGAACCGGACATGCTTGCCCTTTTGGTGCAATTCAGCTTGTTGCCCACCTTGAATCAGATTAATAAAGAGTGGACAAAGGGCTTTTCGTTGAATGGCTGGCATCAGGGCTACTGCCCTGTTTGCGGCTCGCACCCTATCTTAGCAGAGTACCGGGAGTCAGAGAAATTTAGGTTTTTGCGCTGCGGATCCTGTGCCTGTGATTGGGTGTTTCCCAGGGTCGGGTGCCCTCAGTGTCACAACAAGGATTATCATACGCTGGATTACTTGTTTTTGGAGGGGGAGACGAAGCATCGGGTTGATGTATGCGAGTAATGCCGAAGCTACGTCAAAGGGGTCAAAGCCTTATCCCCGCAGGAGTATCCCTTGCTCTTAATTGAGGACCTCTCAACTATTCATTTAGATATGATGGCTCAAGAAAAAGGGTACTATCGTTACTGAACTGAGGAGGAAAGACATGAATGCTGGAGTAATCCTCCTTGCAGGAGGGCAGTCGAGTCGAATGGGGACCAATAAAGCACTGCTTCCCATTGCTGGACAAAAGAATATAGTACGGATCATTGAAGAACTTTCGCGTGTTTTTCCTCCACCGACACTGGTAACAAATCAGCCGGAGGATTACAAAGAATTAGGACTGCCAATGGTAGGGGACAAATTCCTTGGAAAGGGGCCTTTAGCGGGCTTGCATGCGGGCTTACTGGCATCGCCTTATGAGGAAAATCTCCTCGTTGCGTGCGATATGCCTTTTGCTTCCAGCCGGCTGGGACAGTTTCTCTGTAATCAGTTGAAGGGCTTTGATGCTGTCGTCCCTTGCTTAGATGGAAAGCATCATCCTTTATTCGCTGTCTATCGAAAATCAGCACTTCCTATAGCTGAAGACTGCTTGCGACAAGATCGGCTGCGAATGTTCGACTTTATGAAGCGGCTACGAGTGAACGAAATCCAAGTAGAGAATATATCTTTGGACATGGATTTGGAAAAAGCATTTTTTAACATGAACCGCCCCAGTGACTTTGAGCAGGCGAAAGAGTGGGCAGGACAGGATCAGCTGTCCGGCGGGCGATGAAGCTTATTTCTTCCTAAGGAAAATCCATGTATCATAGGAGAGCCCTCATCTCATTGCTAGATGGGGGCTTTATTTTTTCATTCTTTAACCGAATTAGAGTAGTTGTTTGTTCATATTATCATGTGTCGCCCATTGCGGGATAATGATAGAGAAAGTGGTCCCTTTTCCTTTCTCACTAGTCACCTGGATCTTTCCATAAAAGGAGTGGATAATCCGATAGCTCACCATTAGTCCTAAGCCTGTTCCTTTTTCTTTCAAAGAATAGAATGGGGTTCCAAGGTTTTCAATTTGTTCCTTTGTCATTCCTATTCCCTCATCGATGATATCTATGACAACGTTTCGATTTTGGTTCCTGCAGCAGACGTAAAGCGTCCCGCCCCTAGGCATGGCTTCCACTCCATTTTTAAAAATATTGATAAGGGACTGGTTGAACTTCTGTGCATTTCCCCAAATTCGGCAAGGCTCCAAGCTGGATCTTAGCTCCACCTGATTCATCATGGCATAGGAGGATATGATGTTGATCACTCTCTGGATCTGGTCTGCCACATCAATAGCCTCGGTGTGCTCCGCTTCCGGTTTTGCAAATGAAAGATAATCGCTGATAATGCCATTGGCCCGGTCCATTTCTTCAATGCATATTTTTATGTATTTCTTTAGATCATGAGGGAGCTGGCGCTCATTCAGAAGCTGTAAAAAACCTCGATTCACCTGCATCGGATTCCTGATTTCATGGGCAAAGGCACAGGTTAAATCCCCTAATACCTGCAATTTTTCGGCTCTTTGCATCTCCCTTTGCGTTTTGAATTTCTGATCAATATAAGAGCTGATAAGCACGAGAAAAAGCATAATCAGAGTAAAAAGAGCAATGATGATGGCTAAGGCGGATTGATCAAGAATAAAGACATGAGTCGCCGTAACTTCAGGATGCAGCGGTGTAAACATCGTTGCTTTCATCCCCGTAAAGTGCATTCCGAAAATGGCTATGCCCATCACAATTGAGCTTGTGAATTTTCGAAGCTGCCTATCGGGAGAATGATGATCCCGAAGATAGAAGACCAGCATTAATGCGATGATGGATGTGCAAACGGCAAGAAGGATCGACAGGGAAAAGAAAACGGGATGATAAAAAATGTTGACGCCTTTCATCGCTTCCATGCCTACGTAATGCATTTCGCTGATCCCAACTCCCAAGAAAATCCCGCCAATAATTAGTTTCCTGACCTGCTTCTCAGGCGAACTGGCAAAAAATAACCCGGCAAGAGAGGCGGCAATGGCAATCAGGATGGATACCGCAATGATAAATAGGTCATATGAAACGGGATGAGGCAAATGAAAAGCTAACATCGCTACAAAATGCATAGACCATATCCCTGTTCCCATGGCAATTGCACCACTGATGAGCCATGCTTTTCGGCTCCATCCACTTGAAGTAGCCACCCGAAGAGCAAGATCAAGAGAGGTATAAGAGGCCATGATAGCGATAACCAAGGAAAGGGTGACCAAAGAAAAACTGTAACTGCCTGAAATCTCATTTATTTGATGCATAACATTACTCCTAAGTAAAACTAATATATCAAAACGATACCGTTATTCAATATACCCTATAGCCCTTGGTCGATAAACAGGGGCGGAAAGACTAAATAACTGGAGTGCCGCCATTACTCGCACCCCAGTTAAAAGTAATCTCTATATCCCTGCTACTATCGGTTGTATAGGCACTATGACCTACAAGCGATCTTATATACAAATTGTTTTCGGGCAACATGGTAGCTTGAATCAGGTCCGTAAAAATTATCGTGCATCATAAGCAATTCTTCCCGGCGATAATCCTCTAATGGCTTTTTTTCTTCTTCCTTTTGGCGTATCTGGCTTTTTTCGCTTAGCATCCTATCAAAGGATGCATCCTGTGCTAATCCTTCTGCGAGAGAAGTGATTCTGGAGCAAAAAGCCGATTCTTTGAAAGCACCGTCAATCAAACCCATTTTCAAGGCGGATCGCGTACTTACCGGCAAACAATCTTCCGTTAACTGAATGGCTTTTTTCATTCCTACACGCTTGGGGAGCAGATATGTCCAATATTCCGATCCATATAAACCCATTCTCTTATAATGAGGGTTTAGGACAATTCCCTCCCGCGCAAAAACGCAATCGGCTGCGAGGGCTAGCATTAATCCGCCTGCTGCTGCATTTCCTTGCATGGCTGAAATCACCAAGTGGCTGTCCGTGCAAATGACTTCCCTAATCAGATCATTCATCGCGTTAATGTTATGCCAAGATTCATCCGCAGGATTCTCTGCAGCTTCAATCACATTCAGGTGGATTCCGTTGGACCAGAAATCTGAACCTCCCATAAGCACAATTACCCTTGTTTTTTTCTTGCGTGTTTGAATAAAGGCATCCTTCAATTTTATGCATTGGTTTGTACTTATCGCGCCATTATAGAAATCAAAATGAAGATAACCGATTTCATTCTTCTCTTCGTACCAAATTTCACGGAAGGTACGACCGGCATAGGCCTTCTCGATTGACAATGCGGATTCCGGGATCCCGCTTAATTTATCTCTGAGAACTCGTACAGCGGGAAGCTTAATATCAAAGCAGTCCTTATCCTTTCTCTTTAGGTGAGTGATCCAGATCGCTCCATCTCCCGTAGCTCGGCAGATCGCCCCATCTCTCCAGGCTATGATCTCACCCGGATCCCCTTTTAGTGCGTCCTCTTCGTGGGCCCCATATAAATAGTATTCCTCACCATAAAGGGTATCTGAGACGCCTGGCTGGCTATCTCCAGATCGGATTTTTCTTGCTATAGCTTCTGTAGGCTCGGACCAATCGATTTTCCTATGCATTTGTTTCATAGGGGGATGAAGAGTCCCCTTTACATCCGGCTTGCTATAATCAAGGGGTTCTGGTATGAAAGCTCCCTTCTCAAAGCGTTCCATTGCTTCCAGAAGTCCTTTAATAGCCATGTCCGTCACTTCGCGGCGATATAAGCTGCTTTTGCTGGCAGGTCTCATCTTGAACGGGTGCGATGACCAAATATCCCCGCCATCCTTTTCCTGATTGGCCTGGAGCAGAGTCACTCCCCATTCTTTTTCTCCTTTAAGAATGGCCCAATCCAAAGAGGATGGACCCCTGTCCCCTTTGATTCCAGGATGGACAATAAGGCACGTGTAATGACGCCAAATTTCTTCCGGGATGATTTTTTTCAAAAAAGGAGCAAGGATGAGATGAGGCTGGTATTCTTCAACAGTAAGGATCATTTCTTCCTCGCCCATATAAAGATGGACTTTAACCTCATGACCGTTATCCGTCAGTTCGACATAAGCTCTTTGACTTAAACAATTGTGAGCAGTTGTTAAGAATAACACACGCAATAATCATCATCCTCTCGGTATTGGATCTATCTATTACCTCGAACTTGTTGATTCTAATTTCAATATATAGGTTCAATTTCCAATTGATGTTATCTCTATCAAAAAAATAAAACAATTGTTAACATTTTTCGGGCAATCCAGAGAGGTGGAAAGAATAAGGGACATTCCAGCGAACTATGCTGAATGCCCCAGATTGACTTTGCCTTCATTTTCGATTAAAAATTACTGCGGGATTGCCCGCCGTCCACATTAATAGTCGCTCCAACGATCCAGGAGGCTTTTTCGGAAGCCAGGAACACGGCCACATGAGCGACCTCCTCCACCGTTCCGAAACGCCCAGCCGGGATTTCCTGCTCTACAAATTTCCGTATCTGTTCGGGATTTTGCTCCATCCGTTTTTGCCAATTGCCTGTCGGGTGAAGAATCGACCCAGGTGCAATCCCATTGACACGGATGCCCTCACGGATCATCTCATCAGCAAATCCCTTGGTAAAGCTGATTAAGGCGGCTTTGCTATTATTGTAGGTAATTTTTCCTCCCGATTCTCTTCCGAAAATAGAGGAAATGTTAATAATAGACCCGCCGCCTGTTTTCTTCATCTGCTCTGCAGCTAACTGGCTCATATGTACGGCCGAGAGATAATTCAACTGCATGGCTTCCTCGTATAAAGACAGATCTGTTTCTAAAGCTAGCCCTCCGTTGCTTCCGCCTACATTATTGATAAGGACATCGATTCGCCCAAATTCCTCGATGAGTATACGAATCAAGTGCTCTCTCTCTGACGCAATCGTTAAATCTGCAGGATAGATCCTCACGTTTCCTAACTGGCTCTGCGCAACTTTCAGATCTTCTGCAGAACGTGCGGTGATGGCCACGCGAGATCCCTCTTCAACAAACCCTTTGGCGATCGCTTTTCCGATTCCTTTTGATCCCCCGGTAATTAATACAATTTTCCCTGATAAACCTAGCTCCATTGTCAAAACCCTCCTCAAGCAGGACATGTATGCCCCTATTTTAGCAAAAAAAAACATCATGATATAATCTAGAAAGGCAGGAATGAACATTGCTATGGATACTGAATAAGAAAGGAAAATCAAACATGCTGCATAAACGTATGATCCAAACGTCAAAACGCGACGAAATGATAGACATTACCGCACATGTACAGGAAGTGATCCGTAGCGAAGGTGTGGAGGATGGAATTGCCGTTATATATTGTCCTCATACTACGGCCGGGATTACCATTAATGAGAATGCAGATCCGGATGTTGTGCGGGATATGTTGATGCGATTGGATGAAGTGTATCCTTGGGAACATCCAGAGTATCGCCATGCGGAAGGAAATTCGGCCTCCCACTTGAAGGCGAGTACCATGGGGGCATCGCAAACGATCTTAGTTGAAAGAAGTAAGCTCGTCCTTGGAACATGGCAAGGTATCTACTTCTGTGAGTTTGATGGTCCCCGAAGAAGAACTTATTTTGTGAAATTATTGAAGGGATAGATATCACCTCAAAAGCATCCACCATTGTGGTGCTTTTTCTTTGTCATGGCCGCCTGGTACTTGCCATAAAGTATTAGAAAGGTGGTGAGTGACGTGAGTTTCACAATGTGGATGGCTTTAGCATATGTTGTTTCGGCATTATACTTTATGTGGGTGGTAGCGCTGTACAGAAAGAATTGGAACAAATAAGCAATAGAGTTATAGACTTGAGGGCAGGAGAGATTTCTTTTCTGCTCTTTGTTTGTGCCCCTACTGTCCACAAACAAAAGCCGACCCAATTGGGTCGGCTATAAGAACTTACTGGAGGATATATTTTTGGATCGAAGTAAGCTTCCCAGTTTCGTCAAAAGTGCCTTTAAAGGTATCGTTTTCTTTGAGCAACTCTCCTGTAACATCACTTTCTCTAAACCAGAGGGATTTCGATCCATCTTGCGTGACTGCCCAGTAGTCATTGCCCGCTTCTGAGTGAGTAACTACGTAAAAGCTAAGCGTTTGGGATTGATCTTTGGTTTCTTCCGCTATAACTGGTGTGGAAATGGCCGTAAAAAGCAATAATGAAGCAACTAGTTTACGCATTGTCAGTACTCCTTTTATGTAAAATATCATGATGTAAAATCTATATATAATAATAAACTAGTTTATAACAAAAATAGTACGCCATTTATTGGTATGATCACAGTGGAAAATGAAAAAAACGACAAAAATCCTTGCTGAATATTATTTCGCACGAATCAAGTCCTTACAGTAGCTAGAGTGAATATGAAATGTAAAGTAAGCCTTGGGGCAGATTTCGTGAAGGACGTCACTCCTGGGCCTCCGCCCGAATAGGATATGTTGACATATCGGTGAGGAGGTTCCAATGTATCAAAATTATGGAGTACTTATGGATTTAAGGCTGTTGGATGAGATCGAATTTTGGAAAGAGCAGGAAGCGGAGCATACGGTTGTGATTCAGCAACTCGTACCCGACTTGGAGCCGCAGTTCGTGAATGCTTTGAAAGATTGGCAGGTCGCTTTTGCCGGTACGCAAGCAATGGGTGTTCGCTACACGGAAGCACTGGGTCAGACAGGTGGGATACCTACACCGTTCCTTCACCAGCAGATTATGAATTTGGTTCGACATTCTATTCAGCAAAGCAAGCAATTTATAAAGTTCTTAAACCAATTGCAGAGCCAGAGTGTTCCGGTTCGCAATAGTCCTGTGGTGAATGTCGTGATCAACCACATTCGCCGGGAATCGGAGTATTTCATTGGAACCTTGGGGAACATGGGCTATATGTAATAAGGGTTGGGAACAGGATAGAGGGTGTCTCAAAACAAGTGCCAGGCACTTTTGAGACACCCTCTCATTGCTGTACTATTTATAAGTTTTCTTCTCTCCACCAATCATAGCAAGTATTATGAAACAATAATGAGAGATCTTCTTCGTGGACCTCAAAAAATTCACCTAGTTCAAATTTGGCACCGCAGTAAGAACATTTACTTGATAAATGAGTATCGTTTACGTTTGGCATGACAATCCCCCTTTCACAAGTTACTCTTATTTTACCATTTTATGTAATCAATTGCATTAAGACTCGCATATGAAATTGACAGAATGTATAATATATGTTATTAAATTAAATGTTAGCACTCGCATGGATAGAGTGCTAAACTGAGATGATTAGTATTTATAAAGAGAAATCTTCATATATATTGAAAGGAGAACTATTCATGGAAAAGAAACAATTCCAAGCCGAATCCAAACGACTTTTAGAAATGATGATTAACTCCATTTATTCTCAACGAGAGATTTTCTTAAGGGAACTAATTTCTAACGCTAGCGATGCCATTGACAAAATCTACTATAAAGCTCTGACGGATGATTCATTAACCTTTGACCAAGACAGTTACTACATAAAAGTGACAGCTGACAAGGAAAATAGAATTCTTAAAATCTTCGATACGGGGATTGGGATGACGAAAGAAGAGCTTGAAAATAACCTTGGTGTCATTGCCAAGAGCGGATCCTTAGCTTTTAAAAAGGAAAATGAAATCAAAGATGGCCATGATATCATTGGGCAATTTGGTGTTGGGTTTTATTCTGCCTTTATGGTTGCGGACGAAGTCACTGTGGTCAGCAAGGCCTTAGGGAGCGAGCAAGCTTATAAGTGGCATTCCCAGGGAGCCGATGGTTACACGATCGAACCTTTTGAGAAGGATTCGGTCGGTACGGAGATCATGCTTAAGATTAAAGAAAATACAGAAGAAGAGAGCTATGATGAGTATTTAGAAGAATATCGCCTTAAGGGAATCATCAAAAAATATTCGGATTTCATTCGCTATCCAATCAAAATGGATGTAACCACGAGAAAGCTTAAAGAAGGCAGCGAGAATGAATTCGAAGAGGTTCAAGAAGAGCAAGTGGTTAACAGCATGGTTCCGATTTGGAGAAAAAATAAAAATGAGCTGACTCCAGAGGACTATGAGAACTTTTATGCGGAAAAGCATTACGGCTTCGACAAGCCTCTCAAGCATATCCATATCAGTGTCGATGGGGCTGTAAGATATAATGCCATTTTGTTTATCCCGGAGAAAATACCGTTTGATTACTATACAAAGGAATTTGAAAAGGGGCTCGAGCTTTACTCCAATGGCGTATTGATTATGGACAAATGCTCAGACCTGCTGCCGGACTATTATAGTTTTGTCAAAGGAATGGTCGATTCAGAAGATCTATCTCTCAATATCTCACGGGAGATTCTGCAGCATGACCGTCAATTGAAGCTGATTGCGAAAAACATCAAGAGCAAAATTACTGCCCAGCTGCAAAGCTTACTGAAAGATGATCGCGAGAAGTATGAGGAGTTCTACAAGTCCTTTGGCAGACAGCTGAAATATGGCGTTTACAGCGATTATGGAATGAATAAAGACACCTTGCAGGATTTGTTGATGTTCTACTCTTCCAAAGAGAAGAAAATGGTTACATTAGATGAATATGTTTCCAGAATGCCTGACGATCAAAAATACATTTATTACGCTTCCGGCGAAACAAATGAACGCATTGAAAAAATGCCGCAAACTGAGCTAGTGGCTGACAAAGGATACGAAATTTTGTACTTCACGGATGAAATTGATGAGTTTGCCATCAGAATGCTCATGTCCTATAAAGAGAAGGAATTCAAGTCCGTTTCCAGCGGGGATCTGGGTATTGAAGCAGATGAAACCCAAAATAATACAGAGACTGAACAAAAGGAAAATCAAGCGCTTTTTGACCTTATGAAAAAGGTGTTGGGAGACAAAGTCAAGGATGTCCGCGTATCCAAGCGCTTAAAGACCCATCCCGTATGCTTATCCACAGAAGGCGAAGTCTCTATTGAGATGGAAAAAATTCTTAAAGCGATGCCGAACAACCAAAATATCCAGGCGGATAAAGTGTTGGAGATTAATATCAATCATGAGGTGTTCAAGTCTTTGAAAGAGGCTTTTGAAAAAGACCAAGAGAAGCTCAACCTATATACTAACCTCTTGTACAATCAAGCGCTACTCATTGAAGGATTGCCGATTAATGATCCTGTAGAGTTTACGAATGATATTTGCAAGATTATGGTTTAGAAATATAACACTGTCTGAAATCAAAAACGACCCTTATCGATAAGGGTCGTTTTTGATTTCAGTTATCACTGTTTTTAGAAACCATAAAAGAAGCAATGTAATAGATGGGCTGCTCTCCCCACGCATCTTCTATTACGGTGATATTAAGCCATTCCGGATAGACTTCTCCGTCTTTGCGGCGGTCCCATATCCGGCCAATTTTTGGGAATATCCGACTAGACTGTTCAAAATATCTTCATGATTAGTTGAAAACACAATAGCTTGCACCAAGCAGAAAAATGCAGATAAAATAGGAAAAAAGGAGGTGGGGACGATGTGCGGCAGGTTTACCTTGACTGTAACCTTAGAAGAATTGATGTTGAGATTTGGCGTTGCAGAATGGGCAGGAACTATTTATCAGCCCCGATATAATATCGCTCCGATGCAAATGATTTTCGCGATCGTCAATGATGGAAAGAAAAATCGGCTAGGACAGCTGCGCTGGGGACTTGTACCTTCCTGGGCCAAGGATGAAAAGATGGCAGGCAAAATGATTAATGCAAGGTCGGAGACTATATTAGAAAAAGCTTCGTTTCAAAGCTTGATTCATAGAAAAAGATGCATCGTGCCAGCAGATTCCTTTTATGAATGGAAAGTGGCAAATGGCAAAAAGCATCCTATTCGCTTCATGGTGAGAGGAGAGGATATTTTTAGCTTAGCAGGACTTTATGATACATGGATCAATCCAGCCGATGGCCAAAAAGTCAGTACCTGTACCATAATCACGACATCACCCAACCCTTTGGTTGCCGACGTTCACAACAGGATGCCGGTCATACTGAAGAAGCAGGATGAAGCCAAATGGCTGGATAGAAGCAATACATCTATTGAAGAGCTAGTAAGTTTGCTGACTCCTTACCCGCAGGAAGGCATGTACGCTTATCCTGTTTCCCCTATTGTTGGGAATGTGAAAAACGATATACCGGATTGTATCGCTAAAGTTGATTAATTCGCTGCATTTGGCAAGAAAAATGGCCAACCGTAAAACGGCCTGACCAGGTGAATAAACGATATTATTTCGATCCTTCGTCTTCTAATTGTTCCTTGAGAATTTCCAGGAAGTGATCGGCTCTCTTTTTGTAATACACTTCTCCGAATTCCTGGTACAGCTTGATATTTTCATTATAAGAGTCCAAAAGTGAGTCAATCAATGTGTACTTCGTTGCCTCAAATTTGAATGTAGCCATACAATCGACCTGCCTTTGTTAGAGTTGTAGGTAAAACTATCATAAAGGAAGATAGCTTCAATATCAATCAGAATATTTAGTCAATTTATCGCAAATTTCGCGAAAATAATTGGATTGTTAGATTATCTGACATGTTGTAGATTATTCTGAAAAAGTAGGTGAGATAATCTAACGCATTATGATCCGTTTCTTTTCCTTTGGTATATATTAATTTCAAGAAATCAAATTAAACCCAAAAGGAAGTGGATAATGATGAGTTCCGAATTTGTACTTCACAGATCAGTTTCGTTTTCATTACTGGCGGAGATAGCGAATCAGTGTTCCGCTTTCCATTCAGAGATATATTTAGTCAAAGGTCACCGCAAAGTGGACGCAAAAGATATAGTTGATCTTGTTACTTTATCCTTGCATCCTTCCGATAGAATTGGATTGATTGTAGAAGGTTCGGATGCTCAAGTAGCGTCGGAAAAGGTGCTTGGTTTATTAAATTAAAAAATTAAATGAATTTAGAAAGAAGATGTTAAGGCGTGCCGATAGGTACGCTTTTTTCCTTTTAGACTAAATGAAACATGTGAAACTAATTATGTTTCAGCAGAAACGCTATAAAAGTAGTGGACTGAGAAAAAGAGTGATTTTTGACGGGATTTAAGTTGGCATGGAAATTGCTTGATAATAAAGCGAAGAGGTTACACAAACGAAAAGGAAGGGAGCATCAGGAGAAGACAGGGCATTCAGATTAAAATGCAAAGAGAATGAGAGGAGTGAATGAATTTGAACAATCAAGAAGTATTGAACAAAGTAGCGGGTGGCAGCTTTATTGTCGATCAAATTGACTATCGAAATGTGTTCACCCCGGAAGATTTTACGGATGAACATCGCATGATTGCAAGCACGGTGTCTGAATTTATAGAGCGGGAAATCACAGTTCTTGGCGAAGCCGGGAACGAATTAGATTACGAATTGATTTTGAAACTCTTAAAGAAAGCTGGCGATGTAGGACTTCTTGGTGCTTGTCTTCCCGAAGAATATGGCGGGTTAGGGCTGGATGGGATCCGTTTCGCCTTGATTAAAGAGAATTTTAGCGCTGGCGGGACTTCCATCGTCATGTCCATTAACGGACAGATTGGGATAGGTATGCTTCCGATTATATTCTTTGGAACAGAGCAGCAAAGGAAAAAATATTTACCCCAATTGCAAGCAGGTACATTGACGACGGCTTTTGCTCTGACCGAACCGCAGTCGGGAACAGATGCTTCTGGTATCAAGACGAGTGCGAAATTATCGGAAGATGGGAAGCACTATATTTTGAACGGAAGTAAGGTGTTTATTACGAACGCTGGTTTTGCGGATATATTTGTCGTATTCGCGAAAATCGATGGGGCCGATTTTACCGCTTTTATCGTAGAAAAAGGGCTGGAAGGTCTAAGTATCGGGCCGGAAGAGAAAAAGATGGGTCTTAAAGCTTCTTCTACTTGCTCGATGACTTTCGAAGATGTCAAAGTGCCGGTGGAGAATATGCTTGGCAAACCGGGTAAAGGTCATTTGTTTGCCTTTAATACGCTGAATTTTGGACGCCTTTCTGTAGGCGCTGGCTGTCTCGGAAATACGAAAGATGCGCTGGGATTATCCGTGAAGTATGCGAATCAACGAGTCCAATTCGGTCGTCCGATTTCTGCTTTCCCTTTAATTGGCAAGAAGATTGCAGATATGAATATCAAAGCATATGTCCTGGAAAGTATGGTCTACCGTACTGCGGATCTGTTTGATACGGGATTGAAGAAGTTGGATTTCAGTGATCCGAATGTAGGGGAAAATTCCGGAGCGGCGATAAGTGAATACAAGCTGGAATGCGGCATTAATAAGGTATTTGGTTCGGAAGTGCTGGATTTTGCGGCAGATGAAGGCGTGCAAATTCACGGCGGATACGGTTATATGCAGGAATATGAAATCGAAAGTATTTATCGTGATTCCCGAATCAAACGGATTTTCGAAGGAACCAATGAAATCAATCGGATGTTCTTAACGAAAACATTGATTAAACGCCTTGGTAAAGGACAATTTCCTGAATTGCAGGAAGCATTAGATCAGATCTCTATGGATGCAGCTCTTCCAAGCTTCGAAGGCGCCTTAGCCCAAGAAACGTATCTTTTAGAAGCAGCGAGAAAAATTTTCTGTTTTACCTTTGCGGCTGCGTTGAAAAAGTATGGAGCTAAATTGGAACACGAACAAGAAGCCAGCAGCGATTTAGCGGATATCCTCATTAATATTTATGCGATGGAAAGCGTTTTGCTGAGAACGAAAAAAATGATCGATCGAAATGGCGAAGCTGCAGCACAGAATGCAAAGGAGATGACCATCGCCTTCATTCATGAAGCCATGGATCAAATCGCTGGCTTTGCTAGAGAAGTATTTATTACGATCCAAACCGATGAAGAACTCGTCAATCAACTCGCACAATTAGATCAATTATCCCGCAGAGTGCCAGCCAATACGATTGAGTTGAAGCGTAAGATTGCAGAAAGAGTCATTAAAGCCGAAAAATATATTGTTTAATCTATTAAAAACATTTAGAGGAGGAATATAGAATGAAGCGTTTAGAAGGTAAAGTGGCGATTGTTACGGGTGCAGGAAAAGGAATTGGGGCAGCTACAGCCAAAAGACTAGCAGCAGATGGAGCTAAAGTGGCAATTGTTGATGTGACAGAGGAGTTTGGTTTGGAAACGGTTCAAGCGATTCAAGCTGCCGGGGGCGAAGCGATTGCTGTAGGATGCGATGTTTCGAAAGCTGAACAAGTAGCAGCAGCTGCTGATAAGGTATTTTCTCATTTTGGCAGCATTGATATTTTGGTCAATGTGGCTGGAGTGACCCGGGATAGTCTAGTGTTCAAAATGTCAGAGGAAGACTGGGATCTAGTCCTCGATGTTCATTTAAAAGGAACCTTTTTATTCAGCAAAGCCGTGACGAAATATATGGTGGAACAACGCTATGGAAAAATCGTTAATACGAGCAGTCTAGGTGCGGTAGGTAAGCGCGGACAGGCAAACTATGCTGCAGCTAAGGCCGGAATTCAAGCTTTGACTAGAACGCTGGCTATCGAATTCGGAGGGTTCAATATCAATGTAAACGCTGTGGCACCAGGCTTTATTGATACGGATATGACGAGAAAGACAGCTGAACGTCAAGGCTTGAATTTTGACGAAATCGTCAAGGGCGCTAGCCAAAAGATTCCGATGAAGAGAGTAGGACAACCGGAAGATGTAGCTAACGTGGTAGCGTTTTTAGTCAGTGATGAAGCAAGCTATGTAGCGGGCGAAATTATCGCGGTTGGCGGCGGCGATCGCTAAGAATCGACTGAAAGCGTGTCTATGAGTAATCAATAGTTTGGATAATAGAATGGAAAGGTAGGCTGAAGAGAATGATCGATCGGAATGCGATTGGCGTAAAAAGTGAAAAGCGAGTATTTGAAGTGGAGAAAGGTGCGATTCGCGCTTTTGCTCAGGCAATTGGTGACGATAATCCCATTCATTGGGATGAAGCATATGCGAAGGAGCAGGGCTATGCTAGCCTAGTGGCTCCTCCGACATTCCCGGCTACACTTAGGATGCCAAAGCCTGGCATCAACGTGGAACTTAGCCGCACGCTGCACGGAGAACAAGAGTTTGCGTACGAAAGACCTATCGTAGCAGGAGATGTCTTACATTGTGTAAGTGAACTAGTAGACATTTATGAACGCCCAGGAAAAGCAGCACCCATGACTTTCTTCATCCTCGAAACACGGGGAGAAGATTCGAATGGCAATCTAGTATTTACCTCAAAAACAACGGTCATTTATCGATAAATAGGAGGAGAGCAGATGAGTATGGAATGGAATGAACTAGAAGTAGGCCAAGATCTTGAGTTTGTTAAGCCTCCCATTGAGAAGGTACAGCTTGTTAAGTATGCAGGAGCTTCCGGGGATTTCAACTTGATTCATACGGATGATGAAACAGCCCGTAAGGTGGGTTTGCCAGGCGTTATCGCACACGGCATGATCAGCATGGGATTCCTAGGCCAATTTATGGAACAAATCGTAGGCAATCGAGGTTTTGTCAGCCGATTGCAGGTTCGTTTTGCTGGTATGGTGTTTCCACGAGATGTGGTGACCTGCCGTGCTAAAGTGACGGCGAAGGATGAAGAGAAGCGTACCGTTGAGCTTTCCGTATCAGCAGAAAGAGAACCGGGGAAGGCATCTACGGTCGGGAGTGCTACGATCAAGTTTTATGCTTAACCTTGTGTATGGACTCTATCTCTAGAAAGATATATTCTACTATAAAGGTGTGAAAAACGATGAAATCAGAACGTGTTGCAGCCATTGTTGGCGTTGCCGAATCGGATCTAGGCGAAGTGCCTGGCAAAAGCGTCCTGCAATTGCAAGCGCAAGCAGCCAAACGGGCTTTAGATGATGCAGGATTTACTAAAGATGATGTAGATGCTTTATTTACAACGGCAAGCTGGGCTCATTTTCCCCAGCTAATGCTAGCAGAATATCTGGGCATCCAACCGAGATATTCGGGTGGAACCAATATCGGGGGTTCTTCCTTTGAATCCCACGTGGCTCACGCGATGGCGGCGATACAAGCTGGACTTATTGATGTTGCTTTAATCACTTATGGCAGTACAAATCGCTCTAATCGAAATGCACCAGGTCAAGCTCAACTGACTTTAAAATATGAGGAGCCTTTTGGCTTTCCATCTCCGGTTGGTCACTATGCGATGGCAGCGATGAGACATATGCACCAGTATGGAACCACTTCCGAACAGCTGGCGGAAATTGCCGTTGCCACACGGAAATGGGCCATGTTAAATGAAAAAGCCTTCATGCGGAAACCGCTTACAGTTGAAGATGTATTGGCATCCCCGATGATTAGTGAACCGCTCCATTTGTTGGATTGCTGTTTGGTCACCGATGGTGGAGGAGCCGTTGTGGTTGCCTCAGCCAAGGCGGCCGCACGAGCTAAGAAACCACCTGTCTGGATCCTTGGACATGGGGAAATGACGACGCACAATTCGGTAACCCATATGCCGGATCTAACGGTAACCGGTGCCAAAGAAAGCGGACGCCGGGCGATGGAGATGGCTGGTATTACCCATGATGAAATCGATGTAGTCCAAGTATACGATTCCTTTACTATAACCGTTCTACTAACGTTAGAAGCTTTAGGATTCTGCAAACCGGGAGAAGGCGGGGATTTTGTCTGCGGTCAACGGACAGCACCCGGCGGTGCATTCCCGCTGAATACAAGCGGGGGCGGCCTTTCCTATTGTCATCCAGGGATGTTCGGAATTTTCCTCTTAATCGAAGCTGCGCGACAGCTTAGAGGAGAATGCGGAGAACGCCAAGTTAAGGATGCTAAAATTTCATTGGTAAACGGTACGGGCGGTACGCTTTCCTCTACATCTACTTTAATTTTAGGGAGGGACTAGGCATGACGATCAAGTTGTATCTCGATGACGATTCCAGACCATTTTGGGAAGGGGTAAAAGATCATAAATTGATGATTCAGCACTGTGAAGAATGTCAAAAATATATTTTCTATCCCCGAATCATTTGTCCCCATTGCTTTTCTGAACATGTAAAATGGGTGCAAGCCAGCGGGCAGGGACGCATTCATAGCTATACGGTGGTACATAAGGCTATGCCACCTTTTAAAGAACAAACCCCTTATGTTGTTGGGATTATCGAATTGAACGAAGGGGTTAGAATGGTGAGTCGAGTGATTGGGGATCGGGATAAAATCGCTATTGATCAACCCGTTTCCGTCGTATATGAAAAAATAGATGAGGAAGTCACATTGCCTTACTTTGAACTATCTGAATCGTAATGGAAAGGGGGAAACCTGTTGATGCTAGCTTCCTATGAAGGTGTGTCTGTAGCGCAGTTACTGGAGAAGGCGTATCAGTCTTCTCCGGAAAAAGAAGTGATCTTTGATGGGGTAAGGAGACTCACGTATCGTGACTTGCAAGCTGAAGCGGACAAGATCGCATCAGGATTAAGTCAACT
This sequence comes from Ammoniphilus soli, assembly GCF_040813775.1. Lineage (NCBI taxonomy): Bacteria > Bacillati > Bacillota > Bacilli > Caryophanales > Paenibacillaceae > Ammoniphilus > Ammoniphilus soli. Next base: position 791,609 of record NZ_JBEGDL010000001.1, read on the forward strand.
GGGGGTCAAGCCAGGGGATCGCGTAGCTGTTAGTTTACCTGCCTGGTACGAGTTTATTGTAGCGGTTTTCGCGATTGCTAAGGTGGGAGCTATTCTCGTTCCTTTTAATACACGTTACCGGGAAGATGAAGCAGAGCATATATTACGTGACTCTGGGGCAAAGGTCGTATTTTTTCCCCGGGAGTACGATAAAGTAAACCATCTGGCTCAATTTGAATCCTTGAAAAATCGAGTGCCGTCCTTAGAGCACCTGATTACGGTGCGTTTTGAGCATGAAGGACTGACCAATTATCAGCAGCTGCAAGAAATGGGACGTCAAGGTCAATTGCCTGAAGTGAAGGTCAATGTTGAAGAAGATGTATTCGCTATCATTTATACGTCCGGTACAACGGGGAAACCCAAAGGCGCGATGTTAACCCATAGTAACCTCCTCTTTGTATCCGTAGAGAGCAACAGGGCCATTCGAATGCAGGAAGATGATGTATTCCTCCATGCCAGTCCTTATTTTCATATCATGGGATTGGCCGGTATCTTGCGACTTGTGGCGAGTCAGACGAAGGCTGTTATTTTGGAGTCCTTTAATGCGGAAAAAGCGCTCCAGTTGATTGATCAGGAAAAAATAACGATTCACTCTGGAGTTCCTACCATCTTCATTTTGGAAATGAACCATCCGAACTTCCGAAAATATGATGTGTCTTCCCTAAGAGTAGTCGTTATGGCCGGTGCACCTTGTCCTGTGGAAGTGATTCGCCGAATCAAGGCGGAAATGGGTGTCGAGGTTTTAATCAGCTATGGCATGACGGAAACCTCTCCCATCTTGACTTTTACGCGCTTTGACGATGATGACGTTACGTTATCGGAGACAGTGGGGAGAGCGATCAACGGCGTAAACCTGAAGATCGTCAATGATGTACGAGAAGAACTAGGCGTGGGTCTTGTTGGGGAATTGGCTTGCCAAAGTATCGGCTTGATGAAGGGATACTATAATCTGCCAGAGAAGACAAGGGAAGTTGTAGATCAGGGTCGGTGGTATTATACCGGTGACCTAGCCATCATGGATGAAAACGGATATGTCCGGATTGTTGGACGGAAGAAAGACATGATCATTCGCGGCGGTTATAATATTTACCCTAGCGAGATGGAGGAAGTCTTTTATACCCACCCTGCCGTAATGGAAGTTTCCATCATTGGCCTACCGGATACGGTACTGGGTGAGATCACATGCGCCGCGATTTTATTGAGACCTGAAAAAACGGCCACAGCAGAAGAGTTGAAGACTTTCATTAAGTCGCAAGTGGCAGATTATAAAGTCCCGGATCATATTGTAATCGTCGATGAGCTGCCGAAGACGCCTACAGGGAAAATCCAAAAGTTTGAATTAAAGGATTTGGTGATCAGCGAAAAAATGGTTGCCTTAAGATAAAAGACATACTGCACTTGGGAAAGGAACGAGAAGATGGATAAAATTGTCGAAGCCTTTAAAGAAATTTCGATCGCTGCCGTTTCAGATGCTTTGGACCGTTTAGGCATTCATGGTACATGCCTTGGCATTAACCCTGTCAATTATGGCTATCAGATGGTGGGACGTGCTTACACCGTGAAATATTTGCCTATTGCCCAAGATAAGGGGACAGTAGGCGATTATATCGATGAAGTGCCTCCAGGAAGTGTCGTTGTGTTGGATAATGCAGGAAGATTAGATTGCACGGTATGGGGAGACATCCTTACTTCAGTCGCCCATATGAAGGGCATTGCCGGAACCGTTGTCGACGGGGTGTGCCGTGACGTCGCATGCAGCTTGGATTTAAAATATCCTATTTTCAGTCGCGGCAAGTTCATGCGTACAGGAAAAGACCGGGTAGATGCGGTAGCCTATAATGTTCCGATTGCCGTTGGTGATGTCCAAGTTCGTCCGGGAGATATTCTTTACGGTTCGGATGATGGGGTACTCGTTGTTCCTAAAGAACGGGAAGCAGAAGTTCTCCGTGTGGCGCAAATGATCGAAGAAAAAGAGGAAGGCATTCGTAAAGAGGTACTCAAAGGAACGCCGTTGAAAGAAGCGAGAGAAAAATTCGGTTATCATCAGCTGCAAACGAGAGAAGCGTAACTTGCTTGAAAAATAAATGAAAGAGAGAGGGAGCCTATGTCTAGCGTGAAAACGGTGATTGAACGACCTTCTGCAGCATCCATTTTAAAGGCCTCTTCTTTTTCTTCCGCCACCTTGCATGAGGCGGCGGGAAAAAAGGGGGCTCTGCCTTCTGGCATTAAGCCGTTGTCCTCCAGTATGAAAGTATGCGGACCAGCCGTAACGGTGAGCTCGCCACCAATTGATAATATCATGCTCCACGAAGCGATTATCGCTGCTCAGCCTGGGGATGTGTTAATCGTTGAAGTTTCAGGTGTTTATGAAGCGGGATACTGGGGAGATATCATGACGAAGGCCGCCATGGAACGCCATATCGGCGGACTCATTATTGATGGCTGTGTGAGAGACGGCCTGGACATCATCGATATGGGCTTCCCTGTGTTTTCGCGCGGCTTATGCATCCAAGGAACAGGCAAAAAGGGCGGAGGGACCATCAATCAACCGATTCAGATTGGGGAAGTCCTCATTATGCCTGGAGACCTGATCATGGCTGATGCAGACGGTATTGTCGTCATTCCAAGAGCGGATGTGGACGAGGTGTTAGTGAATGCGCAAAAGCGGGAAGACGACGAAAAGCATATTAGTGAGGAATTGAAAACAGGAAAGACAACGATGGAGATCTATGGGTGGAAGTCTCAGTTGATTTGATACAATTTTTCATCAAATTTGCTAATGGTGGGAGCGTAGGGATACGTCTCCTGCCATTAAATTTTTAGATACAAAAACTATGGAGAAATCAATGAAAGCTCTAATCATCTATAACTATGGAGGTCCCGAAGAACTTATCATGCAGGAAGTCCCAATGCCTGAATTGGGTGAATTCGAAGTACTAATCGAAAATTATTAGAAGATGACCAAGCTTGTGAAATGAAGACCGAGGCTCTTAGGGCGATTCCTGATGCAACGGTTTTGGAACATCTCATGAAACATATGAAACAAGGTGAACTAAAAGCCATTATAACTGAGGTGTTACCTTTTGAAGAAAAAGCTCTTCAAGCCGCGAATGCTAAAATTGAAGCAAGGCATGGTAGGGGCAAGATGGTTGTCCAAATTAAAGAAGAACTGGATTAAGTGGAAATTCGCCAACTAAACCTCCAAATCATTAGCAAATTCTCTTTTTAGATGGAAAAATGGACCACTACTGGCGTTGAAACGGCCAAAATGATGGATCCCGAGCTGAATAAATGGAGCTTTTCCATCTATTTAGATTTTATTTTGTTTGATTTTGATTTTAGGTGGCGATTCTCACGTATTCAAGACAAGAATGAAAACCGGTAGAAGTAGGACCCATTAGGTGTTGAATAGCTAGCAGAAAAAAGGCTGATTCTCAAAAGGCCGGTTTTTCCAGCCTTTGAGACAGCCTCCTCTTTTTTATTCCCCTCTCATCTTCCTCCAAAGAGTAGTCCGGCTAATTCCAAGAATCTGTGCGGCCTTCTCTTTATTACCATTCGCCTCGATCAGAGCTTTCTCAATCAGCTCAGCTTCGGACAGAGCTTCTTCCTCGGGGTCCTCTATTGGCGAAGAAAGGGAAGACGTAGGGAAGAGCGCCAAATGTAACAAATCCCTTAGCGTCCCGCGTGTTAGCTTTTCTCCCTCGGAAAGGACAAGAAAACGTTCGGCTACATTCTCCAGCTCTCTCACATTTCCAGGCCAGTGGTAGGAGAGCAGCAGGTCGAGATCGATCTCTTCAACTTTTGCCGTCAACCGCTCATGGCTTTGAATAAAGTGCTTAAACAATAAAGGGATATCCTCTTTTCGTCGGCACAGAGGTGGGATAGAAAGCTGAAGCACACCAATCCGGAAATACAAATCTTCCCGGAAGCTTCCTTCCTTAATACACTTCAGCAAATCCTTGTTCGACGCGGCAACAATTCGCACATCGATCGGGATCACTTGATCACCGCCTATGCGCACGATTTCCTTTTCTTGAAGCACGCGCAGAAGCCGGGATTGCAGATGCAAGGGAAGCTCACTGATCTCGTCCAAAAAGATCGTTCCCTGGTGGGCCAATTCAAAGAGACCGACCTTCCCGCCTTTTCTGGCTCCCGTAAAAGATCCTTCCTCGTAGCCAAAGAGCTCACTGTCTATCAGGGTTTCTGGAAGCGCTGCACAGTTCACGGCCACAAACGGCTTCATATGGCGCGCACTCATCCGGTGGATACTTTGAGCAAAAAGCTCTTTGCCTGTTCCGGACTCTCCATGGATCAAGATGGAGGAGTTTGCCCGACTGAACTTTTTCGCTTGCCGAATGCTTTCCTGAAGAGCTGGGCTTGATCCGATAATATCATGAAACCCGTAATTGGCTACCATGGGCTTTTGCGTGATTTTCTTTCGGATCTTTTGTTCAATTTCTTGCAGGTTGGCCACGTCGTCCAATGCCAATATGTGTCCCATGGTTACCCCATGCGTGTGGACCGGCACCACATCGACGGCGAGTTTCCTATGATTGTGCTCAAAAATCAAATTGTATTGGGGTTCGTTTCCTAATAGGGTAGGATTCGCTGCTACGAGACTGGGTATTAATTCGTGTAAAGGCTTTCCAATCGCTTGTTTGCTTTTAAGCCCAAGAAGCTGCTCTGTTGTCTTGCTTATGATTTTTACCTTGGACCTTGTGTCTAAAGAAATAACCCCACTGCGATTCATGTCGACAATGGTTTTGAATTGGGCAAATTTCTCGATCTCTGTTCGATAGGTCTTTAGGATATTATAAGCGAATTGAAAGGCACTAATCATGGAGTTCTGGGTGTAGTAACAGTGGCCCCTCATTCCATATTGGGGAGCTGCTTCACAGATCCAGCTTCCCCCTACGACATCCGTAATCCCTTCCTCTTGCAAGCTTTCCAAAATAGCGGAAGCTTCCTCAAAGTCTTGGAACTGAATTTGACGAATACGTACATTGAGGAGGCTTGCGATTTTCTCAATACTGTCTAACCCCTCACGGAAGTTCAACACAACGATTTCTTTGGAGCCGATTTGGCTTATGATCTCAAGTAAATCAAAACCAGTTACTTTAATTTGAACAACAAAGTTCGAAATAATCTTCCTCAGGTAAGATGCACTGCGGTCCCCGCAAATAACAATGGTTCCAGTCTCAAAAAAGGATTGTAAGTTCTGAACGGAGTCAGGAGCAGTGAGGAACTGGAGGGGCATTTCCGTAATTTCATATTCTACCCAGGGTGGGAGGTCTATGAGAGCCTGCTTGGCCAGATTGGAAAAGGATCGATAACCAACAATCACGATTTTTGGATTCATGCTATTTAACCTCCACGGATTTCTACATAAACTGACTTAATTATACATTAATTCTAAACACTTTGAAACAAATGAAACTTAATTTGTTTCAGCCGAAACAAATAACTTGCAATCGAGATGAGGAAATGTGGATTTTTAAAGGTTTTATTGTTGGCACAGAAATTGCTTTATTAAAGAGTGAAAGGAGGGAATGAAAAGATGCAACCACTTACAGGGGTAAAGGTAATAGATATCTCCCATGTGCTGGCTGGTCCCTATTGCACCATGGCTTTGGGGGATATGGGGGCAGACGTAATCAAGGTCGAACAATACCCCAACGGAGACTTGATCAGAGAAACGGGACCTTATCGAAACGGGGTCAGTTATAGCTTTACCATGATCAACCGGAACAAGCGAGGGTTAAGATTAAATCTGACTACTGAAAAAGGAAGAGAAATCCTTTATCGCTTAGTAGCAACAGCTGATGTATTTGTAGAGAATTTCCGACCAGGCGTAACCAAAAAGCTTGGAATTGACTATGAAACATTGAAACAAATCAATCCGAAGTTGATTTATTGTTCCGTCTCCGGGTACGGCCAAACGGGTCCGCATAGTCAAAAAGGCGGGCTAGATATTATGGCTCAGGGAATGTCAGGGATCATGAGCATGACTGGAGAAAAGGATGGGCGGCCTGTTAAAGTAGGCATTCCCATTCATGACGTAGGGGCAGGGATTACAGCCCTTTACCATATCCTCTTCGCCTACATACACCGGATGAAGACGGGAGAGGGACAGTACATTGATGTCTCACTGGTCGATTCTGGTTTGGCTTGGACAGTCTGGGAAGCTGCCGCCTATTTTGGCGAAGGGGAAGTTCCTTCACCCAATGGTTCGCGACATCGAAGAATTGCGCCTTATCAAGGCTATCGCACCAAAACAGGGTACGTCCTGGTAGGAGTAGTGAATCAGAAATTATGGGAGCGATTCTGCAAGAATGTAGCGGAAAGAGAAGAGTGGATCTCGGATCCGCGATTTAGAACAGGAAACGATCGGATAGCTCATGTGGAAGAGTTGGAACAGTGCATTGAGTCGGTCTTTATGGAACAGCCTTCCGAATTCTGGCTAGAACGTTTAGAGGCACAGGGAATCCCCTGTGGACCGATTCATACCTACGATGAGGTGATGAAGCATGAGCAAATCCACCATCGCGAAATGATACTTGAGTATGAGCATCCTGTAGCCGGAACGTTGAAGACGCTCGGCTTCCCGGCAAAAATGTCGAGAACTCCAGCACAATTCAGACTCCCGGCACCGATGTTAGGAGAGCACAGCGAATCCATATTGAAGCAACTTAACTACTCGGAAGAAGAGATCCGCGCTTTCAAACAAGAAGATATTATCTAAAAGCATCGAGACAAACATGGTATGGGAGAGAATGGGAAATGGAAAAGGACTACTTGTTTGTTGAAAAAGATGGACCCATTGCCACACTGATTTTTAACCGCCCCGAAAAAAGAAATGCCTTCAACTTTGATATGTGGGCAGCCATTCCTGGCATTTTAAAAGACTTAGAACAAGATGATGCAACGAAAATGCTAGTTCTTAGAGGTATTGATGATACCGCTTTCGTTGCCGGTGCCGATATCAGCGAATTTACGACACTGCGTTCAACAGAAGAAGGGGAACGGATCTACAATGAAGCGGTTATCAAGGCAGAAGCTGCTTTAGCCAACTTCCCAAAACCAACGATTGCAATGATCCAAAAATATTGTATCGGCGGCGGATGCATACTGGCTCTAGCCTGCGATATGAGGTTTAGCTCCAATACGGGAATCTTTGGGATCACACCAGCGAAATTAGGTATTATTTATACTTTTTCAGGAACTAAAAACCTGGTTGATCTCGTTGGTCCTGCAAGGGCAAAGGATATCTTGTTTTCGGGACGGGAAGTCAGCGCACAAGAAGCTTATGATTACGGTTTAATCGATCGCGTGTATTCCAGTGAAGAGATCCTCAATCAGACTTATGGCTATGCGCAATTGCTTACCAAACGAGCCCAAAAAACGATTAAAGGCGCAAAGAAAATCATTGGAGAAATCCTAAACGGCTCCACGGTGGAAACCGAAGAAATCGCTCAGTTAGTGGCTAGCTCCTTTGCATCAGCTGACTATAAAGAAGGGGTTCGGGCCTTTTTAGAAAAGCGCTCCCCTAACTTTATCGAAATATAAGTTGTTAACTAAAATTCTGCCAATAGAAAGGAAGTTATCATAATGATCATCGACATTCACGGCCATACCGTTGCTCCACCTGAAGTTTACGAATTCCAATCCCGTTTGCTAGGCAGCAGAGGTTACCCCTTTGATAAATTCCCGCAAATCAGTGATGAGAAAATCGGAAAGCATTTAGAGAAGGTCATTAACCTTCTTGATAGTGTCGGTACAGACTTGCAGTTGATTTCTCCTCGCCCCTATCTTGCTATGCATTCGATTCAACCGGCAGGAGTGGTTCACAAGTGGACGGAGTTTGTGAACAACGTGATTGCCCAGCAAGTGAAACTGCATCCTACTCGTTTTCGTGGAGTAGCGGGTTTGCCGCAATCTCCAGGAGCCGATATTCGCGATTGCATCCCTGAATTGAAACGTGCCATTAAGGAGTTAGGTTTCGTAGGGGCGCAGCTGAACCCGGATCCAATGGAAGGCGGATATCCTGAACCTCCTGGACTCGGCAGCGAATACTGGTATCCGCTTTACGAAGCATTAGTGGAGCTTGATGTTCCTGTACTGATTCACTCCGCTGCTTGCTGCTCTCCAAGGGAGTCGTACACGCTGCACTTTATCAACGAAGAAAGCATTGCCATTATGTCTTTGCTAGATTCGAATGTTTTCAATGATTTTCCAACCTTGAAGGTCGTGGTATCCCATACAGGAGGAGCAATTCCGTTTCACATGGGCCGATTCCGCGCTTGGCGTCACCGTTCCGGGGGAGAAGATTTTGATGTAGCGATCAAGAAGCTTTATTTCGATACGGTGAACTATTCAAAAGAAGCCCTGGAGCTAGCTTTCAAAGTGCTTGGAACAGATAACCTGCTGTTTGGTACGGAAAATCCAGGTACAGGTTCGGTGATGAATCCTCTTACAGGAAGAACGTTCGATGATTTGAAGCCGATCATTGACAGCATCGAATTCTTAACGGATGAAGACCGCAAAAAAGTGTATGAAGATAATGCTAAAAAATTATATAAACTCAATCTTTAATAAACACTAAATTCCTAATATTGGAGGTAGAAGGTATGGCTAAGATTGTGCTTGGTATGGGTGTATCCCATAGTCCGCAGTTAAGCACCCCGGCGGAAACATGGGCCCAGCATGGTGAAAGAGATCGGAATAATCCGGAAATTGATTTTGATAGACTAGCAAGTAATGCGCCTGAATGGTTAAAGGACCACCTAACGCCGGAAGTATGGCAGAAGAAGTATGATGCTTGCGAAACGGCGATTCTTGAGTTGGGCCGCGTACTGGAGGAAGTTTCACCGGACATTTTAGTGGTCATCGGGGACGATCAGAAGGAATTGTTCTTGCGAGATAACATGCCGGCCTTCTCTGTCTTCTGGGGAAAGGAAATCTATGATCTCCCGCAGGATCCCGAAAAACTTCCGCCGTCCATCCGTCCTGCGTTGTGGGCAAGGCATGGTGAAGAGGTCGAAGCTTATCCGACCGAAGCTAGTTTAGGCCGCCACATTATCGAAAGCTTAATTCATCAGGAGTTTGACGTTTCCCAGTTTTCCGAACAGCCGGAAGGCCGTTCCATTGGGCATGCGCACACCTTTATCCGTCGCAGGCTATTGAAAGATAAGCCCATGATTCAAATGGTTCCAGTTATGATTAATACGTTCTTTGCTCCCAATGTGCCAAGTCCGAAGCGATGCTATGAGTTTGGCCAGGCGATTCGCAAGGCGATCGATTCTTGGGATAGCGATAAGACCGTCGCGGTAATCGCTTCGGGAGGGTTAACCCACTTCGAAATTGATGAAGAGTTAGATAAGAGAATTTTAAACGCACTTAAAAATGAAGATAAAGAGTCGTTAATCACCATACCAAGAGAGAGATTTGTTTCCGGGACCTCCGAGATTCTCAATTGGATTGCTACTGCAGGGGTTTTGCAAGGAGCAGGCCTGAATATGCAAGTTGTTGATTATGTACCTACCTATCGCTCGATGGCAGGTACGGGGTGCGGCATGGGATTTGTCTATTGGAAATAGCAGTTGGGGATGGATTGAATTTTTGAACTATAAAAAAATGGGGAGGAATTAGGAATGTTAAGTAAAGAGAATAATGCACTACTGACACAAGTGACAGGAGACGCTCCGATGGGGAAGTATATGCGTCAATTTTGGGTGCCGGCTGTACGTTCGGCTCGCCTAGAGGCTGATGGGGAACCCATTCGAGTCCGATTATTCGGCAAAAATTATGTGGCTTTCCGAGGGACAGATGGACAGGCCGGTTTCTTTGATGAAGCTTGTCCGCACCGTCGCGCTTCGTTAACTTTAGCTCGGAATGAAGACAATGCGCTGACTTGCTTATACCATGGATGGAAGTTCCATGTTACGGGAAAGGTCGTCGACGTTCCAACTGAGCCTGCAGATAAGGCGGCTGCCTTTTGCAGTAAAGTTCCTTTAAAAAGCTATCCGCTTCGTGAAGCTGGCGGTATTGCCTGGGTATGGCTCGGTGGAGGGGAACCTGGACAATTTCCGGAATTTGAATTCAATAGTTTGCCAGAATCCAATCTATTAATTCGTATCGCGGAAATTGATTGCAATTGGCTCCAAGTACTGGAGGGTACACTAGATTCGGCTCACGTTTCGGTGCTTCACAGTACGTGGACGAAAAAGGTAGGGGCGTCGGTTTCGAAGACACAATATGACGCTGCACCGCGTTATGAAGTTGATCCTCAGCCTTATGGATACCGAGCGGGAGCACTTCGCAATATGCCGGATGGATCTAAATATGTGAGGATTTCTGAATATGTTCAGCCGTGGTATTCTTTTATCCCTAAATCTCCTGAGGAAAATCATGTTGCGGCCTTTGTCATCCCAGTAGATGATGAACATTGTGTTCAGTGGTTTGTGTTTTACAACCATGAGCGTGCATTAACCTTTGAAGACATCGCGATTACAGAAAAGCAGTTTGGTATTGATCCGAACCTTTCTCCGGATAACTTCTATGAAGGCAACCGCGACGGACGTTGGAAACAAGATCGGACGAAAATGAAAGAAAATTTCACAGGCATGTATGGTGTACTCGTTGAGGACTATGTGATAGCAGAAAGCATGGGACCGATCTCGGATCGCTCACAAGAATATCTCGGATCCAGCGATTCCTTCATCACAAAGATTCGTTGGCATCTATTAAGCGCAGTGCGTGATATTGAACAAGGTAAAGTTCCTCAGGGTCTTGACCAAGAAATTGATTACCCAAGCATCCGCTCAACCAATGCCGTTCTTCCGGCGGATACCGACTGGCGACTTGCCCCTAAATATTAATACAGGATACGAGGAACATGCGAGGAGGGGGGTGGGACAGTAGAAATACCAGGGTAACTCCGGTTATGTCATCCATCCAATCTGCATAGGTAGATGGATGATATGACGGAAAAGCTAATTTCGGTTTAGGCAAGGGGGAACAAGTACAATGATGGTAAAGAGAGAAGTTATTGAGATTCCTGGAGTTACTCATGGGAAGGCACCAATTCCCATGGGTGCCAAAATCGGATCTGTTGTTTATTCATCGGCGATTATGGGTAAAGATCCAAGCTCTGATGAGCTTCCTATGGATGCAGAAAGACAAATTTATTTTCTTTATCGGAACATCGAAAGCTTTATGAAGGAAGCTGGAGGATCAACGGAGAACATCATCCGGATGTCTGTTTATCTCAAGGACAACAGTCTGAGAGAGCTGTTCAATCAAGAGTGGCTAAAGATGTTTCCAGATCCAAAAAATCGTCCAGCCAGACACATTGCGTTAGCTGATCTGCACAACGGGATGTGTGCGCAAGTAGAACTTATCGCTGTGTTATAGATAGGAGGGAATGAATTGTCACTAGAATCTTTGATAGAACGTTTGTATAATTTGGATACATGTGCCGTATCGGATGCTCTAGACTCTTTACAGATGAAAGGTGTTGTGACCGGTCTGCAGCAGGTTTCCGTTCAGAAAAAGATCTGCGGAAGAGCAGTGACGGTTAAATTGGTTGCAAAAGGGACACAAGAGTCAAAACGTCATCTGGGAACTGCAGCTATTGAGGCTGCTTCCAACGGAGATGTTATCGTTGTCGAGCATGGGCGCAGCGATGTCGCCGGCTGGGGAGGCAATCTGTGCATTGCTGCGATCCAACGGGGGATAAGCGGCGTGATCATTGACGGTGCGTGCCGGGATGTGGATGAAATGCGATCTTTGGATTTTCCGGTGTATGCGCGTGCCGCTGTTCCCACCACCGCCAGAGGAAGAATTGTAGAGCATTCCTTCAATGAAAAAATTGTCGTAGCTGACGTCGAGGTGGACCCGGGAGATTTGGTTATTGCCGATGGCAGCGGAATCGTGTTCATTCCAAGCTCGGTGGCCGAATCCGTAATCGAGGCTGCGGAACAAATTGTAGAACAGGAAGCCCTGATGGCGAAAGCTATAAGGGAAGGACATCCGGTGAGCTCAGTAATGGGTAAGAAATACGAAACGATGCTTGATAGGAACTAAGCAGAAGGACGAAGGCAAGCAAGGAGGGTGAGCGGATGAAACCGATTGCAGGGGAAGCGAAAGGGGCTCCACAAAAATGGGACGTGTCGTTGATCATTGAGAAGAGGAAAAGCAACCGATTTGCCATTAATCTGATCTTATGGACATTTCTCATTATGATCCTTGAAGGTTTTGATTACACTGTCATTTCATATGCAGCTCCTGTCCTAATCAAGCAATGGCAGGTGGAGGAAAGTACTTTTGGGGCCATTTTTGGAGCAGGAACCTTTGGGCTCATGGTTGGAGGTCTCATCTTTGGATTTCTAGGGGATCGACTAGGTCGAAAAAAAGCGCTGATTTGCAGTATCCTGCTGGCCTCCCTTTTCACCCTTGCATCCAGCTGGGCTAGCTCTCCTACAGGTTTGATGTATATGAGATTCCTCGCTTGTATCGGACTAGGAGGTACTGTACCTCTCGCCATCGTGCATGTAAATGAATATGCGCCGCTAGGATCACGAGGAAAGTGGGTTTCGATTATGTTTACGGGCTTTCCGGTAGGACATGCTTTAGGCGGTTTGATAGCAGCTTGGCTTATCCCTGCTTTTGGATGGCAGTCGATCTTTCTAGTCGGCGGAATCGCACCCTTGCTCTTGATCATCGGTTTACTTTTCATGTTGCCAGAATCTCTTCGATTTCTAGTTCTTAAAAATAGTAAGCGTTCAAAAATAATGAAACTGGTTTCATCGCTAAAGCCGGATTTGCAGATTCGTCCGGATGCGGAGATTGTCTTGGAAGAAGAAACGAAAAGCATGAATTTCTCTCCAAGGTTGTTGTTTCAGGGGTCTTTACGCATGTTGACACCGCTCATTTGGATCCTTTATATCCTTAGTTCGTTTGTCATCTATTTCCTAAATAGTTGGTTGCCGCATTTGTTCGTTTCGTCGGGTTTATCACTGGAAAATGCATCCGTTGCTACCTCGATGTATCAACTTGCAGGGATTGTTTGCGGCTTTGTTGTCGGTTGGCTATTCGATAAACGGGGGATGCTGGCATGTACCATTTTCCCGGGTGCAGCTTGTTTGGTCGTTGCCCTTTTAGGATATCCCATGCCAGTGATGTTCCTGATCAGCTTGGTATCTGCTGCTGGATTCTTCGTTATCGGTACCCAAATGGTCTTAACGGTAACAACTCCCAATTTTTATCCTACTTCGTACCGTTCGAAAGCGAATGGAATGGCGATGTCCATTGCAAAGATTGGCTCCATCTCAGGTCCGATCGTTGGAGGAATACTGTTATCATCGAATCTATCCATTAGGCAACTTTTCTTCTTGAATAGTGCTGCCATCGCTTTGGGCGCTATCCTCATGTTTACAATAGCCTTATTGTATCGCCGACACTTTAAGGCAGGGAAGGAAGTCACGTCAGATCAGAATGTTGCTTAAATGGAACGGGGGGGCATCGTCATTTATTGGCGATTTCCATCTCCAGTATATGGAATCGCTTTCAATTCGTTTGCGGCGGAATACATCATGTTGCAAATCGAGCGGCACAGATTTCAGAATATTTGTGGTGATACGAGAAACTCGAAGATTTTTAACTTTTGTCTATCACAGCTGGTCATGACATGACGGTAATAGAAAGGAAGAAGTTCTTTAACCACAAGTGGGGGGTCTGTTAAATTGAAAAAACTTGCCATGTTGTCTACGTTGATCTTTTCTCTTATCGTTGGTGGATGCTCTCAATCCACCCAACAAGCAGAGGTAGCTAAACCCGCCGAGCAAACGGCTGAAGGAAAGCAAGAAGAGAAGCCTAAGAGCGATTTCCCGAATAAACCGATTCAAATGGTCATGCCATTTGCTCCTGGTGGGGCTTATGACACGATTGGCCGTACGTTAGCCAAAGTGGCTCCGAAGTATCTCCCGAATGGACAATCGGTCGTTGTGGTCAATAAACCTGGTGGCGGTAATACACTGGGAGTCGTAGAAGTTTTCAAAGCCCAACCGGATGGATACACCATCGGTTATGTTCCTTCATCTACCATTACGATCCATCCTCATCACGGAAATACGCCATATACCTATGACAGTTTCCAAACGATCATGAGGACCATGCAGGCTGACGGCTTTGTGCTCGTGAAAGGGGATGCACCTTGGAAAACCTTTGAAGAATGGCTTGACTATGTTAAAGCAAACCCGGAAGGATTTTCGGTTTCTACGGTTGCTGGAGCCAAGCCTGTATTGGAGAGAATTAACCGTGATTTAGGGATTCAGATGAAGATTGTTGTATTTGATGGCAGCAGTCCTGCCTTGACCGCTTTCTTAGGCGGCCATGTGGATGCTACGATTGGCGTTCCGGCTGAAGCGAAGGCAATGATTGAGTCGGGCGAGATCCGACAGCTGTTCAGTACCTCAGGCCGAGATGTAGGGGATGTTCCTACGTTGAAGGAGAAAGGCTACAAGATTGAGGAAAACAAATATACAGGGATTATTGCTCCGAAAGGATTGCCGCAGGAAGAGCTAAAGATTCTGCACGATGCGTTCAAACAAGCGCTAGAAGATCCTGAAGTGGTTGATCAGATGCGTAAGCTTGGATATGAGCCGTACTATGGCGGTCCGGAAGAATTCCAGAAAAACTTGGAAGATAACTTCAAAATTGACGGGGATAATTTGAGGGAAATGGGTTTGATTAAGTAATTCATCGAAAGGCGGGAGAGGACAGGCTAGAAATTTCTCCTCTCCCCTTTCCTAAAAAATAGAACAAAGAGTCGTGAGAATACTTGAGACAATGATTGAAGGGATGTCATGCTGAAATGAGACCGCTACTATTTTCCTTAATGAGTTTATCCCTCCTGTTAGGCGGATGTTCGCAATCTGCTCAACCATCAGGAGCAGCGAGTTTTCCAGAAAAACCGATTCAGTTAATTGTGCCTACCCCACCGGGTGGCAGTACAGATACCATTGCTCGTGTATTTGCCAAGGTTGTCCCGAAGTATCTTCCGAATGGACAATCTGTTGTCGTGGTGAATAAACCAGGAGGAAGTAATACGATTGGTGTCTCCGAGGTTTTTAAATCCAAGCCGGATGGATATACTCTCGGTTTTATCCCATCGTCCACCATCACTTCTGAACCGCATTTTGGCAACACACCCTATACGCACGACAGTTTTCAATCCGTTATGAGAATCTATCGCCAGGATGGATTTCTGTATGTAAAAGCAGATGCGCCGTGGAAAAACTTTGAGGAATGGTTGGAATATGTCAAGCAAAACCCGCAACAGTTCAAGGTGGCCACTGTCGCCGGAGCCAAAGGACTGCTTGAAAGATTAAACCATGATGCAGGCATTCAGATGAAGATTGTTCCGTTCGATGGTTTCGCTCCTGCAGTAACAGGCCTTCTTGGAGGGCATGTCCAGGGTACGGTCGCTATTCCTAGTGCTGTGAAAGCTCAGTTGGAGTCAGGTGAGATTCGTCCGCTATTTACATCATCAGGAACTAGTGCAGGAGATATTCCGACATTAAAGGAAAAGGGCTTCAACATTGAGGAAAACAAGCTGTCCGGGATTATAGCCCCTAAGGGCTTACCGCAGGAAGAACTGACGATTCTTCACGATGCCTTTAAGAAAGCGTTAGAAGATCCGGAAGTGACAGAACAGTTCAAGAACCTTGCACTTGAACCTTACTATGGCGGTCCTGAAGATTTTCAGAAGGACTTAACCAACAACTTTAACATTGATGGAGAAACCCTAAGACTGACAGGGTTAATTAAGTAAAAGGTGTAGGGGAGAGCAAATACCTCTTCCCTAGCAGTGAATCGAAAAAGGAGGGAAAGCAATGAGTATCAATCAAGGGGAATTATTAGCAAGAGAAGAAACAATGATCTCCGAAACGAGGCCGAACCAAGCAGATAAGGCGGTTCCCATAAATCAAGCAAGAACCAAAAGGAACGCGGGGTTATGGGCTGGAATGGTTATATTCCTGTTCTCTCTCTTATTTTTCATTCTATCATTTGACTACGACTATTCTAGTAATGTAGGACCCGGACCTGGTTTTTTTCCTCTTTATCTAAGCGGTATCCTTATGATCCTATCCATCTTCTATGTCTTTGAATCCGTAAAGGGGAAGAATGTCAGCAGTGAAAAATGGCCCAAGGGAGAGGCGTTAAAAAATGTTTTATCCGTACTGGGATGTCTGGTTGTTTTTCTCCTTCTTTTTTACCTGGCAGGGATGATCGCAGCGAGTATGGTCTTCCTGTTTCTAGTATTCTTCAAAGGGTATAAATGGTACATCAATGTTGCCCTGTCTGTGGGGATATCCCTTTTCCTGTTTTGGCTGTTTAACAATGTACTAAGTGTCCCATTACCGGTGAATGGAATTTTATTTTAAGGAGGCGGCAGAATGGATTCACTCATGTCATTAATGCATGGATTTGAAACGGCGCTTACCTGGTGGAATCTTCTCTACTGTCTCATTGGGGTATCTGTTGGCATGTTTATCGGTGTTTTGCCGGGACTGGGACCCGTGGCGGGAACGGCTCTTCTTATCCCGCTTACCTTCGGGATGGAGCCCGTGTCCGCGATCATCATGCTTTCAGGAATTTTTTACGGAGCCATGTATGGAGGGACGATTACTTCTGTTCTCATCAATGTGCCTGGTGAGGCAGCATCCCTTATTACCTGTATCGATGGGCACCAATTAGCTAAGCAAGGACGTGCAGGGGTAGCGCTTGGTGTGTCGGCTATCGGATCGTTTATTGGAGGGATTGTAGCAATCCTGGGTTTAACGTTTATCGGCCCGGCGCTGTCTAGCTTTGCGCTTCGGTTTGGTCCGCCGGAGTTCTTTTCCATTATGTTACTGGGCTTGTTAATGTTGGTTGCCTTAATGGGAAGATCTCTTGTCCGAGGGTTGATCGCTGCATCCATTGGCTTGCTTTTATCGATGATTGGCGCAGACCCCATGTCAGGGGTCAATCGTTTTACCTTTAACCGACTGGAGCTATTGGACGGAATTGATTTCGCTGTTGTGGCGATGGGATTATTCGCTATATCAGAGATCTTGATCAATATGGAAAATCCCTCCAATATGGATAAGCCAGGAAAGATAAATGGCCTGCTTCCTCGTCGAGAAGAGTGGAAGCCCGCCATGAAATCGATCGGGAGGGGAACAGGAATCGGGATGATTCTCGGATTGATTCCCGGAGCAAACTCGGTTATTGCTTCCATCTTGTCTTATACCATGGAGAAGAAATTAGCCAAAGACCCGTCTCGTTTTGGAAAAGGGGCCATTGAAGGGATTGCAGGTCCAGAGACAGCCAACAATGCCCACAGTGGTGCGGCTTTAATTCCTTTGTTTACCTTAGGTTTGCCGAGTTCACCCACGGTTGCTATCTTGCTTGGTGCGTTTATTATGCATGGCTTAACCCCGGGACCTGCCCTGTTTAGAAGTAATCCTGACTTTGTATGGGGCGTTATTGCCAGCATGTTTGTAGGAAATGTCATTCTCTTAATCATGAATATGCCTTTAGCCGGTATGTGGGCTAAGATTTCTACCATTCCCAATAAGCTTTTGTTCCCTATCGTTTTGATCCTTACTTTAATAGGAACCTACAGTGTTCGCAATAGTATGTGGGATCTGGTGATGATGGTGATTTGCGGCGTTATCGGATACATGATGAAAAAATTGGATATCCCCATTGCCGCAACGATGCTGACCTTTGTGTTGGGAGCACAGATTGAAACTTCGTTATTGCAATCCCTGGCTACCTCAGATAACGGCATCTACATCTTCTTTACACGTCCTATCTCGGCAACAATCATGGGAATTGCTTTGCTCATCTTAGTTTTGAGCATTGTCAGCGGTATGAGAAGCAAGCGATCCATGTTGGCAAGCGACATCGAATTATAAAATCATACTAGTGCGCTAAATCCTTCCAGGGGAGATGATGAAGCTGAAAAGCAAGCAACCGAACATTGTTCTCATTACTTGTGACCACTTACGGGGCGATTTTTTGGGATGTGCGGGCCATCCGATTATTCAGACCCCACACATTGATCAGCTGGCGACAAGAGGAGTTCGTTTTTCGCAGGCTTATTCACCGACTCCGATCTGCATTCCAGCTCGAGCTACGATTATGACGGGCCTTGAGGGACATTCGCATGGGCTAACGGAGTTCCGGTCGGGCTTTGAGCTCCCGGTTCAAGAAACGTTGCCTCAGCAATTGCACGATGCAGGCTATCAAACCAAAGTGGTGGGAAAAATGCATGTTTACCCAGAGCGCCGTCATTACGGCTTTGAGACTATGCTTCTTTGTGAAGAGGGACGCTTATTAGGCAAGCCCTATGGAGAAAACCGGGGGTATGATGATTACGAGCAATGGCTAGCTGAGCAGGGGTATCCTGGACTAGCCCATGCGCATGGCATGGCGATTAATGAGTATGCTGCTACTCCATGGCATCTGCCTGACCATTTGCATCCTACGGAATGGATCGGTCACCAAACCTGCAAGGAAATTAAACGTCGTGATTGGACAAGGCCGTTGTTTATGTGGGCTTCCTTTACCGCCCCTCATCCGCCGTTGACGCCTTTATTGAAGGACCTTTATATGTATGACCGGGATGAAATGCCAAAGCCGCATATTGGGGATTGGGCTAATGATCGAGAGCATGCGGAGTTTCATCAGACAAATCTAATTCGTTATGGGGATTTAAGTTCAGATAAAAAGTTGGATCTCGCATATCGATCCTTTTTTGCGATGATTACCCACGTAGATCGACAAATTGGAAGGATCATCGGAACGCTTCATGAGGAAGGGATACTCGATAACACTTGGTTTATAATTACATCGGATCATGGGGACAATCTAGGCGACCATCGACTGTGGCAAAAGGGAAGCTTTCTTAAAGGGGCCTGCAATATTCCATTAATTATCGCTCCCCCTTTAGAAAAGGAGAATTGGTTACATGCTTTGGGACCTGCTTGGATGCCTGGAACCGTAAATGAATCGGTCGTTGGTTTACAGGATATTATGCCAACATGCTTACATATTGGTCAGGCTCAATGTCCTGAATCGATTGATGGGAAAAGCTTAGTTGCCATGGTGAAGGATCCTGCGGAATCCGTTCGTGAAGTGATTCTTGGCGAGTTTGGAAATTTGGGAAAACGGTCGTTGATGCTAACCGATGGGAAATGGAAATATATTTGGTATGAAGAAGATGGAAAAGAACTGCTCTTCCATATTCAAGAGGATCCCCATGAGATGAGGAATTTGTCTTCTGAAAAAGATTTTATCCTGCAGGAATGGAGAAGGAAATTGGCTGATGTATTATCTGCTAGATTGGATGACCCGGCTGTGGAAAATGGTAGATTAAGGGAAGCAAAACCGGGGGTCTCGCCTTCTCCAGAAGAAAGGTTAAAGAAATTCAATTACATGTTCATTCACAAGTCTCCCAACGGGTTGCACTAAAAGGAATAGAGGAAAATGCTGGCAAGGGGGGAAGGATGAGTGGCAAAAGCTTTGCAGGGGATTCGTGTGCTGGATTTGACAAGGGCGCTGGCTGGCCCTTACGCCTCCATGGTTCTGGCCGATCTAGGGACGGAAGTTAACAAGATCGAACAACCCGAAGGAGGAGACGACTCCAGGGGGTACGGTCCTTTCATTAACGGAGAAAGTGCTTATTTCATTAAACGCTGGGTCACTTATGAATTGTTCTACTTGAGAGCACGTTTGAGTGCTTGATCCATCGTAAATTTGCAACCTTGATTTGCACACGTTGAAAATACAACAGAATATACCATTTTTTAAAGAGCAGGATTATCCCCACTCCTGCTCTTTTGTGATATTACAAGTATGTTTTGGGTCACGAATTCTATTTCCTACTGGCGTAGGATTGATCTATATGGGTAAAAATCAACCTGGTCGCAATATCGATAGCAACATGAATTCCATCTATTATCCTATAATAGCTTTCATGAATACAGAATTAAACAGGTAGAAAGTTATTTTTTTAGATAATACCCAAAAATACATAAAATGCGTAAATGTTAGATAAATCGCGAAAAGTTAAGATAATAAAAGAAAATTAAATAAGGAATCGATTCCATGGTGTTGTCATTGTTTTAGAGTTATGGTTTACTATGATTAAGAGGTGAATGGTGTGGCAACGATTATGGATGTTGCTAAGGAGGCTGGAGTATCAAGAACCACCGTTTCACGGGTTCTTAATAACAGTCCTCGGGTAGATCAAGCGACAAGGAAAAATGTGCTTAATGTTATACGAAAATTAAATTATCAACCGAGTAATGTTGCACGGAACTTTCGGAAGAAAGAAACCAAATTAATAGCTGTTCTTATTCCTAGAGTCTCAAATCCGTTCTATGGCAATTTACTGTATGGGATGGAAGAAGTAGCAATTAAAAAGGGCTATAATATTATTCTTTGCAATACGGGAGGGGATCCGGCCCGAGAAATGCGATATTTGCGCATGCTGGAGCAAAAGCAAGTGGACGGGTTAATAATGGCGGGATTAAATAATTCTCCAGATGTGGTGAAGGCTTACCTGCAGTATGGACCCATTGTAATAGCTTGCGGATACACGGATGATGACAGCATTCCCGCTGTTGTAATCGACGATACCAAGGCCGCCAGGATGGCTGTCGAACATCTGGTTTCGTTGGGACATCAACGAATCGCATTTATCAATGGACCTGAGCATATTACTTTGTGCCGTGATCGAAAAAAAGGGTACATACAAGCCCTTGAGGAAAATGGTTTAACCGTTTTCGAAGAATGGATCCAGCATAGCGATTTTACGATTGAAGGCGGGTATCAGTGCACCAATAATCTTCTCCAGTTAAAAGACCGGCCGTCAGCGATTTTTGCTGCGAATGACGATATGGCTGTTGGAGTCATCCAAGCCCTGCAGGAATATGGAGTCCATGTCCCAAAAGAAATGGCGGTTGTAGGGTTTGATAATAACCCGATGGCCACGGTTGTCAGTCCGAAATTGACAACCATTGATCAGCCTATCTTTCTAATTGGGTTGAAATCGATGGAAAAGTTGATAGGCTGTTTGGAGAATGGTGATATGGTTGATCATCAGAGAATCATTCTGGATACAAAATTATGCATCCGGGAATCAAGCGTTTTATAAAATTTTTTTTATTGCGTATGGAATCGATTACACAATTTAGAGATGGGACATGATCGAGCACGGGAAAAATATCTTCAAATACAAAGTTAAATAACCTGAATCTAGAGCTTTGAATTTTTTTTAATAGGCGTGGAATCGATTACACACATCTGGGCTAAGTAATGAAGATAATGAAGGCCAATATTGAAAGGGGATGGTTGATCACGGGGCAAACTTTTTTAGATACAAAGTTAAATAACCTAAAATCAAGCTTATATATTTTTTTAATAGGCGTGGAATCGATTACACACATCTGGGCTAAGTAATGAAGATAATGAAGGCCAATTGAAAGGGGATGGTTGATCACGGGGCAAACTTTTTTAGAAACAAAGTTATATAACCTAAAATCAAGCTTTTAAATTTTTTTAACAGGTGTGGAATCGATTACACGAGTTCTGCCGTAAATACAAAAAGATGAATGAGGTGTTGTTATGTCTAAGGTATTAATTGTTTCCGGTGATGCTGTAGAAGCATTAGAAATCTATTATCCTTACTACCGTTGTTTGGAAGAACGTTTTGAAACCACAATTGCTGCCCCTAATAAAAAAATGTTACATACCGTCATTCATGATATGGAAGACTGGGAGACATATACGGAGAAAAGGGGATATCAAATTGAAGCCACCATATCTTTCTCGGAAGTAGACCCAAGTAAGTATGATGGCTTGATCATACCCGGTGGAAGGGCACCTGAGTATATCCGCCTGAATGAACATCTCCCCGGGATTGTCAGTCATTTCTTTGAAACGAATAAGCCTATTGCGATCGTATGCCATGCAACTTTGGTATTAGCCACTTTAAAAGATCAGTTACGGGGAAGAGAAATGACCGCTTATATCGCTTGCAAACCGGAAGTGGAGAGTATGGGAGCTACCTATGTTTCAGAAAATTTGCATGTTGATAAAAACTTAATATCCGGCCATGCTTGGCCCGACTTGCCGGGATTAATGAGAGAATTTATAAGACAAGTCTCTAATAAATAGGTGAATTGGGAGTAGATCATATGAAATATCGCACTCTTGGAAAAACAGGATTAAAAGTATCGGTCGTAGGCGTTGGAACTTGGCAGTTCGGCGGAGAATGGGGCAAGGAATTTACCCAACAAGAGGTTGATCAAATATTAGGCTGTGCAAAGGAATTAGGAATCAATTTGATTGATACGGCAGAGTGCTATGGAGACCATCTCTCGGAAGCTTTTATCGGAAAATCAATTGAGCGGAACCGTGGGGATTGGATTGTTGCAACCAAGTTTGGTCATCATTTTCATGGAGATTTCAATCGTACGGATCATTGGTCTCCAGGAGAGGTGTTGCAGCAATTGGATGACTCATTAAGAGCCCTGCGTACTGACTATATTGATATCTACCAATTCCATTCCGGAAGTAATGAAGCGTTTGATCAAGATGACCTGTGGACAGCTTTGGATAAACAAGTACAGGCGGGAAAAATCAGGCCTTGGGAATTTCAATCGGGAGCAACGATAATCTGCATCAAACCGATTCAGCAGGAAAGATTAATGCGGAAGTAATCCAGGTTGTCTATAATCGCGTGGACAGAATCCCTGAGGAACAAGTATTTCCTTCCTGTCGAAAACAAAATCTTGGCGTTTTGGCACGTGTTCCGCTTGCAAGTGGATTGTTAACCGGCAAATATGGTTCCGGGTCCGCATTCGGATCAAAAGATCATCGGTCCAATTGGGATTGGGGTCCAGAAGGCAAAAAGGCAGAACAACTTCGCTTGGTCTAAGAAATCAAACGCTCGGAAGTTCCTAAAGGTGTTGATATGGCTCAATGGGCTCTCGCCTGGTGCCTTCAGCATCCTGCTGTCACTTGCGTGATACCCGGATGCAAAAGTGTGGAGCAAGTAGAATCAAATGCCAAAGCGGCAGATTTGGCATTGGTGAATGATGATCATCCACAAGCATGCGGCATCACACGCTAAACGATAATGAGATGATTCCCCCTTTGTATAACTATTTCAAAGAGGGAAACGAGGATACCTTCTAAGCTCAATCGTATCAGAGATAGAAAGGTATCCTCCGCTCTCATATCCCTTATGTCCATTGTGAGTTCTCTTTTAACAGAATGTAAACCTTTACATCAATAAAGAAATCTCCAATTATGCTTAAAGATGATTTGATCATCCGTTAGTCCTGTGGACATTCGCTTGCAAGCGATTCCAATATACTATCTTGACATCAAAATCCAAAGGGGGGATTCCATTACACGAAGATGAATGGGTCTTAGGCCAAATACGCACATCATTTTTAATAAAAAAAGGGGGATTCATTGTGATCAAGAAGTTCAGTTCAATTTTAACCGCTTTATCGTTATCATTCCTTGTTGCTTGCGGATCCAATCCAACCCAAACGGCCAGCCCGGAGAGTACTGGCAAACCCGGAAATGAGAAGATTACAGTTACTTGGTGGAACTCCGTAGATGATGAGGCTGAAGCCAAAGCATTAGATGATCTGGTAGCAAAATACGAAAAGGCGAATCCCAACGTAAAAATCGAACAATCCTTTGTTCCATTTAGTGACATTAAAAATAAACTTTTAACTAGCAGTGTAGGAAATGAGCTCCCGGATATTGTTTGGCTAGATAATCCGGATCATCAATCTTTCGCAGCAGCTGGCATTCTTGCTGATATCACAAAAGAAGTTCAAGAATGGGGACAATCGAATCAATACTTTGAGGGCCCATGGTCTTCAACGGTACTCAAGGATAAAAGCTATGGGGTTCCTGTTAGCAGTAATAATTTAGCCCTCATATACAATGAGAAAATGTTGAAGGATGCAGGGATTCAGCCTCCGAAAACTTGGGATGAATTAAAGGAAGCTGCAAAAAATTTAACCAAATCCGGAGTATATGGTCTCGGCGTAGCCGCTAAACAAAATGAAACCGCAACCTTCCAGTTATTGCCTTGGATATGGCAAGCGGGATCAGACTTAAACAGTTTTGATAGTCAAGGAACTATTGATGCTATTAAATTTTGGAAGGATCTAGTAGATAACGGATATATGTCTAAAGAAGTCATCAATCTAAAGCATGGTGATTTGAGTTTGCAATTTGCATCCCAAAAGGTAGCGATGATGGTCAATGGTACTTGGAATCTTGGAAGCGATTTAA
This sequence comes from Ammoniphilus soli, assembly GCF_040813775.1. Taxonomy (NCBI): domain Bacteria; kingdom Bacillati; phylum Bacillota; class Bacilli; order Caryophanales; family Paenibacillaceae; genus Ammoniphilus; species Ammoniphilus soli. The sequence continues at coordinate 816,023 of NZ_JBEGDL010000001.1, forward strand.
AAGATGCCAAATTTGAATGGAATGCGGTTCCTCTTCCAAGCTATAAACAGAGTGCAACGATTCTAGGCGGCTTTAACTGGGCCATCACTTCCCAATCGAAACAAAAGGAGGCAGCTTGGGACTTTATTAAGTTTGCCAACGAACCAGATAACATTAGAGAGTTTGTGAAAACTTCAGGCCGTCTTCCAAGCCGCAAGGATATGATTCAAGAGCCTAATTGGCAGGACAATAAAATAATGAAGGTATTTGCGGATAGTATGGAAAATTCGAGAGCACGTTCATACGGACCAAACTATCCTAAGATTTCCAGCGCAGTCCAGGAAATGGTTCAGTCGGTATTAACAGGTGTGAAATCGCCTGAGGATGCAGTGAAAGACGCAAATGCAAAAATAAAGCCGCTATTACAATAAAGTATCCAATAAGGGATGAAGAAGTGAGCTTCATCATCCCTTTATTCCAAAAAGTTTATATTTCTTCATTTATTCATCTAAGAAAAAGGGGGGGTTGTGATGCAACGTACGAATACGATAAAGGATCAGCAGGCAATAAAAAATGAAGTAGGATACAAAATGAATAAAATAAAGATAAGTCAATTAACCAATTATTTATTCATTTTGCCCGGGCTGATTTTTTTAATGGGATTTATGGTGTTTCCGATTGTTTATAATATTTTACTCAGTTTTAAAAATGTAACCCTTATGAATCTCAATGGCATTCAAGAGTATATAGGATGGACTAATTATCAAACCGTTTTAAAGGATCCTTTATTTTCAAGTTCCTTTAAAAACTCCATTCTTTATACAGGATTAAGTATTTTAGGGCAATTTGTCATTGGGTTTGCTTTTGCATTATTTTTCAATTTGAAATTTCCCGGAAGGGATACCATGCGTTCCATCATTTTGTTGGCTTGGATGATGCCGGTTGTCATTGTCGGAACCCTTTTCCAATGGATGTTCGCAGGAGATGATACGGGAATTATTAACTATATTCTTCAAGCGTTAGGGATTATTGATGAGCCTCATTTATGGTTAAGCGATACAAGGACTGCCTTAGCCACAACCATGATTGCAAATATTTGGGTTGGAGTTCCCTTTAATATGTTAATTCTTTTATCCGGATTGCAATCGATCCCTTTAGAGTTGTACGAGGCAGCCAAAATAGATGGGGCGGGTCGCATTCGCCAATTCTTCCATATCACATTGCCGATGATTCGGCCTACTATTTTAATTCTTTTGATTCTAGGGATTATTTATACGTTTAAAGCATTTGACCTGATTATTATTATGACTGGCGGCGGCCCCGTGAATTCCTCCATGGTCCTTCCATTCTATGCCTACCAGTTGGCATTCGACGGGTTTGAGTTTAGTTTGGGAGCGGCTGTTTCCACAATTATGTTCGTCATTTTGGCTGCTATCGCTGTCCTCTATCTTTTGTTGATGCGAAAGGAGGAACAATTATAATGGGCACTAGACTATTTGGTGGCAGAAATTACGGAGCTGCAGCCATTGCCATTCTTTCCACGTTTCTTTTTCTATTCCCCATCTATTGGATGGTGGTGACATCGCTAAAGCCGATGTCAGAGTTGTTTAGCAGTCCGCCGCATTTGTTTCCTTACGAGATGACATGGAAAGCATATATTGATAATTTTGTAAAGGATCAGAGTATTTTCAAGTACATTTTTAACAGCGCGGTTATATCATTTGGAACATTAATTTTGACCCTGCTTCTTGCTACACCATTCGCTTATGCTATGGCGCGATATAAACTAAGAGGGTTAAGTATTATATTAATTTTACTTCTGACAATTCAAATGCTTCCCAGCATTATGATGGCTATGCCTCTATTTATTGTATTTTCAAAGTTAGGTTTACTCAACAGCTTTACCTCTTTGATTGTAGCGAATACAACACATACATTACCTTTTGCGGTATTGATGCTGCGCCCTTATTTTCTAGCCGTTCCCAAGGGGTTGGAAGAGGCTGCTCTCATAGATGGATGCAATAAATTTTCCGCTTTTTGGCGTGTGATGGTACCGTGCATTAAACACGGAATATTAACAGTCGGTGCTTTGTGTTTCTTGTATGCATGGGGAGACTTTTTGTTCGCCTTAATCTTTACAACAGATAAATCCATTCATCCGTTAACCATGGGCCTTTATAAGTTCATTACAGAGTATGGAGCCCAATGGAATAATCTTATGGCGGTTGCTACGATTTCTTCTCTGCCTATTATTCTGATTTTCATAGCCCTCCAAAAACATATTGTTGGCGGGATTACATCGGGTGCGGTAAAAGACTAATCTATCTAAGGAGTGGAAAGCCATATGAAAAATAGATTTGCCATTGGACTTATTGGGGCTGGAAGAATTGCGAGACATCATCTCCATGCACTTCAGCAAATTAGTGAAGTTCATGTCGTGGGGATTGCAGATTCCTTATGGGAAGCAGCCCAAAACACAGCAGAAGAATTTGGCATACCCAAAGTTTATGATGATTATCGAGAATTATTAGCCTTGCCTGAATTAGATGCCGTTATTATTTCAGTTCCAAACTTTATCCATTGTCAAGTTTCGATAGACGCATTGTATGCCGGAAAGCATGTGCTGTGCGAGAAGCCAATGGCAGTTAATGCTATCGATGCAAACCGCATGGTGCAAGCCCAAAAAGAAACCGGAAAAAAATTAATGATTGCACTCAATAATCGGTTTAGGCGTGATGTGCAGCTAATTAAGCAATATGCGGAAAATGGCGAGTTTGGTGAAATATATAATGCAAAATCAGGATGGATGAGACGGGCCGGTATTCCAGGTTGGGGCGGTTGGTTTACGAATCGGGAACAATCCGGCGGCGGGCCTTTAATCGATTTGGGCATTCATATGCTGGACTTGGCCCTCTATTTGATGGGAAATGTTAAACCCATATCAGTAGTAGGCTCTACCTATATGAAATTCGGCAGCACAGACCGCAAAGATTTACGTTCCACAACCATTGCAAACCAGGATGGATTCTTTAATGTAGAGGATTTGGCGACTGCATTTATTCGCTTGGATAATGGGGCAACCTTAACTCTTGATGTCAGCTGGGCGGCGAACATTGAGAAAGATAGAGTGTTTGTGGATTTGATGGGTACAAATGGAGGAGCCAGCATTGATAGGGAGGAAGGGGTATCGATCTTTTCGGAACGATATGGCCAGCTTGTCAATGAGTTCCCATTGGTTAAATATCATGATCTGGAAGCTAGAGTAGACATGCATCGCCATTTTCTCTCTTGTATTGAACATAACAGGGAGCCAATATGTACCCCTGAGCAGGGAATGTTTATTAATTTAATCCTTGATGCCATTTATGAATCTTCCAGAACGGGCAGACAAGTGGAAATTAAGGTGCCTGACCTGATAAAAAACTAAAACATAAGGTGACTGGAGAAAATTGTACTCCACGCTGATTGAAATCGGCTATGAAGGAAACTTGGATATTGAAGGGCTGCACGATCCAGTATTTAAAAATGAACGGGACCGTCAAGGACTACTGCTATCTCTTCAATTTTTAAACAAATTGATCGTCGATCCAAACAACCAGCCTGAGTCCATTAAGATCCATACATAAAGATTAGGAGGAATGGCATGGCAGAGTTAGTTACCCTTGGGGAAACAATGATGGTCTTAACCCCCCCGGATCAATATGGAAGAATCAAAACCTCCGGTTTATTGGCAAAAGCGATCGCTGGGGCAGAGAGCAATGTCGCGATCGGAGTGGCGAGACTTAAGCATTCGGCTGCTTGGATTAGCAGAGTGGGGAATGATCCGTTTGGAGAGGAGATCCTTTACCGGTTAAACGGCGAGCGAATCGATACATCAAGGGTGAAAATCGATCCCAGTGCCGGAACGGGTATTTTCTTTAAAGAACGAGGAAGAGGCGGGAACTTTCAGGTTCATTACTATCGGAAGCTTTCCGCAGCATCATTTCTTTCCAAAGATGATATCGATGAAGATGTGATAAGACAAGCAAAGATCTTGCATCTTACTGGGATTACACCGGCTTTAAGTTCAAGCTGTCATGATGCGGTACAATTTGCTATTGCCATGGCAAAGAAGCATTCAGTCAAGATTAGCTTTGACCCTAATTTGCGTTTGAAGTTGTGGACGGCAGAGGCAGCAAGGGAAACCTTACTGCCGATTATCAGACAAGCTGACTGGTTCTTCCCTGGTGTAGAGGAAGCAAGGCTGTTATTAAATCGGGAAAGTATAGAACCGGATCAGCTTATTTCTGCGTTCCTCGATATGGGGGTACCCCAGGTCATATTAAAACTTGGACCGAAAGGGTGCATGACAGCCAATCGGGATGAGCGAGTTTTTGTAAAAGGATTTCAAGTGGATGAAATCGACCCTCTAGGGGCGGGTGACGGATTCTGTGCGGGGTATCTGGCTGGTGTCCTGAAAGGATGGGAACCTGGAGAGTGTGCGGAGTTGGCTAATGTTGCCGGAGCACTCGCCGTAACCGGAATTGGGGATTATGAGGCTCTGCCGACTTTTGAAGAAGTCGAACAGTTCTTAGGCCGAAAATCGTTGGTAAGCAGGTAGGATTATGGAATGAAAGGCTGTGAAGCGGTTGAAACCAAAAGTCTATATTACTAGGAACATTCCTGAAGAAATCGTAGCCATGATCGCAGAATGTTGTGAAGTACGGATGTGGGGAGAAACAGAGATTCCTGTTCCTCGCGAAGTCTTGGAAAGGGAGATCGCAGACATTGATGGATTATACTGCTTGCTGACCGAAACAATCGATGAGGACTTAATGGCAAAAGCCAAAAAGCTGAAAGTGATCAGTAATATGGCTGTTGGCTTTAACAATATTGATATCGATGCCGCGACCAGAAGAGGAATCATGGTTACAAATACTCCAGGGGTGCTTACGGAAACAACGGCTGATCTTACGTTTGCACTTCTTATGGCAACGGCACGCCGATTAGTAGAAGCATCAGAATATCTAAGATATGGTAAATGGAATACATGGTCACCGATGCAGCTTACGGGGCAAGATGTATGGCGCTACTTTAGGCATCGTGGGGTTGGGGAGAATCGGTGAGGCCCTCGTTAAAAGAGCCAAAGGATTTGATATGAATGTACTCTATTATAATCGTACTCGCAAGTCGGAAGCAGAACATGAGTTGGGGATTACCTATAGGGATCTAAATGGCTTGCTCAAAGAATCAGATTTTGTTTGCATCATGACCCCGTATTCTCCGGAGACAAAAAATTTAATAGATAAAGATCAGTTATCCCTGATGAAGCGGTCAGCTGTGTTGGTCAATACGGCACGCGGTGGAATTGTCAACGAATCAGCACTCTATGAGGCTCTACAGAACGGGACCATCTGGGCGGCAGGTCTAGATGTATTTGAACAAGAACCTGTACCGCCGGAGCATCCTCTACTTACGCTACCTAATGTAGTCACCTTGCCTCATATCGGAAGTGCAAGCATCCAGACAAGAATGAGGATGGCGAATGTTGCAGCTGAAAACTTGCTTTGTTCATTGAAAGGTGAAATTACGCCTCACTTGATAAACGAAAGTGTATTACAGCATTAATGCCGGTCAAGTTATTCAATAGATCTCTTTACTATTTTACGAATATGAATGAAGGAGTGGAATGGGTGAAGCTTGGCGTATTTACCGTGTATCTGCATGAAGCTTTAGATAAGATCCAGTCGGCAGGTTATGAAGGGGTCATCTCGATTGAACATGAGGATAGCCTGATGTCTATTGAAGAAGGATTTGAAAAAGCGGTTGCTCACCTTAAAAGCCTGATTATCAGGGAAAGGGTTAAGGAGGTTTGGTGGGCATGACAAGAAAAGAAATTAACGTGGGAATGATTGGGTATAAATTTATGGGAAAGGCACATTCCCATGCCTATCGCGATGTTCCTTTCTATTTTAATTCTAAAATTCGCCCCGTATTAAAAGCGATTTGCGGCCGGGATGAAGGAGGAGTCAAGGCTGCCGCTGAACAATTCGGGTATGAATCGATTGAAACGGATTGGCGTGACTTAATCCGCAGAGAAGATATCGATTTGATAGATGTGGGAACTCCAAACTATTCACACATGGAAATTGTTCTCGCTGCGATCGAGGCCGGAAAGCATGTCATTTGCGAAAAACCTCTTGCTATGAATCTGAAAGAGGCCAAACAAATGCTTGAAGCAGCGAGAAATAAAGGAATCATTCATATGGTTTCCCACAACTACCGGTTTTCTCCCGCTGTCCAGCTTGCTAAACGTATTATAGAAGAAGGACGTTTAGGTCAAATCTATCATATCAGAGCTTCTTACCTGCAGGACTGGATCATGGATCCTCAATTCCCCTTAGTGTGGAGATTGAAAAAGGAAGTCACAGGCTCAGGCGCTCTAGGCGATATTGGTGCCCATATCATTGATCTAGCCCGATTTCTCGTTGGAGAGTTTGCCCAAGTGACAGGAATGATGAAAACCTTTATCAAAGAGCGACCTCTTGACGAAAAACCGGGAGGAATAAAAGGAACCGTGAATGTCGATGATGCAACAGCATTTCTTGCCGAATTTGAGAATGGAGCCTTTGGAGTATTTGAGGCTACCCGCTTTGCAGCAGGGAATCGAAACAAAAATAAATTTGAAATCAATGGATCAAAAGGAACGCTTCGTTGGGATCTTGAGAATATGAACATGCTGGAAGTCTATTTTACGGATGATGAAGAAGGGGTTCAGGGGTTCCGGACCATTAATGTAACGGAAAACTCACATCCCTATGCCTCCAATTATTGGCCAGCCGGCCACAGTGTTGGCTATGAGCATACTTTCATAAGTATGATGAATGAACTCATGAAAGGAATTGCTGAAAATAAGCAAGTTTCCCCTTCGTTTGAAGATGGAGTAAGAAACCAAGCGGTATTGGAAGCTGTGGAAATATCATCAAATACGAAGCAGTGGGTTAAGATAACCGATTTATTATAACAGGATGAGCGGGAAGGGCATGGTTATGAAAAAAACAGTTCGCATACTGGTCTGGAATGAAAATCGAGATAACAAAGATGCGCAGAAAACAGAAAAAATGAAAATGAATTATCCTGAAGGGATCCATAAGACTATTGCACAATATTTGGATAAAGAGGACGATTTTATATTAAATACGGCAACCTTAGATGAACCGGAACATGGATTAACTGACGAAGTCCTTGCTCAAACCGATGTGTTAATCTGGTGGGGGCACCTGGCTCATCAGGGAGTGAAGGATCATATCATTGATAAGGTTCATGCAAGGATATTAGAGGGAATGGGACTCATTGTTCTGCATTCCGGTCATTACTCAAAAATATTCAAGAAGCTGATGGGAACCTCCTGTGCACTTAAATGGCGAGTGGCTGATGAAAAAGAACGGTTATGGGTCGTAGATCCGGGACATCCCATCGTGGAAGGAATTGAATCTTTTATTGAATTAGATAGAGAAGAAATGTACGGGGAATTTTTCGATATTCCTGAACCTGATGAACTTATCTTCATTAGCTGGTTCCAAGGCGGAGAGGTATTCAGGAGCGGCTGTACATTTAAGCGTGGAAAAGGCAAAATCTTTTATTTCCGCCCGGGACATGAAACTTATCCTACCTTTCACCAACCGCAAATCATGAAAGTACTATCCAATGCTGTTCGTTGGGCTGCTCCGGTTAACGGCCCTGCATCTGTTTTTGGGAATGTAAAGGCACTAGAGTTTTAATAATGAATTGAAGGGAGCTATAACCAGTGAGGCCCAAAGTTTTATAACGAGGAAAATTCCAAAGATGCAGTTTTAAAAGCTTAAACCAAAGAACACTGGCTTAGCGGAAGATTTAACTGTTCTGATGGAGAAATTAAATTTGGAACCATGGTTAATGATTTTGAGTATAGGGTTGTTAATTGTGTTGGTTGCAGGCCCTCTATCTTTTACGGCTACGTTAACCGCTGTTGGAATGGTATCGTTTAGTGGGCTTGTCTCTGCGGGGGTAGACCCCATATTGGCCGTGGTGGCTATCCTTATGTTTGCATCAACTGAAGGTGCTTCACCGCCTTCCTCTGCACCTATTTTTATTGCATGTGGAATAGCGGGTGCAAAACCAGAAAAGACGTTTGCTCCGTTAGTATTTTATTATGTCATTCCTGTTTTTCTTATAGGGTACTTGATTGCTATGGGGATCTTACCCATCCCAATATAAATTAATAGACTCTCGGAATTAAGGTTTTAATTCTGGGTCTGACTTAGGGGTAAGATAGTTATTTTGGCTCTTGGGACTCATTATGAAAGCAGTTTTCAAAAAAATGCATGCCAAATAAATGTTTCTGGACCTATTTTAAAAAAATTAGGCTGCTCGATGTGTGTCAAACCATTGATCGATGGAAGGAAGTTGCTCCTTCTTTGCTTCTCCCAACCAGGCATCCGCATGCTGACACATGGCAATCAGGTAAACCCGAATGGTCCAATGGCGGGAACTACGCCCCTTCGAAGCTTCAAGTTTGTAATCTATTTTTTGGCGCTTGATGCAGCGTTCCACTCCGGTTCTCAAAGCGTATCTTTGTCTCCATTCTTCACTGTCGCGACGAATACGTGGAAATAGTCGAGGATTATCTTTCGTTGATGTGTAAAACGTTCTCCCGTACTCGGAGGTTGAACACGGATGGGGACACTCCCACTTGCCGACTTTGGCCGGACAGCGCCATTTGTTACGATGAGTTTTCCGATTCATGCCCCAGTTGATCATTTTACGGCCAATGGAGCAAACAGGAACACCATCGGTTCCAATTTTCATATCACCGGATACCAATTTGCCGGAACGCCTGAGATTCAGGTCGATGATGGCGGAAACATCATCGTGTTCCAGCATGGTATAGATGGGGAGGGCATCGTGGGCGGAATCCAAGATCGCTTCCCCGATTTTCCAGTTTGGATACCAGTGACGCAGTTCCTGGTATCCGCAAATCCAAGATACCGAATCATGCCGACTGGCTTTTAGCAGCCTAGGATATACCGGTAAGTTGTATGGACTGTCTGCGGAACTAAACATGTAAAGGGTTCGGCCATAGTAATACTTCTCCCGGTAGCTGTCCCAGCCGTAATCGGCATCAAGATCAGAAAATTGACGGTCACAGGAACACTTCCAGTTGCCCTTTTTGCGGCAATCGCAGAGGAATTTTCCATAGGCTCGTCCTCCAGTCACAACAGGAGTACCGTCCCCGATGACGCTAAAGGATTCGGTATCCCCTAATAATCCTTTGGCAGCAGAGGGAAACACGAACAAGGTTTGGAAGAGTCGTTGAAGTTGGTCGTGGGCTTTGGATGTATAGTGAATCTTATGGGAGCGAAGAGCACGAGCAACCAATTTTTCCGTAATCTTAGGGTTTTTTGGTTCTTGTTTCTGATTCTTCTTTCCTTTCTTTCGAGGTTTACGGAGGTTGCGCTTTATTCGTTTAGTCAAATGAGGAGAATCCGTCAGCCAGAGTTGGCGAAAGAAGTCGTAGAAGGTACCAACACCCGGGGTTTTCCCTGAAGGAAAACCGCTAAGGATGGAATAGACCGGCGTGATTCGCATCGCGTAGACCCATTGATCTACGCTCATATGAAGTTTGGTCATCAATAGAATGCTTCGAAGCAGATTCGCTGGATCATGCGGTTTTCTACCCTGAGTTTTCGCCGAGTAACGATCCTTCATGAGAAAAGCTGTAAGAGACAGATCCATTGAAGTCGTCCAGAGGATCGTTTCTGCAAAGTAATCTTGGAGAAAGTGGATCGAATCTCCGTAGTGTTGATGTAGCGTTTGAGTAACAAATTGAAGATAGTCGTGGTGAGAACGTACAGTTGAAATCATGACCATCACCCCATCGTCCTTAGTAGGCTTAACACCTTCCTGGCGATTTTGTAGGGGTTTTGATTTGTCAAGAAGAAAGTTTGTTCCTGCCTCTTTTTGAGGTGAAACAATAAATAGCTCTAGTCAAAAGACTAGAGCCATCAAGGAAGACTTAATTCCGAGAGTCTTAAATTAATGTGAGAGGTGAGGGTGTGAAAAAAACACTAGAGTTTCTTTTTATGATCTGCTTAATTCTGTTTTTAATTAGCGGTGCTTTGTTAGTAATTGGACAAGTGGTAGGGGTGATTTTACAAAACGGCGACATCATACTCCTTAGTGAAGAGATCTTGGCAAAGCCGTCCTTCATATTGAGCGCAATGGCTGGTGTTATTGCTTATATTTTGAACAATCTAAAAGATAAGACACAAGAAGATATAAAGGAATCAAATGAGATAAATCTGACCGCTTAGTAAGTGATTTTTCTAAGATGGAAACCTGTAGGCAGCGAGTTTATCTTCTACAATAAATTGATTTTTTTAGTTGCAAAACTTCTAGCTTAGTTTCATAACCTGTTTAACTTTTACTAACTCACGTATGATGTAATTATCATTTCAACAGATTTTTTCTGTAGGAAGACGAAAAGAGTATTTGTAAAGAGTTGAATCTCCCCCCTAAAATAACGTTATTTATGAGCGGCCGCAAGGCCGCTTGCTTTTTTATTTACAAAATCGCTAAAATTAAATTTTCCCAACGCCCAGATTTTCCTGTATCGTAAAAAAACATAACCATTATAAGAGCACCTTGTAGGAAGGAGATTGACATAGATTGTTACAACAAAAATTTAAGTTACGTCCTATTATTATATTGTTGGTTTGTGTAGTAGTCCTACTTTCGTTATTAATTACAGACCTACTCGTCAGTCGTAATGTAAGTGAAACGATAAAGGAAAATCAAGAAGAAAAGGCAACCATGATTGCTAGGATGGTTGCAAAATCTAGGGTAGTAAAGGACGGTCTTATAGATGAGGAGGACAAGTTCAATGTCCAGCCATATACAGAGGAAATATTAGAAGCAACGGGTGTATTGTTCATAGTGGTAATGGATATGGATGGGATTCGTCTATCGCATCCGAATGAAAAGATGATTGGAAAGCGGTTTGGAGGGGGAGATGAGACCCACGTTCTTGAAGGGAAAGAGTATATCTCTATCTCGAAAGGTACATTAGGAACCTCTTTACGGTCGTTTACACCTGTTTATGATGACAACAAACAGCAAATAGGTGCTATTGTGGTAGGGATATCACTTGAAAATGTAGAAGAAGCGGTAGAGGCCAGTCACAGGATCTTGCTTTTGGGTTCCGTGTTAGGGCTCTTGGCAGGTGTGATTGGTGCTGCTCTTTTAGCCTTTTTTATAAAAAGAACATTATATGGGCTAGAGCCTTTTGAGATTGCTAAGATATTAGAGGAACGGAACACCATGCTACACTCTGTGAGAGAAGGAATTGTAGCCGTAGATAAAGAGGCGAACATTACGCTAGTAAACAAGTCGGCTTTGCGTGTGTTCAAGAAAGCAGGCTTATCGGATGAGCCAATCGGGATGAATATTGGTGACTATATGCCAACCTCGAGACTGGATTATATTTTGAAAACAGGGGAATCTGAGCTAGATGAAGAACAGACAATAAATGGGGTTTCTTTACTAGTCAACCGGGTTCCGTTAATCGTAAATGGACAAGTCGCAGGGGCGATAGCTACGTTTCGCGATAAAACGGAAGTAAACCAATTAGCGGAGCAATTAACAGGTGTGAAATTATATGCAGAAGCACTCCGAGCTCAATCCCATGAGTTTAGGAATAAGCTTCATGTCATCTTGGGAATGGTCAAAATGGGTTACTACGATAAACTGACTAGTTTTATCAACCAAATTAATTGTAAAGCATTTTCACGAAGAGGTCGGAAGGGTCACTAAAAACATCCAAGACCCGGCTTTGTCAGGGTTCATTTTGGGCAAATTAAGCTATGCCCGTGAAGCGGGAGTAGAGCTCGCATTTGAAAGCAAGCATACTTTACCGGAGCCAAAGAACGTAGAAACGACCCATGAGCTGATCACGATATTAGGAAACTTAATAGATAATGCTATAGATGCAGTCGGGAAAAGGTCAGAAAAGAGGGTAAAAGTAAAGTTGGATTTTGAGTTAAGAAAGGGAAAGCTTTATCTTGAAGTTGCTGATTCAGGCAAGGGAATTCAAGAGGAGACGCTTGCTTCCATTTTTACAAAAGGCTTTTCGACGAAAGGTCAGAATCGCGGCTATGGCTTATATTTAGTAAAACAAAGTATCGATAAGCTTGAAGGGAATCTGATGGTTGATTCTTTCCATGAAAAGGGAACCGTCTTTTACGTGGAAATTCCCTATGAAATAAGGGGGGCAGATGATGATTAAAGTGCTTATTTTAGACGATGATCCGATGGTGGCAGAATTTAATAAACGCTATCTAGATGAGCTTAAAGGGTTTACGTTATTAGATATAACACATTCAGTTCAAGAGGCCTTAGAAGTTTTGGAAGAAAAGGAAGTGGATTTGTTACTTTTAGATAATTTTATGCCGGGAGAAACGGGATTGGAGTTGTTGCGGCAAATTAGAGAAGAGGATAAGGACACGGATGTTATTTTTATTACAGCAGCCTCTGACACAGAGACCATTCAAAAAGTATTGCGATATGGAGTATTTGATTATTTAATTAAACCATTTGAATTTGATCGTTTTAAACAAGCCCTTACAAGCTACAGGGAAAAGCGAACACTGTTTAACAAACAGAAGACAGTCAGCCAAGCTGAACTAGATGAGCAATTCCTTAGTGAGGATCATGATGAATTCACAGAATCCCTTCCAAAAGGTTTAACACAAGTTACTTTACAAGTAGTTGTAAATGCGGTAATGGAATTGAAAAGTGAACCTTTTTCTACAGAGGATGTTGCGGAAAGAACGGATATTTCAAGAGTTTCTGTTCGAAAATATTTAAAGTTTTTAAAGGAAATTGGTGTTCTTGGAGAAAGAATGACGTATGGAACGATTGGAAGGCCAATCTATTTATATGTATATAGCGAAGTAAATAGACATGCGTTAAAAAAGTACCTATAAAAAGTGGCCATATGGTCATTTTTTTGTTATAACTACTTAATTAAATTCACAAACGTGTTAGTAAATGAGCGACTGAAAGGTCGCTTTCTTTATTTTTTCTTTGTTTACAAAATTACTTATAAAGTTTAATATGCTATATTCTTTATCTGAAAAATATTATTATGAATTTGCAAATAGTTTAGGAGGTGTTCATATGCAAGCTGCAAGAAAGTTGGAACCCGTTACAAATCCCAATTTGGACCATGATCCTAATTTTTTGAACAAGATTAAAGGTATTAAAGTAGGAGTTATTCCATTGCCTCTGTATGTGGCATTAGCGCTTATTGTTTATGGTGCATCCGTTTACAATTCGCTCCCGCCGGATATGATCGGTGGTTTTGCTGTCATCATGGTGATGGGAATTTTACTTGGGGATTTAGGAATGAAAATTCCCATATTGAAAGATATTGGAGGCCCAGCGATTTTAGCGCTTTTAATTCCATCGGTTATGGTATTTTACAATTTGATTAATCCTGCTTCGATGGAAGCGGTGACAACCTTGATGAAAACATCTAACTTTCTTTATTTTTATATTTCATGTTTAGTTGCAGGAAGTATTCTTGGTATGAACCGCAAAGCCTTATTGCAAGGGTTCACGCGCATGTTTGTTCCGCTCGTGCTTGGAACGCTAGCCTCTGTGGTAGTGGGAGTGTTAGTCGGAACATTATTTGGATATGAAATGAAACATACATTTTTTTATATTGTCGTACCAATCATTGGTGGAGGAATCGGAGAAGGAATCTTACCGCTTTCCCTGGCATATTCTCAAATTTTAGGAACCCCTGCCGAATCATTTGTTTCGCAAATGATTCCAGCGGCGATCATTGGAAATATCGTAGCGATTATTTGTGCTGGTTTAATGAAACGCTTAGGGGAAAAGAAACCCGAACTTACTGGGAATGGCGTACTGTTGAGAACAAAAGGCGGCGATGCCATGACTCAGGAAACAACTATCAATAAACCTGTCGATTTTTCCCTGATGGGAGCCGGATTATTGGTTGCCTGCGGTTTCTTTATCTTTGGCAGCCTAGCTCATAAATTTCTTGGTATCCCAGGTCCCGTACTCATGATTGTGGGTGCAACACTAGTGAAATGCTTGAAAGTGATGCCTGCAAAAATTGAACAAGGCGCTTATCATTTATACAAATTTATTTCGACAAGCTTAACGTGGCCTCTGATGGTTGGTTTAGGCCTTCTCTTTATCCCGCTGGAAGATGTGGTGAAAATTGTAACGCCAGCTTATGTTGTCGTTTGTTCTGCCGTTGTGATTGCCATGGTAGGAACCGGGTATATCGTTGGGAAATTTATGAATATGCACCCAGTCGAATCGGCGATTGTGACTGGCTGTCACAGCGGTCTGGGCGGAACTGGTGATGTAGCCATTTTATCAGCTTCAAACCGAATGTCATTAATGCCATTTGCACAAGTTGCAACAAGACTTGGCGGTGCTGCAACTGTTATTTTAGCAACATTGTTAATGAAATTATTTAGTTGATCCGATTATCTTCCTTTTCTTGGGGGCCACTATTATGATGGTTTAGATTATTAGTGCCGTAGTATTCGTATTAAAATATAAAAAACCAAAAAGGGAGGAAAAAAATGGTTCAAGAGAAAGTGTTAATCAAATTGAAGAATGGTCTTCAATCACGTCAAGCCGCTTTTTTTGTTCAAGTAGCAAGCCGTTTTGCTTCAGAAATATGTATTGGGGATGGAAACAAAAAATTAAATGCAAAAAGTATTATAGGCGTAATGAGTTTAGCCGTTAGATCAGGAGCTGAGGTGATTATTTCAGCTAAAGGCTCTGATGCGATGGATGCAGTTAAAAGCCTGAAACAGTTAGTTAGCAAAGAAGGATAGTTTTTTTCAGTATATGATACGAAGTCATAGTTGGTTGCCTACCTTACTGATCAAACCAAATGATCATTTTCTTGTATTTCCAGGTAAATTAGGCTTATCATGTTACAAGCTAATAAGGAGGAAAAGGAATCATGTCCGATATATACAAGCAAGCCCTATCCATGCATCAAGAATATAAAGGGAAAATGGGTGTCCATTCCAAGGTACCCCTTCGAAATGCTCAAGATTTAAGTCTGGCCTATTCCCCTGGGGTGGCACAACCTTGTAAAGAAATTCATCAAAATGAAGGGCTTGCGTATGAGTATACCGTAAAAGGAAATTTGGTTGCGGTTGTTTCGGATGGTACGGCAGTCTTGGGATTGGGGAATATTGGACCCCAAGCGGCTATGCCGGTAATGGAGGGTAAAGCCGTTTTATTCAAGGCATTTGCAGGTGTGGATGCGTTTCCCATTTGTTTGGATACAGATGATGTGGATCAAATCGTTCAAATCGTCAAAGCCATGGCCCCTACCTTTGGTGGGATAAATCTGGAGGATATTGCTGCTCCCCGTTGTTTTGAAATTGAAGAGAGATTAAAAAAAGAGTGTAAGATCCCGATTTTTCACGATGATCAGCATGGAACGGCCATTGTTACCGCAGCAGGATTAATCAATGCGTTGAAAATCGTAAATAAAAACTTAGATCAAATTCGTATCGTAGTCAATGGGGCCGGAGCAGCCGGTATTGCTATCATTAAGCTATTAGCTTATATGGGGGTCAAGGACATTATCTTGTGTGATACGAAGGGAATCATTTATGAAGGCCGTACAGTTGGAATGAATCCAGTGAAAGAAGAAATAGCACAAATCACGAATAAGGAGCATAAAAAAGGTACCCTTGCAGATGCGATGAAAGGAGCAGATGTTTTTATCGGTGTATCTGTAGCAGGGGCAATCAATCAAGAAATGATTCAAAGCATGAATAGAGATGCCATTATCTTTGCTATGGCAAACCCAATTCCGGAAATTATGCCGGAAGAAGCCAAAAAAGCCGGTGCAAAGGTCATTGGGACAGGACGCTCGGATTTTCCGAATCAAGTGAACAATGTACTGGCATTTCCGGGAATATTCAGAGGAGCTTTGGACGTACGGGCTTCAGAAATAAATTTAGCTATGAAATTGGCAGCTGTACATGCCATTGCGGAATTAATTCCGGAGAATGAATTAAAACCTGACTATGTTATTCCACATCCTTTTGATCCTAGGGTTGCTCCCAATGTTGCTGCCTATGTAGCACAAGCAGCGATTGACACTGGGGTTGCCCGTTATACCGAGAATCCATTGAAAATCAAAGAACGGACGATGGAACTAACCTCCATTGAGAAACCGGCACTAGTCTAATAAACTATATCTCTGCACATTAAGACTTTTACGGAGGTTCGTTAAAGGGTGTGAAGGTGATCTTTGTAGCCGATCGAACCTTTCTCATGCACTTGGAGGAAAAACAGAAATAAAATCAAATCGAAAACCCCTTTTAAAAATTGTGATGATTTATAAAGAAAATCATATTTTTTCACTCCCATTCTCTTAATTGCTCGTGCCACCATGATTCAAGATCATTCCTTTATAGGTGGTATACGACAAAAGTAATTGGGGAAAATTAACAATAATCAAAGTAGTTTAGGTGTTTTATGCAACACGATATTTTAACCACATAAATGCATGACGAAAAAAGCCGATTCTTCCTGGTTTAGTGCAGGAAAAATCGGCTTTTATTTCTAAGATTACTTTGCCACATGTTCTTCTTTCGGAACTAGTAGAGTGAGTTTTGCATTATATTTTCCCTTCGTGATGACAGCAAGAACAGTCGTCCCATAGGCAAGGACGGCAGCGAAGCGGCACTTTCATAAAAACCTCCAGTTTATATTACCGTGATGACATCAATAGACTGTACAGCCTTAAATGATGAGCACCTACTTTGATATTTTATCAATGAAAATATTCACAGTTGCTTACAGATAAAATAAACGATAAATTTAAAATAATAAAGAAAATAGATTCACATCATGTGGATCAAGGGGGAATGAGCTGACTGTGATACCTATTCCATCCGACCATGTATTTTCCGACATTTCGGATCTGCACCAGTTAGTCGAATTGATAAGCGATAAATTAGGGAATCCTGTTACGATTGAGGCTCATAACTTTGAGTTAATTGCTTATAGTCCGAATCTTATGGAATTTGACCTTGTCCGCAGGGAGACAATTCTCGGAAAACGTGTTCCTATACAAATTGTGGATCACCTTGTCCAAAAAGGATATGTGCATCTTATTGAATCGACTGGAGAACCTGTACGTATCCCACAGAACACAGAGGTAGGCCTTTCTCAGCGAGTAGCTACGCGGATCGAAGATCAAGGGGTTGTTCTTGGACATATTTGGGTTCAAGAAACCAATCGCAATCTAACAGAAGAAGATTTTGGCTTCTTAAAGCAAGTCGTCCATATAGCAGCCAAAATTATTATCGATAAAAGTTCGGATCGTAAATCAAAAAATAATACAAAGGATCATCTTTTACTGAAGATCTTGCAAGGGAAATATACCAATGAGCGGTTATTAAAGATGGAGGCAGATTTAGCCGGTTTGAATTTTCCTTCCCTTTTTTCTGTTGTTATTTTTTACTGCCCTACCGAGGTTGGGCCAGACCGGTTGCGGAACATTATCAAACTCTACTGTATTTATGCCGGGAAAACAACGTACTGGATCGAAAAGGATCAACAGTTGATCGTGTTGGTTGGCAGTCCTTCCTTTATTGAAGGATCTTCTGCGAAATTGGCTATAGAGCTTGTTGAAAATGTCTTGAAAAAGCTGGATTCCTCCTTAGGTAAACAGGTTCACGTGGGAATTGGGAAGGAGTATGATCAACTGACCAAAGCCAAAAACAGTTTTGCCGAAGCTTTGCAAGTCATCAATTTGTCTAAATCTCTCCACAAGAATACGCTAAGCATTCCGGTGGTGTATTCAAAACTAGGGGTTTTTAGGCTTTTATCGGTTATTAACGAAAAAAATAAAGAAGACGGATATCTGAACTCGGATATCGAAAGGCTCAGAAAGCATGATGAAGAAAATAATGCAGAGCTCCTTCATACCCTTCACATTTATTTGGTCAACCATTGCAAAATAAAAGAAACGGCCGCAGCCCTTCATATCCATCCCAATACGCTGAATTATAGAATTAAAAAAATCTCCGAGCTTACCTCGATTAGTTTCGAGGATATCGATCAGCGAGTGATGCTGTATATTGATTTGCTTTTATTAAATATTAGTCAACATTACTAGACAAAAGGGGCAATCCAAAAAGAGATTGTCCCTGCTTTGTTGTTCCAACACAAACATTCCTTCTGAATCTCGTATTTCTTACACAATGAATATTCATAAAAGATGAAATAGAATTTAGATAGAGAATAACTCAGAGGGTTCTTTTGTTGGACTAACCTCTAGGTGTATTAGATAAGTGGATGCGGTTGCAATTTTGACATCCGTATCGAGCAAGCAGCGATCGCATCCATTCTTATCGTTATTTCCGTATCTCTTCTTTTATCTGTGGAATTTATGAAGATGTTGAGTAAAAAACGAGGGTTATCAAATTAGGAGGTCTGACATGATTCAATTTTCTCATTATATACAAACGGTGGATTCACATACGATGGGGGAACCAACTCGAATTGTCACGGGAGGGGCCCCTCGAATCTTGGGTCAAAACATGATGGAAAAAAAGATTTATATGGAAACTAGACTGGATTGGCTACGAAAGCTGTTGATGAATGAACCACGCGGTCATAAGGATATGTTTGGAGCGATCTTGACCGATCCGTGTAAAGAAGATTGTGATCTAGGTGTCATTTTTATGGACTCGAAGGGCTATCTCAATATGTGTGGACATGGCACGATTGGAACGGTGACTACGGCTATTAATCTTGGAATCGTCGAGCCCAAACCGCAAATCCGCGTCGATACCCCAGCAGGAGTGATCGAATGCCGGGTGGAGATGGATAAACATTCAGTTAAACAAGTAACGTTTACGAATGTTCCTTCTTTTGTCTTTAAGCAAGATGCCAAGATCGCAGTGGAAGGGATCGGTACGGTCACGCTGGATATTGCGTATGGCGGCAGTATTTTTGGGATTGTGGATGCACGTCAGTTTAATCTCAGACTGGTCACAGAAGAACAGCAAAAATTAGTTTCACTTGGCATGGCCATAAGAAAGGCGGCAAACGAACAACTCTACTATGAGCATCCGTATTTGCCTGAGATTAATAAAATCGATTTGATAGAGTTTAGTCTTCCTTCCGTAAAACCTGGAGTCCATTACCGCAATGTGGTTGTTTTCGGAAATGGGCAATTGGATCGCTCGCCGTGTGGAACGGGGACATGCGCGAAAATGGCGGTGTTGCACCAGAAGGGCAAGCTGAGCATTGGAGAGCATTTTGTTCATGAAAGCATGATTGAATCTTCCTTTATCGGACGATGTCTCTCTGTAAAGAACGTAGGGGAATATTCAGGAGTCATTCCGGAAATTTCGGGATCCGCATGGGTAACGGGTATGCATCAATTTATTATTGAAAAAGAGGATCCTTTTCATGAGGGATTTCTTGTAGGGTAGTTAACTTTGATGCAATGTCTTAGGAAGAGCTGGCTGAAATGATTAGCAAAAAGATGAAAAACCCCCATTAACATTGAGGATTTTATAGGCTCATTGCCTACAGCAAGCATGGAGACTGGACGGATAAAGCCAGAATGGAAACGATTTTGGAACGGAGAGTGCTAATATTGCAGGCCAAGAGGCAAATAAAGTTTAAGACCAAAGGGCAAACACCGTAACATACACTCCAGACATGTGGCGGTAGCAACAGGAAAATGCGGATTTACATTTAAGAGTTTTTCATGATTAAGCCCATAAGCTTAGGCGCTCATCCCTTTAAAGCTTTCATGAAGACGACTGTGCCGATCATATCCCCTTCCTTAATGTCCGGAGGATTGTTCGCTTTCGTTGCTTCGTTCGATGAGTTAATTATCTCTATTTTTGTTTCCGATACGTTCAGTAAAACCTTGCCAGTCAAAATGTGGGAAGGGATCCGATTAGAGATTGATCCTACCTTAGCAGCTATCGCGTCCATTCTTATCGTTATTTCCGTATCTCTTCTTTTTTCTGTGGAATTTATGAAGATGTTGAGTAAAAAACGAGGGTTAACAAACTAGTGAGTTCTGACATGATTCATTTTAGAAAGGAGGTTAACCTTTGACTGACTATTCCTCAGCTTTTGATGCAGCGGATCTGGAAGAGCTGGCTGAAATGATTAGCAAAAAGGTGAATAATCCTATTACGATTGAGGATTTTAATCATCAACTCATTGCCTACAGCAAGCATGGAGACTGGACGGATAAAGCCAGAATGGAGACGATTATGGAACGGAGAGTGCCGGAACCCGTACTGAACCAGCTATGGCAGGATGGCATTCTTCAGAAATTAATGGAGAAGGATAAACCTATACGAATCGAAGAAAAGACTGAGGTTGGCCTGGGGAAGCGGGTAGCTATATCGATCAGAAAAAGCCATGCGGTTTTGGGTTACATTTATGTACAAGAATTAAATCAGACGCTGGGGGATGATGAAGTCGAATTCCTTCGCCATGCCGCCCGTGCCGCAGTGCCAATGCTCCATTACAGGCAAACGAAGCGGCTATTAGAAGAAGAAAAGAAAAAGGGCTTTTTTTGGGAGTTATTACTAGGTAGTTCTTCCTCCCATCATGACATCATGATCCGGGCAGATTATCTGAACTTGAGTTTACCTAAGCAGTTTGCGATTTTTGTCTTTGATTTTAGGAATACGGAGTTTGAACTTATCCAAAAAGAGCTCGTCTTTCTCATTTCTAATTTGAAGGATTTCTTCTCCATTAGGGAATTTCCACTTTGGGTGACTAATCAAAAGCAAATGATCCTGCTAGGCGGAGAGAGTAATGACCAGGAGAATTTTAACTCTCTATGCCAATCCTTCATTCAGGAATTGAAAAGCCAGCTTCAAGAGCGTTTTGGCAGCATAAATATGACAGGAGTCTATGGGAATCCCTATAAATCTTACCAATATATCGAACATAGCTACCGTCAAGCTATGGCGGTGTTAAGAATAAGGAGATTACTCCCAAAGGAAACCGTATCCATTCATGGATATCCTGATTTAGGAATTTATCGGTTACTACCTTCCTTATTGGAAAAGAACACAGAAGAACAATTCATCAATTTTCGTCTTCAGCAGTTAAAGAAGTACGATAAAGAATCACATAATCATTTAATGGAAACATTAGAAGTCTATTTAGATTGTGTAGGAAGAGTGAATCTAGCTTCACAACTTTTACATATTCATCCGAACACACTTGCCTACCGGTTAAAACGAATTCAAGAGATATGTGGGCTAGATCTCAATGACCCTAACCATTGGGTATCCACGTTTATAGATTTAAAGCTGATGAAGCTTTCAGAAGAGAAGTAAATGTCTGTCCTGTCCTACTCAAATAAAAATGGATAAGGATGATCAATTATGTTAGTAATAAACACTGATGAACAAAGAAGTTTAGTAGACATGAATGAAATAATTGAATGTGTAGCTGTTGCGTTAAAGGAATTTTCAGCAGAAAGAACAGTTACACCTATCCGTGCCGCTCTTCCATTTTATAATGGTCAAAATACAGCATTAATCATGCCTTCTGTAGCTGAAGGACTTGGTAGTGTGGATTAAAGGTAGTAGCAGTAGCACCCAATAACAAAGAGTTGGGTAAGAAAACGATATCAGGAGTTGTGATGTTATCAGACTTTAAAACAGGAGAACCAATCGCTCTTTTGGAAGGATCCTTTTTAACAATGGTTAGAACGGGCGCCTTATCAGGTGTAGCCACGAAATATTTATCCCGTGAGGATTCAGAAAAATTATGTATTATCGGTACAGGGGAACAAGCAAAAGGTTTAGTTGAAGCTATACTAGCTGTTCGAGACATACAAGAGATCTTTCTTTATAACCGAACCGAACAAAAAGCACACGAGTTTGCTGAATATGCGAGAAAAACATTTAATAAACGTATAAAAGTATATTCAGATTCCAATGAGGCTGTACGTGAAGCTGACATTATTGTTACAACAACAAACTCTTCAACCCCGGTTTTTTCAGAACCATTAAAACCTGGTGTTCATGTGAATGCAGTAGGTTCATTTAGACCTACGATGCAAGAATTGCCATCTTATGCTGTTTCTTCAGCTCACAAAGTAGTAGTTGAATCAAGCGAAGCAGCTCTAGAAGAAACTGGAGATTTGCAAGTTCCAATAAAAGAAGGTGTTTTTAAGGCAGGTGATATTTATGGAGAGCTCGGGCAAATTGTAGATGGTGAACGAAATGGAAGAGAGAGTAACAAAGAAATTACTCTATTTAAATCTGTAGGACTAGCAGTTGTAGATATTGTAGTTGCGAAGTATTTTTACGACAAAGCTATTAAAAATAAAATAGGAACTCATATTAACTTTTAAGTTATAGCTATTGGAAAGAGAAAATAGGTAATAAGTTCTATCTGAAGTTTTATTTAAAAGAGTTTTATAGAGAGAGGGGGATAAACCCTTTCTTATTCGAAACTAAAAAAGTCTTGCCGGTAACCAGTCGGCAAGACTTTTTGCTTGATTTTTACTCTAAGCCATATTCCCTTAGTTTGTTATAAAGTGTTCCTCTGGAAATTCCCAATAATTTAGCGGCTGCACTTTTATTGCCATTCGTTTTTTGTAAGGCTTCTCCAATAATTTCTGCTTCTTTTTCGCTGGTTAAGCGGGTTTTCAGGATAGATTCCTCGGCAGTATCGTCATCCGACGGTTCATCAGGCAATTCTTTAACATAAGAATGCATATTTTTGGGTAGAAGTTTGAGCGTCACCGTATCGCTTTCAATTAATAATACTAATCGCTCCATTACATTTTTCAGTTCCTTGATATTCCCCGGCCATTCATAGTTCATGAAGGTAACCATGACTGTCGGTTCGATCTTGGGAATAGGTTTTTTGTATTGCAAGGAGTATTCCCTAAGGAATGAATGAACAAGTTCTGGAATATCCTCTGTTCGCTCTCTAAGTGGAGGAATTTCAATATTGGCAACATTAAGCATGTAATACAAATCTTCATATATTTTGCCGGTTTGCATAAGTTTGTGCCAGTCTTCCGAAGATGTGGCTATGATTCGGGTATTGACGTGAATCGGAGTATCTGAACCTACTCTGCAAAATGTCTTGGATTGTAAAAAATGATGAAATTTAATTTGCAATTCAAGAGGCATTTGATTGATTTCTTCAAGGAGAAGAGTACCTCCATCCGCTTGTTCCAACTTACCAGATTTGCCTACATGTTCATTCTTGGTAAAGGTAGCACCCTGGTAGCCGAATAGTTCAGCTTCCAATAACCCGCTTGGGATGGCACTGCAATTCAAGCTAAGAAACTCGTTATTCTTGCGGTTTCCGGTATAGTGAATCGCTCGAGCAAGTATTTCCTTACCGGTTCCTGGTTCGCCAATGATAAGAACGGCTTTCTCGGCTCTGGCTATTTTTTGGGCGATGGATAAAGATTGCTTCATTGCTTGCCCTATGCCGATGAGCGAAGAGAAAGGGCTCTCTTGTTCGATACGCATTGGAACGGAGGAATACAGCTCCTCGTTCAACCGAACGATATGCGTAATATCTCGCTCGGTTGCAATTCCGCCGATTACATAATTTTTTTCATAAATAGGCGAGGCATTGATCAGAACATGGGTTTCAGGAGTCGGTTGATGGTAAACTTGCCGGACCGGCCGGCCTTCATCCAGAATGCGGTGAAGCATGATTGACTCTTTTTTAAAATGCTCCCCGATTCTTCTGCCCAGAATGGACTCCCGTTTGATCCCATAGGTTTGTTCTGCAACAGAGTTCCAGCAAATGACTTCCCCGTCCCGATTCACGGCTGTAACGGCATCATTGACGGTTTCTGCCATAGTGGATACATAAGCGTGAGCATGTCTGTTTTCGGTTAAGAGGTATTGGATAAAGCAGTCCGCAGTGACAATTCCCTTGATTTGCTTTTCTTCAAACAAAATCACCGGGCGTTTCCAATTCAAATCCGAATCGAATATATCTGACATACTAGTTATTGATGAGGCAATCCACTGCATTTGGTGCAGCCAATCGTCTATAGTTATTTGATCATCTAGTTCCTTCATGTTCAATATTTCCGATTGATCTACAACAAAATACTGATCGGCTTCAATGATTATATAGTGACATGATTCCAGGATTTTTTTTGTTTCACTCAATTTGGTGCAAGGTTTTACACATGAGAATGTACGATCAAAATGAAGATGTCCAATGTTGAACATTTATATGAAATCCTTTCAAGTATCTTTATGTTATAAATTTATCATAAGTAGAGAGAGAATCCAAATGTAAATATGTTTAAAAATGAACAATTTGCTCTAGTGACAAGTAAGCAACCCTCTATTAAATCGGGGTGGTGACTTTTCATTTGATCAAGTTACCGTAATTTTAGTACTACCTTTTTAATGGGTAATAAATAACCGCTTTGTTTTTTCCTAAATGTACAGATGTTATAGTTGTTCAAATAATTTTTTTGAACATCTTTGTATATTTTATATACAAAAAATAAAAAGTGTGGTATTATTTGTTTAATTTAATAATTAAGTGTTTAATTTTGTACAAAATAAAGGAGAAAGAATGATGATTACAACAAACAATACCGATATCAAAGCGTATAAGCATGAACCATTTACCGATTTTACACTTGAAGAAAATAAAAGAGAATTTGAAAAAGCGCTAAAGGTTGTACAATCGGAGCTAGGTAAAGAGTATCCACTTGTCATTGGAGACGAATATATTTCTACCAACGACCAAACTGTATCGATTAATCCTGCGAATAAGGGGGAAGTCATTGGCCGCGTTTCTATAGCTGATAAAAACTTAGCAGAAAAGGCCATGCAAGTAGCACTATCTTCTTTTAATACGTGGAAAAAAGTAGATCCAGAAGTACGTGCGAACATCCTATTCCGTGCAGCGGAGATCATGCGTCGTCGCAAACATGAGTTTTCAGGGTACCTAGTTAAAGAAGCTGGAAAGCCATGGAAAGAAGCAGATGCAGATACAGCAGAAGCCATTGATTTTCTTGAGTTCTATGCTCGTCAAATGATGAAATTAAAAGACGGAGTACCTGTACTCAGTCGTGAAGGAGAAGTAAACAAATTCAACTATATTCCACTTGGTGTAGGGATCATTATTTCTCCATTTAACTTTCCATTAGCCATTATGGCTGGTACTGCAGCTGCAGCTATTGTTACTGGAAATACAATTCTTCTAAAACCATCGGATAATACCCCAGTAGTGGCAGCGAAATTCGTTGAAGTAATGAGAGAGGCAGGTCTTCCTCAAGGTGTGCTGAACTATATACCGGGAGATGGTGCGGTAATAGGCGATTATCTTGTTGATCATCCGAAAACTCGATTCATTTCCTTCACGGGTTCTCGTGAAGTCGGCTGCCGGATTTATGAGCGTGCGGCAAAAGTGCATCCTGGTCAACTTTGGTTAAAGCGTGTGATTGCTGAAATGGGCGGAAAAGACACGGTTGTTGTAGATAAAGATGCAGATTTAGATCTAGCGGCATCATCTATTGTTTATTCTGCATTTGGATTCTCAGGGCAGAAATGTTCAGCTGGTTCTCGTGCGGTCGTACATCAAGATGTGTATGAGGAAGTTCTTGAAAAAGCAGTGGCATTAACAAAAACGTTAACGGTTGGCAGTCCTGAAGATGCAACTACCTATATGGGTCCTGTTATCAGTCAGGCTTCTTACGATAAGATCATGAAATATATCGGAATTGGTAAGGAAGAAGGCAAGTTAATGACGGGTGGAGAAGGAGATGACTCAAAAGGGTACTTTATTCAACCAACCATCTTTGCTGATGTAGATGAAAAAGCACGTCTCATGCAGGAAGAAATTTTTGGACCTGTTGTAGCTTTCTGTAAAGCACGTGATTTCGATCATATGATGGAAATAGCGAATAACACAGACTATGGATTAACGGGTGCGTTACTTTCCAATACTCCTGAACACATTGAACGAGCAAAGGAAGAATTCCACGTAGGTAACCTTTATTTCAATCGTGGTTGTACAGGAGCAATCGTTGGGTATCAGCCGTTTGGTGGATTTAATATGTCAGGAACAGACTCAAAAGCAGGAGGACCTGATTACCTTATTTTGCATATGCAAGCGAAAACAACGAGCGTAGCACTTTAAGAAGACATGGGCAACTTTTTAAGTTGCCCATTATAAGACTATCAATGAAAAACCGGAACATATCATCTTGGGGGGACAATCTATGCTAGCAGCAGTTTCGAAAAATATATTCCTTTATGCTTCTCAAAGCAAAGCTTTGAATAAGGCTGCAAAAAAATGGGGTCTTCGATTTGGAGCTTCACAGGTCGTAGCGGGAGAAACGATCGAGAGTGCCGTAAAAAAAGCTCAGGATTTAAATAAAAAAGGCTTAGTCTGTACCATGGACCATTTAGGGGAATTTGTTTCAAGTAGAGAAGAGGCGATAGAGGCAACCGAATATAACGTCAAAACGTTAGAAGCTATCGCTAAAGCTGGAGTAAATAGTAATTTATCTGTTAAAATGACCCAGTTAGGATTGGATATTGACCGGGATTTTTGCGTTAAAAATATGCGTCGAATTCTTGAGACAGCCAAAAAATACAACAATTTTGTTCGAATCGATATGGAAGATCACTCGCATTGTCAAATCACGTTAGATATCCTAAGGGAACTACGCCAAACGTATGATAATGTAGGAACAGTGATTCAGGCCTACTTATACCGTGCTAACCAGGACGTGAAAGAATTAAAAGGGATTTCTCTGCGTTTAGTTAAAGGAGCTTATAAAGAATCTCCTGAAGTAGCTTACCAAGAGAAGGAAAAGGTAGATGAAAATTACCTAAGAATCATCGAAGAACATTTATTAAGTGGAAGTTACACGGCCATTGCTTCTCATGATCACCATATTATTGCAAAAGTAAAAGAATTCGCGCAAAAGCATCAGATACCACGTGATCAATTTGAATTTCAAATGTTGTATGGATTTAGAACAGATATGCAGCTCAGTTTGGTGAAAGAAGGGTATAAAATACGTGTTTACATTCCTTTCGGTAATGATTGGTTTGGTTATTTTATGCGCCGTTTGGCAGAAAGGCCACAAAATGTAGCCTTTGCTCTTAAAGGATTGTTCTCTAAATGAGCGGTTTAATGAAATTGTTATAAAAACTATCATTTTATATGATAGCCACTTGAAAATTACATCTATCGGATACGGACAAGAGGCAAGAAGGGCTTGATATCAATGATTTACTTGACCGGCGCGATAGCTGGTACGATAACAAATCAATTTTCTAATGTAATTACGAATAGGGAACTACTAGCAAAAGAATGTGATATTCTTGTGCCAGCGGCAATCTCAAACCAAATTACAGCACAAAATGCCCACCATATTAAAGCTTCGATTGTAGTAGAAGCAGCAAATGGGCCGACAACCCTTAAAGTAACAAAAATTCTGAATGAAAGAGGAGTCCTCCTAGTGCCAGATATATTGGCAAGTGCAGGTGGTGTAACCGTTTCTTACTTTGAATGGGTTCAAAATAATCAAGGATATTATTGGCCAGAAGAAGAGGTGGCTGAAAAACTTCGAAAGGTAATGATAGATTCCTTTAGAACGATTTACCAAACATCACAGGCTTATCAAGTGGATATGCGTTTGGCGGCCTATATGGTTGGAGTCAGAAAAACGGCTGAAGCTTCACGTTTCCGTGGTTGGGCATAAATTGAAAATTCGTCAGTTTGGGATGTTGCCACTCATGTTCCTTTTTGGTGGATGAGTGTTTTTCTTGTCTTCAATAACGGTAGGTTAAATATTTAATCGGCAAAAGAATGCGTTTTTGAAAAAGAATCAACAGAAAGCTTTGGGTATCCAAGGTTGACTACGCAGCTATGTCCTTTTCACAGGAACCTTATTCCTATCCGATCTCTAAAATCTGTGTCTACTATTTAGACTACCATTACTTAATCCAATTACTAAGATTTCTGAAGTCCATAAGGAGTGTGTTTTTAGGGCATGCATGTTATAGAACCGTTAAGAGAAGGCATAGAATATTTTAGTAGAACCTTTCCCGTTGCACGTTTATTACAATGGGTATTAAACCTTAGTTTGATTGGTTTCGCCCTTACTTTGTCTGTATCATTAATTAAAAGTTTAGCCGTAATATTCACCATTATTATGGATGAACATACGGACTATCAACATTTCTTAGGGAAAATACTTATATTTTTTCTTTATTTTGAGTTTATATCTATGACTGTTAAATATTTTCGAGACCAATATCATTTTCCGCTTAGATATTTTATTTATATAGGGATTACAGCTATGATTAGATTAATTATTGTCGAGCATCACAATCCTACTCATACTTTGCTTTATGCCATAGTAATTTTAACTTTAATTATAGGTTATTTTATTATTAATAAAACACCTAGAGAGAGACCTGAGCCGTAACTGAAAAGTGGGGAGGCAAAGCCTAAGGCTTAAAGGTTAATCCAACGGTGGCTGGGTTCCCAGATTTGAATTCTTTAGTATTCTTTACATTTACTTGTTTTGTAATTTATGGACCTTCAGGATTAAGAGGAATCGTGTAATTAAATCAAATAATCGTTCATGTTTTAAGCACCTGTTAAATTTACAGGTGCTTAATTGATTGATTTTATAGAGAATATGATCATAGAGATCTGTAAACGAAAATAGAATACCAAAGCGAAGCTATACAACCGGGGTGGGAAATTGGCAGTCGGACAAGCGGAAATCTACGATTCAAATGAAATTTTGGTAGCCATAGGCACCGCCAGCTTTATGATTATGAAAAAGAGATTGTAGATGTTGCTGACTTACTTACGATAATCAGGCCGTTTATCTCAAACATAAGTATTTGATGGTAGTCTAAATATAGGTAGAGATTCATAGGGATAGGATATGAGTTCCAGTAATAATGGAAGAGGACGTAGCTCCGTAGTGAGCCGCCGGCTTTGACCAAAGTATTCTATCCTTTATAATTAAATTGATCCTAAAATCGAGGTGTCTACATGAAAAAGCAAAATTACGACGCAGAATATAAACGCCAAACCGTCGAATACATCCTTGAGCAGAGGAAATCCGTAGCCCAGGTGGCCCGAGAATTAGGTATCTCTGCCAATACTCTTCATGGCTGGATCAAGCAATACAAACAAAAAACAGGTGGTCAAGAAAGTCAAATTCTGCGGGTAATAACATCACTCTTGGTTTTAATCAATCCATCTTACTCAGTGCCCTTTTATTAGGTGGTTTTGGTCTCTTCTTCTTGTTTTTGGCTAAGTCTGATAAACATAGTATAAATTCTCAACAAGCTTCTTTTGAAACCGCTTTAGTCAGTGAGAAAATGAGCTGATTTTTGGTTTATCCATTTCAATAATCACAGCAGTCTATCCATAGAAACGATGTATCCTTGGAATAAATCACTAGAAAAGTCTACGATTGCATTACCTTCCAAAAAGATCTCTTTAAAAGAGATCTTTTTTTTATAAATAATCATATTAAAAACTTAAGTTGAACAAATGGAGGTAGTGAACAATAAGACTGGAGTATTGCTTTAGTTTTATTTTGAATTTTGAAGATAAATTAATGATAATGTATTGACAAAAGGTTCATACAAACTAAGCGTATAATTTACATTATATGTCTTAAATAAGAGGAAAACAGTTATATACTCGACATATAATATTAAATTTTGATAGATTTTTAACCTGATTTTTACTGATTTAACTCGTCATATAAGTTTAGGGTTGGAGGTTGAAGAGAATATTGCTAAATAGGATGATCAATGAGAGAAAGTACCTTAAGTAAACTAAGAAGTAAGGAAGCAATAAACTTCCCGGATATTTAATTCTTGGATGGTTTTCTTAATCTGTTCTTTTGCTATCGAAAATTCACGATTTCCCGCGGATTCCTCTGTCACACATTTCAAATAAGCATCGATTAAATCCGCAGCTTTAACCCAACGTCGAATTTCTTGCTGCTCTTTCTCTAAAATTAAGGACTGATAAACGGTCTTTAACTCATTGGGATCATGCTTACTAATCGTTCGTCGGCCATGTTCAATCTCTCGAAAATTACTTAATCCCGAATTTCGAAAGTAACCTGATATCAATCTAATGAAAAAAGTGCCCAGTCTTT